>CAVZQU010000010.1:0-87558 GCA_963777515.1 uncultured Bacteroidota bacterium
AATAGTATATCTTACTATTGCGTAGTCTTCATCTATACCCGAATCTGTAAAACCACCAGCTATAATTTTTCCGTCATCTTGTATAGTTAACGAATAAGCAACATCATCCAGATCACCTAATGATGTCATTACTATTCCACTATCACCAAATGTACTATCTAAGCTTCCGTCTGTGTTATAACGAACCAGTGCAAAGTCCTTTGCAATATCTACTCCACTTTCACCATTGCTACAGTATCCGCAGGCTATTATTTTTCCATCATTCTGGGTTGATACGGAATTTATTGCTGATATTGAAGAAACGAAGTTCAGGCCTTCTACTTTTCCAACGCTTGTTGTAACTATGCCGATATGTGAAAATGTGGTGTCTATTTTTCCATCCGGGTTAAATCGAGTCATGACAAATGCCTTTCCTCCACCTAAACCGGATGAAAAACCTGCAGCAATAATCTTATCATCTTCCTGAATTCCTAATGATGTGATTTCGGAAAGTGATGCGCCAAATCGTTTTATGACTATTCCGTTTGTTCCGAAATCAGCATCCATCGATCCATCAGCATTATAACGAACTATTGTAAAACTGTGAGTAGATGTATTAAGGCCAAAACTAGTAGGTGATAGTCCAGCCGCTAAAATTTTTCCATCCTTTTGTACGATTACTGAATTAGCGTACGAGTCTTCAGAACTGAATGGTGTAATAACTTTTCCACCGGTTCCGAATGTATTATCTAAACTCCCATCTATATTATAACGCACAGTTGTAAATACTTTTTTAATTCCATCTCTAGAAGAGCCTGTAACAACGATTTTCCCGTCACTTTGTACTGCTGCAGAATTAGCAAAAGCATCAGAGTCACCAATTGAAGTAGTTATATTGCCGTTTATTCCAAAGGTATTATCTATGCTTCCATTAGAATTATAACGGCTTAAAGCAAAATCAAAATTATTACCATTCCAGCTATGCCCGGCAGTAATAATTTTTTCATCTTGCTGAATATTTTGAATTGATACAGAATTGACATATTCTTTTGGAAGACCGATTTCAGTACTTACTGTGCCGTTTATTCCAAAAGAATTATCTATACTGCCGTCAGAATTATAATCTGAAAGTGTAAAATTATCAGTAAGATTATTAGAAGATGAATATGCTGTCAATAATTTTCCCGTATTTTGAATTGCTATTCGAAAATAAGTATAGATGCCATTTGGCTGATTTGTTACTACTCCATTCTTTCCGAAATTACTATCCAGGCTTCCATCCTGGTTATATTTTGTAATTATAAATTTAAAGTTACTTCCTGTACCATCACCGGCAGCTATTAATTTCCCATCTTTTTGTATTGCTAATGACTGAAGTCTGGCATCTAAGTCTTCAATATGCGTAAAGATTATCCCATTATTTCCAAAAGTATTATCAAAACTTCCATTTGTATTAAAACGAACCAACATAAAATCAAGACTATCAGCATTTCTTGAGGAACCAGCCGCAAGTATTTTGCTGTCATTTTGGATTAATATAGAATTGAATGTCGATCCATCTCTAATCACTTGACCAATCAAGCCGTTATTTCCGAATGTATTATCTAAATTCCCGTTGGAATTGTATCGAAGCAACGCAAAATACGTACTGCTTCCCTGGGTTAAATATCCCCCCACTACTAATTTACCATCAATTTGCATTGCTAATGAATTTGCACCACTATTAAAACCATCAATGTGAGTATTGACAACACCGTTAGTGCCGAATGAATTATCTAAACTTCCATCGGAGTTGCATCTTAGCAAGATGATATCTGAATTAGCACTATTAGGTAAATAAGAAATACCTCCCACAACTATTTTCCCATCATTTTGTATCGCAATTGAGCGAACATAGCTGCCAACTAATGTTTCTTTCATTCCATTCGTTCCAAAACTTTTATCAAGGTTACCATCTGAATTGTAGCGTAAAACTATAAAACCTTTTTTCTCACCACTAAATATGGACCCAGCTATTATAATTTTCCCGTCACTTTGTATGGCTAAGGAATTAGAGATTGAAATTTGATTATTGAAAAAGGTAATTACTTTACCGTTTAATCCAAAATTATAATCTAAACTTCCGTCCAAATTATAACTGACCAGGACTATATGTTTTTCTCCACTTAGAAAACCTTCTACTAATATTTTACCATCACCTTGTAATGCTATAGCGGTGGGTTCGCTGGATTTTGTAAAATTATTTGCAATTGAACTAGCTACTCCAATAATTCCAAATGTAGTATCTAATTGCCCGACTTGAGGATAAATTTCGATAAAGTTAATTAAAAAATATAATAGTGTTAGTAATAAAAATTTGTTTTTCATTATATAATCCTTTATTAATTATTTAACTCTAATTATATCATTAAGCTAAACTGCTTGTAAGAATTAACGAAGTAGAATCATTTTTTTTGTAGCTATAAAATTCCCGGCTTTGAGTTTATAGAAATAAACACCGCTTGAGAGTTTACTTGCATTAAAATTTACTTCATAATTTCCGGGCTGCTGATTTTTATTTACAAGCGTAGCTACTTCTCTTCCGAGCATATCATAAACATGCAATTGTACAGACGGGGCATGCCCCGTCTCTACAGCGGCGGAGGGGATTGAATATTTAATTGTTGTGCTTGGATTGAAAGGATTAGGATAGTTTTGTGATAGCGAAAACTTTATTGGCGCTTCTAAATTAACTTCAACAATTTTAGAATATTCAAATGAACCGTCTAAATCAATTTGTTTAAGGCGGTAGCTACATTTTTCCTTGACCAAATTATTATCTATAAATTGATAAGTATTTGTTGTCGTAGAATTTCCGTGTCCTTCTACAAATCCAATCTTTTCCCAGCCTACCCCCTGACCCCCTTCCAAAGGAAGAGAGGAACCAAAAGCCCCTTCCTTTTGGGAAGGGGTTGGGGATAGGCTTCTTTGAATCTCATAACCAAGATTATTAACCTCTGTAGCAGTCGTCCAATTTAGTTTTACTTTACTGTCAAGAACTGAAGCATTGAATGAAATTAACTCTACAGGAAGAGGCGGTGTGTTGTTATAACGGATTAAGGCTAAGGCATTATAAAAATTACTATTACCAGCATTACCCGCAACAACTATCTTCCCGTCACTTTGCATAAGTAAAGAAGAAGTGGAAGGATATGATGCGCCAATTGAAGTATAAATAAATCCGCCTACACCAAAATTTTGATCTCCACCTCCATTTGCGGTTAATCTTACTAACAATATTTTTTGTGTGTTGGAAATATCATTAACCGATCTACCTGCTATAATTATATTTCCATCATTTTGAATTAGAACTGATTCAGCTTCTTCGTATAGACCCGGACTTCCGAAAATAACCTCTCCATTTGTATTAAAAGTGCTGTCTAAGCTACCATTCGTTTTATATCGTACTATTACAAAATCATATTGATTGCTTTTTTGCATATATCCGACCGCAATAATTTTTCCATCTGATTGCAAAGCGGCTGAATTAAGGTATACGTATGGATTTTCAAATGATGTTAAGACAATTCCATTATTTCCAAAAGAGCTATCAACACTTCCATCTATATTATATCTAACTAATGCAAATTTATTTTCAGTAGTATCTGATGCTATTCCGGCAGCAATTATTTTACCGTTATTTTGTATTAAAACGGAATAAGAAAAATCTAGTTTATAGTCGGTAAGTGAGGGCGTAATAACAATTCCGTTCATTTCCAAAACCGTTGTCTAAATTCCCATCAGTATTATACCGTGCTAAAATAAAATGAACTTCTCCATTCACTAAATGAATTTCCGATAGCAACAATTTTACCGTCATTTTGTATTGCTAATGATTGAACTGCAACGCTGGAATCCATGGATGTAATAGTATAACCATTATTTCCAAAATTAGGATCCGGATTTCCATTAGAGTCAGCACGACTGATAACAAAAGAGGATTTTTGACCACTAAAATATACATACCCACCAAGTACAATTTTATTGTCATTTTGTATTTTTATGGAAGTATACGTACTAAATGATGATGTCACTGGAGAATAAGATTTAGAACCATTATCTAAAAAAGTATTATCAATTGTGCCATCAGAATTGAATCGCGCAATGCCCAATGAATTAGGGGAAGTAAACGATCCTACAACAAGAATTTTCCCGCTGCTTTGAATAGCTGCTGAGCCCAGACTTGTATAAGATTCTCCAACTTGGGATAGAGCAATGCCGGAGTTTGCGAATGTTCCATCTAAAGTTCCATCGGGATTGTAGGAAACCAAAGTAAAATTATGTTCAATACCTGCACTTGGCTTTTTAGGTGCTAAAAATTTTCCAGTAGAATTATGAATCATGCTTGCTTCAGAATAACCGGCAGCTAATATATTTCCATTGCTTTGTATTGCTATTGCATATGCATAATCATTAGATGAACCAACAGGAGTAGTAACAATTCCATTAGTTCCGAAAGAGCTGTCAATGATACCATCCGACTTGTACTGAACAATAGCAAAGTCATTGTCACTATTGTTATTGGAATATCCTGCCAGCACTATTTTCCCATCACTTTTGATTGCTGCTGAATATGCATAGTCATTTGTTATTCCTATGTTGGTTATTGTTCTTCCAATTGTTCCAAATGACTCATCCAAAAAACCATTGGTATCATAACGTGCAATAGAAAAATCATAGTTGGCACCGTTGTACGAATAACCTGCCGCTATAATTTTTCCATCATCCTGTAATAAAACAGATTTTGCAACGTCCGTGGATGTCCCAACCTGTGTGAATACTTTTCCATTTATTCCAAATGAGTTGTCAATGATTCCATCTGAATTATAACGCACTAAAGCATAATCATCATTAGTTTGAAAACCGGATCCTGCCAGAATAATTTTACCGTCGTTTTGAATCGCCATTGAATAAGCATAATCGTATGAAGCGCCCACTTGTGTTGCAACAATACCATTTGTTCCGAAATTGTTATCTAAAGATCCGTCAGTATTGTATCTGATTAGAACAAAATCCTCATTGCTTCCATTGTAGTAATGCCCTGCAGCAAGAATTTTTCCATCTTGTTGAACCTTTGTTGAAGTAAGTGTTGCACCGCTTGTTCCAATAGGCGTTAACACAATTCCATTATCGCCAAAAGAATTGTCCAAAGCTCCATTGGTATTATAACGAACAACAGCAAATTTGTTTTCGCCATTTAGCAAGGCAGTACCAGCAACAATTATTTTTTCATCATTTTGTAAAGCAATTGAATTCGCAAAGGCAATGTCGCCTATATTTGTATTAACAATACCATTAGTTCCAAAAGTATTATCCATAGTTCCATCGGTATTATAACGGACTATTGAAAAACGGAAAAATGTTTCGTTAATAGTTGTATAACCTGCAGCTAAAATCTTTCCATCATCTTGAATTGCTATAGAGTTTATTTCAGAACTTCCTTGCGAATAAAGCGAGGCTGTAGTAATTCCACCCTGTCCAAAAGTCGGGTCTAATTCTCCATCCTTTGGCAATATGGTTTTTGTAGTTGATATAAATGTTAAAAAAATAAAAAGCATCGTTGTCATTTTTATATATTTCATTTTGACCTCGTAAAAATTTTATTAAATCATTTTCACTATTTGAGCAGTATCATTTTTTTTACTGATGAATAATTACCAGCTTTGAGACTGTAGAAATAAACTCCATTGGCGAGGTTTTTTGCATCAAATGTAACTTTATAATTCCCTGCGGCTTTTTCTTCATTTACTAAAGTTGCTACTTCTCTTCCCAATAAATCGTATACTTTGAGAAGAACATGACTATTGGCTGGTTGTTCCCATTTTATAACTGTGTTTGGATTGAATGGATTTGGATAATTCTGAAATAAATTGAATGAGGAGGGTATTATTTTATCATTATTGTCTGTTGAGCTTGTAGTTTTGCTATCTCCAAGGTAACGAATTATTGTATTCACAGACATTGTTTCATCTTGATTAATCGACGTGCCGGCAGCAATAATATTTCCATCTTTCTGTATAGCAATTGATTTTATAATATTATTAAAAGCGCCATATTTATCTGTTTTAATGCCATTTGATCCGAATGTTGGATCAAGGCTGCCATCACTGTTATACCTTATAGTAAGATATGATTCATTTTTATCCGATCCCCCGACAATAATTTTCCCGTCATCCTGCAATTTTACCGAATATGCAATAGCTGCTGAATCTGCCGTGGGTGTAAAGACAATTCCATTTGTTCCAAAGGTGCTGTCTAAACTTCCATCTGAATTGTAGCGTACAAGCGCTGCTTCACTATTATGGATATCACCATAAGAACCTGCCGCTACTATTTTACCATCCTTTTGTAATTGTATTGAGTAACACCTATTAGTACTACTTCCAATTGATGTGGTTACAATTCCTCCCACCCCGAATGTGCTGTCTAATTTTCCCTCCACAGTGCAGCGCGCTAATGCAAAATTATCTTTATTTTCATCTCTGTAATAACCAGCTAATATGATTTTACCATCACCCTGAATTGCAGATGAAATCGCAGCACAAAATGAATTCCCTATTGGGATTATCAGTACTCCTTCTGGTCCGAAGGTATTATCAAAACTTCCATCTGTATTATAACGAACGGCTGCAAACCCAGCGCTATCACCAATATAAGAATACCCGCAAGCTATTATTTTTCCATCATTCTGAATTGCTGCCGAATAAACATAGTTAATTGAGTTATTTGCCGGAAGAAGCGCAATTCCATTCATACCAAAGGTTTCATCTAAACTCCCATCTGAAGTATAACGAACGGCAACTGAGTGGCGCTCATTGTTGATATATGTGGAACCGCTTGCAATTATTTTCTCGTCTTTTTGTATGAGCACGGTTTCAAAATTATCGTTGGATGAATCTGTGATTGATGTAATTGTTTTCCCATTTATTCCAAATGTGTTATCCAAACTACCATCCGGGGTAAAGCGACATAAAGCAAAGTCACCATGGATGCCATAGGTGTTACTAAGTGTTATTATTTTTTCCTTATTATTCTCGTTTTGCAATACTACTGAAGTAGTATATTCATAGGAAAATTCAACTTCGGTTCTTACAATTCCATCATCTCCAAATGTATTATCTAAGCTCCCATCTGCATTGTAACGCATTGTTATAGAATTTTCGCCGCTTGTATCTGAATAATATCCCATTGCAATAAACTTTCCATTATTGAGTAATACCATATCATAAGGAGTCTCATCAGAGCCTTCTACATTTGTTATTTTTATCCCGTTCATTCCAAATGTATTGTCTAATAATCCGTCAGAGTTGTAACGAACGAATACAAAATTTCGATCTGACCCGTTATATGTCGATCCGGCTACTATAATTTTACCATCATTTTGTATTATCACTGAGTTCGGTTCATCATTATGCTCTCCAATTGGTGTAAGTGTTATACCATTTGTTCCGAAAGAAAAATCAAGAGTCCCATTGGAATCATAGCGAGCAATTACGAAATCATCATTATTAAAACCGTTGGAATAATCTCCGGCAACTACAATTTTTCCATCCTCTTGAATTGCAACAGATCGAGCTTCGCTGTCAGAAACTCCAATTGGGGTTATTACCACACCTGCTGATCCAAATGTATTATCTAAACTTCCATCTGTTTTATATCGCACCAATGTAATTACTTTTTTGCCTTCCTGATTGGAATAGCCGGCTATGACTATTTTTCCATCCATTTGAATCTGTGCTGAATATGGAAATGAATAACCTGTTCCTATTGTCGTAAATACCGCTCCATTATGTCCAAATGTATCATCTATACTTCCATCAGAGTTGTATCTTGCTAACGCAAAATTGTAATCACCCTGGTTATTTGGTTTAGAAGAACCTATGACAACTATCTTTTCATCCGGTTGTATTAAAACCGTGCTTGAGTAAGAGCTAACTCCTAACGGAGTTACAACAATTCCATAATTTCCAAATGAGTAATCCCTCTCCCCATCTTCGTTATAACGAACCAAAGCGAAATAATCCCTTCCTTCCTTAGTCGAAGAACCTGCAGCGATTAATTTTCCATCGTTTTGTATTGCTAAAGATCGGGCTTCATCAGAGCCTCCAGCATCTGTAGAAGCAATTCCCTTTAATCCGAAAGAGTTATCTAATTTTCCATCCCGGTTATAACGCATTACCAAAAAATCATTATTTGAAGACCCTGCTATTATTATTTTTTCATCATTTCGGATTACAATTGCCCTTGTATGACTGTTTTGCCTGATGTGGTTAATAGTATTAGTAACAATACCTCCTTGCCCAAATGTTGTATCTAACTGCCCTGCTTGAGGGTAGATTAGTTTCAGATTTGCAATCAAGAAAAGAGCGAGAATTAATTTGATCTTAATTTTCATATTAGTAATCCTTTAATAAGTAATTTCCATTAATTGTTAATTGAATAATTTTCTTTAATTAGAATTAACGGAGAAGGATCATTTTTTTTACCGATGTAACATTTTTAGTTTTTAGTATGTAGAAATAAACTCCGCTTGCAAGCTTTGATGAATTAAAAGTAACTTCGTAATTACCGGGCCGCTGTTTTTCATTAACAAGAGTTGCTACTTCTTTTCCAAGTATGTCATAAACTTTTAATTGTACAGACGGGGCAACTTGTCCCGATTTGTCGGGATGCCCCGTCTCTAAATCGGAAGAGGGGATTGAATATTTTATTTTTGTTGTGGGGTTAAAAGGATTTGGATAGTTCTGGAAGAGCATGTATTGCAAGGGAATTACTTTTACATTTATAACATCCGAATATGAAAAGCTTCCATCCTTATCAATTTGTTTAAGCCGATAATCAAAATTGCTTCCACCGACAGGGTTTTTATCTACAAAGGTATATTCTTTTTGTGAGCTGCTATTGCCGCTGCCTGCAACAAAGCCAACCTTTTTCCAGTTCTGATTATTTCCTTCTGATTGTTTGTTGTTAAACTGCCTTTCTATCTCAAAGCCATAATTATTTAGTTCCGTAGCAGTCGTCCATTTTAAGTTAACTTTATCCTGGTTTACTTCAGCATTAAAAGAAATTAATTCGACTGGCAGTGGAGCACCTTGATTATCAATAGTAACAGCGCGTGGATTGCCCAAATAATCTACTAAGCCATAAGCATCAGTAAGTTCAAAATAAGCATGCCCGTTTCCTACAGCAGAAAAATTAATTGCAACAGCATTAACTTCAGAGGTTGGCCAAAAATCATCATCAGTGCCGCCGTTGAAATTATCATAGAGCAATCTATGAGTAAAAATATGTCCGTCTTTTGTCCAGTTTCCGTTAGTTATTCCCTCTGTTCTGAAACTGGTCCCCCATCCAAAATTAGTTTCCAGTTGTGACGCATCTACCCCATTTAAGGAAAGAGATGTGGTTGCATCGTCTCCGTAATATAAATAAAAGCTTATGTTTGGGGCATCTTCATTTTTAGGGCTCCCTTTAATTTTTATTGTTAAGGGATTTACCCCATTCAGAGTAACAGTAACGTTACCTGCAATTATAGGTTTGATTGTTAATGCTAAAATTATAATTGTACATATTAGAAGAAATGAATTTTTCATGTTGACTCCTTAATAAAAATATTTAAGGTAATGGTACCGCTGAAGATTTGCCTACATTCTGTTTAATCTTTACATAATCCTCCGAATCTACTAACCCGTTAAAATCACAATCCCCATTTACATATCCGCTAGAGCCAATTTCTGTTTGAGTAGTTACATAGTCTCCCGAGTTTATAAATGAGCTTTGATTAACATCTCCTGCAATTATTCCCCAAACACCGGATTCTACTTCTTTAGCTCCAGCGCTGCCTCCATAAAATTGACTGCTTGCTGAAGTAAAATTATAAGTTGATACTGTCGATGCTGATCCCCAGGTTAAGTCATTTTGAATACTTGCTGTCATAGCAGCGAGATGATTTCTATCCATTATAGCAACATAATAGTCTCCTGGAGGAGCGGCTATTCCTATTCCTCTTCCGGAGGCCGCATTATCATCTATTAAATTTCCATCTGAGTTTAAATAAGCTGAACGAGAAGCAATAATAGTTGATGGATTTGCCGCATCCCGAAGCTGGACTAGAACCCAGTCAACGGCGGTTGATGGTTTATTAGAAGCTGTCCTGAAATCTTCTGAGTATGGAGAAGTTAGAGGAATATCACCATTGATGGTAGTATTCATATTGTGGTCTTTTTTATTATAAGGCCCTTCTAAAAATATCTTTACTTTAACACCAACACCTTCGGAGATTATGAGGTCTGTTTGTGAGTTTTTAGGGAATGTAATTGTATCTGCCCCAATAGTGTTTCCTGTAGAACCAAAACCGTATCCTTTCCAGCTGTTACCGTTCTTTGTGTAAATAAAAAACGGCCCGGTAAGGCTTCCTGCTTCATCGGTAGTTGTAATAATGGTAACATTTGTTTTTAAATCTGAACTCGTACTTTTGTTTTCAATTTCATAATAGCGTGTGAAATTTGTACCTGTTCCTGAATATTGAGTTCCGATTAGACATGTTATGTTACCTTTTAATGGGGATGAAAAAGTCAATCCGCTGAAATTAGTTATTGTATCTCTATCGCCGGATGAAAAAATACCTTTCAAGTGGCCGCTACCATTTTCTATTAAATTACCAGAAAGTTCAACCTTTGATGCTCCAGTTGTTTCAATCTGCATATTATTATTTAGTTCTAAGTCAATTCCTCCATAAGCAGAAACATGAACTATAAATATTATAAGAGGAAATAATATGAATTTTATTTTAGAGAGTATCATAAAAGTCTCCATACTTTTAATTAAAAAATCGAATAAGTTTCATTTCTATTTTTGAGCGGCAAGGTTATTTAATTTGTCTTTAAGTTCTTGAACTTCATTCTTAAGCTCTTCAATCATTTTTTGCTGTTCCTGCATACCCTTAACTAAAGGCACAACAAATTCAGAATATCTTAATCTGTAAAAATCATCTTCATTTTCCGGTTTTTCTACTCCGTCGAAATCTATTCCTAATTTATTTACAAGGGACTCAACCTCCTGGGCTATAAAACCAACTCTTCTTGTTTTAGACTTTTTCTCCCTGCTTTGAATCATTTTCGGACTTTCTTCAATATGTTTCTCAATACCGTTTTTATCGAAAGTAATATTTTCTTGAAGCTTATTTGAAATGGCATTCATATCGAAATTGAAGGTAACCGGTCTTAATCCTAAGATAAAATTCAAGCCGGAAACATTTTCCATAATATTTCTTTTGAATCGCCCATCAGAAAGGTTAGACCAAGGAGCATAACCTCCAATGCTACTGATTAAAGAATTGCCAATTCTAACTTGATATCAGCAGATTGCAGTAGCATCATACCCTATAGCAGTGTGTATTCAGTACTTAAATTATATTTTCTGGCCCAGATAAGTTACCAACTGCGTATTATATTTCCGGTTTTATTAAACCATAATGCCGCTTCACCAATTGCTACATTTATTTCCACCGATATGATGGTAAAGGGCTTGATATCCATTTGCGTATTATAAACCCCGGTTGTATTGTATAAAGTGCTTCTTCGCCAATTGCTATATTGTCACTCCCAATTGAATTAGAATAAAGTGCACGGGTACCAATTGCTGTATTTTCATGTCCAGTTGTATTGGAAAAAAGTGCTGCATAACCAAATGCAGAGTTGCTATCTGCATTATTATGATAAAGTGCAAGAAAACCGGCAGCAGTGTTCCCATTACCCGTTACGTTATTGCAAGTGCCTCATAACCAATTGCTGTATTTCCAAAGCCGGAAGTATTAGAAGTAAGTGCATAACCACCAAATGCGGTATTAGCAGCTCCGGAGATATTATGCTGAAGTGCTATATAGCCAACTCCTGTATTTCCATTATCTGTTCCATCATCATTGTCCCCAGCACCGGAACCTAAAAAAAGACTGTGCCCGATATATTTTGCATCTGAGAGGTCATTCAAAATAGAAGCTCCACCTGAACCATTTAATTTAGTATCTCCCCAAAAAAGATTGCCGCCATTGTTATAAAGTTTGTTACCGCTTAACGCACTACCAACGCTTGGTAAAATTAACGAGCCGGCAGAACCTTCACTGTTAATTTCAAGAAGTGTTGTACTTCCATCTTTAAATGAAACTTTATCATTAATTGATTGAGTTTTTTCTGATTTATTTGAAATATTGTTTTTTTCATTTTCTGTAACAGTTTTATTTTTTTTTGCTTGTTGAGCAAACAAAAAGGAAATAGAGCAAAGAAAAATTATTGATGTAAGTGCGTTTCGTTTCATAAAAACCTCATCTAAAGGTGAAAAATATTATTAAGAAATTATTTTAAAGAAATAATTAGTTTGAAAAAGAATTAATTTTATATATGATTTCATCCAATACATCCACCATTTTTGCTATTATTTTGTTTGTTTAATTCATCAACCTGGTTTTCTGAATCTACTGTGATTTTGAAGGAACAATCCGGACTGAAGCAATCGGAAGGAACTCTAAATATTAGATCAACAGTACCACCGGCTGGAATTGGGGGAGTGTCTAATGTAAAAGCCGTACTATTTGCATTACTGTATGTTACTTTTGTTTTTGATGCGCCTGCATCTGCATTACCCTGATTTTTTATGGTAACTCTAAGTAAATTTCCATTTCCTTCAAATCTGCAAAATGCAGATGGATCAGTTCCTGATGGGCTAAAAGGGATTAAGTCGGGCGATTTTTGATTTGCTAATCCTGTTTCAGTTCCTATTCCTAATATGGTTGATTTATGGGTTACCTTAAAATCCGGTTCTTTATCCCTATCAATCATCACTGATTTTAAAGTATAATGTAAAGTTCCTGTTTGAAGATTTGGATCTTTATCATAGTGAAATTCATCTATCCAGGCACCTATTTCCTTTACATGCTGATCATTATCAACATATTCCAAATTCCATCCTGTTAAAGCAGGAATAGCATATTTGTAAGGGACATGATTAATTGTGAATTTTTGTGTTCTTATTCCGCCTTGATATGCAATGTCTACATGCGTGCCTTGTTTAGGAAGTATTGAATACGGCGGTTGAATAATATTTAAATCTTTTCCGGCAAACCCGGAAACTAATTCTCCGAATAAATAATTTCTTTTTACATCATCATCTTTGAATATTGAATAAGTATCCCAGCTAACAAAACCTGAGTCAACACAGCCTGCTGAATCATTTTGAAAAGGAGAAACAATTTCAAATCTTTTATAATAATTTTTTCCTTGTTCAATATATTTTTCACTGTGGTCAAGGTTATAGCCTATCTGAAGAAGATGATGATCATTTCTGCAGTCAAAAGAAAATCCAAATCCTCTCGGTAAAATTGCTACATTCCTATCAATGAAATCAGTGTTATGAAGAAAGCTTGTGAATGAGGCTAAGGAGGTATATGCAAAGACATTTTCTGCTGAGTAATAATTTGCAGAGCGATGATCGTGTGAATCGCATGAACCATCTCGTTGATCAACAACTAAGTCAAGATTTTGACGATTCCAGGCAACAACAGTATAAAAATAACACCATTGATAGGAGTCATCGAAGTTGTCATCAGAAAGAACACCTGCAGCCTGCCAGGTTAGAATTCTTCCTGTATTATCTGTTTTGTCAGCTAACTTGATATTGCTTATTGCAGTCCCAAAGCCTGCTACATGGTGATCATCGTGAAGATATTTTAAATGCCATCCGTTAAGAAATACCATAGCATCAGTGGCATATACAGGAATATCCTGCATTCCATTAACTCTAATAACATCCTGTGTTCCATTATTTTTTGATTCGGCACATCCAGACCCATGAAAAACAATTATAGTATTTGGATCTTCGAAAACCATTGTTTTAAGACTATCCGTTAATTCTTTTAACTTTTCTTTGCGGGTTAAATAACAAATTGAATCCATTTGCGGAGGGCAATATGAGCATGATTCTATAAATATATAAAGGATCGTAATTACAAGTGCTAATTTTGTTCTTAATAATAAATGCTTAATTTTTTTCATCTTTCTCTTCCTTATAAATTATTAAAAATATTTAGTTAACTACTGATAGTTCCATTTCAAAAATCAACTATTGTATTTACAGACATTACTTCTGTCTGATTTCTTAATCAATTAATTATTTAATATGGTCGGAATGAGATGATTTTATAGTGTTCAGTTTATAAAAGCTTGATTTCTAAACTTAAAATCGGATGACAAAACGAATTGTTTCAAACGTAAGAATTGAAAATTGAGAATGCTTGCCCTATTGTTACAAAAGTTTGTACTATATTCTCATGTGATCAGAAAATGCATAAAATAGAAGGTTGTTAAACATTTATTATCTTTATTATCGTGGATTTTGAACAATTTAAATTTGTGTGGAAAATGAGATTACTTTTTATCTGGATTGTTTTGGGAAACGTATTCTGAAGGAGATTGATTAAAAAGTTCTCTAAAACTACGGGTAAAATATGAAAGGCTACCAAAGCCGACAGCATAAGCAATTTCAGTTACATTTCCACCTTTATTTTTAAAAAGCTGAGCAGCCCTTTCAAGTCTGTAACGCCTAATAAATTCTCCAGGTGCCTGGTCGGTAATTGCTTTTAATTTGCGATGCAATTGGGCTCTACTTATTGCCAGTGAATTTCGTTTCATACAAACCTCATCTAAAGGTGAAAATATTATTAAGAAATTATTTTAAAGGGATAATTAGTTTTATAAAAAATATTTTTTTGGAAAATGATTTTCTTTATTGTTCTTATCATCCAACTTTTCCAGTCTTTTAATAGACATTTTTATTTTCTAAATCTTCAATTTTTTTATTCAATTTTCATTCATTTTTTGTTGTTTCTGAACTGCTTTAACAAAATGAACTAAAAATTATTAATATAAATTTGTACAAAAGCCATAACCTGAAGAGATTCCTTTTTATTATTTAAGTAAAACGAGTTTCTTCATTTGTGTATAATTACCGGCTTGAAGCCTGTAGAAATAAACCCCGCTTGCAAGATTTGAAGCATTAAATTCAACTTCATAATTTCCAGGCGGCTGATTTTTATTAACGAGAGTTGCAACTTCTTTTCCAAGTATGTCATAAACCTTTAAAGTTATTCGTAGAGACGCATTGCTATGCGTCTCTACAGCGGAGGAGGGGGTTGAATATTTTATAGTCGTGACCGGATTAAACGGATTTGGATAGTTCTGCTCAAGCGAAAATGACGAAGGTATCCCTTCTGAAATTTGATTTTCAATACTAGTAATTTTAAAACTATTGTAACGCGATAAAGTGAAAAAAGATCTGTCTCCTCCCGGAGCTTGAGTATATCCTCCTGCAATAATTTTCCCATCTTTCTGTAGAATCATTGAAGTTATAGCATCAAAGGTTTGGTTTGTAACAGTTATTATTTGTCCATTGGTTCCGAAAGAATTATCAATAGAACCATCACCGTTATAACGTTCGATATTGAAATAAACTCTTTGCCCTGGCTCTCCTGAATTGAAGATGATATATCCAGCAGCATTTATTTTTTCAACTCCATTTTCTTCTTGAATTTTGATAGAAGTTATAATTTCATCAGTTCCGGTTTGCGGGATTGTAACAATCCCTTTTTTCCCAAAAGAATCATCAAGGCTGCCATCTGTATTGTACCTGACTAAAACAAAATCATAATCATTACCTATGATTGCACCTCCTCCAACAACAATTTTATTATCATTTTGTATGGCTACAGATACTCCAAAATCATTAGCAGTATCGATTTTTGTAGTAACAATTCCTTTTTCTCCAAAAGAATTATCCAGGGTACCATCAGCATTAAATCGAGCCAAGGCTATATCATTATCATCTATAGATTCCAAATACGAGCCTACAACAATTATTTTACCATCGCTTTGAATTGCACCTGATAAAGCTAAAGCATTTTTTTGAAGTTTAATGGGTGTATATGCCATCCCATTTTTTTCTAATCCAAATGTATTGTCGATGTTTCCGTTGTTATCATATCGTGCGACGGCAAATCCCAAAGTATTATTTTTATCAAAACCACCTGCGATAACAATTTTCCCGTCATTTTGAAGTAATGCAGAAGCTATTTGAATTGGAGGATTTACTATTCCGTTTCCGTTAATACCAAAGGAGCTATCTATAATTCCATCCGGGCTATAGCGGATTAATGCAGCATCGTATTCACTATGACTTTTTTGGCCACCGGCAATAATTTTTCCATCACCCTGTAATACCATGGCGTGAATTTTATCATAACCCCCAATAGATGTTGTTACAAATCCATTTCCATTCACACCAAAAGAATTATCAAGAGTCCCATCTTTTTTGTAACGCACAAGTGCAAAGTCAAATTTGGATTTATCATTTGCATTAATAGCATAACCGGCCGCAATAATTTTTTCTTCCCCATCGATTGTCTGTAATGCCAGGGCATTAATTTCAGACTCTACTTCACCCATTTTTGTAGTCATAGTACCATTTGTTCCAATGCTTGTATCTACTGTTCCATCAGGATTAAGGCAGGCTAAGGCAAAATCGTTGTTAGTTCCATTATTAGCGAAACCAGCAAGGACAATTTTTTCTATATTTCCATTAGCGGGATTTTTTTTAATAGACATGGATAATGATTTGTCATCTGACTCTCCAATCTTAATCGCCTTTCCAGGGATTATATGTTCTGATGAACCTCCGAATTGCCCTTCTAATTCTCCGGTTGATTTATAACGTTCAATAGTATAATCATAATCATTACCATTAAAATAGAAACCCGCCGCTAAAATACTTTCCGTACCATCATCCATTTGCTGTAAAGCTATTGACCTTATTTGGTTATCGCCGGAGCCTGCCTGCGTAACAACCATTCCACTGTCATTAAAAGTATTGTCAAGCATTCCATCAGAAGTATATCTGAGCAAAGCAAAATCATAATCGTTCCCAGATTTTGAAGTACCTCCTATAACGATTTTACTATCTTTCTGAACAACTACTGAATAAGCATAATCAAAATCCGAAATCCCGGGAGTTATTACAGTCCCTGTTCCATTTGCACCAAAGTCGCTATCCAGGGTACCATCGGCATTATATCGAACCAAAACAAAATCAGAATTATAGTGAACTATTTGAGTACCTATAACTGTTGCCGAGAAACCAACAATAACAATTTTTCCATCATCTTGTATTGCAGCAGAATAGGCGAAATCATCCTTTGAGTTACCGGAAACATCAAGTTTAATTATGCCTCCATTAGATCCAAAATTTTCATCAAGTATTCCGTTGGGATTATAACGAACTATTGCAAAATCATTATTGTTACCAAATTTAGCGGAACCTGTTAATATTATCTTCCCATCATTTTGAATTACAACTGAATGCGCAGCATCATCAAGAAAACTTACTTTTGTAATTACTGTGCCGTTGCCATCAGTACCGAATGTATTATCAAGGCTTCCATCAGAATTGTAGCGTGCCATAGCGAAGTTATTACCTTGATTTTGAACATTGACATATCCAGCTGCAATGATTTTTTCTTCTGAACTGTTTTCCGATTCTCTTTGAATTGCAAGAGAATAGATTTCGCAATCTCCATCCCCAATGAGTGTGGTTACAACTCCATTTATTCCAAATGAATAATCTAAAGAACCGTCAGGATTGTAGCGAACCAAAGCAAAGCTTTTTTTTGAATTGAAATTGATATAGAAACCCGCAGCAACTATTTTTCCATCACTCTGGAATATTACTGAATTTGATTGATTTTCAGTATCAAAAGTATTTACTGCAGTTTTTACAATTCCACTATGTCCGAATGTTGGATCTAAAAATTCGTTTTGTGAAAAAGATTTAATAGAAAGAAGTGAAATAGTTATTAGAACCAATAAAAAGATTTTTCCATTTTTTCTCATCTTTGAAGCTCCATTTATTTATGTATAATACATACGTTTCAAACCAACCATGATAATTGACGTTCCTGCAATAGGTTTGTCAAATTTCACTGACATTTGAAAATTCATAAAAGAAAAATTTTTCTTTTATGAACTTCTTAAGTTCTGAATTTTCTCTGGTCGATTGGTTTTGGAATAGGATATTAATGAGTGAAAACTTGCAGAATTAAATTCTGAACCTCTAACAGATAGGTTCCAAATTGTAACACCATAGTTCCAATAATCAATTTTTAAAGATTATTGCAGCTAAATGTCTTATTGAATGGTTATAAATATTGGTAATTCGGGCAAAAAATGAATGATTGTTCTTAAACTCAATCTATGGAACAAGAGAATGACTAATTGGTTGAATGATTCTACTTTTTGATATTTTGGTGATTATATTCAGATGGAGTAACACCAAATAATTCTTTAAAGCATTTAATGAAGTAAGATAAATTATTAAATCCCACAGAGTATGCAATTTGAGTAACGCTGTCACTTTTGCCGGAAATTAATTGAGCGGCTCTTCGAAGCCTAAAATTTCTTAGATATTCACCTGGGGCTTGATCAGTTAATGCTTTCATTTTTCTATGCAATTGTGTTTTGCTCATTCCAAGTATATTTTGCATTTGTGGGACACCAAATTTTTCATCAGAAAGCTTTTTTTCAAAAACATTTTCCACTTTATTAAGGAATTGCTCATCCATGCTGCTGATATTTATGTTTCTTGGCTGCAGTACAATTTCACGACTGAATTTTTTGCGCAGTTCCTGTCTTTGATGAATTAAATTATTTATTCTTACAAGCAATTCTTTTCGATCAAACGGTTTAGTCAAATAATCATCGGCTCCAATTTCTAATCCCTCAATTTTATTTTCCTGGCCGGCTTTTGCGGTAAGCATTATAACCGGAATGTGACTTGTATATTCATCATCTCTTAATTTTTTACATAAAGCCATACCATCCATCTTAGGCATCATTAGATCTGTTATTATCAAATCGGGAATTTCCTTTTTGGCAATTTTCAAACCATCTTCACCATGATAAGCTTCTAATATATTGTAGCCTTGTATTAATTGTTTTTTTATAAATCCTCTCATATCATTATTGTCTTCTACAATTAATATAATCGGTTTCTCTGGTTTATCCGTTTCTTTAACTTCTGTTAATGATTTATCAACTGGTGTTTCTATAAAAAATGATTGAGGCTTGAATTCGTTTGGTTCAGATTCATCCATTGCTCCCGGGATTTCTTTAACAGGTATTTCAATAGTAAACTTAGAACCTGAGCCAGGCTTGCTTTCAACATCAATATTTCCATTCATCAATACAATTAATTCTTTTGTTAAGGAAAGGCCAATGCCTGTTCCTTCATATTCTCTTGTTAAAGAGTTATCAGATTGGAAAAAGCGATCAAAAACAAAAGGTAGATTTTCGGATGGAATTCCAATACCTGTATCTGATATTTCAATTTTTAGAAAATCATTATTGAAAAAAGTATTAAATGAAATCTCTCCGTTAATTGGAGTAAATTTAAAAGCATTCGATAAAAGGTTATAAATAATTTTTTCTAATTTATCCTGATCAAACATCGTCATTAGCTTGACTTCAGGAATATTAATATAATATTTTATACTTCTCTGATCTGCATAAGATGTAAACGCAGAACCAACCGCTCTTAAAAATCCAAATATATCTCCCTTATTAGGATTTAATTCTAAATTTTTTGCATCAAGCTTTGAAAGATCTAATAATTGATTAACCAATCGAATAATCTGTTGGCATTATTACGAATAATTAGTTTATCTTCTTTTGAAATATTTTCATTAGGAGTTTCTAAGCGCTTGATCTACAGGCCCTTTTATTAAAGTTAATGGAGTTCTAAATTCATGCGAGATATTAGCAAAGAAACGTGCTTTTTGTTTATCAACTTCTTTCAGTTTTTCTGCTTGATCTTCAAGCTGTTTTGTTTGAGTAGCTAATTGGCTTGTCCGTTCTCGAACAATTTTTTCTAATTCTTCCTTTTCATGGATCAAATGCTTAGAACGCCATTGAACAATCAAACCTACAATTCCAATTCCGGTAAAAATATAAATTAAATATGCCCACCATGTTCTTTGCCATGGAGGTGAAATTATAAAAGCGTATGATGCTTCCGAACTTATTTCCCCATATATATTTTTCCCTTTAACATGAAATATATAATTACCTTCCGAAAGATTTGTAAAATCACGCTGCGTTTCATTTGACCATCCTGACCAATTTTTATTATAGCCTTCAAGAAAATATTGGTATTGGTTGGATTCAGGTTTATCATAGCTGGGCAAAGAGTATATAAAGCGTATTGAATTATAATTATATGTGAAAGGCCGGTTTTTCGAATATTTTTGAAGTAAGTGTCCGGCAAATATAGTTGAATCATTATTAAGTATAATTTTCCTTAGATTTACATTAAAAAGCGTTTTATAATTTTTTGTAACTTTTTTGTTATAGCAAATAATTCCTTTAGGATCTCCTCCAAAAAAAGTTATATCACCTTTTTCATACATATTATAAAAGCCAAAGTTAAAAAACCTTTTAAGAGGAACTACTTCTGTCACAATTCCGTCTTTATATTTATAAAAGTAATTCTTTGAATTTGCTCCTAATAATATCCACATACTATTATCAACTGATGGCTGCAGCAGACTTTCAAAACCTGAAAATGGAATATTGATTTTTTGCATTAGATTATTATCAGGCAGAAATTTTTGAATTTTTGAATTAAAATAAAAAATACCGGACTGAGTTGTAAAATAAATTTTATTGTTTATCCTGTAGACTAAATTATAGCTCATTTCAGGTAATCCGTTGGAAGTATCATAGTGAGTTATTTTATAATCATTATTGAAACTTCTTTTTAAATTTGATGAGTTCCAATCTAGTTTATAAATGCCATTATAGCGTGTACTTATCCATAGAGAACCGTCTAGGTCCTCTTCTATTTTCATAATCCTACCTTCGATTGATAATTTTGAATTATTTGCCTTCCATTGATTATGTTCTAATTCTAAAATATAAATATTTCCATTGGTCGTTCCGGCATACACTCTATTTGTATCTATAAAGGAAGGAATTAAGTTAAAAGTATTTTCAGCTACGTTTAGTTTAACATGATGCTTTGAGTCAATTTGGTAAACACCGTTGTAATTTCCAACCAGTAAATATTTTCCCTTTTCAATAATGTCCCATGTATTATTGTTAATTCCTTCAAACTTTTTAAAATCAAAATCTTTATTTTCTGGCTCAACAGAATTATTTTCTAAATATACAAGGCCGTTTTTAACTCCGGCATATAGTTTATTGTTTTTAAAAATAATTTTACTAACTACTTCTGATAATCCACTTTGCTGATTAAAGATTCTATAAGGAGAAGATATTTCAACACGATTAATCCCGTTTTCTGTAGCTAACCATAAATTTCCATCTTTATCTATATATTCACCAATAACAACATCACTAGTAAGTCCTCTCTTTTTACATAACCATTGTTTGATATTGCCGTATTTGTCAATTATAAAACATCCGTTCCCAAGGGTAATAAAAGCATAATCGCCGTTTAGTAATTTTAATCCATTATATATTTTTTTCTTAACTAATAACTTTTGCTTCTTGGGTTTAAATGGTAAAATTTTATTGTTATCATATAAAAATAATCCTTCAATGTTATGCCCTAAGAGTAACTTATTATTATCGTAAGGTAAAAAGGTAGTTACACTTCCGTCGGTATTTAAAAATTTATCTCCATCTGCCAAAAGTTTTAAAGAATCATTTTGCAGATGCATTAATCCAATGCCTTTGTTATCTATGTAAATTTGATTATTGACAAGGCTTGCAAAACCAAATTTCTTTTTAGGTTTCCAAACTTTAAAAACTTTCCTGTTCCATTTGAAAATATATTTATCTGAAATAAAGTAAACATTGTTACCTATTGCATAAGTAAACCAAATATCTTCAAAGTTTTGGTAAGTAGAATCTAGCTTAGATAAAAGAGAGATAAATTTAATTTGCCCAATTGAATCGGGTTTTAGGTAACCAAGGTCTCTTACTGCACCGACATAAATAGTTCCGTCATCTGTTTTAGCAAGTGATTTTGGTGGACTACCGTTGGGAAGTTTGGTTAACCGCCAGGTATTCCCGTCGAATTCCAAAATTCCTGAAATGTTTCCGGTATAAAATATTCCATCATCATCCTGTATAAAGCACCAGTTTTGAATGTGAGCTTTATAATCTTCTGGTGTATATTGAGTTATTAACGGAAGCCCATCCTCCCAGACTTGATTAATATTTACATTTTGATATCCGGATTGTGAAAGAACAGTTAGATTGAATAAAATGATTAAACATCCGAGTCTAATGACTTTGAAAATTGTATTTCTACACGAATATTTTTTTATAGTAAAAAGAATCAAATTATTTATTACGGATTAAAAATTAATATTGGAGGTAATTATTGTAGGAATTTATGATAATGGAATTAAAAAAGCAAAATGATATTTAAACTAGAAAATCTATAAATGTTTTGTTAAAAATTAATTTGAATTTATTTCCTAAACAGATAAAGAATTAAGCTGATTATAACACTAAGAAGAATTGATGTAACAATTGGGAAGTAAAAAGTAAAATTTTTCTTTTTGATTATTATATCACCGGGGAGCTTGCCAAGAAAAGGTATTTTATCTCCAAATAAAAAAAATACACCGACAATAATTATAAATATACCTGCTATAATTAATAGTCTTGCCTAATAGATTGAAATTCAGGAAACATTTTTCCTATCCTTTATTAGAACTAAATTCCGTCTCTTAGGAATTTAGGTTCTTCTAAAGTAAGAATCAATGAAATGCGGTGAGTATCGTCTAATCTGTCTAATGAAGTTGCATTGAAACGAGCAAAAGAATAATCGATATTAAGTTTAGGAAGTTTTATGCCGGCTCCGATAGTAAACTGTTTAACATCAGAGTAACCTCCGCGGATAGCGAAAATATTTTTATAATTAAATTCAATACCTGAATGAGCATCAAAGCTTACAGGCCCTAAATTAAACTCGGCTGCAAAACGCCTATTTTCGAATCTTACGTCAAAATCTAAAGCTGGAGTAATTTTGCCGCCTAAAAAATCAATCCCGTATGCAGCACCTAATTTTAAGGTAGGGGTTATTAGCTCATTTCTTCCTGTACTCCATGCCACTAAAGTAGTAGTAACATCCTGTATATTAGCGCCGACAGCAAAATTTTCAAATGGTAAATACAATGCTGCTACATCTAATCCAATTCCTGTTGCTCCAGCGTCGCCAAGATCGCGTCTGATAATTTTTACATTACCGCCATAAGAAAAATTATCTGATTGTCTTTTTGCAAAAGAAAAATAAAATGCATAATCCTGGTTACTGAAATATGTTATTAAATCATAATTAGGCCGAAAGTTGGGATCATTAACATCTGTTACATCTGCAATTCCATCGCCATTTAAATCTGTTATTGCTGAACGCGTATCTGGAATACCGTCTACAGCTAATCTTATACCGCTTACGCTGAAAGTTATATCTTTACCAAAAGGAATTGCAACGGCGGCGTAATCATAATTAACAAGGCTTCCAAATTGTTCGGAATGCATTAAAGATATTTGCGGGTAATTAAGAAAAGCTAATCCAGCAGGATTATAATATCCTGCTGTAACATCATTTGCTATTGCAGTAAAAGTGCCACCCATTCCTGATGGTCTTCCTCCAACTCCCAAAGCCATAAATTCACCGGCATATTTAGCAATTACAGTTTGTGCATTTACATTAATATTAATAAGTAAAAACAATAATATTATAGGAAAGAATAAGACTTTTTTCGGCATGTATTAAATTTCCACCATAAACTTTATTTTATAAAAAAGCTTGAAAAAGATTGGTATTTTGGTTTTGAAAGTCAAGGCTAATTTTATGTTCTGAAGATAATAGCAAATAGTATTTTAACGCTACAATTTACTAACTAAAAAAATCTTGTTAATAAAGATAAGTTATAGTGATGAAAATATTTGATTACTTCCACCACTACATTTAATTTTTATTTTGCCTTACCTTGATTAGCAACTGCATTTGCTGCTTTTGCTATTTCTTCAGGGTCTCCTAAATAATAATGTTTGATCGGCTTCAAGTTATCATCTAACTCATAAACCAATGGAACTCCAGTTGGAATATTCAAACTAACGATATCATTATCAGAAACATTATCAAGATACTTAACCAATGCACGAAGACTATTTCCATGCGCAGCAATAATTACACGCTTTCCGCTTTTAATTGTTGGAGCAATGGTTTCTGTCCAAAGTGGAAGAAATCTGGCAACTGTATCTTTTAAGCATTCAGTTAACGGTAATTCTTTTTCACTAAGTTCGCTGTAGCGTCTATCTTTGCCGGGATATCTATCATCAGTTTTCTCAAGAATTGGAGGGGGAGTGTCATAACTTCTTCTCCAGATTTTAACTTGATCGTCTCCATATTTCTCAGCAGTTTGAGCTTTATTCAATCCTTGTAACGCACCGTAATGTCTTTCGTTTAACCTCCATGAACGATGAACCGGGATCCACATCATATCTAGCTCATCAAGTGAAATCCATAAAGTACGGATAGCACGCTTCAAAACAGAAGTGTAGGCAATATCAAAGATATATCCATCTTTTTTTAATTGCTGACCGGCGCGTTTCGCTTCTTTTAATCCTTGTTCAGAAAGATCGACATCGGTCCAGCCAGTAAATAAATTTTCTTTATTCCAAACACTTTCACCATGGCGTAATAAAACTAATTTGTGCATTGTTTTCTCCTTTTAACTGTATATAGTTCAGAAAAATTTTCAAAAAGTTGAAACAAAAATAAAGAGAGATTTAACTGAATGCAAAAATGCAAATATTAAAAGAATATTTTAATTAGGGGAATAAAATAATTTGGCCCCAGGAATTTTTACTTCTGTTTTATAAACCGAATTAGTTTCATCTTCTGTTATAAATAAAGTTTTAAGATCTTTTCCACCAAACTCAACATTGCTAGGTTTTTTGCCAGGGGTTTTAATTGAATCAATTATTTGTCCATCAGGAGAGATTACAAAAATGTGCCCGCCTCCAAAATGAGCAGCATTAAGATTTCCATTTTGATCAAATGCAATTCCATCCGGATCGCCACCTGGTAATTCTACAAAAACATTTTTGTTTTTCAATTTTCCGTCCTTATCGACATCAAATGATAAAATTCTATTCTGTGCAGATTCACATACAAATAATTTTTTCGCATCTAAAGAAAAAGCAATTCCATTTGGAAAACATAAACTTCTGCGGCCGGAATAACCTTCTTTTGTTTTATCATTTATCATATAAACTACTCCGTCAGGTTTATCTTTCCCATAAGATTTTGGATCTGTAAAATAAAGATTCCCTTTGGGGTCGAATGCTAAATCGTTTGGACGGTTGAACTTTTTGTTATTATAACCAGAAGAAATTATTTCTGTATTTCCTGATGGTGAGATTTTTAAGATTGCACCTATTCCATAATCACAGGCAATGATGTTTCCATCTTTATCGAAAGTTAATCCGTTTGTTTGCTTTAACCTGAAAGGTTTTTGAGTGGAGTCAATAAACTTAAAGGTTGAATCATTTGAAATTTCATAGATATATCCACCATAACAGCTTGAAACAAATAAGCTGCCCTTACCATTCCAAGCAGGTCCTTCAGGAAAATTTAAATTATCTGCAATTTTTATAAATTTATAATCAGATTTATTTTGAGGATTCTCTTGTGAAAAAATTGATATTGTAAATAAGAAAACAAAAATTGCTGTTATGTTAAAGTTAATATTTTTCATATAATGTACTTTAAGTGATAAAATGAAAAGACCAGAAATGATTATTTTTAAAATACAAAATTCTTTTGAAATTTAATTAAGATAAAGGAACCAATATGAAATTTGTTTTAATTACAATTTTATTATTTATTATCGGCACTTCATTTTCTTTTGCCCAATCAAAAATGGAAGATGAAATTAATATTGCATATCAAAATGCTAAGAAGGGAATTTACTGGGCGCTGACAAATATTCCTGATAAGAAATCTAAATTGGATGAAGACTTAGTTGCTAATGACAAACTTTATTCATCTGTTAGATTGGAAAAAGTGATTGATGGAATTAAAGTGGAAGCAACAGGGTTTAATTCTTCAAATGAGGTTAAAATTATAATCTATAAGTCTAATGAAACCTTATTGAAGGAAGGATATTTAAAACCGGAAGAAGAAAAATCAAAAGAAGATAAAGGTAAAAACTAATTTTTAATTGAAACCTCGTCTTCAGTTATCAAATTGTGCACAAAAACTTTAACATCATTTTCAGTCCCAAGCAAATCTTGAAGTGTAGTTTTTCCAAGGACACTATCCAATAAATTTTGAACTGTTCTCCAAAGCGACCTTATTGAACAGTCAATTGTGTGAGTGCAAATTAGTTCTGCCCCAGCATGGTCATCACAAAAGCCTGCTTCAAATAATTTGCCTCCAAGTACAGCTAAAACATTACCAATAATTATTTCATCGGCAGGGCGAGATAATTTATATCCCCCGGTTTGTCCGCGTGAACTTTCAATAAACCCTCCTAAACGAAGTAACCTTAAAAGTTTTCCGGCGAGTGCAACTGACACTCCTTCCATTTCGCTTATTTCAGGAATAGTTAAACCGTTGGGTGCTTTTGCAATTCTTAATAAAAACCTTAATCCAAATTCTTCTTGTGAACTAAATTTCATTTTTATCTATATATTAGTTAATCTTTAATTTTCATTAGAAAGGCTGCGTGAAAAAAACATACAGCCTTTCACAAATTCAAACATTCAATATTATCCTTTATACAAAGGAATTTTAGAACCGCATTGCTTTGCATACAAAACTTGAGCGAATGCTTCAGCAGGAATAGAAGGACCTTTTGCAGAACAATGTTCATTAAAAACAGCTTTTAATTCTTTGCTATATGTTCAGCACCGTAGCCTTCAATATCTAATCTTTGCATAAAATATATTAAAACACCATTCTTAAATAATGCAACACTCGGTGAAGATGGGGGATATTCTTTTACCATCTGTCTAACTCTATCTACTGCGTCTCTTTCCTGTCCGGCAAATACAGTGTACAATTTGTCCGGGATAACACCATTTTGTAAGGCAAGAGAAACTCCTGGACGTGCACTTCCGGCAGCGCATCCACATACGGAATTAATCATTACTAATTTTGTTTGGTCATCTTTTACTTGTAAGGCTTCGTCAACTTTTTCGGGTGTTAATAATTCTTCAAATCCTACAGCAACCAATTCATCTCTCATTGGCTGAACTGCATCCTGGTCATACATCGGTTGACGAGAAAGTATATTGAACATGGTTACTCCTTATTTTATTTCAATTAATTATTTATTTATCAAATTTATATTCATATATCTTATGTATATAGTTCAAGTTCATGTTAAAGATGGATTCATACTTGAACTTAAACTTACACTTGAACTCTAATTCACATAAACCCTAATTCCACTTTTGCTACTTCAGACATCATATCCTTATCCCATGGCGGATTCCAAACTAATTCTATTTTACATGATTTAACTTCAGGAATAGAAGCTACTTTGCTTTCTACTTCTCCTGGAAGGGAACCGGCAACAGGACAAGCAGGAGAAGTTAAAGTCATTTTTAAAATTACATTTGCTTCATTATCAATTCTTATTTCATAAATCAATCCAAGCTCGAAAATATCAACAGGAATTTCAGGATCATAGCATGATTTTAAAACTTGAATAATCCTTTCTTCCAATGCTTGTTTATTCACTTCAACCATGGTTTTTATTTCATTTCCCATAAAATAATTTACTCTGTTCTTACTTTTTGTTTTTCATTTTTTAAGGCTGCTGTCATTGTGTGCCAGGCAAGAGAAGCACATTTTACCCTTGATGGAAATTCTTTAACTCCTGCAAATACTGATAGCTTTCCAAGATTTTCTATTGATGCCTCATCATCAATTTTTCCTGTAATTAAATCATGAAATTTCTCAAAAAGTTCTTTTGTTTCATCAACACTTTTACCTTTTACAATAGAACTCATTAAAGAAGCTGATGCTTTTGAAATAGCGCATCCATTTCCTTGAAATGAAATATCTTTTACAATTCCATCATTAACTAATAAGTAAATATCAATTTTATCACCGCATAATGGATTATATCCTTCTGCAAAGTGATTTGCATTTTCAATTTTTCTAAAATTTCTTGGACTTTTATTATGGTCCAAAATTACTTGCTGATAGAGATCTCTTAATTCAGCATCCATTAACTAAACACCTCTGAAACTTTTTTTAATGCTTTAATAAAAATATCAACTTCTTCTTTTGTATTATAAAGAGCAAAAGAAGCTCTTGAAGTTGCCGGAATGTTAAACCTGTCCATTACAGGCTGTGTGCAATGATGTCCGGTTCTAATTGCTATTCCTTCAAAATCTATAAACGTTCCAACATCATGAGGATGAATGTCTTCTACAACAAATGAAATAACTCCGCATTTATTTTTCGAAGTTCCGATTATTTTAACCTTATCTAATTTTGAAATCTCGTTCGTGGCATAATCAAGAATATCTTTTTCATAATTATAAATATTATCCAAACCGATATTTTGCATATAATCAATAGCAGCACCTAAACCAATTGCATCAGCAATGTTTGATGTACCGGCTTCAAATTTATAAGGTAATTCATTGAATGTTGTTTTTTCAAATGTAACTTTTGAAATCATATCACCGCCGCCCATAAAAGGGGGCATGGCTTCCAAGAGACTTTGCTTCCCGTAAAGAGTACCAATTCCTGTCGGGCCGTAAAGCTTATGCCCGGAAAAAGCAAGAAAGTCGCAATCTAATTTTTGAACATCGATAGGGAAGTGGCTTACCCCTTGTGCGGCATCAATTAAAACCGGGATATTATTTGCATGAGCAGTTTGAATTATTTTTTCAACGGGGTTTATAGTTCCTAAAGAATTTGAAACATAGACAATGGAAATAAGTTTTGTCTTTTCAGAAATTAGTTTTTCAAATTCTTCAAAAATAATTTCGCCTTCATCAGTAATCGGGATCACTTTTAAATTCAATTTCTTTTCTGAAGCAAGCAATTGCCAGGGAACAATGTTTGAATGATGTTCCATTGTAGAAATAATAATTTCATCACCTTCATTTAAGTGACTTCTGCCGTAAGAATTAGCTACAAGATTAATAGCTTCAGTAGTGCCGCGCGTAAAAATAATTTCTTTTTCGCTTTCAGCATTGAGATATTTTTGAATTTTCTTTCTTGAATTTTCAAATGCTTGAGTTGCTGCTTCACTTAAAGTATGAACACCGCGATGAATATTTGAATTTATGGTTGAATAATAATTTGCTAAAGTATCAATGACTATCTTGAGGTTTTTGAGTGGTAGCAGCATTATCAAAATAAACTAAAGGTTTACCATGAACAGTTTGTTTAAGAATAGGAAAATCATTCCTAATCTTTTCAACATCAAATGTTTTTATTACTTCTTTATTCTCAACATTTAATACTCACAACAGACCTCAGGATTTAAGAATTAAATTTTTGGTTCAAGATTTCCTCTAAGATAATCACGAACTTCTTTTATTTTTATTGAAGTTAAAACATCACTTGCAAATGCACGAATTAATATTGTTTTAGCTGTTTCTGTTCCAATTCCTCTTGATTTCAAATAAAACATTGCTTCATCATCTAACTGTCCTATTGTTGCTCCGTGTGAACATTTAACATCATCCGCAAAAATTTCTAATTGCGGTTTTGTGTTTACAAGTGCTTCATCAGATAAAATAATATTATTGTTTTCCTGGAAAGCATTTGTCTTTTGAGCATCTTGACGGACAATTACTTTTCCGTTAAAAACTCCTCTTGATTTGTCGTCCAGAATTCCTTTGTAATGCTCGTGACTATTGCAATGTGGTTTAGCATGGTCAATTAAAGTATGTGTATCAAAGTGTTGAGTTCCATCAGTTAAAAACAAACCATTAAGCATGCATTCGCCGCCAACATCATTAAACTTAGAATTAAAATCATTACGGGCAATTGAAGCTCCAAGTGAAATGGAATGAGAAGTAAAGTTGCTTGCTCTTTCCTGGTCAACTTCCATCCGAGCGATATGAAAAGCGTTTTTACTTTCTTCTTGAAGCTTAATATGGTCAACAACTGCGTTTTCATCAGCTACAAATTCAGTAACTGTATTTGTAAAATAGATGTCTTCACCTAAAGAAATGTAATGTTCGATGATGGTAACTTGTGTATTCTTCCCGGCAACAAATAAGTTGCGAGGTTGCGATAAAACTTTTGTATCGGTTGAATCTGCTATGAAAATAATATGAATAGGTTCTTCAACAATTTTTCCGTCGGGTACATGAACAAATGCACCATCGTTGGTGAAAGCAGTGCTTAATGAAGTGAAAATTTGTCCATTATATCCTGCATATTTCCCAAAATGTTTTTGAACAATTTCAGAATTTTCATCAATTGCTTTTGCAAGATTCTTAACTACAACTCCTTTGGTTATCTTTTGAAGATTCGATAATTCTTCTACAAAAAATCCATTTACAAAAACAAGATGATTGTCCTTAATATTATCAAACAAATACTTTTGAATATCTTCATCAGTCAGTTTTTTTTCACCTTTTGAAGGAGTAAAATTATGCTTCAACAAAGGTGCAATATTTGTGTACTTCCATTCCTCATCTTTTATAGTAGGGAAGTTGAGTTCACTAAAAGAGCTTAATGCATCTTTCCTTATTTGATGAATTGGCTTTTTGCTTTCACCGTTGAGACTGTTTTCAAAAGCCTCAAAGTTTTTCAACAACCAATTTTTAAATTCTACTGTTTGACCCATTTTATTTTAAAAGCTCCAAAATCTTTTTACATTATTTTTAAAATGTCATTCCGAACTTGTTTCGGAATCTTTAATAGTTTTTTAAGGATGCTGAAACAAGTTCAGCATGACTACTTGCTGATAATTAATTACTATGATTCCACTAATTCATTTTTGCCTTCTTTAATCCAATCGTAACCTTTTTCTTCGAGTTCTAATGCCAAATCTTTTCCGCCGGATTTAACTATCCTTCCGTTATAAAGTACATGAACAAAATCCGGAACAATGTAATTCAATAATCGTTGATAGTGAGTAACAACAATTGTTGCATTATCTTTTGACTTTAATTGATTGACTCCGTTAGCAACGATTCTTAACGCATCAATATCAAGTCCCGAATCAGTTTCATCAAGAATTGCAAGCTTCGGTTCCAAAACTGCCATCTGAAAAATTTCATTTCTCTTTTTCTCACCGCCGGAAAATCCTTCATTCACTGAACGGCTTAATAGGTTTTGCTCTAATTCTACTAATTTCATTCTATCTTTTATTAATGAAAGAAAATCCATAGTATCAAGTTCTTCCAAACCTCTATATTTTCTTATTTCATTTAAAGCAGTTTTTAAAAGATTTGTATTGCTTACTCCTGGAATTTCAACCGGGTATTGAAAAGCTAAAAATATTCCTTCTCTTGCTCTATCTTCTGGAGATAAGTCAAATAAATTTTTGCCGTTAAAAATTGCTTCACCTTTTGTTACTTCATATTCTTCTTTCCCGGCAAGAACTGAAGCTAAAGTACTTTTTCCGGAACCATTTGGTCCCATAATAGCATGAACTTCTCCGGCATTTATTTTTAAATTAATACCTTTTAATATTTCTTTGCCTTCAATTTTAACGAATAGATTTTTTACTTCTAACATTTTATTCCTTAATTATTTTCTTATTCTGTCATGATGAATTTATTTCAGCATCTTTTGATTTAATAGATTCCGAAACAAGCTCGGAATGACCAAATCAATTTTATCCGACACTGCCTTCAAGACTAATACTTAAAAGCTTTTGTGCTTCAACAGCAAACTCCATTGGCAGTTCTTTGAAAACTTCTTTACAATATCCATTTACAATTAATCCTATTGCATCTTCTGTTGAAATTCCTCTTTGATTTAAATAGAAGATTTGGTCCTCACCAATTTTAGAAGTTGTTGCTTCGTGCTCAATTTGAGCAGATGGATTATTTATTTCCAAATAGGGGAATGTATGTGCACCGCATTTATCTCCTATTAAAAGAGAATCACACTGAGAAAAATTTCGAGCGTTATCAGCTTTCTTAGTAATTTTAACTAAGCCTCTGTAACTGTTATTACTTTTACCTGCTGAGATTCCTTTTGAAATGATTGTGCTTTTCGTATTCTTTCCCAAATGAATCATTTTAGTTCCGGTATCTGCCTGTTGATAATTATTTGTCATTGCAACAGAATAAAATTCTCCAATGGAATTATCACCCTGGAGTATGCAACCAGGATATTTCCAGGTAATAGCAGAACCTGTTTCAACTTGTGTCCATGAAATTTTAGAATTGACTCCACGGCAAGCACCGCGCTTTGTTACAAAATTATATATACCACCTTTACCTTCTTTATCTCCAGCATACCAGTTTTGAACTGTGGAATATTTTATTTGTGCATTATCCAAAGCAACTAATTCAACAACTGCTGCATGAAGCTGATTTTCATCTCTCATCGGAGCTGTGCAGCCTTCAAGATAACTTACATAAGCACCTTCTTCAGCTATTATCAAAGTTCTTTCAAATTGGCCGGTTTTAGAAGCGTTAATTCTAAAGTAAGTTGAAAGTTCCATTGGACAGCGAACACCTTTTGGAATGTAAACAAAGGATCCATCGCTGAAAACAGCAGAATTCAAAGTTGCAAAGAAATTATCGGTGTAAGGAACAACACTCCCTAAATATTTTTTAACCAAGTCGGGATGATTTATAATTGCTTCCGACATAGAACAAAAAATTATTCCTTCTTTAGCAAGAGTTTCTTTAAATGTAGTAGCAACAGAAACTGAATCGAAAACAGCATCAACTGCAACATTGCTCAATCTTTTTTGTTCTTCAATAGAAATTCCTAACTTAGAAAAAGTCTCCAGCAATTGCGGATCAACTTCATCAAGACTATTCAATTGCGGTTTCTTTTTAGGTGCAGAATAATACGAGATGTCCTGATAATTAATTTTATTGTATTTAACATTCGGCCAATGCGGTTCTTCCATTTTTAGCCAATGACGGTAAGCTTTTAATCTCCATTCAAGCATCCAATCAGGTTCTTTTTTTATTTCAGAAAGCTGACGAATTACGTCTTCACTTAATCCGATTGGAAAACTGTCCGAATCAATATCTGTTACAAAACCATACTTATATTCTTTGTTCGCTAACTGTTCAATTGTGGAAGTTTCAGTCGTACTCATAATTTCTCCTAACAAACTTTAATGAGAATATTTAGAAAACTTCGATTTTTTCTCATATCAAACGTATATAATCTGTACAAAAAAGTCAAGATTAACATTTCATACAGAAATTTTTCTATTTTTGTGGGCATCAAATTTTAAGATGGAGTAATGAAATTTAAGAAATTAGTTCTTTTTTCAATATACAATATTATAGTAGTACTAATACTCCTTATAATTTCAGAATTATTTATAAGAATTTTTATCCCGCGAATCCAACCTCAGGGTACGTCAGAAAATTTAATTAAAGATAATGAATATTTTAATTCTACTGGATTAACTCCCAATTCAGATGAACTATCAAACGGGAAAATAGTATCAGTAGATAAATATGGATTTAGAAAAAGCGGTTTGCCTGTGGATACTTCAAAAAATAGCTGGCTTTTTTTAGGCGACAGTGTGACAATGGGAGATGGTGTAGACAATGATTCAACCTTTTCAGCAATTGTCCAAAAAGAAATTACAAATGTTAATATTTTAAATCCTTCAACAATAGGCTGGTCTGTTTATGACTATAAAAATGTTCTGAGATATTTTATAATTAAAAAACATAATAATCTCAAAATAAATAAAGTATTTATATTTTTCTGCTTAAATGATATATATAATTCTCAGTTAGTAAAAGGAATTCCTCGAAGCAGTCTCAGAGAATTTATTGGTGACTTTTTAAGATATATTAAATTAAACAGCAGACTTTATATTTTTCTAAAAAATATAATTTCAGATAAAGCAAAAGCATATTTCGAATATGACACGCAATTTTATAGTCCTAATAATGGCGAATATAAAAAAGCTTTGAGCACATTATTAAATATTGATTCATTATGTATTGCAAATGAAATTGGTTTTGAAGTTGTAATATTGCCCTATGAGTATCAATTAAGAAAGAATCATAAGTATGAACAACCACAAAAATTATTGTTAGATGATTTAAGAAGCAATAACATAAAGGCCTATAACCTGTTTAATACCTTTGCATCAAACCCAATCGATAAGAAATTATTATATCTATATGCCGATGGAATTCATTTCTCAAATTTAGGCCACAGACTGGCTGCTAATTTTATCATAAATTCGGTTATTAAATAATAAATTCGTTTTTTTGCTTAAATTGTTTTTAATTGATTATTCAATTAATTTGGCATACAATTTTTAAATTTAGAGTATCAGGTGGAAGAAAATACAAAAAACGAAAACACAACTAACCAATTGAGCAAATCAGAATCTGAACAAGCAAACAGTGGTAATAAAAGCGATTCTACAGGAAAACCTTATGGGAAACGCAGATATTATAATAGAAGAAGAAATTATTATAATAGGCAATCAAATTCGCAACCGCAGCGCGAGGGTTCTTCATTTAAGAAATTGTCGGTAGTAATTCCTTTATTAAATGAAGAAGAATCAATCTTCCCTTTGGCAAATGAAATAAAAAAATCAGTTAAAAATATCAACATCGGACTTGAAGTTATATTTATAGATGACGGAAGTACGGATGGTTCATTAAAAGCAATTAAAGATATTAGTAAACAGGATAAACGGTTTAAGTATATAAGTTTTCGAAAAAATTATGGTAAATCAGCAGCGCTGCATATGGGTTTTAAGGAAACAACCGGTGATGTAGTAATTACAATGGACGCAGATCTTCAGGATGACCCAAATGAAATCCCAAACCTAATTAAGAAACTTGAAGAAGGCTTTGATGTTGTTAGCGGCTGGAAAAAAGTAAGGCATGACCCTTTTATTAAAAGGTCTTCTTCTAAATTTTTTAACTTTGTAACAAAGGTAATGAGTGGAATTAAAATACATGACTTTAATTGCGGATTAAAAGCATACCGGAAAGAAGTTGTGGAAAACATAAAAGTATATGGTGAACTTCATCGTTATATTCCTGTATTAGCAGATTGGCAAGGATTTAAAATTTCTGAAATACCTGTTAAACATCATGCAAGAAGATATGGCAAATCAAAATTTGGCATCTCAAGATTCTTTAAAGGATTTTTAGATTTAATCACGGTAATTTTTGCTACAAGGTACATAAAACGGCCAATGCATTTGTTTGGATTTCTTGGAGCATTTGCTTTTTTAATTGGTATAATCGTTAATGGCTATTTGACTTTCCTTTGGATATCCGGTGTTCCATTGAGTAATCGTCCAATGTTATTTTTAGGCATACTATTAATAATAGTAGGTGTTCAATTTTTTTCTGTTGGATTACTTGGTGAAATGATGGTTAATAATTTCCTTGATGAAAAAGAATATAGTATAAAAGATAAAGGATAAAGAGCTTAAAACTAAATTGAATTCCCCCTATGAATCTTACTGATGTTAAAATTAATTGCCGGTATTTTAAAGGTGATATACCCTGTAAACCCCATAAATTAAATGGTGTCCATTGTGTGGATGAAAATGGGAATGATTGTAAATATTATGATGAAGTTAAGGAAAAGATTTTAATAATTAAACTTGGAGCAATTGGTGATGTCATACGAACAACTCCATTAATTGAACCAATCAAAAAAAAATACCCTAAAGCAAAATTGTATTGGCTTACACATACACCCTCAATAGTTCCTGATAATATAGATGTTGTCTTAAAGCTAAACGCCGATAGTTTAATTTTTCTTCAAGAAGTTCATTTTGATTTAGTTTTTAACCTGGATAAAGATAAAGAAGCATGTGCATTAATAAATAAACTTAATGTAGGAATTAAAAAAGGTTATATACTTAAGGATGGTGTTCCATATCCTGCAGATAAAGAAGCAGAGCATAAATATTTTACCGGCATATTTGATGATATAAGCCAAAAGAATCAAAAAGATTATTTGCAAGAAATATTTGAAATTTGTGGTTATAAATATTCGGGCGAAAAATATATTCTTTCTTCATTTGATGAATACAATAATTCCTGGAAAATAGATAAATCAAAAAAAGTTATAGGCCTTAATACAGGGTGCGGTGGTAGATGGACTTCTCGTCTTTGGAGTGATGAGAATTGGATTAATCTAGCTCAATCTCTTTTGGGAAAAAAATATGAGGTTATCTTTCTTGGTGGGGCACAAGAAGACGAAAAGAACAAAAGATTTGCAGCTGCAACTGGCGGTAAATATTTTGGACACTTTCATATTGAAAAATTTATAAACCTTGTAAATCAATGTGATTTGGTGGTTACCGCAGTTACTATGGCAATGCACATAACAATAGGATTGAATAAGAAGATAGTACTTTTCAATAATATATTTAATAAAAATGAATTTGAGCTGTTCAACCTTGGCGAAATTATTGAACCTTCAAAAAAATGTACTTGTTTTTATAGTCCAACTTGTGTGAATACGGAGTATAATTGCATGGAATATATCGAACTAAATAGGGTGTTAAAGACAATAGCCCGGCAGCTTACTTAATGAAGATAACTATACTTTCAACTGCCTATCCACTTCGGGGAGGTATTGCTCATTTTATTGGATTGCTTTATAATAAACTTTCAAAAGATAATGAAGTAAATGTAATAACATTCAGCAGGCAATATCCATCTTTATTTTTCCCGGGTAAATCACAAATGGAACAGGGTGATACTGTTGAAAAAATTCCAACTTCAGCTATTGTTGATTCAATTAATCCTTTTAATTGGATTAAAGTGGGTCTCAAAATAAAAAAAGAAGCTCCTGAACTTTTAGTTTATAAATACTGGATGCCATTTTTTGCTCCCTGCTTTGGTATGATTTCATCTTTAGCAAAGAAAAATAATAAGACAAAAATATTAGTTATTTGTGATAACGTAATTCCGCATGAAAGAAAAATAGGAGATATAGTTTTAACAAAATATTTCTTCAGGTATGTTGATTATTTTATTCTACTTTCTGACAAAGTTAAAAAAGACTTGCTGAGTATAAAGCCTACTGCCAAAAACAAAGTTCTTCCGCATCCAATCTATTCAAATTTTGGCGAACCTGTAAATAAACCTGAGGCAAGAAATTTCTTACATTTAAATGATGAAAAACTGATTTTATTCTTTGGATTCATCCGGGATTATAAAGGTCTTGATATTTTATTAGAATCTATGAAAATATTGAAAAACAAAATTAATCTTAAGTTAATTGTTGCAGGAGAATTTTATTCAAATGAAGATAAATATAAAAAGTTAATAACTGATTTAGATATAAAAGATTCACTTCATATGTTTACAGATTTTATTGCAACCTCAGAAGTAAAATATTATTTTTCTGCTGCTGATGCTGTAATTCTTCCCTATAAAAGTGCAACTCAAAGCGGTATTGTTCAAATAGCTATGAATTTTCGAAAACCGGTGATTGCTGCAAATGTTGGTGGTTTGGGTGAAGTAATTAAAAATAATGAAACAGGATTTATTGTAGATAAAGAAAATCCAGCTCAATTAGCTGAAGCTATTCTCAAATTTTATGATGAAAATAAAGAAGAGGACTTTGTTAAAAACATTGAACAAGAAGTTGATAAGTATTCATGGGAAAAATTTATAAAAGGTATAACAGATTTAATTGATTCTTAAAAAATAAACTAAAATTTATTACACATGCATTACGATCCGGTTAAAGATATATTCGCAAACATTATTAGAAAAATTCCTTTACTAAGAATTTTATTTTATAAACTACTTGATATAATGTTTCTCCGTTCATGGTATGTAAGGAGAGAATTAAGAAATCTGCGAAAGATTCTAGGAGAAAAAGAAATTTCAATTTACGATGCTGGAACAGGTTATGGACAATATTCTTATTTTATGGCAAGAAAACTTCAGCCAAACAATATTTACGCAGTTGATGTAAAGGAAAAATGGATAAACGACTGCAGGGAATTCTTTCAAAACAGAAACCATGCTAATATAAAATTCGGGATAGAAGATCTGACAGAGATAGCTCATGTTAACAAATTTGATTTAATTGTTTCGGTTGATGTAATGGAGCATATTGTTGACGATGTTAAAGTATTCAAAAATTTTTATGAAGCTTTAAAAGCCTGGCGGTTTTTTGTTAATCAACACACCTTCAATTTATGGCGGCAGCGATGTGCATGATGAGGATGGTGAGAGTTTTATAAGTGAACACGCAAGGGAAGGGTATTCTTTTCAGGATCTCGAATCAAAATTAGTTCCGCTTGGTTTTGAGGTTTATCAGAAGCGTTTTACTTATGGATTTTGGGGAGATAAAGCCTGGCGATTGGGAATTAAATTTCCAATGTTAATGTTAAACGTTTCAAAATTATTTTTTATTGTTCTACCAATATATTTTATACTAACGCTTCCAATTACTTTTTTAATGATGTATCTGGATTACTCAGGGAATAATAAAGTTGGTGCCGGGGTTAACTTTATAGTTAGAAAATGAGTTAATTGAATAATAGAATTTACTCTTAATAATTTTAATGCTAATACATTTTTTATTCACTAACATCATTTGGAACAAGACCACCATTTATTTTCCTTTTTGATTTTATATAATAATGAAAAAAGTTTTAATCATTACATATTATTGGCCTCCGGCTGGCGGTGCTGGTGTTCAGAGAGTTTTGAAATTTGCAAAATACTTACCTCAATTTGGCTGGCAGCCAATTATCTTAACGGTTGAGAATCCAGAAAGTCCAGTAATAGATGAAACACTTAAAAAGGATATTCCACGAGAATGCATTGTTTATAAAACAAAATCATTGGAACCATTTAATTTATATAAAAAACTAACCGGGAAAAGTGAAGATTATAAAATTCCAACAAATATTTTAGCAGAAAGTAAATCTTTAAAGGAAAAATTTTCCAAGTGGATAAGAATGAATTTGATTATTCCTGATGCTAAGATAGGATGGAAACATTATGCTGTAAAAGAAGGGATAAAAATAATCAGAGAAGAAAAAATTGATCTTATTTTCGCAACATCTCCACCCCATACAATTCAATTAATTGCAAAAAAATTAGCAAAGCTATCCGGTTTAAAATGGATTGCAGATTTTAGAGATCCTTGGTTGGAAATGCTGCATAATCAAGATAACGAAAGAAGTTTTTTAACAAAATATTTTGATAGTAAATTAGAAAAAAGTGTTTTACAAGAAGCTGACATTTTAATTTCTATAAGCCCCGATATGGCTAAGTTATTAGTAACAAAAACAAATGGGAAAAAATATTATGTAATTCCAAATGGATTTGATGAAACAGATTTCACGAAAATAGAAAAAGTGAGTAATAAAAATTTTACTATTGCCTATACTGGTATAATAAATAATACCAGGGTTCCATTTGTGTTATTAAAAGCATTGCAAAAACTAATTTATGAAGATAAACTTAAAAATATAAAATTTGTAATTGCAGGCAGAACTTGCGATGAATTTGTCGCAGAAGTTCAAAAAAACAATCTACAAAATTTTGTTGAAGAAAAAGGATTCATACCACATAATCAATCAACAATTATTCTTCAACAAGCTGATTTGCTTCTGTTGGTAATTGATAATATTCCAAATAACAAGGGATTTTTAACCGGAAAGATTTTTGAGTATTTAGGTGCAAGAACTCCAATTTTTGCAATTGGTCCGGTTAATGGTAATGCGAATGAAATTATAAAAAATACAAACAGTGGGGAAATGGTTGATTATTCAGATGAAAATATGGCATATCAACTATTAAAAAAAATGCATGAAAATTGGAATGCAAATACAATTAGTTATAAATTTGAAGTTGAACAATATTCCAGAAAAAAAATAACCGAATCTTTGGCAAATATTTTTAATGAGCAAATTGTAAAATAGATACTCATATTTCTTATATTTTATTTGCTCAAATTTAATGGGGCTTTTGGAAAGAGAAAGATTGTTTTCTAATTTAGTTTGTTTGGTTTTATTGCCTTTGCCTGCTGGAACAAAAAGAATATTTTAAAAAATTACTTATAAAAAATATCAGAAAATCTAATGTCAAAAAAAAATATTAAAAGAAAAAAAAATGAAGAAAATATAAATCTGTTTGATAAAGTTCCAAATAAGTATAGGGACATAATTGCAATCGTTGTTATATTAATTCCACTTTTGTATTTCTTTTTACCTTTTGCAATTAATCATGTTCAACCTACTGGAACTGACCTTTTAGCAAGCATTGGACAAACTCATAATTGGGTTGAATGGGCAAAAAAAACAGGCGAAACAGCATTATGGAATCCAAACATTTTTGGCGGTGAACCAATTTATCCAAGAATAACTCCAGTCTTAATTCAATTAGATTCTTTTATAAATATTTTAGGGAAATTATTTTTCTGGGGATTCTGGTATTTTTTAGCAGGTGGATTAGGAATGTACTATTTATTAAAATATAAAAAAATCCCCTGGTACTTAGCTGTTATTGCTGCGGTTGCGTTTGTTTTACTTCCGGATTGGCAAGCACTGGTTGGCGAAGGCCATAATTCCAAACTTAGAGCTGTTATGATTCTGCCCTGGTTTATTTTAAGTTTTTCATATTTCTTTGAAAAACGAACCTGGTTAAGTACAGGTTTATTTGCTTTCGTATTTTCATGGCTGGTGAGAACTCACCACTTTCAAATAGTATTCTACGGAGTTTTAATTTTATTTTTTCTTTATATATATCCAACAATTTTACTTTTCGTAAAAAAAGAATTTAAATCTGCCGGAAATTTATTATTTAAATTTGGACTTGCTTTGATTCTTACTTTATTGACGACAGCACAGCCACTAATTACAACAAACGAATATGCGAAATATTCTACTCGCGGTGGACATCCGGTTAAAATTGGTAAAGAAGCAGAAAGTGCTGTAAAAGCAAAGGGTGTTGATTTTGATTATGCTACCGCCTGGTCATTTTCTCCACAGGAGGTAATGGATTTTTTCTTTCCTCACTTTACCGGAGGACTTTCATCTGAATTATATAATGGAGATAAATTTCCTAATTTAAAAGGAAAACAAATTCCGGCTTACTGGGGACAAAAACCATTTAACGGAAATTATTCTACAATCGGAATGATCTTGTTTTTATTTGCAATATTAGGTGTAATATATTATAGAAAAGATAAGTTTGTTATGGCACTAGCCGTATTTGCGGTTTTTTCAATCTTTCTTTCTTTCGGGAGTAATTTCCCTTCACTTTATAAATTGTTTTTCTATTACGTTCCTTATTTTGCTAAATTCCGTGCTCCTTCAATGATTTTAAATGCTACATTTCTTGTAATATTAATACTTTCTGGCTATGGATTAAAAGGGGTTGTTAATAATTTTTCTTCTGATAAGGACAGAAAAATTATTTTATCCGTATTTGGAATTGGTTTAGCATTTACAATTTATGTATTTCTAACATACAGTTCCAACAGTTTTACTACTCCAAACGAAGCTACTCAATACAATGCAAATACATTGAATTTATTAAAAGAAATAAGGGCTGAACTACTGTCAAATGATATTAAAAATCTTTTGATAATATTGCTAATTACAACCGGCTTTGTTGTAGCCTATTTATATAAGAAAATAAAGCTTAACGTTTTCGTTGTATCAATACTGATTCTTTCTGCTTTTGAATTATTTTTGATATCTAATAAAGCATACTCAATTATTCAACTGAATAATATTGATGATTTAGAGAATACAGAGTTTAAACAAACTCCAATTACAAAGGTTTTACGATCCAGCGATAACTCTATGCGGGCAATTGCTTTAGGCCAAGATTTCACAAGTAATCATTATGCTTATTTTTATCCGTTGATAAGCGGATACAGCGGAATTAAACTGCAGGTAATTCAAGACGTTATTGAACATAATTTATTCGCAGCAAATTCTCAGGATAGAATAAATTGGAATATAATTAATATGCTGAGCGGAAAATATGTAATAGTTCCGGCACAATTAAATCATCCTTTTTTAAATATTGCTGCACAGGATAATGAGCGTAAAGAGGTTATGTACAATAATAAAAATGCATTGCCTAAGGCCTGGTTCGTTTCTAATGTTAAGAAAATGCAAACTCCGGAAGAGGTTGTTTTATTTATGAATAAACCGGATTTTAAACCGGATTCTGTTGCATTAATCTTAGACTCAGATAAGCTTGATAAAACACAATACAACGCAAATGGTGAAATTAAATTAATTGATAAAACTCCTAATTCAATTGAACTTGAAGAGCAATCTAACAACGATCAATTTTTAGTTTTGTCAGAAATTTATTATCCAATAGGTTGGACAGCAAAAATTGACGGAAACGAAACTAAAATTTATCAGGTTAATCATGTTTTAAGAGGAATTCATGTTCCTTCAGGAAATCATAAAATTACATTTGTATTTGCACCCAAATCATATTTTACTAGTCTTAAATTGTTGTGGGCTGGTGATATTTTAATTTTAGGTTTAATTATAGTCCCCGGTGTATTTTCTTTCAGAAAAAAACAAACAGATCATATCCCGGATAAAAGTTGAAACCCATATCCAAAACTTTTCACTTAAGAGATTAAAGTAAAAAGGGGGGATTGAGAAATTATAAGAGTTATATAATTTCTTTAAAAAAGTCTTTTCTTTTATCTCTTTTTTATATTATATTTCGAGTAATAATATTACTCATAATATGTTGAATTCATTAATAACATCAGAAACCAGGATTAAGCTTTTACTGAAGTTTTTCCTTAATCCCAAAACCAAAGGTTATTTACGCCAGCTTAGTTCAGAGTTTAATGAATCAACAAATGGAATAAGGGTTGAGCTTAATAAACTGGAACAAGCTAAAATACTCTCCGCAAAATTTGAAGGCAGAAATAAAATTTATAGAGCAAACTCGACTCACCCTTTGTTTGAAGATCTAAGAAATATTGTTTTAAAATCAACCGGAATTGATAAAGTAATTTCTGACATAATCCAAAAAGTAGGAAAAATTAATTCAGCTTTTATACGAGGAGATTATGCTATTGGGAAAGATAGTGGACTAATTGATTTAGTTATTGTTGGCAATGAATTAAACCGGACTGAAATAGAAAGAGTGCGAAAAAAAACAGAAATATTAATTGAGAGGAAGATTTCGATTCTGTTATTGAATGAGGATGAATATAGAAATTTAAAATCTAATTTTGATAATGAACCTTGTTTTATTTTGTTTGAGGAAAAAGCATAATGAATATAGCAATGCTGCTTGATAAAAAATTTCATGGTGATTTAAGAGTTGAAAATGAAGTTCAAGCCCTTTCTTCAGCCGGATTTAATGTCTTTGTTTTCTGTTTTAGTTTTGATGGAGAATACATTGAAGAAACTTGGGGAAATGCTAAAATTATTCATTTCTCAGCTTCCAGGAATTTTATTTATAAGCTTCGTGGATTAGCAAACACAGTCTTTAATTTCTATCCTTATTATTTAAGTAATTTGTTAAATAAATATATTGCACAATATAAAATAGATGCATTGCATATTCATGATTTATATCTATTTGAAGCAGGATTAGTTTTAAAAAAGAAATTCCCGGAACTAATATTAGTTGGGGATTTGCATGAAAATTATGTTGAAGGATTAAAGCATTACAAATGGGCAAATACATTTCCAGGAAAATTTATTGTATCAATTAATAAATGGGAACAAAAAGAAATAGAATGGTGCAACAAGTTTGATTATTTAATTACTGTAATAGAAGAGGCAGTTGAAAGATATAATTCTTTGGGAATTCCACAAGAATAAATTTATTGTTGTTTCCAATTATGTAAATCCCGATACATTTAAAATTGATACATTTGATGAAACAATTATTAATAAATATAAAAATTATAAATCACTAATTTATGTAGGTGGTTTTGATATACACAGAGGATTAGAAAGCGTAATTCGTGCAGTACCTTTAATATTAAAAAGTATCCCGGAATTTAAACTTGTATTGGTTGGTGCCGGTGCAAATTTAGATTCACTAAAAATGCTTTCAAAAAAATTGGAAGTTGAAAAGTATGTATCATTTGAAGGATGGCAGCCTCACACACTACTTCCATCTTATATTAATGCGGCTGATGTTTGTTTAATTCCGCATTTGAAAACTCAACATACGGATAACACAATTCCGCATAAGTTATTCCAATATATGTTATTGAAAAAACCTATAATTGCATCAAATTGTAACCCGATTGAAAGAATATTAAATGAAGTAAATGCCGGTTTAATTTATGAAGCTAACAATGAAAATGATTTAGCTGAAAAAGCAATTTTACTTTTAAGTGATGTTAGTAAGCAAAAGCAATTTAGCGAAAATGGCTATAAGGCTGTTAAAGAAAAATATAATTGGAAATCTACAAGTAAAAAGTTAATTGAGTTGTATGAGAGAATTAGAAATTAAAAATGTAAACTATGTAACTGATAATAACTTGTGTTTGTCATGCGGTTTTTGTGAACCTGCTTGTCCCGAAAATGCAATTAAAATTAAGTTCAATAAAAACAAAGGCTATCACGAACCCATTATTGATGATGGCTTATGTACTTTCCATGGTAATTGTTTAACTGTCTGCCCCGGATATCAAGTAGATTTTCCTAAACTTAATTCAATTTTAAAAAGAGAAACTCCTGAAAAACATCAAATTGGGATAGTTCGGGATACAATGATTTTATATTCTACAAATTTGGAAATAAGGAAGAATGCTGCTTCGGGAGGAGCAATTACTCAAATAATAAATTATTTATTTGATAAGAAAATTATTGATGGTGCATTTGTAACAAGGCCTTCCAAAGAGAATGCTTTTGAACCGGAAGGATTTATTGCAACAAATAAAAATGAATTACTTGATTCTCAAATGTCTATTTATAATTCCGTGCCATTTGGAAAAGCGGTAAAAGATATAAAAAACATTTCAGGCAAAATTGCTTTTGTGGGAATTCCTTGTCAAACACATGGTTTTTTGAATTACTTAAAAATAAATCCCGAGTTAAAAGAAAAGGTCTATGTTTACATCGGAACATTTTGCGGTGGATACCAAACGGCTTTTGCTCACAAATATTATTTCCCTAAAATAAATGTTGATTTTGATCAAATGAAATTTATTGATTACCGTTATGGAGAATTTCCTGGACAGCTAAATGTTGGTTTTAAAGATGGAACAAGAAAGGAATTTAAAAGACGTTTTACCAAAACAAGTAAAAAAATTGAGTACAATACAGCATTCAACTCCAGCTTTTACGTTCCAAGATGTTATTCATGTGCAGATAAAGGAAGTATTTTATCTGATATTTCTGCTGGTGATCCATGGCTGCCTAAATTCAAAGATGAAAAGCTGGGAAAGTCATTGGTTGTTACAAGGACAAAATTAGGTGATGAACTAATACAAAATGCGATTGATGCAGGTTATTTAGTGAAAGAAGATGCAACTTTTAATGATGTTATGGATGTACAAAAATTAGATAAAGAAAGACACGGCAATCAAATTGCGTATGAAAAGGTTTATAAAATTTTTGGAAGAGCTTATCCGCATTATACTTATTTAGGAGAAAATAATATATTTAATAGGCGAATTTATATAAGAGCATTATTTGATTTTATAAAACCTTATTTCCAAAATAAACCAAAACTCTGGTTTATTCTTAAACCATTTTATTATTTAGAATCTAATTTAAAAAACATTCTTATTTTTAATAATCCTGTAAGGTATATTCTTAATAGATTAAAGAAATGAAATCACCGACTGTCATAATCTCTGAAGCCGATGTTGTAGGAAATAAAGGTGCCGTAGCAATGGTTAATTGTATTGTTAACGGGGTCCAAAAAAAATTTCCTTCCGCTAAATTTATTATAACGTCAAAATTTATTAAGGATCCGTTTCATCTTGAAAAACAAAATATTGAAATACTTTATGATGGCGAACAAGCTTTTGACATTCCTTTATTAAAAATATGGATTTGGTGGATATTAAATAAAATTGGTATTAATCTTAAATCAATTTTAAATGACCCAGTAATAAAAAAATATCTGGAAGCAGATTTAATTGTTAGTGCTTCAGGAATTAGTTTTAATGATAATTTTGGTCTTATTAAAATTTATCATTTTTCAAAGTATCTGCAGATTCCTATTTTCTTAGGGAAAAAAGTAATCAAGTTTACTCAAACATATGGACCTTTTGAATCTTCATATAATAAGTTTATTGCAAAACTGTGTTTAAATCACATCCATTTAAATATGGCAAGAGGGAGACATTCTTTAGATAATCTTAAAAAGATTTCTGTTGAAAAAAATGTTAAGAGTTATCCTGATATTGCACTAACATTAGAAGCTAAATATTCTGAAAAAATGAATGATGTAATTAAAAATTTATCTGATAAAATTATTATTGGATTTTCGCCAAATATTGTTTGTAAAAGATTAGATACTTCAAATGAATATGTTAATAATTTGAAATCTCTCTGTAATCATATAATGCAAAAATATGAAAATGCATATATCCTTTTTATTCCGCATTCAATTGAAAAAAGTAATTTAAACATTGATGATGATTATAAAATTTGTAAAGAATTATCTGAATCGATAAATAAATATTCTCGTAGTAAAATTATCAATACATTAGATAATTCTCCTGAAGAAATAAAATGGCTGATTTCGAATTGCGATTTTTTTATTGGCTCAAGATTTCATTCTCTAATTGCGGCAATTTCTTCAAACGTACCAAGCATAGCAATAGGATGGCATTGGAAGTATGAGGAAATGATGGAATGGCTCGGAGTTGAAAATAATGTTATTCAATATTGGGAACTAACATCTCAAAAGTTAATTGATCTTTTTGAAAATAATTTTAATAGCAGAAAAAAAATAAAGGAAAAATTAAATACCATAATTCCAGAACTTAAAATTAAAGCATATTCAGCAATTGATTACATATGTGAGGAGTTAAGTGAAAAAAATTAAAAGAATAATTGGTCGTACTTTTTATACAGGTATGGCGACAATGAGTATTTTGATGTTAAGTATTTATAAATTAACAAGTAAAAAATGATTTTTAGAAAATTATATCACCTATACTTAGAAAATTTGGTTTTCCACTACTTTCATTTTTTAATGAAGAAAAAATTAGAAAAATATTCTGATTACATTACAGGTAACACTTTAGATATTGGCTGCGGAAATAGACCCTATCAAAAGATTTTTAGAAATGCAAAAAATTATGTCGGCACTAATTCAGAATCTTATTATAAAGATTCATTAAATAATTTGGGAGAAGAAGATGTTGTCGTAGATGATGGTACAAAATTACCATTTGATGATGAAGAGTTTGATTCAATTCTGAATTTTCAGGTATTGCCGGTTTTTGAAAACCCAAATGATTTCTTTAGAGAAGTAAAACGGGTCTTAAAAAAGAACGGCTATTTTATTTTAACTACAGATTTTTTATATCCAATATGGAATGCACCGTTCAATTATTGGAGAACAACAAAATTTGGATTAGAGAAATTAGCTAAAGACAATGGTTTTAGTATAATTGCTATAGAAGCGTTTGGCGGATATTGGGTTATGCAGGCAAGAGTTTTAGAAAGATATTTTTCAAACTTGCTGCCGCAATTTCTAAACAGATATAAAAACGAAATAAATTATTTTTACAAAATATTAAAACTCATTAGAGTATTTTTGTGGTTAGTTATTGTTTTGATCTCACCAATCATTTTAAATCTTTCTTTTCTAATTTTTCATTTTTTAGACAAACTGTTAAAAGATGAAGAATTCACCACAAACTATTTAATTTTATTAAAGAAGTAATAAATTGAAATATTTAATCCCCACAATAGATGTAGAGGCAATTAGAAGTCTATCTAGACTTGGTAATTATGAACAATTAATAATGGGTAAAATTAATAATGAATATTATGGTGCAACAAAAATTGCTGAGATAATAAATGAATATGGAGGAAGTGGGACTTTCTTTGTCGATTTTGCAGAGCATGAGCACGGAATCGATAAATTAAAATCGCTAAGTGAAAAAATAATTGAAAATAATTGTGATGTTCAATTACATGTTCATCCTCAATTTATTGCCGATAAATCAAGATTCCTTTAAACTCTTATAATAAAAATGAACAATATGATATCATTTCAAAAACAATTAAGATATATGAAAAGTGTTTAAACGAAAAACCAATTTCATTCAGAGCGGGGGGGTATGGAGCTGATGAAAATACAATTCAAGTGTTGTCAGACTTAGGAATTAATATCGACAGCTCATATTTTCTTAACCATAAATGGTGTAAGTTAAATGAAAGACCAATAAACGCAGTTTCAAAAAGTTCGGACTTTTATGAAATACCTGTTACAATATTTTTCAATAATATCACATATAAGTTTTTAAATATTGGAATAAAAAAAAGGAGCCTAACTAAAAAATTAGATATTGATGGATGTTCAAAAGAAGAACTTATTAATGGATTTAACGCATTAAGTAATAGTGGTGTAAGAATAATTATTTTGTTTCTACATAGTTACTCACTAATAAATTGGAGTAGCGATTATAAAAAAATATCGGCTGATAATAACGATTTAGAAAAGTTTCATTTTATACTGCAACATGCTCTTAATAATGGATATAAAATTGAGTCAATTAAAAACATTAGCAAATATTTAGATGATCATATAAATGACCCTTCCATAATTCCAGAAATTTCAACTAAAAGAAATGTTATAAATAGCGCATTTGTAGCTTTTAAATCTATTATACGGAAAAAGATTAGGGGAAAGTAAATTTGCTTGATAAAATAAAAAATACTATTAAGCATTCGACTATTTATGGATTAGGGAATATATCTACCAAAATATTGGGGTTTATACTTTTACCAATATATTTTCATTACTTAACTATTGAGCAATATGGTATCCTAGCCATTTTTGAAATCACCACCCAGATATTAACTGAAGTTCTTCTTATAAGCATGCCGACTTGTTTAATTAGGTGGTATTCTGATGAAGAAGATCCAATTATAAAAAAATCTATTGTTTTTACAACTTTTACATTCATTCTTTTTATTGCCGTTATAGAATGTTTATCATTCATTCCATTTAGCAAAAATTTTTCTGTTTTCTTTTTCAATACAACCGATTACTCAACAGAATTTACATATATTTTTCTTTTAGTAGGCTCTGCCTTGTTAGATAGAATGGTATCAAGTCTAATACGAGTCAAACAAAAACCAATCTTTTTTTCATTGCTCTCTTTTATTAAAGTTTTAATAATTCTATCTCTTAATATTTACTTTGTTGTTCATTTACAATTAGGTATTAAAGGAATTCTATTAAGTTCTGTATCCGGTCAATTAATCGTTCTATTTATTAGTTCGATATTTGTGATAAAAAATTCAAATTTACGAATTAAATTTTCAATATTATTTGAGATGTTGAATTATGGATTCCCACTTATTTTTTCAACAATATCTTCACTCGTTTTGTCTTTGGGCGATAGATATATTATAAAAATATTTTTAGGTGATGCAGCAGTTGGAATATACAATGCCGGATATAAAATTGCCAGTATGATTAATGTATTTATAATTCAACCATTTCAACTTGGTTATTTACCAATAGCATTTTCACAATTAAATCAAAAAGACGCTAATCGTTTTTTTTCAAAAGTACTGACTTATTTGACCCTTGTCTTATTATTAGCATTTCTATTTGTCGGGCTTTTGGGTGGTAATATTATTAGATTAATTACTCATAATCCAGATTATCTTGCATCAGTTTCTTTAATCCCTTTTCTTGCACTTTCATTTGTCTTTAAGGGAATTCAATATAATTTTAGTTTAGGATTTCATTTTGCCAAAAAGACAAAATATATCGCTTATCTGGTTTTAATTGTTTCTTTAATGAATGTAGGACTGAATATTTGGTTAATTCCTATTTGGGGAATTATCTCTGCGGTAATAAATGTGAATTTTTCCATGCTGGTTTTAATTATTATGACTTATTATATAGCCCAGAAAAAATATTATATAAAATATGAAATTTCTAAAATTATATTCCCTACATTATACGTGTTCTTAGTTTTTGGGGTTTCAATTTTGTTAGGGAAAATAAAACTATCATTTTATTTATTAATTTTGATAAAATTATTTTTTATAATTCTATTACCTCTTGTTTTGTATCTCTTTAATTACTTTGAAGAAGTTGAACTAATAACAATTAAAAAAGTAATCCAAAAATGGAAAAATCCATTAAATTGGAAAAATAATTTTAAGCAAATAAGAAAAAAGGAAATCTATTAAATTCCGTGTTGCTGAGCTTATTATAATATGACAAATAATGAAAACAAAGAATTAAATGATTTTTTTATAATTTTATTAAGTAATTATCCAGCCTAGCTCACTACCCAAAACCTGATTGATAATAATAATTCTTTTTCTTAGATTATTACACATTTAATCTAAATAAATTATGAGGGGACCTCCCAATGAAAAAAATGATTATGTTTTTATCTTTTTCTTTGCTGGTGCTATTTATTGGATGTAACCAGGATGAGATAACTTCTTCTTCAACAAAAATTAAGAAAGGGGGGATATCTTTAAGTATTGATAAAGTCAATGCTCCATTAAATGTTGTTTCTGTTATTGCATATTTATCAAGGGAAAACTTTGAAACCTTAACCGGATAGTTTAAATTTACTCTCAGATTCTACAGCAGATATATCATTTCATAGCAGTATCTGCTGGGACATGGCATCTAAAAGTTGATGCATTAAATAAAGATAGTATAGTAATTTATTCGGGAGAAAGTGATATAAAAGTTCAAGAAAATGTATTAACTCAAGTGAGCTTAACTTTATATCCAACTGGCAATGGGACTGGGGATGTATATATTTATGTGACATGGGCTGATCAAAATTCGTGGATAGATTATAATTATAATCCAATATTTACTCCATCAGATAATCCTAGCGATCCATATGCAGTTAGTACTTCAAAAGTCATCTATGATAATGGAATATATAAAATGTGGTATCTATGTACGTATAATGCAGGAAAAGGAAATGTATGGTATGCAGAATCTAAAGATGGTGTAAATTGGCAAAATAAATTTGATGGACCGATTTTTGAAAATGGAGCATTTAATAGCTGGGATGGATATACTGTAGGTCCTGGTGCAATTCTAAAAGAAAATACAATTTACAAAATGTATTATAACGGTTGGAATGATCAATATGGCCAGTGGCAAGTTGGATTAGCTGCATCTGCAGATGGGATTCATTGGGAAAGATATTCAGAGCCGGTATTAAAAGCTGATAGTCTAAATGAATTTAAAGTAGGGGCAACAACTGTTATCAAAGTTGATGATATGTATTATATGTTTTACGGTTCTAGTTCTATATATAATTATGATTATATGAGAATAAATTTAGCTACATCATCTGATGGGATAAACTGGGAAAAATATTCAGGTAATCCAATATTAAGTCCTACCGAATCATGGGAAGGTATTGGCGTTACATTTCCCGCTGTAATTTTTGATAATAATCAATTCATAATGATTTATAGTTCCGTTGATAGAACTAAATTTGGTATTGCATATTCAAATGATGGGAAAACTTGGACAAAAAGTTCAAAATATATATTAAGTAATCAGATGACTAAAACAAAGTGGATTCAAATAAACTACCCATTTTTGATGAAAGTTAACAATGAATATAGATTGTATTATACAGGAACTTCAGCAAATGGAACTGTAGAAATTTGTTTAGCAAAAACCTTGAATTTGTGATATTTCAAAATTCGAAATGTAGTTTTGCATAATAAAATACTGGGTTAAAATATAATATTTAAATAAAAGATTTAAGATTTATTTTCATCTTAAATCTTTTATAATTCATGTATCTTACATACAGTTTTTTCCATGTAAATTCATTTTATATAATTTAAGCCAGGTTTAAGTGATCTTCATTTAATATTCTTTTATAAATACTTATTTAGAATTTGATAATCATTTCGGCATTAACATTTCGGCAAAATATTTTATATTTTTAAACTAGTTTTATGTGAATTATTTAAACCAAGAGAATAATTGTGGAATTGCAATTGAAAAACATAGAAAAATTTATAGTAGTAGGGGACAGAGTTTTAATTAGACCTGAGGAACAGACACATAAAACAGATAGTGGCTTATTCTTACCACCAGGCGTAGTAGAAAAGGAAAAAATTCAAAGTGGCTATGTTATTAAAGTTGGACCAGGCTATGCTACTGCAGCAAACATAGAAGATGAACCATGGAAAGAGACTAAAGAACCGGTTAAATATATTCCATTGCAGGCTAAAGTAGGGGACTTGGCAATTTTTTTAAGGAAAGAAGCTTTTGAAATTGAATTTGAAAAGGAGAAATTTTTAATCGTTCCGCATTCAGCAATTCTATTATTTATACGAAACGATGACGTTTCTTTTTGATGGTTATAAAAAATAAACTTTCTAAAACAAAGAAAAGATCTTACCTAATAGATACCCGAAGTTCACTCTTTTCTTTCCAATATAAATTGGGTTTTCATCGAGGTTAAAAGTATCAGGTGTTGGATTTTGAATTGTATCGTCAAACACTTTTACTTCATCGTAAGCAGCATTAAGATAATTTTTCATTATCTTTTCGCTGCCAGTTCTGTTAACAGGCAAGCAAAAATCAAGACATTCACTATAAAGTTCTTCTTTGGAAATTGGTGTATAAGTTTGCATATAATTACCTCTTAAATTATAATCTGTTATAATTTAATTTGTGATCAGTTTAATATTAAAATTTTTTAGAACTAATGAACGAACTTAATTTTAAAGAGTAAGAGTGGTTAGTAGAATTAAAATTGGAAAAAGAATAAGAACTAGAAATATTTTTTTCTTTCTTTCCTTGGTTTTTAGAATTTTATCATCTTCATATTGATATCCAAGCCAATCCCCCTTTTCGATTGACCATTCTTCATTATTTCTATCTACATACCGTAAATTCTTCATCTATTTTTTATGAACAAAAATTAGAAATAATTTTCTATTATACTTGTCTTAATTTATATGCAAGTTCACTTGCATGTTTTGCTTTTACAATCTGAGTATGTTGAACTTCATTTTCAGGTAAAGTTCCATAATGAAAACCTTCACTATCTTCCCATCCTTTAGGTGAGGATTTCATAAAATATAAGCTTACACCGCCTACAACAACTCCGAAAATAACATAAAGAAGAATAAATGACATTTCTGACTCCTATATAAACTTTATGTTAATATTTGCAACTAATATGCCGTTTTATGTTATTAGTAGAAGTTTTGATTTTACAATAAATTAGAGGTGTTTTTTGAAAGCAAAAAAGGTGGGCGTCAAATATGACGTCAATTCTGTCGTTTATGACATTTTACGTTCTTAATGGCGAGATTCGTTTCGCATTTGTTGCAGTCTTCTTTGCAACGTTCTTTCACTAACCCCCAATATTATTGCAGCTTTCTGAACATTTCCGTTAGCGTAATTCATTACTTTTTTAATATGGGCTTTTACTGCTTCATCAATTGTAAGCAGGTGCAATTCACTGTTTTCAATTTCTGAAATTGGTGACTCATCTATGCTTATTCTTAAGTTATTTGCATCCAAATTTATTTTATCAATAGGCTGATGATCCTCACTCTTTGCAACTGAATTTAATATCAGATTTTCAAGTTCTCTAACATTTCCGGGGAAAGAATATTTTTTTAATGAATGTAATAATTGATCTGAAAATCCTGGAATATTTTTATTATATGTTTTATTTCCAATTTCTAAAAAATGATTTGCTAATATTATAACATCGTCACCGCGTCTTCTGAGCGGAGGTAATTTTATAAATCCTCTGTTTAATCTATAATAAAGATCAGCTCTGAATTTTTTATTATTAACATCATCAGCAAGATCTCTATTAGTTGCTGCAATAATTCTTATATCTAATTTTATAGGTTTTGGATTTCCTATTCTATATATCTCACTGTACTGAATTGCTCTTAATAATTTACCTTGAAGTTCAAAAGGTAATTCGCCGATTTCATCTAAAAAAATTGTACCGCCATTTGCTTCTTCAAAATATCCTATCTTTTCATTCATTGCTCCAGTGAATGATCCTTTTTTATGACCGAACAACTCGCTTTCAAAAAGGGTAGAAGAGATCGAGGCCAAATTTACAATTACAAATTGTTTGTCTTTTCTTGGAGAAAGCTCATGAATTTTATTTGCAATTAAATCTTTCCCGGTACCGGTTTCACCCATAATTAAAACTGTTTCATTTGTCGGTGCAAAAATTTCAACAAGCTCAAAAACTTTTGACATTACAGGTGAGTTAGTAATTATATCCAGAAATACAGTTTCTTTATTTTCATTACTTGTTTCAGATGAACGCAGCGAATCTCTTTCAAGTTCCAACAAACGCTGCTCAAGAGCCCGCTTTATTGTAAGAAATAATTTATCTGTATCTGGCGGCTTTGTAATATAGTAGTAAGCTCCTAACTTTATTGCTTTAAGAGCAGTATCTACATCATCCATTCCGGTTATCATAATAACAGGAATTTTGGGAAACGATTGTGCAACTTCTTGGAGAAGTTCAAGCCCATCCATCTCAGGCATATTTATATCGCAAAGTATCAGATCAATATCATTATTTTTTAATATTGATAAAACATTTTTAGATTTGCTCTCAGTTATTACTTCATCATATCCTTCTTCATGCAAAAGTTCTTTAAGGATTATCAAATAATTTTCTTCATCATCTACTATCAGAATCGAAGTCTTTTTCATAAAATTATCTCCAATGCAAGGAATAAATTCAGAAGTTTAAATAAATTTAGAATAAACTTAATAAACTCATCTAATATATAAAAAATGGTTACGCAAATTTATTCTTATTTTAGTATTTTAAAAACAATCAATAAAAATTAAAAATACAAATCTAAGGAATTATTATGGCTGCAAATATTGAGATGATAAAAAAGAATTATTCACAATTCAAAGATAAAGTTAACAGATATTAGAAAAGTATTGAATAGGCCTTTAACTTATACTGAGAAAGTTTTGTACACTCATTTATGGGAACCTGCGAAAGATGAATTAAAAAGAGGGAAAGATTATTCTGAATTAGCTCCTGATCGAGTTGCAATGCAGGATGCAACTGCACAAATGGCATTACTTCAATTTATGTCTGCAAACAAAAAAGAAGCTGCTGTTCCGTCAACTGTTCATTGTGATCATTTAATTCAAGCGCAAGTTGGAGCTAAAGATGATTTTCTTCGAGCAACTGAAGAAAACAAAGAAGTTTATGAATTTCTTGAGAGTATATCCCGAAAATATGGAATAGGTTTTTGGAAACCTGGTGCCGGTATAATTCATCAAGTTGTTTTAGAAAATTATGCATTCCCTGGCGGAATGATGATAGGTACGGATTCTCATACACCAAATGCCGGCGGATTAGGAATGATTGCAATTGGTGTTGGCGGTGCTGATGCTGTTGATGTTATGGCTGGAATGCCATGGGAATTAAAATGGCCGAAATTAATTGGTGTAAAATTAATCGGTAAAATGTCTGGTTGGACATCTGCAAAAGATATAATTCTAAAATTGGCAGGAATATTAACTGTTAAAGGCGGAACCGGTGCAATCGTAGAATATTTTGGTGAAGGAACAACCTCAATTTCAGCTACAGGTAAAGGAACAATATGTAACATGGGTGCTGAAATAGGTGCTACAACTTCTATATTTCCGTTTGATGAAAAAATGTCTGCATATTTAAGAATTACTAGCCGCGCTGATGTTGCCGCATTAGCAGAAGGCTTAGCTGATGAATTAACAGCAGATAAAGAAGTTTTTGAAAATCCGCAAAAATATTTTGATCAGGTAATTGAAATTAATTTAAGTGAATTGGAACCACATTTAAATGGGCCATTCAGTCCTGACAAAGCAATTCCAATTTCAAAAATGAAAGATGCTGTTAAAGAAGCAAATTTTCCTGATAATATTCGAGTTGCTTTAATCGGAAGCTGCACAAATTCTTCTTACGAAGATATCGATCGTTCAACAAATATTGCTAAACAAGCTTTAGAAAAAGGTCTTAAAGCAAAATCACAGTTTACTATTACTCCTGGTTCAGAACAAGTTCGTGCAACAATTGAACGTGATGGACAATTAAAAACCTTAAGCGATTTTGGCGGATTAGTTCTTGCAAATGCTTGCGGGCCATGTATTGGAATGTGGAAAAGAGTTGATATTAAAACCGGTGAAAAAAATACAATCGTAACTTCATTCAATAGAAATTTTGCTAAAAGAAATGACGGTAATCCTGAGACTTTAGCATTTGTAGCAAGCCCAGAACTCACAACTGCCTTAGCAATTGCTGGTAAATTATCATTTAATCCTTTAACAGATGAATTGGAAAATGAAAAAGGAGAAAAAGTTAAATTAGATCCGCCTACCGGTGAAGAGTTACCGCCGTCCGGTTTTGATAGGGGAGAAGAAGGTTTTGTTGCACCTGCCAAAGATGGCTCCAATGTTGAGGTTGTTGTTAAACCAGATAGTGAGAGACTTCAATTGTTAAAGCCATTTAAAAAATGGGATGGGAAAGATTTAACTGACATGCCGGTTCTCTTAAAAGCAAAAGGTAAGTGTACAACAGATCATATTTCAATGGCTGGGCCTTGGTTAAGATTTAGAGGACATTTAGATAATATTTCAAATAATATGTTTATCGGTGCAATAAATGCTTACACTAATGATGCAGGCAAAGTTAAAAACTTTTATACCGGAGAATATAAATCAGTACCTGAAGTTGCGCGTGCGTATAAAAAACATGGACACGATTGGGTTGTTATTGGTGATGAAAATTATGGTGAAGGTTCCAGTCGTGAACACGCTGCTATGGAGCCAAGATTTTTAGGCGGCAGAGCAATCATCGTAAAAAGCTTTGCAAGAATTCATGAGACAAATCTTAAAAAACAAGGAATGCTTCCATTGACTTTTGTAAATCCAGGCGATTATGATAAAATTCAAGAAAAAGATAAAATAGACTTATTGATTTCTTCTATTGCTCCTGATAAACAAGTTAAGATGATTGTAAAACATGAAGATGGTTCAAAAGATGAAATTATGTTAAATCATACTTTCAATCCTGCACAAATTGAATGGTTTAAAGCAGGTAGTGCATTAAATTTAATTGCTGCACAAAATAAATAAAAATTTAAATATTTATAATTAAAAATAAAAAGCTGTCATAAAATTTATGACAGCTTTTTTAATTTCTTGCTGTGATATTAATTTGAATAATAATTTTATTTTTTAATCTTTATACAAATTTTCACACAATTCAGAAAGTTTAATACAATCTTCTTTTGATAATTTAACATTAATTAAATTGTCAGCATCTATAATAGCTTGTTTCATTTCCTCAAGTAATGAAATTCCTTTTTGAGTAATTCTTGAAATAGAAAGTCTTCGATCTTCATTTGAAGTAAATCTATCTACCAGTTTTTCTTTTTCTAATCTGTCTATTAGCCTTGTTACATCGGGGCTGGGATCAATCATTCTATGTATAATTTCAACTCTCGGATAACCATCTGGGTAAACTCCTTTTAATATTCTTAAAACATTATATTGAGAACTAGTTATATTATGATTATTGCATACTTCTTCATGCTTTGAACGAATATAGTTCGCGGCTACCATAAGATTAAGTGTTGCCTCTTGTGCCTCACTTTCAAATTTATCTTGTTTTAATCTTTTTTTAAGCGCTTCACCCATAATTATAAAATAATAATTTATCTAATTTGAATAAACTCTATTAAGTACTTCTAGTAAATTTTGTCCTCTTACCTGGCTTTCAGTTGCAATAATTTTTCCATTCCTGCCAACTAAAATGGGTTTTGGAATTCCTTCTACTTGGAATTCCTTTGCTAATTCACTGTTAAATCCATTAACTACAAAACTATGATCCCATGGCATTGGCCATTTTGCTTTTCTAAATTTATATATGTCATCTACTTTCTGATCAAAGGAAAGGCTTAATATTTCAAATCCTTTTTTATGATATTTTTTATAAGCCTCATGGAGATAGGGCATTTCACCGACACAAGGATTGCACCAGCTTGCCCAGAAGTCAATTAGATAAACTTTCCCTTTCAAATTTTTATTGCTGAAAATCTTTCTCGGATCTTTGAGAGATTTTACAGAAAAACTTGGAACGGGTTTTCCAGAGATTATCTTTTCATTAAGAACTATAAGTTTAGCATATTTCCCGAAAGGTGTTTCACTGAAATTGTTAACCAAATTAGATTGATATTTTTTAGCTTCTTCAATATTTCCTGAGCTTTGGGCTTCATCCATTTTCACATAAAAAAGATAAGCAACAACTCCCATGTCTTTATTTTGTTCAATTACCTTATTAACGTAACTATACTTATTTGTACCATTATTTTTTGATAGATAAATCCAAAACAGTTGGATCGATACTCCAAAGATAAGATGAAGGTTCAATAGTTTTAAAAGCATCCTTTACAATTTCATTATTTTGATTTTCCCCAGACAATTCAGCTAAATGTAAATAATTTATGTATTGAATATTTCTGTCAAAATCATTTTTTGATGATTCTATTTTCTGTTTGATTTTGGCAAAATCATTGGTGTAATCTATTTGAGGTTTCTGCCCAGGAGTTTTTGCAGCTTCAATTCTATATTTTTTTTCTCTAGCTTCTAGTTGCTTTTTCAATGAATACAGTTTGGTTTGCCGGTCATCATTATTAAAAGTGACCTCTGATTTAGTTTCATCTCTTTTAATTTTAGAAGGATCAAAAACAATTTTTACTTTTCCATCTTTTACAGCAACTACAGATCTATAATCACCGCCGCCATCATAGACATATTTATCCGTCATTGTTCCATTTATACTTCTTCCGGTTTTTTCTACTCCCAACAATTGATAAGCTAAAGAGTCTTTATCAGTTTTAAATTCTGCAGTAAAAGTTCCATCATTTTGTTTAGTCATTCTTTGAGCCGATCTAAAACTAAAATGATTAAAGTCTCCTATTATGTTTACATCTTCAAATTTATCATTATAATTATATCTTTGCAGCTTAACATTAAGCTGAATTGTTTCTCTTTTATCATTTAAAATTGGAACTGTAATAGCTTCATGATTAACACCTGAAAATGTTAAGTTAAATAGTCCATCATGTTTTAATTCAATTTCGTAACTGCCGTCTTTGTTTACATCTATAACCTGAATTGCTTTTCCTCCGGTTGTGTAATTTAAACTTACATTTGCCATTATTAAAGATGGATTATCACTGCCTAAAAGTTTTCCCTTAACGATAGTATAATTTGGTTTGGGCTGGCATCCTACAAAACTTACAATAATAATTATTAATAAAAATATTTTTAGAGATGAATTACTGCTATTCATTTTCATTCCTTTAATCTTTAATTTAGTTACTAAATTATAGCTTAATTACTACTATTTCAATTTAATTTTAAATCATAAATTTAATCTGAGTTAATAAATAGTTGATAATTGTTGTTTGATGATTTTAAATTCTAAAATGATTTTTATTATAATATGATATTTCTTAATCCAGCAGTACTTTTTGGTCTTTTAGCCGCTTCAATTCCAATTTTAATTCATCTATTTAATCTTAGAAAATTAAAAAAAGTTGAGTTCAGCACTTTAAGGTTTTTAAAAGAGCTGCAAAAAAATAAGATCAGAAAAATTAAATTAAAGCAATGGATTTTACTTGCTTTGCGTGTAATGATAATACTTTTTTTAGTAACTGCATTTGCTCGTCCGACATTAAAAGGTGTTTCAATTGGAGGAACAACATCGGCAGCAAAAACGACTTCTGTTTTTATTTTAGATAATACATTCAGCATGTCGGTTATTGATCAAAAAGGATCCTATTTTAATCAGGCTAAAGAAGCTATTAAGAATTTAATTCAACATCTTCAAGAAGGTGATGATGCTGCTCTTATTTTGGTTTCACGTATGGGAGGCAATTCTGAAAATCCTAATGTACAAATTAAGACAACTTCAAACTTAAATAATTTGGAAAAGACAAGTTGATGAAGCACAAATTTCTTATTCAAGTGGAACGCTCAATAATGCAATAGTTATTGCTGGAAAAATACTTGCCGGTTCGCAAAATTTTAATAAAGAGATTTACGTTTTCTCAGATTTTCAAGCAAAGCGTTTAGGCGATGAAAATTCATTTTCGAATTTAAGTGAACTTCTAAATGATAAAATAAATCTTTATACATTTAATTATTCAGGTAAAGAAATTTTTAACATTGGAATTGATGATTTAAAGACAAACACTCAAATATTTGAAAAAGGTAAGCCAGTTAGTTTTAACATTACTGTTACAAATTATTCTTTAAAAAATGTTGACAATTTAGTTGTTTCCCTTTTTATAAATGAAATTAGGAGCGGCCAGCAAAGTATTTCGCTTGGCCCTAAAGAAACAAAAGTCTTAACCATGGAAACCGATGTTAAATCTACCGGCTATATAAATGTCCGTGCAGAAATTGAAGACGATGATATTAATTATGATAATAAAAGATACACTAACCTTTTTATTCCTAAGGAAATTCCGGTATTAATTTTTTCAAATACAAGTAGTGATTCAAGATTCGTTAAACTTGCACTAACTGCATCCGGGAATGATAGGCCAATACAGATCACGGAGAAAAATTTAAATCAACTTTCTTCATATAATCTTTCAAATTATGATGCGGTTATTGTAATCGGTTCAGAGGTTGAAAACAATATAGAAAGACTAAAGCCTTATGTTGAAAGCGGGGGAGGTTTGTTTTTAATGCCTGGGGAAAATTCAAACATAAATAATTTTAAAAAATTTACTGAAACTTTAGGCATTGCTTCTCCAACAAAAGCTGTAGGTAAATTAAATGATAATACCAATTCAGTTCGATTCGATAAAGTAGAATATAATCATCCTATATTTCAAGATATCTTTTCAAACAAAGAAAAGAAAAATGTTGAATCACCGGAAATATATTACCATTTTGATTTGAAAGCTGGCATAAATGCGAATGAAATTATTTCTTTAATTGATGGCTCTTCTTTTCTAAGTGATTATAAAATCGGGAAAGGGAAAGTATTATTAATGAATACAGCTCCTGTTTTGAGCTGGTCAAACTTTCCAATTAAAAGTATCTTTGTTCCATTAATGAATAAAGCTGTTTATTATCTTTCATCAAAAGATAGAAATGAAAATAATTTTATTGCCGGAAGTGCAGCAAATATTCGCTTACCGGAAATTAGTTCACCTCAACTTAGAATTATTACTCCTGATAAAACTGAAGAATATATTAATCTTGAAGATTCATCAAATATGAATTATCTTATCTTTTGATAAAACCAATTTAATAGGTAATTATAAAATTTATAGTGGTAATAATTTGATTGAAGATTTTTCAGTAAATAATAATCCGCTTGAATCATCTACAGAATATCTTGATAACAAACAATTTGATGAGTATTTAAAAAGATTAATTTCAAAGGGAAGCATTTTGTAATTGGTAAAAATGAAAATCCAACGGAAGTTGTTTTGCAGTCAAGATTCGGTTCAGAGCTTTGGAAATATTTTTTATTAGCAGCATTAATTTTAGCTTTAATTGAAATGACAATTGCAAGAAATTCTAAAAAGGAATTAGTTACAAAAGAATAAATAAAATAGTTTACGATGATAGAAATTACAAATAACAATACTGAACGGGCAATATTAGTAGCACTAAATACAAAATTTATTAATAGAGAAATTGTTGAAGAGCATTTATCAGAGCTAGAAGAATTAGCTGTAACTGCAGGCGCTGAAACTATTATTAAATTAATTCAAGATAGATATTCAATGGATCCGGCTTTTTATATTGGTAAGGGTAAAGCAGAAGAACTTGCTCAATTAGCTGAATTAAATAACATTGATTTGGTAATCTTTGATGATGATTTATCACCGGTTCAAGTAAGAAATTTGGAGAAACTTGTAAATAAAAAAATTGTTGATAGAAGCGGTTTAATCTTAGATATTTTTGCATCACGCGCAAAAACTAAAGAAGCTAAAACTCAAGTCGAACTTGCACAGCTTCAATATATGCTGCCACGATTAACAAGAGCATGGACGCACCTTTCAAAGCAATACGGTGGAATTGGGACTAAAGGGCCTGGCGAAACACAAATTGAAACTGACCGTCGTATGATTAGGACAAGAATTAGTCATTTAAAAGAAAAGCTGACAAAAATTGAATCACAAAGAGAGACTCAAAGTTTAAGCAGAAAAGATTTAATTAAAATATCATTAGTTGGATATACTAATGCAGGTAAATCGACTCTATTTAATTTATTGACTTCAGCAGATGTTTTTGCTGAAGATAAATTATTCGCAACACTTGACTCGACTACACGATCATTAGAACTAAATAAAAATCAGAAAATATTATTGAGTGATACAGTTGGATTTATTAGAAAACTCCCTCCTAATTTAATTGCATCGTTCAAAAGTACATTGAATGAAGTGAGAGATGCAGACATAATTTTACATGTTGTTGATTTATCCCATCAATATTATGAAGACCATATTCAAGTTGTTGAAGAAACACTTAAAGAATTTGGCGGGGGGAAAAAAACTATAATAAAAGTATTTAACAAAGTAGATTTGATTAAGGATAAATCTAAAATTAATTTTGTACTTAATAAGTATAATAAAGCAGTTGTAATTTCTGCACAACGAGGAATAAATATCTCATCTCTAAAGGATAAAATTTTAAATGTTATTGAAGATGAGTTCGTTGAAGAAAAAGTAGATATTAAAATGAAAGATTCTAAAATTGCTGCTAAAATTCATTCACTCGCAGAAGTTCTAAATACAAGTTATGATGAAAATGTTATTCATCTTACTTACAAAACAAATAAAGAAAATTCACAAAAAATAAAAAAAATTATTTATGGCAAATAAAAAACTTGTTGTTGACGGAACTTCACTTACATTAGATAAAATTGAAAATTTTATATTACAAAACCTTCAAGTAGAAATCTCATCAAAAGCAAAATCGAAAATAAAAAAATCAAGGGCACTGATTGAAAAGTGGGTTAAAAACGAAGAAGTAATTTATGGAGTAACTACTGGCTTCGGTGAGTTTTCGAATGTAAATATTAGTAAGAAAGATATACAACATTTACAGGAAAATTTGATTTTAAGTCATTCAGTTGGCTGTGGGGAGAATCTTCCGCCAATGATTGTAAAAATAATGATGCTGCTTCGATTGAATGCTTTGGCTAAAGGTTATTCAGGAATAAAATTGGAAACGCTTGAATTGCTAGTTAGCTATGATGAACAATAATATTATTCCTGTTATCCCTTCACAAGGCTCTGTTGGCTCAAGCGGTGATCTTGTCCAGTTATCACATTTGGTATTAGCAATGATCGGAAAAGGTAGAGTTCAAATTATTAAAGACGTTAATGATGAGAATTCTTCTACTGAAAAAATTATTTCTTCAAAAGACGGATTAAAAAAATTTGGATTAAAACCAATTGTACTGGAAGCAAAAGAGGGGATTGCTTTAATTAACGGCACACAGATGATGACAGCGTTTGCTTCTTATATTTCAATTCAAGCTAAAAAATTAATAAAGCTTGCTGATATGTCAGCCGCAATTTCTCATGAAGCATTACGCGCAACTGATAAAGCCTTTGATAATAGAATCCACGAACTTCGGCCTTTCCCGGGACAAATTACAACTGCAAAAAATGTTTTAAAATTAATTCATAACAGCGAAATTAGAAATTCTCATATTGCAAATGACCCTCGTGTACAGGATGCCTATTCAATAAGATGTGTTCCTCAAATTCATGGAGCTTCAAGAGATGCAATTGATTATGTAGTTTCAAGAGTTGAGATTGAAATTAATTCCGTGAATGATAATCCGATAATTTTTCCTGATACGGAAGAGCATATTGAAGGTGGAAATTTTCACGGACAGTCAATGGCGCTGGCGATGGATTTTATGTCTATTGCATTATCCGAATTGGCAAATGTTTCCGAAAGAAGAATTGAAAGAATGGTTAATGGTGCTTTAAGCGGGCTGCCAAGGTTTCTTGCAGTTGAAGGAGGCTTAAATTCAGGTTTGATGATTGCACAGTATACTGCTGCAAGTTTAGTTTCAGAAAATAAGGTTTTAGCTCACCCGGCAAGTGTAGATTCAATTCCAACTTCTGCTAACCAGGAAGATCATAATTCTATGGGTTCAATTGCAGCACAAAAATGTTATAAGATTATGCAGAACCTACAGAATGTTTTAGCAATTGAATTTTTAACTGCTGCTCAAGCATTAGAATTTTTAAAACCTTTAAAATGTGGAATCGGAACATCAATTATTTATAAGGGAATTAGAAAAGTAGTTAAACCTTTAAAAACTGATAGGGTTTTGTATAATGATATTACTAAGATTTTAAAATTAATTCAGTCTGGTATATTATTAAGAGAAGTTGAGAAAAAAGTAGAAATTATTTAATACTAACATTTATTTAATTTAAATTTGTGAAAATATTATAAAAGATTTTAATAACTAATGGAAATTCTATATCTACTCATAGGAATAATAATTGGTTTTGCTATAGCGTGGTTTTATTCCAGATCAAGAAATCAATCTGCCGGAATAACAAAAGCTGAAGCAGAAGAATTAGGAAGTAAAATTGATACTCTTTCAAATGAAAAGGTGAAAGGTTGAAGAGCGAAATAAAGTTCTAGAGGAAAATTATAAAAAAGTTTCTGATGAATTAAAGGAAAAGAGCGAGAGAAAGTAATTGAATAAACATCAAGGAACTTTCCACAATAGAAGCAGATTATAATAATACTTAAAGAGAGATTAACTGAACAAAAAGATGAATTAGAAAATCTTCAAGAGAAATTCACTAAAGAATTTGAAAATCTTGCGAATAAAATTTTTGAAGAAAAAGGGAATAAGTTTACAGAACAGAATAAAGAAAAACTCGGAGAAATATTAAATCCTCTTAAAGAAAAGATTGCAGATTTTGAAAGGAAAGTTGAAGAGAGCAGCAAAGAAAGTATTAAAGGACACGCGTCATTAAGAGAACAACTTCAAATGCTGAAAGACATGAATCAGCAAATTACTCAAGAAGCAAAAAATTTAACTCAAGCTTTAAAAGGCCAAACAAAAACACAGGGCAACTGGGGTGAATTTATTCTCGAAAGTATTCTAGAAAAATCTGGTCTAGAAAAAGGTAGAGAATATTATGTCCAAGAAAGCTTTACTTCAGAATCGGGAAGAAGATTTCAACCTGACATAATTATAAAGCTGCCGGAAAATAAGAGCATTGTTGTTGATTCAAAAGTATCGCTGGTGAGTTATGAAAGATATATTTCCTCTGATAGCGAGAATGAGAAGCAAAATGCGTTACGCGAGCATATCAATTCAATTCGCAGTCATGTAAAAAATCTTAGCAGCAAGAATTATCAAAATCTTTACCAGCTAGAAAGCCTTGATTTTGTTTTAATGTTTATGCCTATTGAACCTGCTTTTGCCCTTGCTGTTCAAACGGACGCCTCGCTTTTTAATGATGCATTCGAAATGAATATTGTGATTGTAAGTCCCACTACATTGCTTGCGACATTAAGAACAATTACTAGTATTTGGAGACAAGAAAATCAAAATAAAAATGCTTTGGAAATCGCTAGACAGAGCGGTGCACTTTATGATAAGTTCGTCGGCTTTACAGAAGATTTAATAAGTATTGGAAAGAAAATGGATGATGCCAAAAATACTTATTCTTCTGCCATGAATAAGTTAGTCGATGGAAGTGGAAATTTAGTAAGACGTGTACAACGAATAAAAGAACTTGGAGCAAAAACTGCGAAACAATTGCCAAATTCTTTATTAGATAGAGCAGATGAGGATGATGGAGAATAATGTATTCTAACATTCGGAATGTTTTTCAATAAATAGAGAAACCTTGACTGACGAAAAAGTAATCGAGATAAAAAATCTCACAAAAAATTTTAAGGAATTAAAAGCAGTTAACAATCTAAGTGTTAATGTTTTTAAAGGAGATGTGTTTGGCTTTTTAGGCCCAAATGGGGCGGGGAAGAGTACAACAATTAGAATGCTCCTTTCACTTATTTCTCCTTCATCCGGCGATATAAAAATATTTGATAAATCGCTTAACGAAAATAGAATTGAAATTCTAAAAAAAATAGGTTGTATTGTTGAGAAACCTGATTTTTACGGATATATGTCTGCGTATAAAAATCTTGAAATATTAGGTAAACTTTCCTTTGCCGATGTCTCCCGCAAAAAGATAATGGAAACTCTTGAACTTGTAGGACTTGATAAACGATATAAAAGCAAAGTCAAAACTTTCTCGCATGGAATGAAGCAAAGACTGGGGCTCGCCCAAGCTCTTCTTCATGATCCTGAATTAATAATACTTGATGAACCAACAACCGGCCTTGATCCGCAAGGCATGAAAGAAATACGTGAGTTAATTCTAGCTCTTAGTAAAGAAAAGAATAAGACAATCTTTTTATCTTCTCACATTCTCTATGAAGTTGAGTTGGTAGCAAACAGAATGATTATTATTAACAAAGGGACAACACAAGTAGAAGGTAGTGTTAGTGATTTACTTAATGCAAATAAATTAAAAGTTACATTTGAAGTTGATCAACCATACCAGGCAAAAAAAATAATTTCTGAAAGCCAGTGGAGTAAAAAATTGGAATCTTCCGCAAACAATAATTTAATTTTTATACTTCAATCAGATGAAATCGCTCAAATTAATAAATTGTTAGTAGAAAATAGCATTTTAGTAAGTGCTGTTATTCCTATGCGTTCGCTTGAAGAATATTTTCTTCAAATTACAGAGAAAGAAAGCTAATGATTACACTGGTGAGAATAGAACTATATAAAATATTTAAAAAGTGGCGTACGTATATTGGTTTTATAGCTATAGCTGTTTTGGTTCCGGTTATAGAAGTTGCAATGTTGTTGGAAGGAGCACGTTCATTAAACTTTATGACACGCAATCTTCAACAGTCTTTTGTATTTGTTGGTAATTTACTAAATGGGTATTTAGTATCGTATATTATACTCAATGCTTTGACAATTCATATACCTTTCTTAATTGCTTTGGTAGCTGGTGATTTATTGGCTGGCGAGGCTACAGCAGGAACTTACCGAATGCTTGTTACAAGGCCAATTTCAAGATTTAAAATTGTTACTTCAAAATTTCTTGCCGGTGCAATTTATACTAATTTATTGGTCTTTTGGCTTGCTGTTATCAGTCTGGTTTTAGGTTTTTTTATGTTTGGAATTGGAGAGCTAATTGTAATTAGAAGCAGCACCATAATTATATTTTCAAGAGATGATGTATTCTGGAGATTTATTTTAGGATATGGGTTTGCTGCTTTAAGCATGATGGTAGTAACTTCATTAGCGTTTTTATTTTCTTCTTTAGTTGAAAATGCAATCGGCCCAATTGTAACAACGATGGCGATTATTATTGTATTTATAATTATTTCTGCAATTAATATCGACTTCTTTCAAAATATAAAACCATATTTGTTTACGACTTACATGCAGTCATGGCGGTTATTTTTTGATAAGCCGGTAGACTTTTCTGAAATAATGAAATCAGTTTTAATTTTAATTGGACATATTGCGGTGTTTTTTGGCGCCACATTAATTATCTTCAAAAGAAAAGATATTCTTACATAAAATGAAAATTAAAAAAAAAATAAACCGTATAAATATATTTTCTTGCTAATTCTTCTTCGTTTCTTCTGTAAATGCCCAGACGAAAAATCCGGATGAAATATTAAATGATGTCAAAAAAGAATTTGATATAGTTAAAGATTACCAGGTAAATGTTAATATTAGAGTTGATGTAGATTTTCTGAAAGTACCTGAAACTAATGCTAAAATATATTTCAAGCAGCCGGATAAAATTCATTTTGAATCGGATAGGTTTGCATTGCTTCCTAAAGAGGGATTAGATATTTCTCCTGTTGGATTATTAAAGGAAAAGTATTCTGCCTTTTATCTTAAAGAGGATACAATAGATGGAATTAAAACCGTAGTTATTAAAGTAATTCCTTTGGATGAACAGAGCGAAATCGTTTTAACCACATTATGGATTGATCAAACAAAGAATATAATTAGGAAAGCTGAATCTTCAACAAAACTTAACGGTACATTTACAATTGATTTGAAATATAATAATCAATTTAAATATCCTTTGCCTTCAGAAATGATTTTTTCATTTAATATTGATAGAATGAATATACCCGCGTGGAATTAGTGGTGAGATCGAAAGTGACAACAAGAAAGATAAGAAACCTAAAAACACTGTGGGAAGAGTGTTTATAAAATATTCTGATTATAAAGTTAATGAGGGAATCCCGGATAAAATTTTTGAAGAGGAAGAGAAAAAATAAAACCCGGTTAAATTAATAAACCGGGCTTTAGAATATATTACAATTCTTAATTGCTTAGTTATTGTATTCTTTTTATCTCAACACGTCTATTTTTTGATCTGCCATATGGTTTATCATTGTTTTCAATTGGATTTTTGTCTCCCATACCAACGGCTTCAAATTGTTTGTAAGGTAATCCTTTAGAAACGAAGTAATTTAAAACAGCCTTAGCACGATTGGTTGATAATGTTTTAATTCTATATTCAGAACCTTCATTATCCATATAACCTTCAATTCGCCATTTTGTTTGAGGATATTTTCTGATTATCTCGGCAATTCTATCAAGTTCTTTATAACCGCTTGGTTTAATTTCTGATTCCTCATCTTTAAAAGTTAATACACCATATAGTAAAAAATTATTCGGTAAATTTTTTAATGAGGGTGTCGACTCTGTTGAGATGTTTCATTCTTTTTTACGGGAGGAGTTGTTTTTTAAAGGAACAGTAACTTTTGGTTTAGGAACATTAGTTGAAGAACTGCTGTTCTTTCTTTTGACTCTATCTCTCGGGGCAACATCTGGGCAGCCGTCATCATCCATATAACCATTCATAGTCTCAGGTTCATTCGGGCATTTATCCAATGAGTCGGGAATACCATCATTGTCATTATCATAATCCGGGCAGCCGTCCTGATCCTGAAATCCATCAAAATCTTCAGGTTCATTTGGGCATTTATCATATTTATCTAAAATTCCGTCCCGATCATTATCAACATCCGGGCAGCCGTCATCGTCCTGGAAGCCATCAATATCTTCCGGGGCATTAGGGCATTTATCATTTACATCAAGAATTCCATCTTGATCATTATCAACATCAGGACATCCATCATCATCCTGGAAGCCATCAAGGTCTTCAGGAACATTTGGGCATTTATCATTTATATCAAGTATTCCATCATGATCATTATCTGGATCAGGACAGCCGTCATCATCTTGAAAACCATCAAGATCTTCAGGAACATTTGGGCATTTATCATTTACATCAAGAATTCCGTCATGGTCATTATCAGGATCAGGGCATCCATCAGCATCCTCAAAACCATCAAAATCTTCAGGTTCATTTGGACATTTATCTTTTGAATCTTCAATTCCATCACCATCGGAATCATGTTTTCCGAATAAAGCAATTGATACTCCTAAAGATGCAGTTAAATATCCATCGTTACTATTACCTAATGCAATATCATCTAAATAATCGGTTGGAGTTAAATGGTATGCTACACTTGCATTTAAATTAATGTTGTCCTGCAGATTTAAGCGAAATCCTATTTCACCATCCAACTCAAAAGTATTTTGAGTGTACAACTTTTTTTGAGCATTTGGAGCAGTTTTTCCCAATTCATCTCTTGGATAGAATAAAAGAAATGCGGGTCCGCCGTAAATATATGGGAAGAATCTATCTTCAACAGAATAAGCATAAGAAACACCTGTGCCTAAAGAATACATATCTGTTTTAAATTTCTTTAAACTTTTACTATCATCAGTTGCAGTTATATTAAAAACAGAACCGTATAATCTAACTCCAAAAATGCTTCTGGTTGTAGTAGGGAAAAAATATTCTGCAAGTCCTCTTGCTCCAAAGCCTGTTCCGGAACTTGCATAATCGGTTTGTGCATTTGAAGCTAAAGCCTCAAGCGACAAAACCATAGTCCCCGAATAAGGATGTGTTTTAATCTGAGCAAAAGAAAAAGAATAAAAAAAGAAAAACAAAAAAACTATTAAGATGAATTTTTGATTTATGTAATTTATCAAGTTGAATAATGCTCTAATATTTCTAAATTTTATTGCAATAACATTTCAATATACTAAAAGTTTAAAAATAAAGATAATAAATAATTTTAACCCGGATATAATTGATAAGCTAATTATTAGTAGATTTTACTAAAAAATCTCGAAAATTATCAGAATCGTACTTTGCCATTCCAGATTCTTTAGAAATAATTTTTCCTTCGGGAGAAATAACAAAGGTTGTTGGGATTGTATTTGTAGAATATGTTGATGGAAGTCCACCAACTAAAAAATAGAAAGGGAGATTAAAATTTTTATCTTTAACAAATTGTTTGGCTTTTGATGTGTCATCATCGAGTGAGATTAATATAAAAACTACATTTGTATCTTTCTTTACCTCATTATAAAGATCCTGAATTGTCGGCATCTCTGCTCTGCAAGGGGGACACCAAGATGCCCATAGATTTAAGAAAACTGTTTTACCTCTTAATTCACCAAAATAAAACTCTCTATTATCAAAAGATTCTAATATAAAATTATAATCAGCATCGAATTGTTCATCTTTTGAAAGTATATCCGGTTTCAGTAAGCCGGTACTTAAAACAATTCTTTGAACACCGCCAATAACTTCTGTATAAAGCCCGGTTAGATATAAGAAAGCAGCTACTCCTAATATTACTCCCCATTCTATAAGATTTCTTTTTAACGATTTATTGTTTTTCATCTAAAATAAAAAATAGTATTCAATAAAAGTTAGATGAAAAATAAATATTATGGTTTCAGAGTTTTATAGAGTAAAAATTTCCAAATTAAAATTTCCAATCACCTAACAATTTTCGGACAACGACTATTTGCCCAATATGATAAGAATTGTGATCCGCATTAAGAATAATTTCACGCAGGTATGTATGCGATTGTGTATGCGGAATTATTGAAGTTAAATCAATCGATTCATTTTTAATTACTTGAACAAATTCCTCAAGATCAGAAAAAATTTTATCAATGGAAGTTTGCCAAATATCATCAGGAACTTGACTGGACTTATCAGGCCAATATTCTTGCGGCCAATTTGGTGAAACCCATTTAGGATCAACCATATATCTTAAAATATCTTCCTGTGAAATTCTAATATGCTCAACTTCTTCCCAAACAGAATGAACATTCTTTGCAGGCTGCTTGTTTCTATTTTCTTTTTTTAATCCTGCTAAAGCTCCTTCTAGATTAAGATGGGCTTGTTCGGCGGTGATTAAAGTGATTAAATGATTACGAAGTACGGAATCTGCAGATTCTTGTTTTTGTTTCAAATTGCACTCTCTAAAAATTAAAATTGAAGGTTGGTCAAACTAATTTTATTAATTGAAAATTGCAATTCTATTATGATAAGGTGTGATTTCAATTTATTTGCGATTAAACTAAATGTCTGGCTGATACTGCCAGAAAAAATAAAGCGAATAATTTACTCGCCGAATTCTTTATCAGATAAGATTTCTTTATTGAAAGTTATATTTGAATTGCTGTAACTATCCATACTATTCAAATAGTTTTCCTCTAATCTTCTTTGCAATCTAAGCACTGAAAAATTACCGCGGCTTAATTGAACTTCGTTTTCATCAAAATATAAAACATGATTAATGCATGAATCTAAAAAGCTTTGGTCTTCAGATGATAAAATAAAACCACGAGTAGTTGAAGAAAGATATTTGATAAGTAAATTTTTGCTTTTAAAATCTAAGTATTCGGTAGGGTCATTTAGTACGGGAATTGTGTCCTTCTTTAAGAACATAGGAATTATAAGCATTAATGTTTTTTCACTTTTAGTTAGATGCTTAAAGTTTTTATATAAAATGTCCTTTTTCAAACCAAATATTAATACTTCTTCAATTATATTTTCTTCAATTGTATAGCCGTCAGCTTCTTCATATTTAAAAACAAGCTCAAAATATCTTCTTCTTTTAGATTCATCATCATTGGAAATGATATCTTTCATTTCTTTTTTCCAAGCATCAAAAGGAGCAATTAAATTTTTAATTAAATCAATAGTCTGAACATTCTCATCAGCAGGGAAATTAGGGAAATAAGAAATATTCTCGCAATATGTGATGTTGCCTTTAATGGGTTCAATTTTTTTATCTATTAATTTTAAGAATTCTGTACGAAGTGATTTAGAACCGCCTGTTATTCCTGTTTTCCAGTTTGAAGAAACAGTTAATGAAATGTTTTCGAATATTTCGTCTTTTTGATTTTCTGGAGAGTTGTAATTAAAACTAATGTCTTTAAAAATAATACAAGCCATAATACGAAGTCCTTATCTTGTTTGCAGAAACATTATTTTTTAATCTTGACAAATGAAAATTATTTTTTTAGAAGGGCAGTAACAATAGAACAAATGCACTAATCTTTTCAGAAGTTAGTGCAAATTTGTTCTGTATGTAGTTCAATTGAATTAAAAGGTTAAAATTGAAAAACCATAAAAGAAAATTAATCGAATAAAAATTAAAATGATTTTCTAAAAATTTTATTCATCGAATTTTCTAAAAATGACTGATGTATTATGTCCCCCAAATCCAAATGCATTGCTCAATGCAATATTAACATTTTTTTCTTGTGGCTTATTGAATGTATAATTTAAATCGCATTCGGGATCTGGAGTTTCGAAATTAATTGTTGGAGGAATCATATTATTTTTAATTGCTAGAATAGAAGCAATAGCTTCAACAGCACCTGCGGCTCCTAGTAGATGTCCCGTCATACTTTTTGTAGATGAAACATTCATCTTATATGCCTGGTCACCAAATACTTTTTTAATTGCTTTGGTTTCAGCAATATCACCAAGTCCAGTTGATGTTCCATGCATATTAATGTAATCAATATCTTCCACTTTAATTCCTGAATTATTCAAAGCCATCTCCATAGAAAGTATTGCGCCTGTTCCTTCCGGATGAGGAGCTGTAATATGATAAGCATCTGCAGATAGTCCCATTCCAATTACTTCAGCATAAATTTTTGCGCCTCTGTTTTTAGCGTGTTCAAGTTCTTCAAGAATTACAGTTCCGCCGCCTTCGCCCATAACAAATCCATCTCTTGTTGCATCAAAAGGCCTGCTTGCAGTTTCTGGCGATTCATTTCTTGTAGATAAAGCTCTTGAAGCATTAAATCCAGCTACACCTATTTCATTAATTGATGCTTCACTTCCGCCTGAAATTATGATATCTGAAATTCCATTTTTAATAAGCATGTAGGCATCAATCATATTATTATTTGCAGTTGCACAAGCAGAAACTATACAATAGTTTGGCCCGCGGAATCCATAATTGATTGAAATATATCCTGAAGCCATATCAGGAATAAGCATTGGAATAAAAAAGGGAGAAACTCTTTTAGGGCCTTCAGTATGATTAACAACAGATTGGTTATAAAAAGTCTGAATTCCACCTATTCCACTTCCGAAAATTACACCGGTTCTTGATTTTTCATATTCACTCATTTCCTCCGGCTTTAAATTACTATCTTCAATAGCCTGAGTGGCTGCAGCAAGAGCATATTGAGCATAAGGGTCTAATCTTCTAACGGTTTTTTTATCAATATATTTTATAGGGTCAAAACCTTTAAGTTGACATGCAAATTTGGTATCTAGATTTGAAGTGTCGAAAGATGTAATTTCGGATGCACCGCTTTTTCCTTCCATCATACTTTGCCAGAATTCATCCACTGTAAGTCCTATAGGAGTTACTGCACCCATACCTGTAACGACAACTCTTTTGCTTTCATTTTGACTCATTATTTTTCCTCGTATTCTTAGTTTCGATTTTTTATTTAGAAATTAAAAAATGTAGCTGGTAAGATAAAAATTTTTATTAATAAATCTTAATAATATTTTATTAGATGAGATATTTGAGGAATTAAAATTTATCTTCTGTACAATCTAAATATTCTCCATTCTTTCATCATTTTTGCGCCAAGATTTTCATAAAATTGAATAGCCGGTTCATTCCAATCTAAAACAGCCCATTCAACTCTTCCAAAGTTTCTTTCTTTCGCTATCTCTATCAGCTTAAACAGTAATTTTTTACCAATACCTTTCCCACGGTATTCAGATTTTACAAAAAGATCTTCAAGATAAATGCCTGGCTTTGCAAGAAAAGTAGAATAGTTATAAAAGAATAATGCTTGTCCAACTGGTTTGTCATTATATTCAGCTATTAAAACTTCAGCATATTTTTTTTCGCCAAAAAGTGTTTCTTTTAGCTTGATTTCGTCTGCTGTTACTTCACTTGATAATTTTTCGTAAACAGCCAATTCTTTAATTAATCCCAAAATTGTTGGAATATCAATTTCAGTTGCAAATCTAATATTAATTTTTTCACTCATAATATATTTTCGAATTTATGTCTTGTTAATTTCTTCCTTTGCTTTTTCCTCATTTGCTAATTTTATCTTTTTATCAATATACAAAACAATTGAAGCAAACAAATAACCGAATGCGGAACCAATAATTGCCCCGCCTAAAATATCGGAAGGGTAGTGGAGTCCCAAATAGACTCTTGAAATTGCAATTAAAGAAGCAGTTATAAAAAGTGGATATTTCAAATTTGGGTAAAGCCGGTAAAAAAATACTGCCGCCGCAAAATTGTTTAGAGCATGATTGGAAGGAAATGAAAATGAACCGGTACAACCAAGCGGGGTTATTACATCTGATAAAGCACCGCAAGGGCGTATTCTTTGAAAATATTCTTTTAAAAGTTTGTACCCAAGTTGATCTGTAACCACTATTAAGAGAATTACTCCAAGCACAGCGAGTTTACCTTTTGTACCTCCTTTTATAAAACTGATTAATAACAAAATCACATAAGCGATGTACCAATTATTAACATTTGTGATTATTGAAAAGAATTTATCGAAAACTCCATTGGATAATGTATGGTTGAAAAAATAAAAAATTGAGAGGTCGATTGAATAAAAAAAATCTACCATGTATCTGTAAAGTTAAAGGTAAAATGTTCTGCTAACTTAAAAAAAAAATAATTATTAAGCATTTTTAATGGATTTTGAACAGAAAAAAATACCTGAATACTTTGCACGGTTTTTGAACAACAGAAACAGCCAATTTATGTCAGATGTCGAAATAAATTAATAGAATTCAAAAAATGAGTTTTTTTACTCGTTGCTTTGATTAATGAATTGAAGTACAATTTAATTTATTGCATGGAATAAAATGTCAAAATCAAAAACTCTTACGCTTAAAAGTATTTTTAATAATAATTTTAATTTTTCTAAAAGTCACTACGACTTTCTAATATCAACTTCGAATAAAATATTAGTTACTCCTTTAAAAGTAATGTCATTACTTATTGCCATATCCGGATTATTTGCAATGTTTTTTGAAGTTAAATATTTCCAACAATTTAAAGTAGAAGTTTATTTTACTAGACTTAGTGCCACGTTAATAGCATTTATAGTTTTAGTACTAAGTACCAGCAAATTTGGTGTTAAAAATTCCGTCACACTTATCCATTCGCTTTTACTCTGCATTATAGTTTCGTCCGGAATAATGATTTATTTAATGCCTACAACTCTTGTTGTAAATGCACAAATTGTGGGCTTAATGATTTTTTTAACTGCTCTATTTTTTAGTTGGGAAGTAAAAAATCAGATTATTGTTGCAATCTATTATAACATAGTTTTTGCGGCAGCTATTCTTTTTAGTGATTCAAAAATTTATTTTCTTCCTAATGTATATGAATCGGTTATCTTCGTAATATTCTTAAGCTTAATATCTGTTATCGGAAGTGCTGTTAATTTTAAGTTACGATTGGAATTAACAGAAAAAACATTTGATGTTGAAGAGTCTGAAAAGAAATTCCGTTCAATAGTTAATAATTCTATAATTGGGATATTTCAATCAAACCTTGATGGAACCTTCCTTACTGTTAATTCAGCTTTAAGTAAAATTTTAGGATACGAAAATTCAGATGAATTGATAAATGAAGGCAATGGAAGATTATTTTTTAAAGATATACTTGAAAGAGAAAAAGTCTTTAAAGAATTAAGAGTAAAAAGAAAAATTGAAGATTATGAAACAATACTTATTAGAAAAGACTCTTTGGAGATTGATGTTCGTTTAAATATTATGATGGTTGAAGAGCCAACTACTGAGAAATTTTATCTTGAAGGAAGTTTGCAGGACATAAGTGAAAAAGTAAAAGCAGACAAAGAAAAACAAAAAGTTTTGGAAGAATTGAAAATCGAGAAAGCGAAAGCAGACAAGCTTGCAGAAGAGGCAAATAATTTAAACTTGAATAAAAGTCAATTCCTGGCAAATATGAGTCATGAAATCCGTACTCCGATGAATGGAGTAATAGGATTTTTATCTTTGATTGAAAAAGGAGCTTACAGTGATCAGGAAGAAATGAAACAATTGTCATTGTCCGCAAAGCAATCTGCAGAATCACTGTTGGACATAATTAATGATATATTGGATATTTCAAAAATAGAATCAGGGAAAATGGAATTAGATTCAGTAAACTTTAATTTAGATGAAATTATTGACGATTCTATCTCAATTCTTTCAGCAAAGATTAATGAAAAAAATATAAAAGTATCTAAAGAAATTTCTAAAGATACTCCTCTTTATTTGATAGGAGACTCAACAAGAATTAGACAGATCATAGTTAATCTAATTAGTAATGCTGTTAAGTTTACTGAAAAAGGTGAAATAGAAATTGAAGCAAAGCCTGTCTCCGTTGATAATAAATATGCAGTTATTTATATGTCGGTAAAAGATTCAGGAATAGGAATTCCAAAAAATAAACAGGATTATTTGTTCCGTCATTTTTCACAAATGGACGTTTCTCATTCCAGCAAATTTGGTGGTACTGGTTTGGGATTAGTAATCTGTAAAGAATTTGTTAACATGATGGGCGGTGATATTGGTGTTGCAAGTGAAGAAGGTTTGGGTAGTAAGTTCTATTTTACTATTAAATTAAAAACTCAAAAAGGATTAATGATAAACGAACCGCATGAACAATTGAAAAAATCTTATGACTTTTCTAATGTTGAAAATAATAATTCTTCCTTTGGAAATGAAAATTTAAAACTATCCCGCCATCAGCAAAAAATACTTTTAGCTGAAGACAATCTAATTAATCAAAAAGTAATTTTACGAACATTAAAAGAAGCTGGTTATGAATATGATGCTGTTGAAAATGGGTTAGAGGCTTACAGCTATGTTAAATTAAATCACTATGATTTAATTTTGATGGATGTTCAAATGCCTGAAATGGATGGCTTAACCGCAACGGAAAAGATTAGAGCATTAGGAAATTCTAAAAAGGATATTCCAATAATTGCAATTACAGCTCATGCTTTAAAGGGAGATAAAGAAAAATGTTTAAATGCCGGTATGAATGACTATATATCAAAACCTGTTAATACAGATGAATTGATAAAGACTTTAGATGGATATTTGAAGATAAAACCTATTGACGCTCAAAATGATAATGTTGAAAATGAAAATTCAAATAATCAGGATTCATTATTTGATTTTAGTCATTTGGAAAAAATGAGTTTAGGAGATATGTCATTCCAGACTGATTTAATTCTCAGTTATGTTGAAGATTTAACCGATAGATTCAACAAACTTGAAATATATATAGCAGAAAGAAATTTAACTAATATCGTAAAAGAAGCGCATACAATAAAAGGTGCAAGTTATTCTGTGGGTGCTGTAAAAGTAGGCGATGAGGCGTTAGGTATTGAAATATCCGGCAAGCATCATGATCTTGATAATGCAATTAGCAGGCTCGTAAAACTTAATCAGGCTGTTGAAGAAACCAAAAAGCTTCTAAAAGAATATTTACAAGAATCTAAAGCTTTGTCGAATTAAAATAATTCTCCTTCAAAAAAACCTCCATGGGTTACAACATAAAATATATTATGTAAAGCGAACCAGGAGGTTTTTTATTTTAAAGCTTAAGTATTTTATTTATTTCATCTGAAGTACTTTTTCAACTCTTTCAAGTGCCCAGTTTATTTCTTCTTTTGTTATTACTAATGGGGGAGCAAAGCGAATTACATTTTCATGTGTTTCTTTACAAAGAATTCCTTCTTTCATTAATTCCTCACAGAATCTTCTGGCTCCTTTTGCTTCAGGTTTTAATTCTACTCCAATAAATAAACCTTTACCTCTTACTTCTTTTACATGAGGAGAATTAATATTACAAAGTTTATCTCTAAAATAATTTCCAAGCTCAAATGATTTTTCAACTAATTTTTCTTCGACTAAAACTTTAATACTTTCTCGAGCAATTGCTGCAGCTAGCGGATTGCCTCCAAAAGTTGAACCATGGTCCCCAGGATTGAAAACCCCTAAAACTTCTTTATTTGATAAAACTGCAGAAACCGGATAACAACCACCTGACAATGCTTTGCCAATAATTACAGCATCTGGTTTAATTCCTTCATATTCGAAGGCAAATAATTTTCCACTTCTTCCTAATCCTGATTGAATCTCATCTGCGATAAAAAGAACATTATTCTTTTTACAAATATCAAATGCTTTATTTAAAAATCCTTCTAGGAGGGACTATAACACCGCCTTCTCCTTGAATTGGTTCAACAATAAAAGCAGCGGTATTATTCTGTTATTGCTTTTTCAAGAGCAACTGCATCTCCATAAGGAATAATTTTAAATCCCGGTGTTAAAGGCCCAAATCCATCTTTATATTGTTCTTCCGTTGAAAAGCTAATTATGCTGATTGTTCTGCCGGCAAAATTATTGGAACAGGCAATTATTTCAGCTTTATTATTTTCAATTCCTTTTACTTTATATCCCCATTTACGCGCGGCTTTCAAAGCAGTTTCTACGGCTTCTGCACCCGAATTCATTGGCAGCATCATATCATAACCTGTTAGCTCACATAACTCTTTATATAAAAGCGGAAGCTGATCATTTCTAAAAGCTCTTGACGTTAATGTTAATTTGTCAGCTTGTATTTTTAAAGCATTTACTATGCGCGGATGACAATGGCCCTGATTCACAGCAGAATAAGCTGCTAAACAATCGAGATATTTTTTACCTTCTACATCGTATACCCAGACTCCCCTTGCTTCATTTATTACGACATCTAAAGGATGATAATTATGGGCACCATATTTACTCTCAAGTTCGATGAATTCATTAGCTGACATATACTCCTCATTAAATAATTACACGTTAGATTTTTAAGCCACAAATTTATATAATTTCCAAGTCAAGAGTAACTAAATCAATAGCAATTAGCTTGAATATTCATTGTACCTTAATTAAGTTTAATTTTGCTTAGAAAATTAATTTGGAAAGGGAAAAATGACCAAATTTGACGTTGAAACCCTTTATTTTTCGGTCAATTCTAAGGGGAACAACGATATGATTGATATTACCGATGAAATAAGGACAATTATTTCATCTTCTGATTTTACAGAAGGAAGTGCACTAATTTTTGTTGGCGGAGCAACAGCAGGAATAACCACCATCGAATATGAACCCGGTTTACTTAAAGATTATCCTGTGTTTTTTGAAAAGATAATTCCTTCTAATGCTCAATATCACCATAATGATACCTGGCACGATGGGAACGGTCACGCACATGTAAGAGCTGCATTACAAGGTGCATCTTTCACTGTTCCTTTCAAAGATAAAAATTTATTATTGGGAACCTGGCAGCAGATCATCTTGGTAGATTTTGATAATCGATCAAGAAAAAGAAAAATTACAGTTCAGTTAACAGGAATTAAGGAAAAATAATTAATGAAGTTTAAATCGGTTTTTATATTTGCATTTATTGTATTCTTATTTTTAACACCTAAAAATTATCCATGGGGAAAAGTTGGACATAAGCTTATTAACAAAGAGGCTGTTGGTATTTTTCCACCGGAAATGATTGCATTTAAAGGATGGCAAGATTATTTAATTGATCATGCTGTTGACGCTGATGACAGAAGAAAGTTTGATAAAACAGAACCACCCAAACATTATATCGATATAGATTATTATAAAGAATTTAATAATGGTAGAATGATTTACGATGAACAGCAATTAGAAGCGATTTATGGAGACAGTATTGTTAAAGCAATTGGTTTGCTGCCCTGGGCAACTATAAATACATATAATAATTTAATAAATGCATTTAAAGAAAATAATAGAGACAAAGCATTAATATACGCTGCTGACCTTGCTCATTATATTGCTGATGGACATCAGCCGTTTCATACTGTTATGAATTATAATGGACAGCTTACAAATCAAAAAGGAATTCATGGCAGGTATGAAATAGATATGATTGATAAATATTACAATCAAATTATGGGCACGATTTCTCCTGATAAAGTAAATTATATTAACGACCCACTAAATTATATCTTCAATTACATTTCAAATTCTAATTCAGTTTGTAATGTTATTCTTGATGCAGATAATTTTGCTTACAATGCAGTAAAAAATCATGACAGTGATGAATATTATAGGCTATTGTGGTTGAAAACAAAATATATTACTACAATTCAATTAACAAAAGCATCTGAAGATGTGGCGTCACTTATATATTCTGCTTGGGTTGATGCCGGCAAGCCTGACTACAAATTATTTAATTAAATTGAGATTTTATTGGGGTTTATATGAAGAGATTGATTTTACTTTTCATTGCTATATCAGTTCAATTTTCCTTTTCACAAGTAGTTCAATTACAGCCAACTTTTGCCACTGAAAATGATTCAATAGTAGTATATTTTGATGCGACGAAAGGGGATGCCGGCTTAAAAGGTTTTACTGGTGATGTTTATGCACACACCGGTGTTATTACAAATTTAAGTACCAGCAATTCTGACTGGAAATATGTTATGGCTCCATGGGCTACTAATTATAATGATATAAAATTAACTCGGGACAGTACTGATCACTATCATTTAGTAATTGGTTACCCCAGAGATTATTACAGCAGCAACCATCAAAACTTAGGCTCCATTCCTTCAAGTGAACACATTTTAAAATTAGCATTTGTTTTTAGAAATTCTGATGGTAGTAAAACAGGGCGTGATGTAGGCGGGGCAGATATATTTGTTCCTCTTTCTGAAGAAGGATTAAACGTTTCTATTATTACTCCTTCTGAAAAGCCTTTATTTGTAAATTTGCATGATAGCGTAAAAGTCCTTGCAATATCTTCCGGAGCAATTGATTTAAATTTATTTATTAATGATTCTCTTGTTTCTTCAGTTATGAATGATACTCTTGAGTATTATTTACATTTAGATAATTATGATAAAAAAAGAATAAAAGCTGAAGCAGTAATGGAAGCATTGCACGCCATAGATTCTACTTACGTAATCGTTAGAAGTCCGGATGTTATTGCAGCACAACCTATAGGTATTAAAAATGGAATTAATTATACAAGCAGTACATCAGCCACATTTTCTTTATATGCACCTTCACATCAAAATGTCTATTTGATTGGGGATTTTACCAATTGGGAAGTTGATCCCAAATATAAAATGAAATTAACTCCCGATCATTATACTTACTGGATTAAAGTAGATAGTTTAATCCCTAAGAAAGAATATATTTGTCAGTATTTAGTTGATGAGAATTTAAGAATAGCCGATCCTTATTCTGAAAAAGTTAGTGATCCGTACAATGATAAATACATTAGTAATATTACCTATCCTAATTTAATTCAGTATCCAGCAGGGAAGACAACTGAAATTGCCACTGTTATTCAAACTGATCAGGATAAATATCAATGGCAGAATACTAATTTTGATCGTCCCAATAAAAAAGATTTAGTTATTTATGAATTACTGCTTAGAGATTTTATAGCTGAGCATGACTATAAAACTTTAACTGATACATTGGATTATTTTAAAAGACTGGGTATTAATGCAATCGAGTTAATGCCGGTTATGGAATTTGAAGGAAATGAAAGCTGGGGATATAATCCTGATTTCATGTGTGCTGTAGATAAATATTATGGCCCTTCTGATGATCTTAAAAAATTTATAGATACTGCACATCAAAAGGGAATTGCAATAATACTAGATATTGTTTTGAATCATCAGTATGGCAAATCACCTTTAGTAAGATTATGGTGGGATGCGGCCAATAACAGACCTGCAGCAAATAGTCCATATTTTAATACAGTATCTCCAAATCCGGTGTTTTCGTTTGGCTATGATTTTAATCATGAAAAAAGTGCAACTCAAATATTTGTTGACAGAGTTACAAGTTATTGGTTAACAAATTATCATATAGATGGCTACAGGTTTGATTTTACAAAAGGATTTACCAATACACAGGGAGACGGAGGAGGATTTGATCAATCACGTATAAATATACTTGAAAGGATGGCTGATAAAATATGGGATGTTGATTCTTCAGCCTATGTTATTTTGGAACACTTTGCAGCTAATAGTGAAGAAGCGATATTAGGTAATTATGGAATGCTGCTTTGGTTCAATATGAATAGTAATTATAATGAAGCTACAATGGGTTATTCATCAAATTTGTCAAATATTTATTATAAAAACCTTGGATGGACAATTCCACATCATGTTTATTATATGGAAAGTCATGATGAAGAGAGATTAATGTACAAAAATTTACAATTTGGGAATTCATCCGGAAGTTATAATATTCAAGATTTAGGGACAGCCTTAAATAGAATTAAACTTGCCGGAGCATTTTTCTTTACCGTTCCAGGCCCAAAAATGATCTGGCAATTTGGGGAATTAGGCTATGATTTTTCAATAGATTATAATGGAAGGATAGGGAATAAACCGATTCGATGGGATTATTATAATGAACCAGCAAGATTAAATCTGTATAAAACTTTTAATGCATTAATTGCACTTAGAAAGTTTAATGCATTTAAATCTGATAGTGTTATAACTAATTTAGCAAGTTCAGTAAAAAGAATAAATCTTTATGACTCTTCGATGGATGTTTCTATAATTGGTAATTTTAGTGTTGTGCAACAGGATGCTAATCCGAATTTTAGTAAGACCGGAACTTGGTTTGATTATTTTTCAGGAGATACTTTAAATGTAAGCAATCCAACTGCAACAATTTCACTTCAGCCTGGTGAATTTCACATTTATACAACTGTTAAATTGCCAACACCAGAAGCAGGTATTTTAACAGGTGTTGAAACAGACGAAAATCAAAATGAAAATATTCCAACGAGTTTTGCTCTTGAACAAAACTATCCAAATCCATTTAATCCCACTACAAAAATAAAATATTCAATTCCGGTAGGGGCTAATAGCAATTCGCCCGTACAATTAAAAATTTATGACATTTTAGGAAGAGAAGTTACATACTCTTGTTAATGAAACAAAACAGCCAGGAAATTATGAAGTTAATTTTAATGCTTCAAAACTTGCCAGCGGGATTTATTTTTACAGATTAACTGCAGGTTCATTTGTAAGCACAAAGAAGATGTTATTAATTAAATAATATAAAAAATTATTTTGTTAGAGATGCTAAAATTATAGCCGAAGCACTTGCAACATTAAGTGATTCGGCTTTTCCTTTTTTAGTGATAGTGATTTTATCATCTGCGATTTCTAATACTTCTTTTGATGGCCCATTTGCTTCATTTGAAAAAATAACTACTTGCTTTTGAGAAGATTCAAAATCAAAAATATTTGTTCCATCAAGATCAGAACATAAAATTTTATATCCATTTGATTTTAGTTTTTGAAGAGTCGTTTTTAAATTTTTACTTTCATGAAGTCTAACATGAAAAATTGAACCCATACTTGCGCGAATTGTTTTAGGATTAAAAACATCTGCGCATCCTTCACTTAAAATAATTTCTCTGACTCCAAACCAATCACAATTTCTAATTATAGTTCCAACATTACCCGGGTCAGAAATATTATCTAAACAAACAATTAAATCTTCAGAATAATTTCCTTCCTGGTTTAATTTCGGTTTGTGAAATACTGCAGCTATACCTTGTGGGGTTTTAGTTTCAACTAATTTTTTAAAATCTTGATTCTTTAATGTATCATACTTTATCTTATTAGAAATTAAATCTTTTATATAAAATGATTCTTCCTCAGCAAACCCATTAGTCACAAACAATCTTTCTAATTGAAAATCACTCTTAAGCCCTTCTTCAACAATTTTCTTTCCTTCCACAATAAATTTATTATCTTCATCTCTATTTTTTTTTAAGAGAAGAGAAGAATAATATTTCAATTCGTTTTTAGTTATGCTCATAAAATTGAAGTATAATTTTGTGTTCCACCGGATTTTTCACTGTCTTCTAATTTCTTTAGATATTCCCATGAATATATTCCAGTATTATGTCCGTCTTTCCAGGTAATTGCAATCGCATAACCACCTACTGTTTCAATATTTGTTATTTTATAAATATCAGGATTGTCGCTGTTCTGTTTTGCTGGACGATAAGTTTTTAACAAAACGGTTTCACCCTTACAGTTGGCGCATGGGCATTCGTCACGAAGGTATTTCAAAGAAATTTCAGTTTCGGTTTCATCATTCCATTTTATAAATAGTTTAGATTTATCTTTAATTTTAATCTGTTTAGCGTTCATAAAATCCTTAGATTATTAATATATTTATAGTGATAATTTTAATTAAAAATAACCTATTATCAAATTTTAATTATTTTAAAACATATTTTCTATTGTTATTACGGATAATTCTAAAAATATCGAAAAATAAATCAATTGAATATGTATATTTAAATTTGTCTTAATTTCATTAGAATCAAAAGTAAAAAGTTAAAATGGATCTAATAACATTGGAAATAATTCTTCTTATAATTTTAATCATTATTGCAGCTTATTTAGCTGCTGCTGAAATAGCTATAGCTTCTTTTGGCCAAAATAAAATTGAAGAAATGAAAGAGAAAGAAGACCCAATGGTATCTATATTTGAGAAAATACAAAAAAGCCCGGATACATTTTTTGGCACAATTCAAATTATCTCTACAGTTTCTTTGATGTCATCCGCTATTTTGGCTTATCATCTTTCAACAAAATTGATATATCCTTTTCTTGTTAACGTTCAATTAAGCATTATAAGTAACTCTGCAATTATTTTTACTTTTATAATTTCAGTTGTTGTTGTTTCTTTTTTTATTTTAATTTTTTGTATTCTTATCCCCAAAGCAATTGGATTTAAATATGCGGAATCGATAGGCAAAAAATCAGTTCGCATTTTACTCATACTTACCTCTACGTTAAAACATCCTGTTAATATTATTACTTCCATAAGTAACTTTTTATTAACACCATTTAAAGAGAAAACAAGTTTTACACAGACAAGATTTACTGAAGACGAAATTAGATTAATTATTTCAGATAGTGTTGAAGCAGGTGAATTAAATGAAACCGAAAAAGAAATTATTGAAAATATATTCGAATTCAATGACTTAAGAGCAAATGAAGTTATGATTCCAAGAACAGAAATGATAGCTTTGGAACTAAAAGAAAATGAACAGGAAATTACAGAAAATGTAATTAAAACCGGGCATTCACTTATTCCTGTTTACGAAGAATCTATTGACAATATTATAGGTGTACTTCATACAAAAGACGTTATGAAATCAATCATTGAAAATAAAAATGTAGATTTAAAAAGTCTGCTGCGGCCGGTTTATTTTATTTCCTGAAACAAAATTAATTTCAGAAATCTTAAAAGAGATGCAGAATAGGGGGGAGCGGCTTGCAGTTGTAACTGATGAATATGGCGGTACAGAAGGATTAATTACTGTGGAAGATATTCTCGAAGAAATTGTTGGAGAGTTCAAAGATAATTCTGTAATTGATGTGAAGGAATTTTACCGTTTACCTGATGGGAAATATTATATTCTTGGTTCAATGTTTATAGATGATTTTAATGAAAGTTTTAACGTGGAATTACCTAAATCCGATGAATACAATACGATTGCTGGTTTTATCTCCGAAAAAACCGGTAAGATATTAAATACTGGAGAGATTATGGATTATGAAAATCTGCGATTTGAACTGATCAAAAAAATAAGGCAAAAGATGGTTCAATTTAAAGTTCACGCTATTGAAGGCTCATTCATTGAAAAACCAAAAGAAAACGATTCAAATAAGTAAAATTTAAAAGTCCGGTAATATTTAACCCCCAAATACTAATAAAAAAAGTTAGGATAATAGTTTTTTCATGGCATTTGTTTTGTGATTATTAAATAAAAAATTGAGCAGTTCAATGAAAAAATTAATTATATTTGTCCCGCTAATTATATTTTTGGTTTATAAATTCTGGCCTGAAAAGAGTATTGAATATCCTTCAGGAATATTAATCGAGCAAATCCCTAAGCAGACTAATCTTACAAACGGGAAAGAATGGCAAGTCGATGAATTTAAAATAAAAGCTTTGGCAGAATATGATATTAAAGCAAGAATATTAAGTATGAATTTTTATTCATTAGGAAAAGAAAGTGAACTCTCACCTGTTGATTTAGCTTTAGGCTGGGAAAAAATGTCTGACCAATCAGTCTTAAATCGAATAGAAATATCACAAAGCAATAGATGGTATCACTGGCAATCTGAAGATTTACCTATTTCATCTTCAGAAATATCCAGAAGCAGCGCTAATGTTCATATACTTCCCAATGATGATTCAATAAAAGATAAAATTGATGAATTATGCAAAGGAAGTTTAGTAAGAATGAAAGGTTATCTTGTAGCAATTCATACTGATGATGGGTGGCATTGGAAAAGTTCATTAACAAGGAATGACACCGGAGGCGGTGCGTGTGAAGTTTTCTGGGTAAATGACTTAGAAATCTTAGACAGTCAAACTTATAAGGGAGAATTGAAGTAACTGCCTTCTTGCTTCGCAAAAAAATTTATATTAGTTTTGAGACTCAAAAATTTGCTGGCGTAGCTCAGCTGGTAGAGCAGCTGATTTGTAATCAGCCGGTCGGCGGTTCAAATCCGTCCGCCAGCTCAAAA
>CAVZQU010000011.1:0-84128 GCA_963777515.1 uncultured Bacteroidota bacterium
ACAGAATACAACTGCAATAGGATATAAGGCTACCCCTACATCTTCGGATCAAGTAAGAATTGGCAATTCTTTAGTTGCCAGCATTGGTGGCTATGCTCCTTGGTCTAATCTTTCCGATGGACGTTTCAAAAGAAATGTTAAAGAAAATGTTTCCGGTTTGGATTTTATCTTAGGATTAAGGCCAGTCACATTTACTTTCGATGTGAATGCAATTTCAAATAAGCTTCATGAAAATTCCTTCTATAATCAAAACGGTATTAAAAAACATATTGAAGAAAGCCCGGAGATGATCCAAAGCAGAGAGAAAAAATCTAAAGAAAGACAAGTTGGTTTTATAGCCCAGGAGGTTGAGTCTCTTGTAAATAAATTAGGAATAGATTTCGACGGTGTAGAAAAACCGGAGAATGAGGATGATTTTTACAGATTAAGATATTCTGAATTTGTTGTGCCTCTGGTTAAAGGTATGCAGGAACAGCAAAAAATGATTGACGAGCTTAAGAAAGAAGTTCAAGAACTTAAAGACAAATTAAATAACCTTGTTGTTCAAAAATAGAATGAAACTTATACGATTTTTTAATTAAAGGCATGGAGGCTTTTATGAAACTGCTTAAAATAAAATTCATATCATTTCCTCTTATAATTTTTATAGTTCATGTTTCCGCTTATGGAGGAATAGACTTAGTACTAAATAATAATATGCAGGTTGAAACAACTGGAGCATCAAAGGTTGAACTTTCCGGCAATCTTATAGAAAATGGAAACGGCCACTTGAAAGGTATTTTCTCATCCGGCGATAGAGATACAGTTACTCAGTTCAGCGGATTGACTTTTTCGTCCCCATTAAAAGGTAATATAACATGTATAATCGGAACTCAATATTCAGGTACAGGTACAAATTTCACACGCTATTATGAAATTACTAACCAAAGTACTGGTTCAAATTTAAAAACAAATGTATCTATTGTTGCAGCATCCGGTGAAGCAGGAAGCCTTACCGGGCCGTTTTTTATTTACACAAAGAACGGCAGCAACTGGAAAGGATACGGTTTTGGTTCAACAGGAACCATAATTGAGGCAGATACAATTACATTCCTAAAAAATTCACAAACAGACCTGGTAATCTCCGAAGGTGTTGGTGTTAAAGCAAAGATATTTTTGGAAGGGCCTTACAATACAACAAACCATAATATGAATACAACCATCAATGGTGATATTCCTCTAACTTCTCCATACTCAGAAGATGCCAGGACAGCCTCTAATAAACCATCAACTACCGTTGACTGGGTATTAGTCCAGCTTCGTGATGCTACTACTCCTTCAACAATCATTGCTTCACGTTCTGCTTATTTGGATTCTGCTGGAAACCTAATCGATGATAATGCAACATCAGGTAGAGGAATAGGAATAGCCGCACCCCCAGGAGATTTTTACATTTCCGTTCTGCATAGAAACCATATCACTGCAATGACTGCAAGTGCGAAAACCGGGTTAACCTGGGGAACTGCATCGACAGTGTCAACTTATAATTTTACTTCAGCAAGCAGCCAATTTTATGGCGGCAGTTCCGGTGTAAAGGAAATTGAACCCGGTGTTTGGGGAATGATTGCCGGAGATATTAACCAAAGTTCATTTATAAACTCAGGAGATTATGTTGCTGCAAAAACAGAAGCAAGTTCCAGCGGTTATCTAAACGGAGACTGCGATTTTAACGGATTAGTAAATTCGAATGATTACGAAAAGATAAAGTTGAATATAGGTAAATCTTCATCAGTACCTTCACATTAAATATCTTAATTAAGGAGTGAGCAATGAAAATTTCAATTCTTCTTAAATGTATAATTATAGCATTAACAATCAAACCTATAATTGCAGGTAACGTTACTGTTACTCTGAATGGAGTAAATCCTTTAACAATAAACATCAAAGGAGACCCTAAGAATGAAGATGCTCCTAATATAAGCTTCTATTTATACTATGGAGATGATCCAACTACTTCCCTTTCTTTAAGCGGAGTTGATGATTCTCAATTGAAAACCACTTTCGGTTGGGGAACAAGTTATAGAACAGAGAATATAGCTGACGGTAGCTGGACTAAAGATGGATATACTTTTACTCATAGATTACTATATGATAATTTCAATGGTGGTACGGATAATGATTTTTGGGTTACCTCTTCTGTTAATGCAATTGTAATTAATTTTTCTGCTGTAGGAAACGGCCATGCTTATTTTGAACCTACAGATGCTTTTGCCATAGTAGATTTTTCGGGTAGTCCCAGTGCTGTTAGCATTAATAATCAAGGTGCTCCACTACCAGTTGAATTAACTTCTTTTGAAGCTTCGGTAACCTATGATAACGTAAACTTAAAATGGAAGACTGCAACAGAATTAAACAATTATGGCTTTGAGATAGAAAGGCAGCTTAACAACAAACAATCAGAAGGAAATAATCAGAACTGGAAAAAGGTTGGCTTTGTTGCAGGCAGCGGCAACAGCATCTCACAAAAAGAATATTCCTTTATAGATAAAAACCCTGTCGGTGGAAGCAATTTTGATTATCGGCTTAAACAAGTTGATAAGGATGGAAGCTTTTCATATTCGGATGTTATAAATGTAAAAGTAATTCCCTCGCAATATATGCTCTTCCAGAACTATCCAAATCCTTTTAATCCAACTACAACAATTAACTGGCAGTTGCCGGTAAGTAGCCATGTTTCAATTAAAGTATATGATTTAATTGGAAAAGAAGTTGCTACACTTGTTAACGAGGTAAGAGAAGCAGGTTATTATAAAACTGAGTTCAATGCAACATCTTTTGCCAGTGGAATATACATCTACAGATTACAAGCCGGTATGTATGTGGCTGTAAAAAAAATGATTCTTTTACGCTAACCTTGTAACATAAATCAATAAGCAAACACTGCTAAAGTTAACTTTTTATTAATGGATAGGATTACAAAAATGAAAAATAGAAAAGTATTTTTAATCTTTGGTTTATTATTAATGATATATGCAAAACATATTTATCCCCAGGCTGGGCAGTTAGATACAACATTTGGGCAAAGAGGCATAATAACTAATATAATAAATCCTATCAGGCAAAACAGTTTTCCTAGGGCATTAGCAATTCGAAATGATAAAAAAATAGTGGTAGGTGGCTCTACAAATAATGAAATTTTTACAATGCAGTATGATCAGAATGGGGAATTAGATAATTCATTCGGCTTGAATGGAATTGCTACTGCAAACTCCGGAGAATCTTTAGAAGCAAGATCACTAGCAATGCAAAATGACGGAAAATTAATTGCTGCTGGATATTCGAATAAGGGAGGAAGAGATAATTTTGCTTTGGTTCGTTATACCATAGATGGGAACAAGGACTTTACATTTGGAAACAATGGAATTGTGATAACTCCATTAGGAATAAGCTCTTACTCAAACAAGGTCTTAATACAACCGGATGGAAAAATAGTATTAGTCGGTTCTTCTAAGTCTAATAATCAGAGTGATTATAATTTTACATTAGCAAGATACAACTCCGATGGTACATTGGATAATACTTTCGGACATAATGGAGCAGTATTCACAACAATTGGAACATCTATGTCATATCCATATTCCGCACAAATACAAATTGATAGGAAAATAGTTGTTGCCGGACTTTCTTTTAATGGCAAAAAAGTAATTACCCTGGTTCGGTATAAAGTGGATGGAAGTTTAGATAATACATTTGGATCAGGAGGTGTAGTAACAACGCCAATTGGGGTTTCTGACAGCGAAGCTCGATCTGTTGCAATTCAAGAGGATGGAAAAATTGTAGTTGCCGGAGATTATTCCAACGGTTTTAACAATAATGATTTTGTAATTGCCCGATATGATTCCAATGGGGTTCTTGATTTTTCTTTCGGAACAAACGGGATAACACTTACGCCAATTGGAGAACATAATGATGAACCGAACTCTGTGATAATACAAAATGATGGTAAAATTATAGCTGCCGGGCACAAATATAATTTGTCCGAAGGAGATTTTGCATTAGTTCGTTACAACTCTAACGGATTATTAGATGATTCATTCGGAAATAACGGAATAAAAATAACTTCAATAGAAAACTCTAGCGAGAAAGCTTATGCTGTAGCAAAACTAAGTAATGGAAAGATTGTTGCAACTGGTTCTATTGATTCAGACACAGATGGCAGCAATTCAATTACAATTCGCTATAATGCTGATGGGAGCCTGGATAATACATTTGGAGATAATGGAATTGTAATTACAGAAGTTAAATATTCTATGGAATATACGACATCTGTAGTATTACAAAACAAAAATGATAATGAAAAAATTATTACGCTAAGTAATATTTGGAACGGCAGTGATAATGACTTTGCTTTAAGCCGTTTTAACCCGGATGGTACACTAGATAATACATTTGGAACCAATGGTAATGTTATTACATCAATTGGAGATTCCTCCTATGAGGACGTTGGATCTATGGTTATACAAAATGATGAGAAAATAGTTGTAACAGGTTCTACATACTTCGAAAATAAACGTCACTTATTTATTGCTCGTTATACTTCAGACGGAAGTTTGGATAATACTTTTGGTATGGGGGGAATTACGCCTCCATTGAGTAACTCAATTGATTTTGCAACTTCGGTAGTAATTCAGGGAGATGGAAAAATAATAGCTTCCGGATATTCTTACTTTGGCAATACTGCCGGTTTTGTAGCAGTCCGGTATAATGTAGATGGAAGCTTTGATAATACTTTCGGATCCGAAGGGAAAGCATTCATTCCTATAGGCAGCTCTTATGATTTTGCCTTTTCATCAGCCATACAAGATGATGATAAAATTATATTAGCAGGTTCATACCGAAACGGAGATAAAGATAATTTTTCACTAGTACGCTTAATGGCTGATGGAAAACTAGACAGTACTTTTGGAACAGACGGAATTGTAACCGCACCTATCGGAAGTAGTAATAACAGGTGCTATTCAATAAAATTACAAAATGATGGTAAAATAATTGCCGTAGGTTCTTACGGAAATATCAAAATTGGTGAAGTAGCTTTAGTGCGCTATAATTCAGATGGAAGTTTTGACAGCACTTTTGGAAATAATGGAATTGTCCTCACGCCAACACCTGATTCAGCTTCGGTTGGATATTCATTAAAATTACAGGATGATGGAAAAATAGTTGTCGGCGGTACCGATAAGGATAGATCTTTTCTTATCCTAAGATATAACAATAATGGAAGTCTTGATTCAACATTTGGCGAAAATGGTCTTAAGGAAGATAAATATGGAGTTCCGTTTAATCTAATAAAGTCTATTGCTATTCAGAAAGATGGGGATATAATTGCTGCCGGTAATTCAATAAATCGAGATGAAACAATGACGGTAAATACGATTATTCGTTATACGGGGGATAAAAAGACTTCAGACATAACTGAAAATTTGGTAAAAGAAATACCAACTTCTTTTAAATTGCTACAGAACTATCCTAATCCATTTAATCCCTCCACCAAAATAGGATACTCTATCCCCTCCTTGGGAAGTCCATTCCCTGGAGGGGCAAGGGGCGGGTTGGTTCCCATACAACTAAAAATTTACAATATCCTTGGCAAAGAGGTTTCAACGTTAATAAATGAAAATCAACAGCCTGGAAATTATGAAGTTGAATTTAACGCTTCAAATCTTGCAAGCGGGGTTTATTTCTACAAATTAAAAGCAGGCAATTATTCATCAGTTAAAAAAATGATACTCCTTCGCTAACTCTTAATAAAAAATAATAAAATGTTGTTGAGTAAAGTAATTATTAAAAGGATGAATATAATGCAAAACAAATTTTTCTTTTTCAAAATTAGATTGTCTTTTCTTATTCCTCTTATCTACATTTTTATTGAGTCATGTTCTTACTGCCCCCCGCAGATGGATTCAATATGTTATTTAACACAAAAAGAAAAACTGACAAAATTAACCGACAGTTTAAAAACAATGGTTTTTGAAGATCTGAATACTATAATAGTTTTTCATGGATCCGGATGTGCTGAATCAAAAAATAATGGGACTCAAAATGTACTTAAAGTTAATGGAATACAGGATATCCCGGTATACGCCACTGATGCTATGGTATTTCTAAATGGATGGCATTTAAAATATCTTCATGATGATCATCATGTAGCAGGTTTTGGAACTGCAATCAGTAATATAAAGTTGGCTGATAAAGCAGATAATACCGGTAGAATTTTAACCTGGCAGGCTGCAGGCGTTCTATCTGATGACAACTTTGATGACCAATATCAGTGGTGTTATTTTTATACTGTTGTTGCCTGGAATTGTCAAAATCTTGACTTAGTTGTTGATCAACGAGATGGTTCATGCGATCCTCACGATCATCGCTCTGCAAATTTTTACTCAGCCGAAAATGTTTTTGCATATACCTCCTTAGCTTCATTCACAAATTTTCTTCATAACACTGATTTCATTGATAGGAATGTAGCGATTTTACCTAGAGGATTTGGGTTTTCTTTTGACTGCAGAAATGATCATCATCTTCTTCAGATAGGCTATAACCTTGACTATAGTGAAAAATATATTGAACAAGGGAAAAAATATTATAAAAGATTTGAAATTGTATCACCTTTTCAAAATGATTCGGCAGGCTGTGTGGACTCAGGTTTTGTCAGCTGGGATACTTATTCAATATTTAAAGATGATGATACAAAAAGAAGTTATTTATTCGGAGAATTAGTTTCAGGATTTGCCGGAAAAGATTTAAATATTATCCAACCGCCGTATTCAATTCTTCCCAAACAAGGCACGCATGTAGACATTGCATATCAAGGCGGAATTAGAACGCAAAAATTCACTATTAATCATGTCCTTTACAAATATGCTATTCCTGCTTTAACTGGCTGGAATTTGGAATATGTTGATAATGATCAGCATGTAAAGGAAATCGGTGCCTGGATAGATGAATTTCACTATGATAAAGATCCAACCCTTCAAACAGGAATCCTACATTATACTTTAAAATCAGTGATGATAGACAGGGATAAAGAACCGGATTTTAAGGTAACCCATAAAGCAACCATATTGGGAATAGGAACTGAAACAGGATTAGCAAATCAAAAGTCGCCCGATTTAATTCCTTTTAGCCCTTCAGGAACTGATCCATCTGCATTTTGCAGGTTTGAAGGAAATGGGAATTTACTTAGAGTTACTATAAAAAATCAGGGTAATGCAGGCGCAGGCTCATCAAAAACAAAAGTTACATACAGTAACGCAAGTGGAACTTCTTTCACTTTAGATACACCTCCTATTCCAGCAGGTGGAACTGTAGATTTAATATTTAGAGTCCCTTCCGATTGTTTTAGCCCCGACTGCTCATTTAAAATTACAGTTGATTCTGAAAACCAGGTTGATGAACTAAACAAGCAAAACAATAGCAAATTCGGAGGGTGTATTGGATGAAATCATATATCGCTTAGTAATGAAAAAAATATTTTCAATAAATAAAAAACGAAGTAAAATCCCTTTGTATTAACGTGAATAAAATTGTGATGGCTTAAGAATAAAAAGATAATTGCAAGTTTTTTTCTACATCAACTATAAATAAAAAATCAATGGAGGTTATCATGAAAAAGTATTTTCTATTCGTACTATTTTTGTCCACTTCTTTTATCAATAACATAAATGCTCAAGTATTCACTGGGAATTTAAAAATTACATCACAGGCTCAAGTTGATGCTTTTAATTACACCACTGTAACAGGTAATCTAGAAATTTATGATTTTGATGACGGAGTATTTGATATAACAAATCTTAATGGTCTTTCTGAATTAACATCTATTGGAGGAAGCTTGTATATACATGGCAACGAATTATTAAATGATATTGCGGGTCTATCCAATCTAATATCTATAGAATCGGAATTGAGATTTAAATCTAATTTAGCTCTAACAGATATTAATGGATTAAACAATCTTACATCAATAGGGGGAGAATTTAATATTGTAGCAAGTTCCGCCTTTATAAATATAAGTGGATTAAACGGCCTTCGTTCAGTTGGAGGAAATTTTTCCGTGCAGGAAACAAATACTTTAATCCATATTGATGGGCTAAAAAATTTAACCACTATTGGAGGATTTTTTGATTTAGAAAAGAATACCGCTCTTACTGATATTAATGGATTTAGCAGTCTGAACTCAATTGGAGAATATTTTGACATAATAGGAAATACCGCTCTAACTCACTTAGGAATAAATAACCTTCAAACTATTGGAGGATATTTACATTTCGCTGGAAATTCAGCCTTAACCGATATAGATGGTTTAAATGGCCTTAAATCTGTAGGAGAATATTTGGAAATAAAAACCAATTTAAGTCTGATAAATGTTAGCGGATTAAATGGTCTTACCACAATTGGCAAATATTTGTATGTAACTAATAACAAGCTTATTAATATCGATGGCTTAAAAAATTTAACTTCTGTAAGTGAATTTGTTGATATAAAAGATAATTCCGACCTTACCGATATTTATGGTTTAAGCAATCTTAATTTTATCGGGGGGTATTTTTATATAGAAGGAAGTCCACAGCTAAATGATATTAATGGTTTAAATGACCTTACAACAATAGGAGGCAACTTCTATCTAACTGGAACCTTAGTCCCTTCAATTAATTTAAATAAGCTTCAAACTGTTGGGGGAGATTTTCACATTGCGGGAAATGATTCGCTGAAGAATATTGAATTAAAAAGTCTTAATTCAGTTGGAGGATATTTATATTTAAAAGGAAATAGAACATTAAATAAAATAGATGGTTTCCAAAATCTTACATCAATTGGTGATTTTTTCGGGTTAAACGGCAATACCAAACTTACTTATGTTAAACAATTAAGCCATCTAACAACAGTTGGGGAAATATTTATTGACCACAATGAATCACTAAAAACCATAGGGCTTTCTAATTTAAAATCCGTAATAAACAATTTAAAAATTACCGATAATGCTTCATTAGTTAATCTTGATGAATTATTTAGGCTTGAAACCGTTGGTAAAGATTTAACTATAAAGGATAATGAAAACCTTAGCGGCTATTGCGGTTTGTATACCTTGCTGTCCAACAATGGTTTAACTGGAGATTACAGTATTTCCGGTAATTTAATTAATCCTACTGAACAGGAAATAATAAATGATGGCCCTTGTATACCAATTGCAGACGCGGGTGTAGACCAAATAGTAATAGAAGGAGAAATTGTTCAGCTTGATGGAAGTGCGTCAATAAGTTACAATGGTTCTCTTACTTTTAAATGGACCTTTATTAGTAAACCATCGGGCAGTAATTCAGTTTTATCCGACAATTTTATTGTCAATCCGATTTTTAAAACAAATGAACGTGGAATTTATGCACTGCAACTAATTGTTAATGATGGGCATAGTGATAGTGAACCTGACACAGTAATCATAACAGCTCTTTCAATTCCCGAAGCTCTTCAAAACCCAATTTCCGAAGTAAAATCTTTACCATTAAGAAATGGCAATAAAAATTCTCTACTAACCAAACTGAATAATGCAATTAAAAAATATAATCAAGGAAACATATCAACTTTAATTAATGAATTAGAAGCATTCTTAAACCAGCTTAACGCATTTGTAAATGGTGGTAAACTATCGCCTGAAGAAGCACAGCCGATTTTTGATTATGTTAATCGCATAATTGCTGCTACCAATTCCCTGCTTTCAAAATCAGTTGTGCAGAACACAGCTAGTGAAATTCCAAAAGAATATTCCTTAAATCAAAATTATCCGAATCCTTTTAATCCAAGCACAACAATTAACTGGCAATTACCGGCGAGCAGCCATGTTTCGCTTAAAATATATGATATAATTGGAAACGAAGTAGCTACTCTTATTAACGAAGAAAAAGAGGCAGGTTATTATCAAATAAAATTTAATGCTTCAAACTTGGCAAGCGGAGTTTACTTATACTGTCTTAAAGCCGGCGATTACTTATCTGCAAAAAAAATGATCCTACTTAAATGATAAAATAGATTTAATAAAAATTATAAGAGCAATGTAAAATTTTATGAGGGCAAAAATGAAATATTTTAAAATGATAAATATGCTTTTTACAACATTGATAGTTATATCGATTACAAAAACTATTTTTTCGAAAGATGGAGAATTAGATCCGACATTTTGGACAAGGTGGAATTACTACAGCTTCGCTTTATTCACAAGGAAGTTCTGAAATAAATTCAATTGCAATCCAGGATGATGGAAAGATTTTAGCTGCCGGTTATACAACTATTAATGAAACATTTTTCCGTTTTTCAATAGTTCGTTATAATACTGATGGAACCATGGATAATACTTTTGGGACAAATGGAGTTGTTAATACAACTATAAATGATGCAGCTTTTGCAAATTCAATTACAGTACAAAGCGATGGGAAAATTATTGCAGCGGGATTTTCTTCGGTAGGTGGTATAAGCAAGATTGCCATTGCTCGTTATAATACTGATGGCGCTCTGGATATTTCTTTTGGAGACAATGGAATTGTACTTAAATCTGTCGGAGCAAATAGTGTGACAATTACTTCAACAAAGGTTCAGCAGGATGGAAAAATTCTTGCAGCCGGACATTACTTTAATGGAACCAACGAAGATTTTTTTCTATCAAGGATTAACTCTGATGGAACCGATGATTCCAATTTTGGAAATGATGGAATTGTTATAACCCAGGTAGGAGCTTCGTATGATTATGCATATTCGATGGTAATTCAAAACGATGGTAAAATTATTCTTGCTGGTTCCGGCTTTCAAACTAATGATGATTATGCTTTAGTACGATATAATACAGATGGTACCATGGATAATACATTTGGAATAAACGGAAAAGTATTTACACAAGTTGGTGCAGCAAATGATGTTGCAAAAACTGTCCTATTACAGGATGATGGTAAAATTATAGCTGCCGGTTATTCTTACAACGGAGCCAACTATGATTTTTCCATTGCAAGATATGACACAAGTGGTTTTTTGGATGAATCTTTTGGAACGATTGGAAGAACAATTACCAATGTAGGAATTACTAATGATTATGCATATTCAGCAGCTATTAAAAGTGATGGGAAAATTGTACTGGCAGGATATTCATATAACAATAATGACAATGACATTGCAATAGTTCAATACAAACCAGATGGAATTATTGATAGCTCTTTTGGAACTAATGGAATAGTTACAACTCCTGTTGGAACAGCCAATGATTATGCATATGCACTAGCAATACAAAGCAATGGAAATATATTAGCTGCCGGTTATTCTGAAGCAAGTATGATTCATAATTCTACGGGAAAATTTTTAGCACCTAAAAAGCCAAGTGCAGGTATTGAACATAATTTTACTTTGGTTTCCTACAAGCCCGATGGAAATTTAGATGAATCATTTGCAAACTCCGGCATTGCTCTATCCCAGGTTGGAGAATCTTTTACAAGTCTGAGCTCAGCAGCTATTCAAAGCAGCGGGAAAATTATTGTAGTAGGGTCTTTTACTTCACCTAATTCTTTGGGTATTGCGCGATTCAATTCTGATGGCACAATTGACAATACTTTTTTAGATAATGGTTCTAAATCTTATTCTCCGGTTGGCTCTTTATATAGTACTTATACTTCCATAAAAATACAGAATGATAATAAAATTTTAATTGGCGGGTATGCATATATTAGCGGGAAAGCATCTTTTGTTATCAGCCGTGCTGACTCTAATGGAAATCCGGATACTAATTTTGGAAATGATGGTTATACTATTACATCCATGGATTCCAGCGTTGCAGTTCAATCATTAGCAATACAAAATGACGGTAAAATTGTTGTCATAGGAAATTCATTTAGTAATGGAGAAGTTCATTTTATTTTAGCACGGTATAATACTGATGGAAATTTAGACAACTCTTTTGGAAATAACGGAATTGTTATTACTCCCTCTCTTACTGGCTATAAACAAGATTATTCTTATTCCGTCTTGATACAAAACAACGGTAAAATAATTGCCGCCGGAATAGCATCCAATAATACTGAAAATGAATTTGCTTTAGTTAGATATAAAATAGATGGAAGTGTTGATAGTTCTTTTGGAAATAATGGGATTGTCTTAACGCCTTTTGAAAATCCATATGTATTTCTTAATTCAGCAGCATTGCAATCGGATGGAAAAATTATTGCTGCCGGCTATATGCAAAAAAGCAATCAATATGATTTTGTAGTAATACGATATAAAGCAGATGGAGACGTAGACAGTACTTTTGGGACAAATGGCAAGGTTATTTATGGAAGTGTGAATCTGTACGAGGAAGCCGAATCTGTACTGATTCAAAATGATGGGAACATAATTATAGCAGGTACATCCGTTAATGATATTACCAACACACAAAATATTATGTTATTAAGATTAAACACAAACGGAGGGACAGATCAAAATTTTGGTATCGGCGGTGTAGTGAGCACTACTATTGGCTCATCATACCCTTCTGCTTCTTCAGTGCTTATGCAAAGTGACGGAAAGATAGTCTTTGCAGGATCTGTAAGCAACCTTTATTATTACAGCGCTTTAACTTTAATTAGATACAACAATACGCCTCCACTTCCAGTAGAGTTAATTTCTTTCAACGCTTCAGTTCATGATAGTAAAGTAAAACTAAATTGGACGACTGCTACAGAGGTTAATAATCTTGGGTATGAAATTCAAAGAAGTCAAAATTCAAAAATCAAAAGTCAAAACTGGGAAAAGATAGGCTATGTAAACGGACATGGAAATTCTACAACAACAATTTCCTATGAGTTTACAGATAATAATTTAAAAGGTGGCAGCTACTCATATCGGTTAAAGCAAATCGATTTAGATGGTTCATATACTTATTCAAATACAGTTGAAGTTAATTTAGATGTACCAATAAAATTTTCACTTTCTCAAAATTATCCTAATCCATTTAACCCAACTACAACAATAAAATATTCAATTCCCGATGTAGGTACTTCATTAATGAAGTACGTACAATTAAAGGTATATGACATACTTGGAAGAGAAATTGCAACTCTGGTAAATGAGACAAAAGCATCTGGCAATTACGAAGTAAACTTTTAATGCTTCACAACTAGCGAGTGGAGTTTATTTTTATAGACTAACGGCTGGTAATTTTATAACGACAAAAAAGATGATTTTACTTAGATAGTTATATTCAAACTTATTAATTTAAAATATTATTTAAAGCGATTAATATGTTAAGATTTAGATATCAACTCTTCAATATGTTTTGCAAAAGTTTCCTTATCCACTAACCCCACATATTTTGCTACGATGTCACCATATTGATCAATTACTATAGTAGTTGGAATTGCATTAATCCCGCCGTAGGCTTGCGTCACTTGTTGATTACCGTAAAGAATAGGATAATTAATATTAAACTTCTTAGCAAAAGGGATTACATCATTTTTAGTATCTGTGTCCAATGATATTCCAATTACTCTTAAATCATCTTTATATTTTTTTTGAAGTGCAACTAAATCCGGTATTCCCCTTCTGCATGGCCCGCACCAGGTTGCCCAAAAATCAATTATAACTACTCTGCCTCTAAATTGTTTTAAGCTTACTGCAACGCCATCTGTGCTTTCCAATGAAAAATTCGGTGCTGCTTTTTCATCTTTTGTTTGTGCGGTTTGAACATTAGAATTATTATTCGCGTCTTGTTCTCTACTTTAGTATTTTTCGAACAACCAAATGAAAGAAATATTAATGCAAGTATTATTGATAATTGAAAAACAATATTTTATTTTATTCACAATAATCCTTTGGTTAATATTATTTTCTTTTTTCGATTTGAAGATTGGGGTTAATTGCTGTATCCACTTTACTTTTTTCCGATTGCTTATAATATGGAGGATAAGGCCCGGCAGCAGGAACATCTCTGGTATTATTGATGATGAAGAAGATTATTAAGATCACAAGAATGACGATTGTCCAAAATGTATTTTTATATTTTGGATCAATTAAATGTTTCTTTTCAATTTTTGTTTTGCCGATTTGTCTTTCTCTCGGTTTATTATTTTTCTGAGCCATAATTGTATTCGAATTCCTTTAATGAAATTATTTAGATGTTAAAGTTAATAAATAAAGGCTTATAATTCTAAACTATTCTCAGCTAAAAAGTTCAAGCTGATTATTATATGAGTTGATAAAGTTTTTTGCCTCAATTGCTATCCTTTCCTTATTTAATCCATATTTTTCACAGCTCAAATAAAATAGATTATGAATAGCTTCTGCCTGTTCACCTTTGGCAGAAAATCGTTCACCAAAATCTGATGAATTAAGCTTGCCATCTCGCATTTCTTTAATCTTATTTATAATTTTTTTTGCTCTGCCCGGAAATTCTTTTTGAACCCAATCTACAAACAAATCTTTAACCTGATAAGGCAGTCGCAGCATTATATGTCCGGCATACTTTGCTCCTCGTTCCGAAGCCGCTTTTAATATGCTTGGAATCTCTTTATCATTCAAACCAGGAATAATTGGGGCAACATTTACACCGGCTAGGAATATTATTCTTTGCCATCAATTCAATAGTCTCCAGTCTTTTTATTGGCGATGCTGTTCTAGGTTCCATTTTTCTGCATAGCTTTGGATCAAGACTGGTTACTGATATTGTGACAGTTACCAATTTTTCTTTTGCCATTTCTTTCAAAATATCAACATCTCTTTGAACTAATTTATTTTTAGTTATTATTGAAATAGGGTTTTTATATCTCAAACAAACCTTAAGAGCCTCACGCGTGATTTTTAATTTTCTTTCCAAAGGTTGATAGCAGTCAGTATTCCCTGAAAACATTATCATCTTTGGAATATAGTTCTTTTTCTGAAGTTGTTTTTCCAAAAGTAAAGGAGCGTCTAGCTTGACCATTATTTTTGTTTCAAAATCAAGACCGGATGAAAATCCTAAAAATTCATGAGTAGGACGTGCATAACAATAAATACATCCATGCTCACAGCCGCGATATGGATTAAAGGAATAATCAAATCCAACGTCAGGACTATCATTTTTTGAAATAACACTCTTGGATTCATCTTTTAAATAAGTAGTTGGAATTTTTCTTTCGGAATCTTCTTCGTAAAAATTATCTACTTCATCAAATTGAAAATCTTCAATAGCTAATTTTTCAAATCTATTCTTGGGGTTTAAGCGCGCTGCCCTGCCCATAGGTTTTTGTTCAAACATAATTACTTGGGAATTTTAATACGAATATAAAAATTTATACTTAATTTTTAGGTAACAAAAAGAATCTCTCTTTTCAATTTATTATAATTGAAAGGAATTTTAATAACAATAATTAAATAAGAAAATGATATTTGAAAAATATTCTATTGATATTCTAAAGAAGGCTTTAGATAATCTTGAAAAAGGGATTAATCTTCCTGATAATCCTAATACAGAAAAATTTGATTATAAAAAAATTGAAGATATTTTAACTCAAACTTCTGAAAAACTGAAAGATAATTACCCGTATTTTCACCCACTCTATGCCGGACAAATGTTAAAACCTCCTCATCCAATTGCACGAGCAGCTTACATGTTAAGTATGTGGATTAATCCAAATAATCATGCTTTGGATGGAGGGAAAGCTAGCTCTCAAATGGAAAAAGAGGCGGTAGCAGAAATTGCAAAAATGTTTGGATGGAATGAACATCTTGGGCATTTAACAGGCGGAGGAACTATGGCTAACCTTGAAGCGTTATGGGTTTCTGGGAAGCTTCATCCCAATAAAATTATTGTCGCTTCAGACATGGCTCATTATACTCACCAAAGAATTTCTGATGTGTTAAAATTAAAATTCAAAAAAGTAAAAACCACCTCTAAGGGCAAAATGGATTTAGCTGATTTAGAAAAAGTTTTATCTGAAAATGAAGTTGGGACTGTAGTAGCAACTATTGGAACAACCGGGAACTGGGAGTGTTGATCCTCTTGATAAAATTTTACAGCTTCAGAAAAAATACAAATTCAGAATTCATGCTGACGCGGCTTACGGCGGTTATTATACCCTCAGTGAAAACTTGAATGCAGAAACAAAAATAAATTTTGATTTATTAAATGATGTTGATAGTATCGTTATTGATCCACACAAGCATGGACTTCAGCCATATGGCTGCGGATGTGTTTTATTTAAAGATCCTTCGGTAAGTAAATTTTATTTTCATGATTCGCCATACACTTATTACAGCTCTGATGAAATTCATTTAGGTGAAATTAGTTTGGAATGCTCACGCCCCGGGGCTGCCGCCGTAGGGCTTTGGGCTACACAAAAACTATTGCCTTTAGAACGAAACGGTGAATTTGCGAAAGAGATTTCTAAATGCCGCGAAGCAGCATTGAAGTTTTCTCAAAGGATTAAGTCCGATAAACGTTTTAATTTAATATTGGAACCGGAATTAGATATTGTCGTTTGGGTCATAAATGGGAAAAGCACACAAGAAATTTCTGAATTATCTCGAAAATTTTTTAATAAAGCTGAAGAGAATAATTTATATTTATCAATTTTTAATTATCCTTCTTCGAAATTAAATGACAAAGCTATTTTAATTGATAGTGAAAATGTTACTTGCTTAAGATCATGCTTAATGAAACCGGAACATTTGGAATGGATTGATGAATTGTGGAGTCGAATTGATAAAACTATGAAAGAAATTTGATTTAATTTTATTTGGAAATTATAATTTTAATTCTGAGATAAATTCTACAAGTTTGTCATCACTGTTATTCTTATTTATCTTATACCACTTTAATAAGTCCTCTTTTATATCTAAATCAATTAATTCTTCAAGAGTTTTATGACATAAATTATTTTGAGTAATTCTATTAACAGTTTTTTCAAAGACTGAATTTGTACTCCATTCAATATCTTCAAACATTTCAGGGGAGAATTTATTCATTCCAATTAAATAATAACCACCATCATTTGAAGGCCCAATAACTATATCTTTTTTTTCTAATTCTAAGAATGCGTTTGATAAAATAGTTTTTGAAATATCAGGAATGTCTGTTCCTATTATAATTAAACTTTCAAAACCTAACCCAAATATCTTTTAAAAGCATTACTCATCTTAATCCCAAGAGCTTTCCCATTTTGTTTAAAAAGTAAAAATCTTTTATCGACCCATTTTTTTATTTGTTCTTGATTATTTTCTTCTGGATAAAATACAAATAAAGAGAAATCATTTTCATCCATTTTTAGGCATTCATTAAAAACTCTTTCTGCCAATATCTTGTGAACTTCACAAGCAGACTTATCCCCAATTGACTGAGCTAACCTTGTCTTTACTTTTCCATTTTCAGGATAGCGGGTAAAAATTATAACAGCGTTTTTATTTTTAATCATTTTTGAGTTGAGCGAAAATCGTTTTTAAAATAATAACGGAAGCCATAAATGTCCCTTTTAATGTGCCTGTTACCTTTGATTTCCCTATTCTTTTTCTATAACTGACTGGAACTTCTAAAATTTTATATTTCTTTTTTGCAGCCTTTATTTGCATCTCAACAGTCCAGCCATACCATTTATCTTTCATATTTAACTCAAGCAGCTTATCAAATTTTATAGCTCTGAATGGCCCTAGATCTGTGTATCTAACTTTCCAAAATAGTTTAATTAATAATCCTGCAACGATGCTTCCAACTTGAGACTGGAATGGCAATGAACCTTTTTCTCTATTCCCTAATATTCTGCTTCCAACTACAAAATCATAACCATCATTAACTATAGGATTAATTAAAGAATAGGTTTCTTTTGGATAGTCGCTGTAGTCACCATCTAAGAAAACAATGACGTCACAATTTTTTGATTTTGCATATTCAATTCCAGTTAAGCATGAAGCGCCATAACCTTGTATTGATTCATTTAATACAGTAGCCCCTGCACTTGCTGCTGCTTTAGCAGTTTTATCAGATGAATTATTATCCACAACAATTACTTCTTTTATGATATCAGAGGGAATTTCTCTTATAACCTTTGCAATTGATTGTTCTTCGTTAAAGGCAGGAATGACAGCTAAAATGTTCATTGGATATTAATTGTTAATTCCGCTTAATTTAAAATAATTTTTTGGAAATGTTAGAATAGCTAACTATGCTTAATAGTAAAAATATGACTAAAATAACTTTTCAATTCAACATATAAACCGAGGATTTTTTATTTCGGAAACTGAACGAGAGAATTTAATATTATTTAAAATATCTTCTAAGACGATTTCATTTGATGAAATATCAAGTTCGAATTTTACTCTGCACTGAGAAGTGTTTTCAGAAAAATTAATAACAACTAATCTATATTCATTTTTAAAATGCCATAGAAAAGCAAACATGTTTTCATTACTAAAATTATTTGGAGAAGACTGAATTGTATCCAGTTGTTCAAAATCACCTTGAACAAATATCTTATCTCTCGTTATTTCTAATATCTTATCGTAAAATTCTTTAATAGTTTTTGATTCCTTTTCATAAGGATCTCTTCCAATTTGAACCGGCAGCTTAACTTTATTACCTTCAAATTGTCCATCATAATAAAGTTTCATTCCAGGTATAGTGTTCATTAGTACAGCGGCTGCCATTGAACCGTGTTGACCAAATTTTGTAACAGCTCTTTTTTCATCATGATTTTCAATAAATCTTACAGACTTCAACTGAAACGGTAATTCTGCTTTCAAATGACTTTTTACCCCAATTAAATCATAAGACGAAAGTCTATCCAAAAGTCTTTTATCATAAGTATAGTCAAACCCAAGCTGCTGTAATTCCCATTCCAGATCCCAATAAGCTTCAGCTATAAAAATAAAATCTTTTTTCTTTACTCTTACTTCATTAATTGCATACTTCCAGAATTCTTCTTTTGGTTTTTGTATGTTAAATTTATTTATAACTCCAAGCCAGGTATTCTTGAAAACATTATTTAATTGGAGCATAGCCATATCGCATCTTACACCATCACAAACATCAGATAAATTAATTAAGGTATTGGTTAGATATTCTTTAGCATTTTCATTAAAATGATTTATCTGAATTGTGTCAGACCAGGCAGGAAAAAGCGGATCACGACCATGTGCAAAATATTTATCAGGATGATAGTCAGATATAAAATAAGTGTGTATATCATTATTATATATTTCCTCATCTGCTTGAAGAAATAATTCAGGATTTGTCTTTACTAAAATGCTATCACAACTAAAATGATTGGGAATAAAATCAAGAATTAATTTTAACCCCATCTCATTTAATTTTTCTCTGAATATTTTTAAATCTTCCCATGTACCGTAATCAGGATTTACTTCATATAAATTAATTGAAAATGGGGATCCTATTATATCTTCTTTTGTCCATTCAGGTAACGCTTGATTATAACTTTGAATTAGCCCGACTTCAAAGCAGCATTTTTCAATTACACTTGAGCAAGTCTCCCAAATACCCATTAACCAAACAATATTAATTCCTTTATCCTTTAAATAACGAAAATAATTCATAGGTATATTTGAAATTCTGTATTTTGCCCCAAATTTTTTTATCCAAACTCTGAAGTTAATTTCGTAAACTTTAGGATTTATAGTACCCAATTTTTGCCTAATTTTTTTTATTTGAATAGTAAAAGTTACGTAATAATTAAGTATTTTCAACAATCCATTTTGGAATCTTTTTTAAAATCACTGCTAAATAAAATAAATTACAATAAAAAGGCTTTTTTAAACGTAAATCCTTATTTCTTAATTATTTCGAATCTGTGGAATAATAATTGTTAAGAAATTTTGATTTTATGCTTTTCATTTTTATTTAATTTGTGATTTAGTTATCAGATTTAGAATAAATAATCCTTTAATTTATCTTCTTAATTTAACAAGAAATATTTGAGGCGTTAATGATTGAAACACAAAACAAAATTGAACCCGCTGTTAGTAAAAAGACAAATGGTAATGGTACCAATGGGCTGGAAGGAAGAGTAAATTCATATAGAGACGCTGCTCTAAAGAAGATTAATTTTTCTGTAGTACTAAAGCCATTGTCAATATCTTTCGTTGCACTAATTATTACTTTCTTTCTTGACTTATCATCCGTACCTATACTTGGAAATGTCACCGTAAATATTGCTAAATATTTATTCCCTACCTGGGAACCAGCTCAAGAATCATTTGCGCCATATAGTTTTTGGTGGCTTCCTTTTTTCGTTTTCGTGTTTTTTATTTTCATGGCCTATCTTGCATACAATAAATTAAAAGTTGAAATAAGTAGAACTCCTGTATCTGAGACAATTGATAGAATTATTACCTCATACACTAGCATAGTAGATGGCCTTGCAACTGCACTTCCACTTATCGGCGCTGCTATACTTTTAATAAGTATTAAACTTGGCGAAGAAGTTTTTCTTGGACTATCAGTTCCTTTTGAAATTAAGGCTTTGATTGTACTTGCTATAGGAAAATTATTTGAACCGGTATTGGATCAGCTTGGTGTTGAATTCCAGAATGTTGTTACACATGTTCATGATATTCGTGAAAAATATTATTCTGAAGTCCGGCATGAAGAAGAACGGGGAAATATTAATAAATTGCCTGAAATATCAATAGAGGATTTAGAACGTTATAAAACAGTGCTTCAGCAGACTTCATCATTAAGCGAAGGTATGGTAAAAAACTTCAACGCTGTTAATGTAATACTTCAAAAAATAAATGAAAGCCAAAGTATAACTTCCGAAAAAATTGACAAACTTAATCAATTAACGCAATCAATTTCTAATGCTGCTAAATCTTTAAGTGATGAGAAAACATTATCCGGATTAAAATCATTAGAATCAATTGTTAAAAAATAATTTATTGCTATGATTAAAAAAGAAAGAGATAGTAAATTTATAATTTACCAGGTTCTATACATCTTTGTAATAACAGTCCTGGCATTAAAAGGAGCTGATCTTGATTTAAGCAGGGTTGTATCTAAAGCTACCTCGGTTGATAAAAGTGTTAGGGATTCACTCGTAGTAATGCTTGATTCATTAAATGCTTTAGGACTTAAGTATGACATAAAAGTCCAGGAAAATACTGAAGAAGAAAATCAGGCTTTAAAGGAAAAGATTGCAGCAATGAACCTGAAGATGAAAGACCTTACCAAGAGAATAAAAGAAATACCGCCCGAAAAAAAAGAAGAACCCAAGCCTGTTGAAAAAGAACAAACGAAACTTCAATTACCTATTTCTAAAAGTGAAACTTTTATTCAATATACATGGAACATTGCAAAAAACTCCGGTAATGTACCTACCGAATTATATGATCCCAATAATATGAATACACCATTGGTTGTAATTCCTCCAAACTCTCAAAAGAAATTTAATTTAACAGATCAAAAAGAAATTATAGCAAAGTTTGGAAGCCAGGAAGCTAAAATCCAGGTTGTTCCTAATAAGCCTCCGGAAATTAAAATTGATAGAGTTACAACAAAGATGAATAACTCAGATATTTACGTTCAGGATTTACAGAGAATTACAGTTTTTAAAGTTACAGTAATCGACGAAAGGCCTGATCAGCTAAAAATTACAAACTCTGGGCCGATTTCTGTATCAGGACCCACAAAAGATAATAATGGAAATCTTGTTTACAATGTTTCTCTTAGAATAGCATCCACTCAATCAAAATTTGATGAATGGCTTGATAGGTATGGAAACCTACAAGAACCGGATGGCAGGTACAAAGTAAACTTCTTCTTTACTGCAACTGATGAAATATCGAAGGACCGTGTCCAGGTGGGTGATTCATTTTATTTTACTGACTTTTCAAAATAAAAAATGGCGGAATTCAAACTATGAAAAATAAAGTTCTACTACTGTTCACTTTACTAGTTCTTCTTATAGCAGTTAAAACTAATGCTCAAGATGATCAAGAAAAAATTGTTTATTACCAAATGGAACCATTGGATGATAGCTTATTCATTCATATTCAAAATGAAGTTTTTATTGATCCGCCTGATCCTAAAGCTGAAATTATTGTGGACCTTAGAGATCCTAATGATCAAACCATTTCAATTAAAGGTTCTTTGTACCCATTTTTAGCTTTAACTCCGGAAACAAGAGCTAAGGTAATTACCTATCCTTTAAAATTAACCTTGAAGAAACAGTAAATTATGGAAGTGTATTTACAAGAGTAATTGACAAGCTCAGCCTTAAAAAAGTTTTTGCACCACCATCTTTAACTCAAATTTCTTCCACAAGATATTATATAAATCCATTCTTACAAATTTTCGGCGGCGAGAGATTTGGTTTACCGTTAAAAAATGATATAGGAATTTCATTAGGTTTAGGAACTCCTTATTCAGGTCCATTGGAAACAAATTTTATGGAAGCTAATTTTCATATCCTAGGTTTTAAAGCCGGTTTCTTTACAAGAATAGATGGATTTGTTACAATTAAAGATGTAAACAATCAAAACAATTTATATGTTACCAGCGGTTATCAATTCAGTTATGTTTTACCATTTGGTAACTTTTTTGAGATCGGATTTCAGGGGCCGTTCTCGGATCCTACAGAAGCAGATTATCAGCAATTTCAGAAATATGATACTTTAGGTTACCACGCTAAAATTGTTGATCAAGAATACCTTGATTGGGAATTAAGATACCCAATCAGTTTACTTGGTTCAACCCGCGGTAAATTTTATGTAGCAAAATATCTGGGTGAATGGCACTTAGGATATACTGGACGCGAATTATCGCTGGCCGGAAGCACCTTTGATTTTCGCTTTGATGCAATGCCTAAAAGTGATGTTAGACAGCCTCAATATGTAGTTGATTTATTGGTTCAAAAAGTATTTGAAACCTGGGCATTTAGTGCTTTTGCTCTTGGCCCCTCAGCTGTTTTTTCAAGACAAGATGATGGTAAATTTGGACTCATTTCTATATTCCTAAATTTCAGATTAAAAGTGGGGACATCTTTTTAAGTTAATAATCAATTTATATCAAATACAGAGAAACGATTTTAGAAAAAGTTATTTAATAAATAATTGGGTGGAATATTGCATTTAAGTTTTTCATACAATAGTTACGTTAAAAAGATATTTTGGATAATTTCTATAATCATATTATTTAGTTCATTTATTTCTGCACAAGAACAGCAATCAAATCCTGCTCTAATAAAATATTTTCAAATGCAGCCTTTTGACGATAGCTTATTTGTTAAAATGCAAAATGAAGTTTTCATTGATCCTCCCGATCCTAAAGCTGAAATTATTGTTGACTTGCGCGATCCTAATAATCAAACTGTTGCTATCAAAGGGGCATTATATCCATTTTTAGCTTTTACTCCTGAAACACGTGCAAGAATTATTACTTATCCATACAAAATCGATCTTGAAGAAGATATAAATTATGGAAGCGTTTTTACACGGGTAATTGAAAAAATGAAATTGAGCAAAGTGATAGCACCTCCTTCTCGAACTCAAATTAGTCCTGGATTACAATATATTAATCCGTTTCTGCAGGCTTATGGCGGTGAGAGATTTGGATTCCCGATAAAAGATGATATCGGATTTTCCGTCGGTATTGGAACACCTTACTCTGGGATGCTTGAAACAAATTTTGTTGAAGCAAATTTTCACATAGCAGGTTTTAAAGGCGGTGTTTTCAGTTCGGTTGATGGATTAACAGAATTAAAGACAAAAAATAATCACAACAATTTATATACTACTTTCGGTCTTCAAATAGGCTACGTTGTACCTTTCGGAAACTTTTTAGAATTAAGCTTGCAAGATGTTACCGATCCGCCAAGCCAAAATCAAATAAATAAATATGCAAAGTATGATACTCTTGGTTACCATGCTAAGGTATTAAAAGATACATATTTTAGCTGGGAATTCCGTTATCCCAATTCAAATCTTAGGTTCAACAAGATCCAAATTTTATTTTGGAAATTATTTAAATGAATGGCATGTTGGATATACAGGAAGAGAACTTTCATTAGGCGGAAGCACTTTTGATTTGCGTTTGGATTATATGCCTAAAAGCGATGTTCGTCAGCCCCAATTAGTTTTCGAAGTAATGACGCAAAAGCTTTTTGGAATGTGGGCATTTAGTGCGATTTCATTAGGACCATCTGCTGTCTTTGCAAATACAGATGCTGGTAGTTTCGGACTACTAACCATTTTTGTTAATGCAAGAATTAAGGTGGGTACTTCATATTAATAGTAACTTAAAGAAGCTTAGCAGCAGCTTCATCTGCATACCATTCCGATGTCCTATCAATAGAATGAACCCTAGCCGCAGGAAATTTATTTAGCGCTTTGTCATCGCTAAATATTTCTTTTAGAGTATTAGATTTCCCTTCGCCAGTTACTAAAAAAGTAATTCGAGATGAATTATTAATTAATTCATCAGTCATGCTAATTCTTTTCTGCCCGGATGTAGGATGAGTTGCAACTCCAAATAGATTTTGAGATACAAATTCAAGATTTTGATTTGGAAATAATGAAGCTGTATGTCCATCGCTTCCCATTCCTAGTAGTATCCAATCAAATTGAGGCAAATTATTTATTGTATTCTTAATAATTGAATTGTGCAATTATCAGCGTACTTTTTAGCTTCCTCTTTTGGCTCACTTTCTCCTATTATTCTATGAACATTATTTTTATCAATCTTAATTTTATCCAGCAATAATTGTTTCGTCATTCCATAATTGCTTTCGGAATCATCCGGCGGAACACATCTTTCATCAGACCAAAATATTTGTAGTTTTTTCCAGTCTATTTTCTTTGAGAATTCCTCGGAAGCTAAAAGCTTAAATAAAATCTTTGGAGTACTTCCACCAGATACAGCTAAATAAAAATATTCCCCAGATTTATTTTTTATTGATGTTGATAATTCATTAGCTATTTGTTCTGCCAATATTTGGGGTGTATTAAATATTTTTAAATTTCTTTTAATCATTTTTTCATTTCATCTATTATTCAATTTATAATTCACCATATAAATCTTCATTAGTAAGATTTTTATGCGGATATCTCCATGTAATATTCTTGTCTCCAAATAAATCAAATGATTCTTTTGGGCCCCAAGTACCGGCTGGATATCCATAGATTTTAATATTAGGATTTTCATTCCAAGCTTCAACAATTGGATCAACAAATCTCCAGCATTCTTCAACAGCATCACCTCGAGTATAAAGTGTAGAATCATCCAATAGCGCATCAAGCAAAAGTCTTTCATAAGCAGCAGGAAGTTCAACTTCACTTATATCAGAATAATGGAAGTCCATATTTACATTTTGAATCTTAAATCCGGCGCCAGGTGTTTTTAGCCCAAATTTTAAAAGAATCCCCTCATCCGGTTGAATTCTGATTACAAGCTGATTTGCAAATTGATGTACATTATCTTTTGTAAAAAGAAAATGCGGTGTATTTTTAAAATAAATTACAACTTCAGTAACTTTTGTAGGCATTCTTTTACCTGCACGAATATAAAACGGAACCCCTCCCCACCTCCAATTATCAATAAATAATTTTACAGCAGCAAATGTTTCTGTTTTTGAATCCAGAGCCACTCCCTTTTCATTCCGATATCCCAAAACTTTTTCACCATTCACTGTTGAATCAACATATTGTCCGCGGACAGTATATTTTTCTACCTCTTCTTTTTTTATAGGCCGTAAAGATTGAAAAACTTTCATAGTTTCATTACGAATAGAATCAGGATCAAAATTTGAAGGCGGCTCCATTGCAATAAATGCAGCTATCTGCAGCATATGATTCTGTATCATATCTCTTAAAGCGCCTATTCCTTCATAATATCCGCCGCGGCTTTCAACTCCAATATTTTCTGCAGAAGTTATTTCAACTCTATCGATATAATTTCTATTCCATAGCGGTTCAAAAATTCCATTTGAAAACCGAAGCACTAAAACATTTTGAACGGTTTCTTTACCAAGATAATGGTCTATTCTATAAACTTGTTTTTCATTAAAAACAGAATGAAGTTTTTTATTTAATTTTTCCGCTGAATGAAGATTAAAACCAAAAGGCTTTTCAACAATAATTTTCTTTTCATTATTTATACTTCCATTCTTATGAAGATTAGATTTCCGTAATCCATCAATAATTGTATCATAAAGTTTTGGTGGAGTTGACAAATAAAATATGTGCCTGCCATTAATATTTTTTTGATAATCCAGTTCATTCAGTTTGTCTTTTAGTTTAGAATAATCATCTGGATTTTCTGTTTGAATAGACAAGTAATAGATACTTTGAACAAATGTATCAATAATACTTTTATCAATATTCTTACTTTCTGAATATTGAGTAATGCTTTCACACATTTTTTTTCTAAAGTCTTCATCTGAATATTCGCTGCGGCTTACACCAAGTATAGCAAAGCCGCTGCAGAATAATTTTTGATGGTAAAGCTCGAATAAAGCCGGAATTAGTTTCTTTTTTGTCAGATCACCTGAAGCACCGAAAATAACAATGATACTGTTTTCAGGTGTCTGCATATTGCTATTCTTTAATCCCATATAGTTTCCTTAATTAGATTTAACTGCGTGTCCGCCGAACTCATTTCTTAAAGCAGCCAGAACTTTCATTGCAAATGAATCACTTTCTCTTGATCTAAATCGATTAAATAAAGAAGCCGAAATTGTATGTGCCGGAACCTCTAATTCCATTGCTGTTTCAACTGTCCAGCGTCCTTCCCCGCTGTCTTCTACGTATCCTTTTATTTTTGAAAGATTAGGATCTTCCGACAGTGCTAAAGAGGATAATTCAAGAAGCCATGAATTAACAACACTGCCATGCTGCCAAACTTTAGAAACACCAGCTAAATTAATATTAAAATTTGATTTTTCCATTATCTCAAAACCTTCAGCAATGGATTGCATCATGCCATATTCAATTCCGTTATGAACCATTTTCACAAAATGCCCGGAACCATTATTCACCGCAATGGAAATATCCTTCTTCAGGAGCAAGGGTTTTGAAAATTGGCTCAATATAATCGACTATTTGCTTTTCTCCGCCATACATTAAACAGTAACCATTCTTCAATCCCCAGATTCCGCCACTGACTCCGCAATCAACATAATGTATCCCTTTATCATTGGCTGTTTGTGCTCTTCTCATAGAATCTTTGTAAAACGAATTACCTCCATCAATAATTATATCATCTTTATTCATTAAGGGTAAAAGTGTTTCAATAATACCGTCAACTATTTTTCCAGAGGGAACCATAAGCCAAATAATTTTTCTTCCTTCTAATTTGGAAACTAAATCCTCCAAAGAATTGGAGGTTCCGGCTCCTTTTTTTCCTACTGCATCAGTTTGCTCCTTTGATTTATCATAAACAACTACTTGATGATCTTTTAATAATCTTTCAACCATATTGCTCCCCATTTTTCCAAGGCCTATAAATCCTAATTTCATCTTAATAACTCCATTTCTTTCATTTAACATAATTTTAATAATAAGTAAACTTTATAATTAAGGTTTTAAATTTAAATATAATGGCAAAAGTCAGGTTTGCGACTTAACACATTTAATAATCTATAGATATTTGTTTAATTTAACAATTACAAATTCACTTTTTTAAGAACATGAAACAAATTATAATTCTTTGGTTCGGAGCAGCATTGATTACTTTTCTTGCCGGTTTTATTCAAAGCGGTTTAAGCCCATATTATCCAATTACTGGTACATTTGGAATTGAAGGTAAAAAAGTTTCCTATAAGCTAGAAAAAATTTATAGAGGCAATGAAGATTATAACATAAAAATCTTAACTGACATTGAAGGCTTAAAAGGGACTCTATATTGGAGAGAAAAAAATTCCAAATCTCCTTGGAATGAAATTAATATGACTTCTGCTCCAAAAATATTAGAAGTTTCTCTGCCACATTTAGAACCGGAAAAAGAATCTGAATATTACATTAAAGTATTTTACAAAGATAAAGAATACAGAATACCCGGAAATAGAATTGTTACAATAAAATTTTTGGGAAAGGTTCCTTCAACTATTATGAATCTGGATATTTTCTTTATATTACTTGGGCTACTATTAAGTACACGAACAGGCCTTGAATATTTTAATGATAAACCTAAAACTAAAAAGTTATCGTTGATTGCATTCTTCTTTTTCTTTTGCTCTGCAATTGTAATTACACCGTTTAGAAAAACCTATGAATTAAATGCAATCAATCATAGCGTACCTACAATTACTCAACTTTATGAAATAAAACCTTTAATAATTTTAGCGATATGGACTGTTGCAGTTTATTTAATTTTTAAATCTAAGAGATCAAAACTGTATGCAATTATATTTGCGTCCATTACAATACTTACATTTGTTTTGATTAAATAGTTAGCTTATCTTCTTTAAGCTGACTCAATTATTATTAAGAATTCTAATTACTTCATTATGAATTTTAGGTGTTGAAGCAATTATGCTGTCACCCTTTAAGGCATCGTTTCCATGATAATCAGTTATTATTCCTCCCGCTCCTGTAATAACCGGAATCAATGCCATTTTATCCCAAACAGACATTTGGGGATCAATCATTATATCAGCAAAACCCGTAGCTACAAGGTAATATCCGTAACAGTCTCCCCAATTTCTATAAAGTTTTACTTTTCTTATAAGCTGATCAAACTTATCATTATCCTGGTATTTTCCAATGTTCAAATGGTCCGTTGTCAATAAAACCGATTCAGATAATTTACCGTTTGCTTTTACACTTACTTTTTCGTTATTCAATATTGCTGATTCATTATCTCCGATTAAAAACTCATTCAAGATTGGCTGATTGATAACTCCAATTACAGGTTTGCCATTTTTCAGTAAAGCAATTAAAGTCCCAAAAGTAACACTGCCGCAAATAAAACTTTTAGTTCCATCTATTGGATCTAAAACCCATTGATATTCAGCATCAGTATTATATACACCAAATTCTTCACCTAAAATTCCGTGCTCAGGAAATTGTTTCATTATTTCATTGCGCATTTTTTCTTCAGCATTTTTATCAGCTATCGTGACAGGAGATAGATCATTTTTTGATTCAACTGAAATTTGTTTTCGAAAATAACTCTTGATAATTTCGCCGCTTAAATTTGCCAGATATTTAGCAAATATTTTAAATTCAGATAAATTTTCCATTTTTTTTCAATATTGTTATGTAAAAGATGTATACTAAAATTATAATACTTTGAGACAAAATCATGCAGGATACATTATTTTTTTGTTACCAATTTTCAACTAAATTTATTTGAAAAATGGATAAAAGCTTCTCATTTAATTTTGTCTGTTCGTTTTGGGTGATTTAAGAAACATTATTATATTTGTAACCTAAATTTTGAAATGAATTTCAACCGGAGAGATGGCAGAGTGGTTGAATGCGGCGGTCTTGAAAACCGTTAAGGATGCAAGTCCTTCCGGGGTTCGAATCCCTGTCTCTCCGCAAAACAAAATCCTTTGAATTAAATATCAAAGGATTTTTTTTATTCACCATTTAAACAAATTGAAAAGTAACTGCTTCCCTTAATGAAGGATTTTTAACGAGCTTTTTATTCATATCTCAACGATTTAACAGGGTTTGCTGTTGCAGCTTTTATTGCATGTGAACTGATAGTAAATAGAGCTATTATTAAAGCTGCAATCCCGCTTAAAATAAAAATCCATAGATTTATATTTACACGATAGGCAAAATTATTTAACCAATTATTCATAGCGTAATAAGCAACCGGCCAGGCAATTATATTTGCAATTAAGACCCATTTCAGAAATTCTTTTGAAAGCATAAATAATAAAGAAGGAATAGAAGCACCAAGTACTTTTCGTATTCCAATTTCTTTTGTTCTTTGTTCCGTTACAAACGATGCTAAGCCAAGCAATCCCAGGCAGGCAATAAAAATAGCAAGGATTGAAAATGTAGATGCAATTTTACTTGTCCTTTGATCTGCAATATACAAATGTGCTAAATTCTGGTCTAAAAAGTCAAAATCGAATGCCTGATTCCCGGCAAACTTTTTCCATGTATTTTCTAAATAACTTATTGTGCCTTGATAATTTTCAGGCTTTATTCTTACAGAAATAAAAGATCCATAGCCGAAATTCTTATATAAATGTATAACCAAAGGACGAACTGTTTGGTGTAATGATTCATAATTAAAATCTTTTAATACTCCTATAATTTTATATTTTTCATCTCCATTTCTCCTTGGTGCAATTAAATTTTTTCCTATAGGGTTTTTTAGTCCTAATATATTTACAACAGATTCATTAACAACAATAGAAGTTGTATCTGATGGGTGTTCCCTTGAAAAAAATCTTCCTTTATCAATTTGCATTTTATATGTATTGGCAAAACCATAGTCACTCCATAATTCACGCAAATTCCGAATCTGATAATTTGAAGTTCCTTCCAATCTATAAGCACTATCACCTTTCTGGTTACCAGGAATTGCACTTGAGTTACTTATTTCCAATACATTCGGATTGTTAGACAACTCCTGCTTAAAAGAAGTTATTTTATTGCCAAGATCATCAGCTTTATTAATAATAATCACCTGCTCTTTATTAAAACCAAGATTCTTTGTTTGAATATACTTAAGCTGATTATAAATTATGAAAGTACCTATAAAAAGGATGATAGTTACAGCGAATTGAAAAATGACCAGGCCATTCCTAAGAAATGATTTTCGTTTTCCCCTCGATTCTCTTTTTAATACCTGCATAGGTTCAAATGAAGATAAATAAAATGCCGGATAACTCCCCGCAATTAAGCCTATCAAGCATGAAAAGGTAATTAATAAAATAATGTTATAAAAGTTATCAAATATCCCCAGGCTCATTTCTTTGCCGGAAATATCATTAAATATTGGAAGGAAAAGCTCTGTTAAAATAATTGCTAGAAAAACTGCAAACATACTCATTAAAACAGCTTCCGCAATAAACTGTTTTATTAACTGACCTTTCATTGAACCTAAAGTTTTTCTAATACCTACTTCTTTTGCTCTCTTTTCAGATCTTGCAGTAGAAAGGTTTACGAAATTTATGCAAGCGATTAGAAGAATTGCTAATGCAATTATAGAAAAAATATATACGTACCTGATATCACTATTTGGTTCTAGTTCATAATCCAAATGAGAATTAAGATGGATAGAGGTTAATGGCTGTATTACGAAACCATAACTGTTTCCATTCTTTTCAAATTGCGATAAAGAGATATGTGCGATTTTTTCAAGTTGAGGGCCAATATATTGCAATACATCCTGGTTTAATTTTTTTTGAAAATCATCCGGATTTGCCCCTTTTCGTAAAACGACATATGTATAATAATTGTTACTTAGCCAGTAAGGGCTTTTGCTGTTTTCATAGGTATTAATTGAACCTAAAAAATCAAAATGAAAATGAGAATTTTTAGGAAAGTCTTTAACTACACCTCTAACTATCCAGTCCCGCTGATGATCTGCATTTAATATTTTACCCATCGGTTCTTCATTCCCAAAATATTTTTTTGCCATATCTTCAGTAATGATTAAGGAATTTGGTTGAGTTAGGGCTTGTTGCGGTTCCCCTTCTAAAAACTTCACAGAAAAGACATTAAAAAATGTTGAATCCACACAATAAAACTTTTCTTCACTAAATGCTTTATTTTTATATCTTAAAACAGGAGAACCAAAACTGCGAATTCGAGTATATTCAATTACATCCGGTAGATCATGTTTTAACGCCGCACCCATTGGAGCAGGGCTAATTGCACCATTTATTTCATTACCATTTATTTTACCTTTTATATGTACCCGGTAAATTTGTTCTGAATTAATATTAAACTTATCGTAGCTTAATTCATTTTTCACATAAAGAATGATTGCAATACAGCATGCTATACCAACTGCAAGTCCGGTAATATTTATAAAAGAAAACCCTTTATTTTTTCTTAAATTTCTTAAAGCTATTTTTAAGTAATTTTTTAACATTACATCCTCATAAAATAATCGTCAATTTGGATTTGAAATTTCTTTCTGTCTAAATAAAACTTGAATAAATTTTGAATCGTCTTTGGGCCTAAATATTTGAATCAATTCCCACGCTTTATCATATTTTTTCAATTCATATTGTAGGTTTTTTATTTTTTCATCAACCGATAAAATTTCGTCATCCATTTCCCACCTAAAAGATTCAACCTTAAAATTAAATTGTCTTTTCTTGCCATTAATTTTTACTTCTATTTCGGCAATTTGTTTATCTATAAAGTCCGGCAAAGGAATACTTATTTCTTTCATTTTGACTTCCTTTCCTTTATATAAGTTACAATGCTTGAAGAAATTTATTTACTCGCACTAAAGTATTTTTTGGATTATCTAACCAGCCGTAATGGACACATTTATCCATAAATACAAGTTTTGAATTTTTAAGAACTTCATGTTCTTTTAAGGCGATATTTTTATTTACAATATCCTCTTTACCTTGAATGATTAATACCGGTTTATCAAAAGAAGATAGCTGTTTTGTACAGTCAAATTTTATTTTTTGTAGATTCTTTCCAGACAAGATTCGTTATTATTGGCGTCCCTTGAGTAAGCCTTTCAGCAATAGCCGGAATGTTTTTTTTGTTATATACATAAGCAGCAGCAAGTGCCTTTGCCTTTTGAAATTTAGCAAAATAGCTTGTATCTCCATTATCAATTTTATTTCCCCAATATTTTAATGTATCAAGTTCTTCTTTGCTAAGTTTTGAATTTATGAAATTTCCATATTTGAGTACGTCCAGGTTAATACCGCCGGAAGATGATAAAATCAACGCTTTAATATGTTCGGGATAAAATGAAGCGTAATATGAAGCAAGCATACCTCCAAAAGAATGTCCGAGTATTACCCAGTTATCTATTTTTAAGTATTGTCTTAAGTGTTCAATATCCTCAGCCATTAATTTCATTGTAATGTTTGTACTATCCGGATTTTTAATAAACGATTTACCTGTCCCCCGCTGATCATAGATAATTGTTTTATAATTTTTCGAAAGATGAACAGCAAGATTAACAAAGCAGTCACTGTTCATACCAGGCCCGCCATTGATTATTAAAATAGGAATCCCTTTTCCAAAAGTTTGATAATGAATTTTTGTATTCCAATTATTTATTATTCCATCGCTTTGACAATAAATAATCGTATTTAAAAGAAAAATGATGATAAATAGATTATTTTTTTTCATAGTTTATTTTTTTCAATTTCTATTTTACTCGTACCTTAAAGAATTAATTGGATTCTCTGCTGCTGCCTTAATTACACGGAAGCTTATAATTATAAAGGCACTAACCAAAGCAATTCCGCCTGAAAGAATAAATATCCACCAGTTCATATCAATTCTATATGCAAAATTTTCAAGCCACTTGTTCATTATATAATAAGCAATAGGCCATGAAAAGATAATGGCGATTAAAACTGGCTTTAGAAATTCTTTATTAAATAGTTTTAATAAACTTAGAATATTCGCGCCTAATACTTTTCTAATTCCTATTTCTTTTGTTTTTTGTTCCAATGTGAATGAAGCAATACCAAACAACCCGATAATTGAAATGAAAATTGTTAGTAGTGAAAATGCAGTGAAAATTTTGTTAAGCTTTTCCTCACTTAAATATTGTTTCTGAATCTGTGTGTCAATAAAGAAATATTCGAGTGGATGGACCGGATCAAAATCCGAGTATATATTTTTAATATAATTGATTGTACTCCCAGTATTTTTACCAGTAATCTTTAAAAGTAAAAAGCCATTTTCATAAGACGATAATGAACAATTGCTTAATCTTATAATCAATGGTTGAATAACCTCATGGAATGAATCATAGTGAAAATCATTAACTACACCAATTACCTTACCATTAACTAAATATGTTCCGTTAGCAGTTTTCTGCATGTGAATTGACTGTCCTATAGGATTCTTCCATCCGAATTTTTTTGCTGCTGTTTCATTGATAATGAATGCTTTATCTTTATCTGTTGAGAACTTTTGAGAAAAATTTCTTCCCTTCTTAAGTTTTAATCCCATTAGGTTTAAAAAATTATAATCGACATATAGGTATGGTAATAAGCGTGGATTTTCTTTATTCATATCTTCGGTATAGAAAATAGTTCTTCCTATTATTCCATCAGGAATTCCGGAACTAAAAGACGCTGATTTAATATTGCCGTTTTGTTCAAGTAAATTTTTAATACTTGATATTTTTGTTTCTGAGAGACTATCCTGTAAAGCTATTGCAGCAACATTATCTTTATTAAATCCAGGATTACTGTTTTCCATAAAATTAATCTGTGAATAAATTATGATTGTAGCAGATATCATAAATATAGAAATTACAAACTGAAGAATTAGGAGAGAGGTTCTGAAAGATAATTTTTTAATAGGTTTTTCTATTATTTTATTTATTATTAATTGAGGACGAAATGAGGAAAGATAAAAAGATGGATATATTCCGCTTAATAAAGTTTCAATAGAAATAAACACTAAAAGAAAAAGCAAAGGAAATGGTTTTAAGAAATATGAAATTGAAAGCGACTTTTCTGTAAAATTATTTATTAATGGAAGGAATAATTCAAGAATGATAAAGGAAAGAAATAACGAAATAAAAATGTTTATGAATGATTCCAGCAGAAATTGTTTTACTAATTCCTTTCTTTCTGCACCGACTACTTTACGAATACCTATTTCTTTTGTTCTTTTTAAGGATAATCCAATAGACAGATTTGTATAATTTACCGAAGCAGTTGTTAGAATAAATAAAGCAATTAGTAATAGTATATATATGTAAGATATATAACCATTACTATCAGCTTCAGATTGCAAATGAGAGTGAAGATGTATGTCGGTTAAATGCTGAAAATGTATTGTAGCATCAAAGTTTTTATGAATATATGGAAGATATTTTTCATAAAAATCGGAAAGTTTATTTTCAAGCGATTTTATATTGAAATCAGATGGTAAAGTAATATATGTATACGCTGCAACTGAAAACCAGCCGTCATTAAGTAATTTGCTGTAATCTTTTTTTAATGTGCTTAAAGAAATTAGAGCATTAATTTTTAAGTGTGAATTATGAGGGATATTTTTAAGTACACCGGTAATTTTATAATTATATTTTCCGTTTAATTTTAATTCTTTGCCAAGGGGATTTTCCGAACCAAATAATTTTTTTGCTAAAACTTGTGTTATAACTATTGAATTAGGTTCATTTAATGCAGAACTTGCATCTCCAATTTGTAATGGGAAGGAAAATATTTTAAAGAAGGAAGGCTCCGCAAAATAAACATTTGTTTCATTAAATTTATTATTGCCTGAACTTATAGTGCTCTGTTGACTTGTACCGCCATAAACATTATAAATTAATCTTGTATAATTCTTTACTTCAGGAAACTCTGATTTTAATGCTGGACCCATTGGAGGGGCAGAACGAGCAGAATGATTAACATTTCCATTGATAGATGCCTCATAAGTAACACGGTAAATATTAGTTGCATTTTTGTGGAACTTATCATAGCTTAATTCATCCGTCACATAAAGAATAATTCCAATAAAACAAGCGATACCTATGGTAAGGCTTAGTATATTAATAAGTGAATAGGTTTTTTGTCTTCTTAGATTTCTAAACGCAATCTTCAAATAATTCTTAAACATATTTTTTTGATTTTTAATTTTTGAATTTTGACTTTCAAATTATTCATATCTCAAACTTTCGATTGGATTAGCTAGCGATGCTTTTATAATATGATAACCTATTGTTAAACATGGCTATTAGAAAAATTATAATTCCGGCAGCAACGAAAGTCCAAATATTTATGTCTATCCTGAATGCATAATTTTGCAGCCAAGAATTCATTACATAATACGCAATCGGAAAAGCAACTAAGATGGATATAGAAATTAATTTTAGGTAATCTACAATTAATAAACGAATTATATTAAATAAAGAAGAACCGAGGACTTTTCTTATTCCTATTTCCTTTTGCCTTTGTGCTGTCCCAAATGAAATTAAACCGAATAAGCCGACACAAGCAATCAAGATTGCAATGCTTGAGAAATAATTTGTCAATTGAGCAAATATTGTATCGGATTTATAGATTCTATTTATTCTTGCATCAAGGAAAGAATAATCTAACGGATAATTAGGCATTAAATTTTTCCAACTCTCTTTTATTTTTTGAACAGCGCTTAAAATATTATCCCCTTTAATTTTTATAAACATATTTTCAGAATTTGAAAGGAGAGATATAGAATACAAGAGGTTCAATTTTATTGTGAAGCGAGGTGTAATTAAAATCTTTTACTATACCTATTATTCTGCCTTGCGGCCCGTCACCAAATCTTGCTTTTATATCTAACGGATCTTTTAAGCCTAAAAATTTTACTGCAGATTCGTTTAAGATAAAAGCACTTGTATCGGTAGCATAAGCTTTATTAAATCTTCTTCCGGAAACAAATTGTATATCTAATGTTTTGAAAAAATCATAGTTAACAGGGTAAATATTAATATTGTACCTTTCCAATGATTTATTCTGACTATTTTCGATAAACATAGTATTGGAGCCATATCCTCCATCCAGTCCATTTCTTGCGCCTCCAATATTTATTACCTCAGGTATATTTAATAAATTAGATTTGATTGTTTCATACCGGTTTAATAATTCCTGTCCCCTTAGTTTTAATACAATAACTTTATCTTTATCAAAGCCAAGATTTTTATTTCTAATATATTCCATCTGTTTTGAAACGATGATAGTACCCGTAATAAGTAAAGTAGAAATTAAAAATTGAGTAACTATCAAGGCCTTCCTTAGCATAACACCAAAAGAACCTGAGTGGAATTGCCCTTTTAATATTTTGGTAGGAATGAAGTTTGATAAAATAAAAGCTGGAAATATTCCTGCTATAGTTCCAATTAAAATAGGAAAGATAAGTAATAGGATTAAAACATAAATGAAGCTTAAATCTGATAAACTAATTTTTAAATTAAGAAATGAAGAAATAATAGGAAGAAAGAGCTCAATTAAAAGAAGCGAAACAATAAATGAAAATAAAACAAGAATTATTGACTCGCTAAGAAACTGCTTTATCAATTGACTTTTATTTGCCCCAAGAACTTTCCTTATTCCCACTTCTTTACCCCTATTAACAGATCTAGCAGTAGATAAATTTATGAAATTAAATCCGGCAATAATTAGAGAAAGTAAAGCAATTATTCCGATTATATAAAGAGAAGACTTATTTCCTAAAATTCCCAAATCACCAATCCGTTCATTATCAAAATAAATATCTTTTAACGGCTCTAAATGCAATGAGAGCCTTTGTGAGGTTTGTTTACTAAAAACACTACTAACAAAATCCGGAAGTTTTTTTTCTAACTTTTTTACATCAGAGTTTTTATTAATAAGCAGATAAGTAAAGAAGGACGTCCATCCCCAATCATCAATACTATATCCTGGTGGAAGTGTTTGTAGGGAATGTTGAAAATGAAATTAAGAAATCAAATTTTATGTGAGAATTAAACTTTTCTGATGAAATTACACCTGTTATTTTTAAAGTAAATCTATTGTCCATCGTTATAATCTTGCCAATAGGATTTTCTTTTCCGAAATATCTTTTGGCAGTTTCTAAGTTAAAATAATACTGTTGGGTTGGTTTAATGCATTTTTAGAGTTTCCTTCTATAAGAGGAAAAGAAAACAAATCAAAGAAATTGGAATCAGCAAAAATTATATTTTCTTCATAAGATTTGAGAGTTTTACTTTCCATTAGTGCAGCACTACCAATTCTAATCCTTACAGCTTTATTAACTTCCGGAAATTTTTGCGCAAGATAAGGACCCATAGGTGGAGATGTAGTTGAATATTTATTTACATCATTTCCGTTTTTTACATCCAATACAAGACGGTAGATATTATCAGCATTTTTATAAGATTTATCATAGCTTAATTGATCATAAATGTATAAAAAAATAATTAAGCAGCTGGAAATTCCGATCGCTAATCCTAATACATTAATTAATGTATAAGACTTATATTTAAGCAAATTTCTGAACGAAATCTTTAAATAATTTTTAATCATATTTTTAACTTTTGACTTTTCATTTATTCATATCTTAAACTTTTAACAGGGTTAGCATTTGCAGCTTTTACTGTTTGTGCACTAACAGTTAATACAGCAATCAACAAAGCAGCTAATCCCGAAATCAGAAAAATCCATATTCCAATCTCAGTTTTATATGCAAAGTTTTGAAGCCACTTGCTCATTATAAAATATGCAATAGGCCATGCTGCAACATTTGCAATAACTACCCACTTTGTAAATTCTTTGGATAGCAGGAAAAGTATTTCCGGGATTGAAGCTCCTAATACCTTTCGTATTCCAATTTCTTTTGTTCTTTGTTCTGTTACAAAAGCAGTTAATCCAAATAATCCAAGTGAAGCAATAAAAATTGCAAATAGAGAAAAGATTAAAAATATTTTTCCTAAATGCTGTTCGGATGTATATTGTTGCTCTATATTTTGATCAAGAAAGCTAAATTTAAACGGAGTTTGTTTTGTAAAAGATTCCCATGTGGATTTTAACATTGCAATATCATCTGAAATATTACCTTTCCTTAAACGAACTACAATATATGATTCCGGTATCTGGTAAGAATTTGAAGTTCTATTAAATAAAGCAAAGGGTAAAATCTGTGTATGTAAATTCAAAAAGTTAAAATCTTTTATTACGCCAATTATTGTGTAATTACCTTTACTTGGATAATTAATTGTCTTTCCAATTGGATATTTAATTCCAAATTGTTTTACAGCCGTTTCATTTAAAATTACACTACCGGCATCTGAGGGATGATCTTTTTCAAAACTTCTTCCTTTTATTAATTTTATTCCCAGAGTTTTTATAAAATCTTCATCTGTCATGTATGAAGACAAAGCAAATTGTTTATCTCCTTTACCTTGAATTTTGTAGTAATCTCCAAAGCCAAAACCCGGGGGAATGCCTGTTGTGATAGATGCATCTATTACCCCTTCATTTGTTTTTATTTTATCTTTGAATGCTATTAAATGACTTCCCAATGGATTATTCATATTTGATATGATAAGTACATTCTCTTTATTAAAGCCAAGGTTAGCATTCTTGATAAACAATAACTGTTTTTGAACAAGTAATGTGCAGACAATTAAAGCAATACTTATTGCAAACTGAAAAGTTGTTAGAATGTTTCTAAAATGTTTTCCTCTTGAATTAGAAACAGAGCCTGATTTTAATATTTTTACCGGATTGAAAGAAGACAAATATAATCCTGGATAACTGCCTGCTATAATCCCAATAATTACTACTAACAGAATTAAAACCGGAATTTGCAAGATTGGATTAAAAAGATTTAACGATAAAGTTTTACCAGTCAAATTATTGAAAGGTGAAATAAGTACTTCAGCCAGCAACAAAGCAATCGGTAAAGCAAGTATGCTGTAAACAATTGACTCGATAATAAATTGAAGAAATAATGACTTCCGGGATGAACCTAATGATTTTCTAACACCAACTTCCCTTCCACGCTTTTCTGATCTAGCAGTTGATAGATTCATAAAATTGATACATGCTATCAAAAGAATAAATACACCAATGAGTGAAAATGCATAAACGTAAGATTTGTTCCCAATTGGACCAATAGGATTTCCAATTTGAGTTGAACCAAGGTAAACATCTTTCAATGGCTGAAAAACAAAATCCCACCTGCCACCATTTTTAATTAAATCTTTATATGAAAAGCCAACCCGAGTAAAAGCGGCAGGAGCATATTTGGAAACTAATTCTTTTACTTTAGATTCTACTAATGCAACAGAAGAATTATTTTTTAGTTTTGCATAAGTTACAACCTGCATCCATATCCAGCTCCAATTAAAATAAGAAACACTTGGATATGAAGACATTGAAGTAATCATATTAAAATCTATATGTGAATTTGCAGGCGGATCTTGAACAACTCCAGTTACTTTGAATGAGTTATCGTATTGTTTTTTGAAATTATATTTTTTATCACCAATTGTTATAATTTTTCCCATTGGTGATTCATTGCCGAAATATTTTTCAGCTTCGGATTTTGATAAAACTACACTGTTTGGCAATAATAGAGCAGTTTTAAAATTCCCTTCTAAAAATTTAAAATTAAAAATATTAAAGAAATTAGAATCGGCTCCATAGATTTTATCTTCGTCAAAAAACTTATCCTTATACCTTACCGTCGTATTTTGAGTTGGGTAAACACGCGTGGTAGAGATAACCTCCGGTATTTCATTTACCAATTTTTCTGCAAGCGGAGGAGGAGTTGTAGGTCCAATTCCTTCTTCATCATTCCAATTAAAACTCCAGTTTACTCTATAAATTGAATCCTGGTTATTGACAAATGAATCATAGCTGAGTTCATTATTTACCCATTTGAAGATTAATACTGCACATGCCATAGCAGTTGCCAGTCCGGCAATATTAATTATTGTAAATGCTTTACTTCGAGTTATATTTCTATAAGCAACTAGTAAATAATTTTTTAACATTTATATTCTCCATCACTCATATTTTAATGATTCAATTGGATTTGCCGTTGCAGCTTTTATTGCCTGAAAACTTATGGTAATAAAAGCTATCAGAATCGTAATAATACCTACCAATAAAAACATCCATATATTTAACTCTATTTTATATGCAAAATTCTGAAGCCATTTATTCATAAAATAATAGGCTGCCGGCCAGGCAAAAACATTTGCAATTAAAACAAGCTTCATAAACTCACTATTAAGTATTTTAACTAAACCCGGGATGCTCGCCCCCAATACTTTTCTAATTCCAATTTCTTTTTTTCTCAGTTCAAAAATAAAAGATGCCAATCCTATTAAACCCAAGCAGGCAATTAAAATTGCGAGAAAAGAAAATGTGGAAATTATTGTGCTTGTTTTTTCTTCTGGCTGATAAAGATTTTTAATATAACTATTAAGAAATGAATATTTAAAAGGATAATTTGGAGAATACTTTTTCCAAACTTTTTTTAATCCCTTAACACTGTTTGCAATATTAGCTTGATTAACTTTTACAGATAATTCGTGAAAGTACTCAGGATTATTTAACAAAACTAATGGTTTAATGTTTGTCCTGAGTGAGGCAATATTAAAATCCTTAACAACACCAATAATACGAGGTTTAATTCTATTTAATCCAATCAAATAACTTTTACCAATTACGTCTTGCGGATTTTTAAACCCGAGAGCTTTAACTGCTGCCTCATTAATAACAATTGCATCCTGCCATTTATCTGATAATTCTTTAGAGAAAAACCTGCCGGCAACTAAGTTTAAGTCATAAATATTTTTATAACCGGCATCCACAGATTTTATATAAACGCTGAATCTATCCCCTCCATCAAGGCCTTTTGGAAATAGTGAAGTATCAAAAACGTCATCACTAATTGGAGCACCATTTCCAACGCTAACATCTTCAACACCAGCAACTGATAAAAAACCATTTTCAATTGTTTTATAATTTTTGGTTGTTATATCGGTACCAAATGGAATTGTTACTATTTGCTGTTTTTTAAATCCGACATCGTGATTTTTTAAATAATTTAATTGCTGTACTACAATGATTGTACAAATTATGAGACCGATTGAAATTCCAAACTGGGCTACTACTAAAATCTTTCTTATACCAGAACCACTTTTTGTATTTTTAAAATCAGATTCTATATTTTTTAAAGCAAGAACAGGTTTAAATCCCGACAAGTATAGAGATGGATATATTCCGGCAAAAATACCAACAAATATCGCAGCAGCAATTATTAATAATAATATTTCAAAATTTTCAAATAAATCAAAAGTCAGTTTTGTATTTAAAAGATTTGAAAAACCAGGAAGAATAAGTTCTGTAAGCACAATGGAAATAATCAAAGAAATAGCAGCAATTAATATCGCTTCTCCTAAAAATTGAAATATCAACTGTTTGCGTATAGCTCCAAGTGTTTTTCTAACACCAATTTCTCTTACTCTTTGAGATGACCTTGCTGTTGCAAGATTCATAAAATTAAAACAAGCTAATAAAAGTATAAACAAGCCTATTGTGCTAACTATTAAGATATTTGAGATTGAATTATTATCTTTAATTTCCCCAATGAAATTTGAATGTAAATGTATATCAAGCAATTTTTGATAATCCAATTTTAACTATAACACCGGCAGGAAATTTTCTTTGTTTCATTATAAAATCAGAAGTTTTCTTTTTCAGCTCTTCTAATGATGTACTTTGAGGAAGAAGGATATAAGTATATGAGCCAAAATATGCAGCCCATTGATTCGAAAAATCGGCGGTGAGTATTTTGTTGTTTACATCAGCGTAAGTGCCTATCATTGTGAATTGAAAATGTGTATTAACAGGTACATCCTGCATAACTCCGGTGATAGTAAATTCATATTTATTTTCAAGCTTTAAAGTTTTTCCAATAGGGTCTTTATCTCCAAAATATTTTTTTGCAATAGATTTTGTTAGAACAATCGAATGAGGTGTATCTAATAAATGTTTCGGATTTCCCTTTAATATTTTGAAATGAAAATATTTCAAAAAAAGTTGAATCTGCAAAAGCTAAATTCGACTCAATAAAACTTTTATTTTTGTAAGCTACAAGTTCATTCCCGGCAAAAAATATTTTTGAACTTTTCCCAATCTCAGGATATTGTGCAATTAATGCATCATTTAAAGGCATCGGAGTTTCAACATCAATATTAGTTCCGCGTTCCGATATATGTGTGGTTGTAATCCGGTAAATGTTTTCAGCATTTTTGAAGTAGCTATCATAACTCAGTTCCTGCTTTACATACAAAAAGATTAAAATGCAGCAGGTAATCCCTACAGTTAAGCTTAGAATATTAATAAAAGAATAAAGCTTATGCTTTTTAAGATTTCTAAAAGCAATTTTAAAATAGTTTTTTAACATTAATCCTCCAGTTACTAAACCAGATTTTACAAAATCAATATTTTATAGTTTTATTCATAATGTAAAGACTTTATCGGATTTGCGGTCGCCGCTTTAATTGCTTGAAAACTTACAGTAACAATTGCAATTACCAATGCGGCCGCACCAGATATAACAAAGAACCACCAGCTTAATTCAATTCTATATGCAAATGTTTGCAGCCATTTATCGATGAAGTAATACGCAATTGGCCAGGCCAGTATATTTGCTAGTAATACATATTTAGTAAACTCTTTTGACAGTAAAAATATAATTCCCGAAACCTTAGCACCAAGCACTTTACGAACACCAACTTCTTTTGTACGCTGTTCTGCTGTAAATGATGCAAGTCCAAACATTCCAAGACATGCAATAAATAATGCAAGCATACTAAACGTGTTTATAACTCTACCCACCCTTATGTCGGCTTTATATTGTTCATTAATTTGTTCATCAAGAAAGCTATAATCAAAAGGAAATTCTGGAGCTATTTTATTCCATGTTGTTTCCAGTGATTTGATAGTATTATTAACATTTCCCGGTTTAATTCTGACAAGTAGTTGTCTAATATCAGCGGGATCATAATAAATTATTAAAGGAGATATTTTGGAATGGAGTGAAGTAAAGTTAAAATCTTTTATAACACCTTTTATTATTGTGCCTACAACCTTCTTGCCGATTGGGTCCTGCATTCCCATAGCTTTAATGGCTGCTTGATTTACAATGCAGCCTCCGGCAGTATCCGATTTAAGAGTAAAATATCTTCCCTCAATCATTTTAATCTGCATAGTTTTAACAAAATCAAAATCTGCAGATAGCAAATATGATAGAAAATCCGAATTAGATTTTCGAGAATCCCATTCGTCTATTTTTGCTGAATGTAAAATTCCTGACGGCGGGTAAGAAACTCCCGATACATCAATTACTTGTTTATTTTCTTTTAATTCATTTTTTATAAGATCTAATTTTTTAGGAAGATTCCCCTGCAGCTTTACACAAAGAACTTGTTCTTTATTGAATCCTAAATTTTTATTTTCTAAAAAGTGCAATTGCCTGTTGACTGCAACAGTTCCAATAATCAAAATTATTGTTAACGAAAATTGAAAAACGACTAGAGGTTTTCGAAAGTTTTTATTGCTAGCACCAAATCCTATCCGTCCTTTTAAAACCTTTATCGGGTTGAATCTAGATAAAACTAATGCAGGATAACTCCCAGATATAATACCGGTTATTAATGCTATCCCGGCAGCAAGTAATAAAACATTTAAAGCGTTTGGAAATCTTAATGTTAACTCTTTCCCTGAAATTGAATTAAACACCGGTAGCAATTCAAGTATTAAAACGACTGAAATGATTAGAGCGGCAAAAGCATAAATTATAGACTCGGAAAAGAACTGAAATATTATTTCTTTTTTCCTTGCGCCGACAACCTTGCGCATTCCAACTTCTTTTGCCCGGTTTCCTGCCCGCGCAGTTGCAAGGTTTATAAAATTAATACAGGCAAGCAGAAGAATAAATAAAGCTATAATTGAAAAAACATAAACTTGTATTATATCTCCGGTTCCACCTATACCCCAAATATTATGAGAGTATAAATGGATATCGGAAACAGGTTGTAGCGAAAGAGTTATATTGATATCTTTTTGATTTTGATTTACAATATTTGCTATCTTTTGCGAAACTTTTTGGTAGTCCGCACCTCTTTCAAGCAAAACATAGGTTGTATGAGCAAAATTATCCCAACCTTCTATTTCATATCCAAAATTTTTTATTGTGTTAAATGGAAGCAGAAAATCAAACTTTAGATGCGAATTAAGTGGAACGTTTTTAATTACACCTGTAACCAGATAATCAAGTTGGTTATTAATTTTTAATGTTTTCCCGATTGGATTTTCATTTCCAAAATATTTTTCAGCAGTTTTTTGTGTTAAGATAATCGAAGAAGTATTTGATAATGCGGTTTTACAGTCTCCTTCTATGAAAGAAATAGAAAACATCTTTAAAAACGACGGATCTACAAAAGCTAAATTGTCTTCGTTAAAACGTTTTTCTCCGTATTGAATAACTTGGCCTTTAACCATTCTTAATCTTGCTGCGTTTTTTACTTCAGGATAACTATCAACTAAAGTTTGAGCAAGTGCCGGCGGATTCATACTAAACATTGGTTCATCGCCGCTAGGATATTTTTCTGCGTCTATTACCCTGTAAAGTCTATTAGCATTTGAGAAGAAACGGTCGAAACTTAATTCATCTTGAACCCATAAAAGAATTAGTATGGTGCAAGTCATTCCTACAGCAAGGCCCAGAATATTAATTAAAGAATAACTTTTATATTTTTTTAGATTACGAACTGCAATTTTTAAATAATTTGTAAACATAAAATTTTTCTTTATTCATATCTCAAAGATTTAATTGGGTTTGCTGATGCCGCTTTAAGTGCTTGAACACTTATTGTTAGAAATGCAATTAAAAGAGCCAACAAAGAAGCGAAAACAAATACCCAAGGACCGATACTAATTCTGTAAGCAAAATCCTGAAGCCATTCATTCATTGCAAAATAAGAAATTGGTGCCGCAACAATTACAGAAATTAAAATCAGTTTCAAAAAATCTTTTGCAAGAAGTAATACTATTTCACTAACTGATGATCCAAGAACTTTTCTTACTCCTATTTCTTTTGTTCTCTGTTCTGCAGTGTATGCTGAAAGTCCGAATAATCCTAAACACGCAATAAAAATTGCAAGAAATGCAAATGAACCAAACATATTACCAGTTCGCTGATCATTTTTATATATCTCATCAAAATGTTGATCTAAAAATGAATATTCAAATGGTCTTCCTGGAACTATGTTATGCCAGGTTTCCTCGATAAAGTTAACTGTACCAGTTATTTTCTCAGGTTTTACTCTCATCACTAAATAAGAAAATTGGCTTGGTTCAATTGACATTATTAAGGGACCAATTTTTGAATGAAGACTAAAAAAGTTAAAATCTTTAACTACACCGATTACAGTCTTAATCGGTTTCCCATCAAATTGTTTTCCTATCGGATTTTTCCAACCTAATTTTCTAACAGCAGTTTCGTTGATTATAACCGATGAGGTTGAGTCAGATATATGATCGCGGGAAAAATCTCTCCCTTGGACTATTTTCATTCCCATTGTTTTTATATAATCAAAGTCGACAAAACTTCTTCTCATCATCATTCTTAATTGATTATTTGTCCCTACAACAGTTTCAGTTCCTTCTGAGCCGCTTGCTCCAAATAATCCGGATGTAGCTGCAACATTTAAAATGTTAGAATTTTTAACTAGTTCATTTTTAATTAGTGAAATTTTGTTTCGAACATCTTTACTTCTAACTGGAAGATATAAAACATGTTCTTTGTTAAAGCCGAGATTTTTATTTTTGATATAGTTCATTTGATTGCTTACAATTACAGTACATGCAATCAGTATAACAGCAATGGTAAATTGAAGTACAACTAAAATCTTTCTAAGAAAAGAACCTTTTGTTTTACTAGTAACAGAACCTTTTAATGATGCAGCTGGTTGAAATTTCGAAAGAAAAAATGCTGGGTAACTTCCGGAAATAACTCCTACAAAAATTGCTAATCCGACTAACTCCAGGATAAAAATTAAACTGGTTTGGTATGAAAAAATTATTCTGCCATCAAAAATATCTTTGAAATAAGGTAGGCAAACTTCTACAAGCAATATTGAAATGAATAAGCCCATGAAAGAAATTAATGTTGCTTCGCCTATAAACTGTGCAACAAGGCTCTTCCGCGTTGATCCAAGAACCTTTCTAATACCGATTTCTTTTATTCTTTTCTCGGAACGTGCGGTAGCCAGATTCATAAAATTTATACATGCAATTAAGAGAATGAATAATGCTATAGCTGAAAAAATATATACTGTACTAATGCTGCCTTGATTGTGCATGTAAGTTTGATAAGTAATATCCCCGGAATAAAGATGAATATCTGTTAATGACTGCAGGTACATTTTTAAATCAGATTTCTCACCGGTTTTAGGATCAGGAGGGATGTAATGATTTATAAATGCTGTAAATTGATTGTCTATCTTTGATGCCGGCACGTTTTTCTTAAGAAGAACATATGTCGCCAGGGTATTATTTCTCCAGTTGTCAAGCCAATTCAGATACTTCTGCATCGTACTGTAGGAACAAAGCATTGCAAAATTTATATTGGAATTTTCCGGATAGTCTTTTATTAAACCTGTTACTTTATAATCACTCGTTCCAAAAATTGTTGATATTTTAATGGTTTTGCCTAAAGGACTATTATTTCCAAAATATTTTTCTGAAATGCTTTTTGTAAGTACTAAGGAAAACGGTGATTCTAACGCTGTGCTTGGATTGCCTTCTATAAAAGGGATGGTAAATATTTCGAAGATTGAAGGGTCTGCAAATGCAGCTTCTTTTTCGTAAAATCCTTTGTCTTGTACTTTACAAAATAAAGCCGGTGCTGGAGCTATCCTTGCTGAATTTTCTACATCTGGAAAATATTCCTTTAATGCCGGTGCAAGTGGGCTCATGGTAACCGCAACTTTTAACTTACCTATATTTTCCTGATTCTGAATTTCAACTACTCTATATATTCTATCTGCTTTTTTATTGAATGAATCATAACTCAATTCATTTTTAATAAGAATAGTAATTAGAATAAATCCGGCCAACCCGATAGCTAGTCCGAATATATTTATGAAAGAATAAATTTTATTCTTTAAGATATTTCTAAAGGCTATCTTTAAATAATTTTTTAACATTAAATTTCTTTTATTTTTTATTCATTCCTTAAACTTTGAGAAGGATTAATTTTTGCAGCTTTTAATGCTTGAATTCCAACTGTAATCCAAGCGATAATCAGCGTAATACCCCCTGCACCAGCAAAATACCAGAGGTTTAAGTTTATTCTGTAAGCAAAGCTATCAAGCCAGTTTTTTATTAAAAAATAGCTTAGCGGTGAGGCTATTAATATTGAAGCAATAACCAGTTTGGTAAAATTGCTTGATAATAAATAAATAATTCCAATTTCACTTGAACCTAGAACTTTACGAATTCCTATTTCTTTACGTCTCTGTTCAGCAGTAAATGCAGATAAGCCAAATAATCCGAGACATGAAATGATGACAGCTAATCCGGCAAAGTAACCAGATAAAACTTCCACTCTCTTTTCAGAAGTGTACAGTGCTTGAAAATCTTTATCCAAAAATTTGTAATTAAAAGTAAAACCAGGGTTAAATGCTTTATAAAATTCAGCGAGCTTTTTCAATGTTTCTTTTTCTGTACCTGCTTTAATTTTCGCTAATACCTTCAGAGTTCCTTGCGATGCTAAGATGAAAAACAATGGTTTTACTTGTTCATGCAATGATTCAAAATTGAAATTTTTTGTTACTCCAATGATATGCCTCATTTTTCCCCATAAATTAATGGTTTTACCAATTGGATGTTTCAATCCAATCATATCTATGGCTGCTTGATTAAAAATAATAGCTGAACTATCGGTTTTAAATTTCCTTAAGAAACTCCGCCCTTTTTTAAGTTGAATATTAAGTGTCTTTAATAAATCATAGTTTACTGAAGCGGTGAAAAATTTAATTTTTGTACCGGGAGCCTTCCCTTTCCAATGGAGGTCGTAAGTTCCGTTTCTCATCCCAATAATATAATCATTACTACTGGATGCGTTAACTACCCCCGGTATATTTCTTACTTCATTAAGAAAATCATTAATCTTTTTTACTACATTTCCTTCTACATCAAAATAGATAACGTTATCCTTATTATAACCTAAATTCTTTTTTTGTATAAACTGCATCTGATTATAAACAACAATAACAGCGGTTATAAGAATAATTGATAATGTAAATTGAAATACAACAAGTCCTTTTCTAGTCCATAATTCTCCACTAGAGCCTTTAATTTTTTGATTAAATACTGAGATTGGACTAAAACCTGATAAATATAAAGCAGGGTAACTTCCTGCCAAAAGTCCTGCAAATAATGTTGCCAGTGAAATGAAAAAAACTTCTTGTTTGTTTAGATTTAAGGATAGTTGTTTACCCGTTATATTATTAAACTGAGGTAGTACAAATTCTATAATTGTTAACGCAATAATAAGTGAGAAAAATGCCATGAATACCGACTCGCTTAGATACTGAAGCATTAAAGAACTTCTCGAGGCACCTATTGATTTTTTTATCCCAATTTCATTTAACCTTGTAGAAGCTTTTGCTGTGGAGAGATTCATAAAATTGATGCAGGCAATTAGTAGAATGAAAATTGCAATAATTGAGAACAAGTTTACATATTCAATTCTACCGTCTACTTGTATTCCATTTTCATACTTATTAAATAAATATTTATCTGAATATTTTCTTATAAATAATGTTGTGTTAGAGCCCTGTGCTTTTGATTTTATGAAACCGGCAATTTTTTTATTAAAATCATCTTCAATAGTTCCATCTTTTAAAACTATATAAGCAAGCGGCCCAGTATTGCCCCACTGTATATTTCTGTGTAAAAAGTTGCAAAGGTTTACCCAGGCTCCCCATGTAAGAACAAATTCAAAATTTTCAGTTGAATTATCCGGAATTTTATCGAATACTCCTGTTATAATTGCTTGCATTTTAAATCCAAGTATTTGCCATTCAAGAGTTTGTCCTATAACATTATCATATTTATTAAATATCTTAAGGGCTAGATTTTTAGAAATGACAATAGAATTCTCTTCCGCTAATACCTGACTAGAGTTGCCCTGGAGAAGTTTGTACGAAAAAACATTGAAAAAATCCTTACCGGAAAATTGTCCAACAGCTTTTATGTTCCTTCCATTATTAGCAAGTGTAAAATAACCAAACCATTCTGATGGTGTTACAAAAGTTGAATATTCTACTTCGGGCATTTCGTCAGCAAGAGCCAGAGCAAGCTGATCCGGCGTATTTTCCTGAGTAGTAATACCATTGGAGTTTTTTTTATTTTCCATAACTTGATATAGACGTTTATCGTTCTTGTTCCACCTGTCTATATGCAGTTCATCATTAACCCATAAATAAATTAGTAAAGCGCAGGCAAGACCGGTTGATAGACCAATAAGATTAATGAAAAATGTGCTTTTATTTCTCTTAAAATTTCTGAAGATAATAAGTAAGTTGTGTCTAAGCATAGAATCTCTTGAATTTTGTTAGTTGTAATCCAAAAATAAAAAACGTTATTAAATATTAGACTCAGGTTTTAATATATTGATTACAATTTTTTATTGTAAAAACTAATATTCAAAAGGTATTATTCTTTTATAAACGGAAAAGACTTTTAAATATTTAGCCAAAGAGTGTGCCTGAAAAAATTTATTAAAAAAATCCAGTATTTGGCTGTTATTTATAGGTTATTGTTCATATACGAACGACAGTGAACGAAGGCGGACGATTTGTTATTAATATTACTTAATCAAAAATAGATTTTACTAACTTCTCAAACTTTATATCCCGACCAATCAGGACTTCATCATTCATACCTGAGTGACTTAACAGGATTTGACGTAGCTGCTTTTATTGCATGAATACTAATGGTTATTATAGCAATTATAAATGCAATGATACCAGAAGCAGCAAAAACCCAAAGGTTAATATTTATTTTGTAAGCAAAATCTTTTAGCCAGTTATTCATAAAATAATATGCGATAGGCCAAGCAATTATATTTGCAATCAAAACCCATTTTGCAAATTCTTTAGAAAAAAGAAATATAATACTAATTATTGAAGAGCCAAGAACTTTTCTTATTCCTATTTCCTTTGTTCGTCTTTCTGCAGTAAAAGCTGCAAGCCCGAATAAGCCCAAGCATGCAATGAAAATTGCCAGTATTGAAAAGGATGTGAAAATTTCCCCAGTTTTTTGTTCGGATTGATAAAGCTTATTAAAATCATCATTAAGAAAGAAGTATTCAAATGGCTTATCCGGTACAAATTTTTTCCATTCTCTTTCTATAAAAGAGACCGAACCTTGCACATCTTTAGCTTTAATTCTTATGGGCATATAAGCTGTTAGTCCTCTTTTCAATGTAATGGCTAAGGGTCTGATTTTCTGATGTAAGGATTCAAAATGAAAATCTTCTAAGACTCCGACAATAGTATATGTAACATTCTGGTCTGGAGTTCTTCCAGGCAGAACAAGTCTCTTTCCGACCGGGTTATTAATTTCCATTAATTTTACAGCATTTTCATTTAACACAACGGCAAGAGTATCAGATGGATAATCACTCGAAAAAAATCTTCCTTCCTTTAATTGCTGCTTCATGGTTTTATCAAAGTCATACCCAGTTGACATCATAGCTAAAATATATTTTTGTGAAGAAGGTGAATTTTCAGGAACAAAAACTGTCTGGCCAAAATTTCTCCCTGGAATGTTGTCTGTGTATGAAGCGCTAACAATATGAGAATTTCTCATCAATTCATCTTTAAATGTCTTTTGTTTTCCAATAGCCCAGGCCCTTTGAACCACAAATACATGATCTTTGTCAAATCCTAATTTTTTTTCTTGTACATATTTAAGCTGTCCGTAAATAATAAAGGTTCCAATAAAAAGAATTATTGAAATTGAAAATTGAAAAACAACTAGTCCGCTTCTTAACCACGCACTTCTTGAGTTTGTAAATTTCCCTTGTAGAATAGTTACTGGCTTAAATGATGAAAGGAAAAATGAAGGATAGCTGCCTGCCAATAAACCTACTAACAAGACTGACAAAAACAAAATGGGAATAGTAAGCCAATTATTAAAAAACGAAATTTGAAGTTGTTTCCCAGCAAGCTCATTAAAGGATGGAAGAAATGCTTCAGCTAAAACGACAGCAACCACCACGGCTATAAATGTTAATAAAATTGATTCTGCTAAAAATTGTTTTATTACCTGTATTTTAGTTGAACCTAAAACCTTTCTCATTCCAACTTCTTTTGAGCGGAGAGTTGATCTTGCAGTAGACAGGTTCATAAAATTTATACAGGCAATAATCAAAATAAACAAAGCTATAACTGAAAAAATGTATATATATTTTATATCACTATTTGGTTCAATCTCATAGTCGAGATGAGAATTAAGATGAATGCTTGTAAGCGGTTGTGCATGAAACTCATATAAACTCCCTCTCTTTCTTAATTCTTCATAAGATGTTCCAAAGAGTTCACGCAATTGCGGACCAGCATATTTTTTTACAAACTCAGGTAATTTTGATTGAAGAACAAAACCCGGTACATCCTTTTTTAAAACTACGTAAGTATAAAAACTATTGCTCACCCAAAATTTTGTATTTCTTAAACCAAGGCTGGCAATAGAAGCAAATATGTCATAATGAAAATGAGAATTCGCAGGACAATTTTTTACAACTCCTTTCACTGTATACGGAGTACCATCTTCGAATTTCATAATTTTGTCCATGGGGTCTTCTTCACCAAAATACTTCTTTGCTAAATTTTCTGTAAGAACAATAGTATGTGGCTGTGTTAAAGCTGTTCTAGGATTACCTTTAATAAAAGGGATAGTAAATACATCAAACAAAGTTGAATCTGCCCAGAAAAAATTAGATTCATTGAATACATTATTTTTATATCTAATCAGCATAGTGTTATTAGGCATTAAACGCGTATATTGAATCACTTCAGGATATTCTTCGACTAACGTTTCCCCCAATGGAGCCGGTGAGACAGCTATGTTAGACTCATTTCCAGCTAATTTTGCATAAGTATGAACCCGATAAATTTGATCTGCTTTTGTATTGAATTTATCATAGCTCAATTCATCATTTATATAAAGCAAGATCATCATGCAAGCGGCAACTCCAATTGCGAGCCCAAGGATATTAATTAACGAATATGCTTTAAACTTTAACAAGTTTCTCAAAGCTATTTTTAAATAATTTTTTAACATTGTTCCCTCCTATTCATATCTTAATGAATCAATTGGGTTTGTGGTTGCGGCTTTTATTGTTTGAAAGCTTACAGTTATTAAAGCAATTAAAAGTGCAATGCTGCCGGCAATAACAAATACACTCAAGCTTATATCTATTCTGTATGCGAAGGTCTGGAGCCATTTATCCATAAGATAATAAGATATCGGCCACGCGATAAGGTTAGCCAGCAGAATCCATTTGGTAAAATCTTTAAGCAGCATTGTAAAAATTTCTGATACAGATGAACCCAGTACTTTCCGGATGCCGATCTCTTTTGTTCGTAGTTCCATTATAAATGAAGTTAAACCCCATAAACCAAGACAGGCGATTAAAATTGCAAATATTGTAAAACCAGTAAGAATTCCCCCCATTTTTTCTTCGTGCAGATATAAATTGTTGTAATCCTTACTAACAAAACTATATTCGAATGGATAATCCGGACTGAACTTTTGCCAAGTCTTAATAATAAAATCAAGAGATGCTTTTATATTATCAGACCGAAGTTTAATTAATATATATTTATTAAAAAACGGGTTTATAAATATTGCAAGCGGCTCTATTTTGGTTTTCATATGGTGATAATGAAAATTCCTCATAACACCAATAATAGGTCCGGTTTTGTGAAACAACGTTAATTTCATTCCAATGACAGATTTTACACCCATTAATTTTTCAGCTTCTTCATTAATTATAAAAGATGCTTTATCATGAGGAAAATTTACATCAGCCTTAAAATCTCTGGAAAACGGTCTGCCTTTTATAATATCGATGCCTAATGTTTTACAATAATCAAAATGAATAGTTAACCAATGGATTCTTACAGACTGATTAGGATTTTTACCATCCCAATCAGCCTCACCTGCAGCAGTTGCTATATCGGCAGGAGATGAATATGATTGTGTAACCCCAATGATATTAGGAAAATTCATTAGTTCGGCTTTAAATGTATCATACTTATAGCTTTTGAGACTTGTCCCCCAAGGCATAACCATAGGGATAGAAATTAAATGGTCCTTATCATAACCTACTTCTCTGTTTTTCATATAATTGAGTTGATTGTAGAAGACAATTGCTCCTATTATGAAGCAAATCGAAAGTGAAAATTGCACCACAACAAATATTTTTCGGAGTTTACTACTTTTAGAATCCACCACCAAACCACCTTTAAGCACGGTGATCGGGCGAAAGGCGGAAAGATAAAATGCGGGATAACTTCCTGCTACAATTCCAACTAAGAGAACAATCGCGCAAAAACTTAATAATACATCAACATTAGAATAATCAATTGTTAACATCTTGCCCGAAAGTCGGTTAAAGAAAGGAAGCATAACTTCTACAATGAGTAGAGCCAGAAAACCTGCTATCAATGTGACCATCAGGGATTCACCCAGGAATTGCTTAATAAGTTGACTCCGGTTTGAACCAACTACTTTTCTTATTCCTATCTCTTGTGCGCGAATCGTGGAACGGGCCGTTGATAGATTCATAAAGTTGATGCATGCAATAAGGAGCACAAGAAACGCAATCACTATAAAAATATTAATATACTTCATATCTATATAGCGAGATTCAAAAGGTGCGATTTCAGGATTTGTATGAAGCTTAGTTAATGGACAAAGAAATAGCTCGTCTTTGCAATCTGCTATATGATTTTGCATTATAGGTTCTATCTTTTTGCTGACATCATTATAATCTTGATTTTTCCTCAGCAAGACAAAAGTATTAAATTCAACATCAGTAAATTGCCATCTATCCGTTTCGAATTCATCCCTTATTACTTCAGAAGATAAAGGGATAAGTATTGAAAAATCAAAAATAGAATTTTGTGGAATATCTTCTAAAACACCTGTTACTTTCAAATCATATTGATTATCTACCTTAAATGTTTTGCCAATAGGATTGGCATCACCAAAGTATTTTTGGGCAGTCTTTTTCGTGATAACTACAGAATTTGGATCGTTAAGGACTGAATTGATTTCCCCATGAATCAATGGAAACGAAAACATAGTAAGAAATTCAGGATCAACTATAAGAATCTGATTTTCAATAGAACGTTTTTCATCATGGACAAATAATAATGCTCTAGAATAGTATGCACGTGCAGCATCTAAAATCTCAGGATAATTACTCTTTATCTCTTGACCGGCAGGATAAGGTATTTCCGAACCATATACGATACTATTTTGAAGGTAAACCTTCTGGGCTACTAAAAAAAGTTCAGATGAATTCTTGTGAAACCGATCATAGCTTAATTCATCATGGACACATAAAATGATTAAAATAGAACATGCAATGCCGATTGAAAGACCGAAGATATTTATAAATGAATAAGTTTTGTTTCTGAAAATATTTCTTACGGCTATTTTCAAATAATTTTTTAACATGATTCTCTTCTATTCACATCTTAATGAATCTACAGGGTTTGCAGTAGCTGCTTTTATCGCTTTATAACTTATAGTGATAAAAGCGATCGCCAATACAATTATTCCAGAGAGAATGAAGTCCCAAGTTGTAATCAATGTTCTATAAGCAAAATTATTTAGCCAATCATTCATTAAATAATAAGCAATGGGAACGGCAATTATATAGGCAGCAGCAATCAATATAGCATACTCACGAATTAATAATAAAATTGAATTGAATACAGATGCTCCAAGTACTTTCCTTACTCCAATTTCTTTTTTTCGGGTTTGTGCTAATAGTGAAACCAGACTGAATAGACCTATACATGAAATAACTACAGCGAATAGACAGAATATGAGTATTACTGTTCCGGTTCTTTTTTCTGATTTGTATAAATTATCATAAGATTGATCTAAGAATGCATAGCTAAACAAATGATTAGGAGTAATTCTACCCCATTTATTTTCGATAAATTTCATGGTTGAAATTATATTGTTTCCTTTTAATCTAAGTAAAATATTCTCACTGCTCCATTGCCTTAAGTAAAAAATAACCGGCGGAACATTTTCCTTAAAAGATTCAAAATGTATATCTTTGATAACACCTACTACCTTTTGAGTTGAACTTGTATTATTGATTCCATCAAGTTCACTTCCTATTGGATTTTCCAGCCCAAGGGATTTAACTGCTGCCTCGTTAATTATAATACTTTCATTTAGATCTGTTTTATATTCCCTTGAAAAATCTCTTCCTTTAAAAAACTTAGCTTGCAGGGTTTTAAAATATTCATAATCAACGGCAACAAGAGCAGCATGCACTCCATTCTTTATTTTGTGACCTTTTACCCAAACTTGTGTAAAATTATTTAAGTTTTCAGAAGGGATATTTGAACCGGCAGAAATGAATAAAACTTGAGGATTTTGCTTTACATCATTCTTAAATCTTTCAAAACGGCTATACATATCTTTGTCATAAGGATTTGTAATTGATAGTAGATGTTCTTTATTAAATCCAAGTTCCCTGTTTAACATAAAGTTTAATTGATTAAAAATTACTATTACCGCGGTTATTAATGTAATAGTAATTATAAATTGTAAGCTTGTTACAATCTGTCTAAAACCAATTTGCATCTTTGCTGGTTTAAATCGTGAACCAAATGAATTACCTTTTAATCTCGTAAGGGAATCAGAAGTAAACGCGATAATTGACGGATAAGCAATTGATGAAATTGTTGTTAAAAAAAGTAATGATAAAATTGCTACAACAATTTGCCATTGAAATATAGATTCAAATGTAAAGTGTTTGCCGGTTAATTGATTAAACTGATTCATTACTAATTCCACAAATACAATAGCAATGATTGATGCAATAATTAAATATGAAATTGTTTCTAAAAGAAATTGCCATATAAGATTTTTCCGTTCTGCACCTAAAAGCTTTCGGACTGCAAATTCCTTTTCACGAATTTTAACGCTTACAGTCAAAAGATTTGTATAGTTGAATCCAGCCATTAAAAGAATTAATAGCGCAATAACTGCAAAACTTCTTACATATTTAATGTTACCATGTGATGCGATTTCCCAATTGGATGAAGACGAATAAAGATAAACGTCACTTAGAGGCTGCAAAATAAATTTCGCTTGTAAATTCATTGTTCTCGCCAAACTGCTCATTAAAAATTTTCTTAAGTTTTAAATCGATTGGTTTAATAGTTGCATTTTTATTCAAGAGGAAATAAAAATGTGAGCCGGACATTCTCATATCAGTTAACGAATTTGGCTGAATTGTTTTTAGTGAATTAATCGAAGCTATAATAGAAGGCCTCAGACTTGAATGTTCGGGAATTTCTTTTAGTATTCCAGTCACTTCAAAATCAAATTCATTTGCAAGTTTAAGAACTTTTCCAATTGGATTAGATTTTCCAAAATATTCTTGTGCAACTGATTTCGTTATAACAACCGAAAAAGGATTATTAAATACTTTAGATTGATCACCAATTTCAATAGAAAATGAAAGAACATTAAAAATATCCTGGTCAGCTAAGTAAACATCTTGAGGCAGAACGTTTTGATTATTAGCAAGAGATACATTTGGCCATTTTTCTATTCTAAAACCTTTTTCAAATTCAGGTATCTCATTCATAACTATAGGAAATAAAGCAGCTGGCATTAGAGAAGATTCTTCGTCTGATTGTGCATTCTTAAAAACTAAACGATAAATTCTGTCTCCATTTTTATTGAACTTGTCAAACTGGAGTTCGTCCAAAATGTAAAGTAAAATAAAAAGACAGCATGCAATAGCGATTGCAAGTCCAAAAATATTAATGAATGAAGAAGTCTTCTGCTTAAAAAGATTTCTATAAATTATAGCTAAATAATTTTTTATCATTATACTCTCCTATTCATATCTTAAAGAATTAACAGGATTAGCTACTGCAGCTTTTATTGCCTGGTAACTCACGGTTGCAAGAGCAATCATTAATGCAATAACGCCGGAAAGAATAAATATCCACCAGCTGATATCGGTTCTATATGCAAAATCTTGAAGCCAATTATTCATAAAATAATAAGCAAATGGCCATGCAATCAGATTTGCAAATAAAACCCATTTCGTAAAATCTTTTGATAACATAGTTATTAATTCAAAAACCGAAGCTCCAAGTACTTTTCTTATGCTAATTTCTTTTCTCCTTCTTTCTGTAATAAACGAAGCTAATCCTAGCAATCCAAGACACGCAATAAATATTGCAAGACTTGAGAATATGGCACCGACAGTACCCGCCCTCTCATCGGATTCATAAAGATGGGTTAAATCTTCATTAACAAAAGAAGAATATATATCTTCACCGCCTGTTATATTTTTCCATGTATTGTGAATGAATGCAATTGTTCTTTTAACATTTGTTGAAGATATTCTAACTGTTAATAATGCTTGCTGCTTGTTTTACCGGGCTTAAAAAAAGCAGCAGGGGTTTAATTTTTTCATGTAGTGACTGATAATGAAAATTTTTAATCACACCGATAATTTTGTATCTCTTTGATTGTCCACCTGTTTGAATTAATTCTTTACCAAGTGGATTTTCTGTTCCGCAAACTTTATGCATAGCTTCATTTATTACTACTGATGTTGTATCCGATGGAAATTCTTCTGAAAAGAAACGACCTTGAATTAACGGGATATTATATGTTTTCAAAAAATTATAATCTACATCCAGATATTGACTGGAAATAGTATTAGAAACCTTCCTATTATTGTACAAATAGCCATCACCCGGAATGCCAGGGAAAAACATAATTGAGGAATTGGTTAATGATATAATATCCGGATTCTTTAACAATTCTTGTTCAAGTACATATAATTTGTTTCCGGTTATTCCAAAATTCTTTATTGAATAAAGATGTTCCTTATTAAAACCGAGGCTTTTGTTTTGAATATAATCAAGTTGATTTCTAATGATGATAGTACTTATTATTAAAGCAATTGAAATTGTAAATTGGCTAACCACAAGTACACTTCTTAATGTCGTCCTTTTATTTTTATTTTCTAGACCTGTTTAAATAAATGGATTGGTTTGAATGATGAAAGATAAAATGCCGGATACCCTCCCGAAAGTAATCCGATAATTACTGCAAATAGTATTATACCGGGAATTATATAAATACTTCCTAACAAATCAAACTTTAAATTTTTTCCGGCTAGTTGATTGAATGAAGGAAGAATAAATTCTATTAAGGCTATTGATATTATAATTGAAATCAAAGCAACTACAATTGACTCAGTGAGGAACTGTCCTACCAACTTAGTTTTATTAGATCCAAGTGTCTTTTTTATTCCGACTTCTTTTGCTCTGGTTTCCGATCTAGCTGTAGTCAAATTTATAAAATTTATAATAGCTAAAAGCAATATGAAAACTGCTACCGCTGAAAAAATATAAACATACTCGATGTTGCTTGTTTCTTGGTCAAACCACTCTGAATTCGAATCAATTCCATATTCACTTTTTGAATATAAATAAATTGATGTTAACGGCTGAAGATACAAACCCCATTTATTCCCCTTATTCAGAAAATCACTAAAAGAAATTCCAAGAACCGATTCAGCCTGTGGTCCAACATAATCATATACAATTTTAGATAACTTTCTCTGCAAAACAACCGGATCAGTACCTTGCCTTAAAACTATATAAGTTATATATGACATGTTCAGCCAGTCATTGTTTTTAGTTGCTGGATAGGTTGACATCGATAAAAGAATGTCACATCGAAAGCTTGAAGCAGCTGGAAAGTCTTTCATTAAGCCGGTAACCATAAATGAGCTTTGGGAATCTGTCTTCAGAATTTTTCCGACAGGATTTTCGTCTCCGAAATATTTCTTTGCAATAGATTGAGTCATTACAATACTATTTGGCTGACTAAGAGCAGTTTTGGGATTACCATTTATAAGAGGGAGTGAGAAAACGTCAAAAAAATTTGAATCCGCTGTATATAAGTGTCTTTCTCTGTATAACTTGTTCTTGTATTTCAATACATGATTTCCAAAAAATCCTATTCTAGTTGATGTAATTACTTCCGCGAAATCACGAACAAGTGTATTCCCTAACGGTGCAGCAGTTTTGCAATTGCAGCTTTGCTGTGCGTTAATTGAGGATTTTATATATACCCTATAAATCGAATCAGCATTTTTATAAAATTTGTCATAACCTAGTTCATTCTGTATATAAAGCAGTATTACAATACAGCAAGCAATTCCTACCGTTAGACCAAGGATATTTATTAAAGAATTTCCTTTATCTTTTTTGAGATTCCTTATTGCGATTTTAAAATAATATTTCAACATTTTTCATTCTTCTTTCTTATTCATATCTCAAACTCTCAACCGGATTTGCAATCGCAGCTTTAATTGCTTGGATACTCACAGTAAGCAGTGCAATAATAATTGCAATTACTCCTGACAAAGCAAAAATCCACCAGCTTATATTTATTTCGTAAGCAAAATCTTGCAGCCATTTATGCATAAAATAATATGCTATAGGCCAGGCTATAATGTTCGCAATTATAATCCATTTTAGAAATTCTTTAGAAATCATAAACAAAATCGATGGAATAGAAGCACCCAAAACTTTCCTTACACCGATTTCTTTTGTACGCTGTTCTGTGGAATATGAAACCAGGCCCAATAGTCCTAAACAAGCAATAAAGATTGCCAGAATTGAAAACCCTCCTATTACTTCCGATAATCTTCGCTCTGATTTATAAAGATTTGCAAAAGCTTGATCGACAAAGAAATAATCAAATGCCCATTTGGGATTAAATTCTTTCCACTTTTCTTCAAGGTACAAAATTGTTCTGTGTACATTAGTAGATTTTATTTTAACAACTGTTATATATCTCCATCCCCTTTCTTTGCTAAAAAATACCGGTTCTATTTTTTCATGAAAGGACTTAAAATTAAAGTCTTTAACAACACCTATTATTTTAGCTTTGTTATTATTTACTCCAAGTTTTAATTCCTTACCCAAAGGGTAAGTCAGTCCCAGTTCCTTCGCCGCAGTTTCATTTATTATCACCGATTCACTTTTGTCCGATACAAATTTATCCGAAAAATTTCGTCCTTCAATTAATTTTATACCGAGCATTTTAATAAAATTATTATCAGCAAAAATATATTTTGCTGTAACTGATTTATTATTTTTATTACCAATTGTTTGTATTCTCGTAAAATGATAGCTGTTAGGTGGTACGCTTGTAGAAGATGATACATCAATTATTTGAGGATTTTTTAGAAGTTCATTTCTAAATGCCGAATATGTTTTTTTATCGTAATGGTTGATAACAATTAATTGGTTTTTATTAAATCCAAGATTTTTAGTATTGATATAATGAAGCTGATAAAAAACTATTAAGGTAGAAGCTATTAATGCTATAGTAATAATGAATTGAACAACAATAAAACTTCTTCTAAAAAGAATTTTTCTTGAACCATTTATAAATGGATCTTTTAAGATCTGAATCGGCTGTTTCTTAGCTAAGAATATAGTTGGATAAGAAGCAGAAATAATGCCTATCAAAGATGTTATTCCTAAAATAATTAGAATAAGAAGCGGATAATTGTAAAAAGAAAAATTTAGTTTTTTATTCATTACATCATTAAATAAAGGAAGCAGAAAATCCAGCAGTAAAAAAGCTATTACAAATGCAATAAATAAAAGAAGAATTGATTCACCGGTTAATTGTTTAAAGATTTGAAATTTGTCTGCACCAATAATTTTTCTAATTCCAACTTCTTTTGCTCTTTTAAAAAATTGAACGGCGGCAAGATTCATATAATTAAAGCAAGCAATAATCAGAATTAAAAGGGCAATAGCTGCAAAGATATAAATAGTTGTAATATTACCCCTTGGTCCAAAATCCCATTTAATGTTAGATGAATTTAAATAAATATCAGTTAGAGGCTGGAGTTTTAAATTTTATTTTATTTGATTCACCTTTACCAGCATGGTTTTCAATAAATTCGGGTAATTTATTTTCTAATTCAGTTGAGGAAAAATTTTTAGATAATAATATATATGTAGTAACATTTATATCGTACCAGTGATTCAGCATTGAACCAAAATTTTTTATTCTGTCCGGTTCGAATGCAAGAAAATCAAATTGTAAATGAGAATTAGACGGAATATTTTTGATAACCCCAGTTACTGTTAAGTTATACGAATTATCCAAATTCAAAATTTTATTTATAGGGTTGAGGTCCCCAAAATACTTTTTAGCAATTGATTCAGTAATAACTATTGAATGTGGTTTTTGAAATGCTGTTTCTTTATTCCCTTTTATAAATTTATAACTCAATACTTGAAATAATGTTGAATCTGCATAAAAAATATTTTTTTCATTAAAGACTTTGTTTGAATAACCAATTGTTGCGGGTCCCCAGAAGTTATATATTCTAGCATATTGAATTATGCCAGACATTTCACTTTTTAATTCTGGGCCTAAGCGGTAGACAGCACCTGATTCAATGCCTTCACCAGGAAGTAAAGTATTAATTCGGTAAATTCTATCGGAGTTTTTAAAGAATTTGTCATAACTTAATTCATTTTGAATATAAAGAAAAATGAGAATACAAGCAGAAATGCCAATTGCAAATCCGGCACATTAATAAATGAATAAATTTTGAATCTTATTAAATTCCTGAAAGCAATTTTTAAATAATTTTTTAACATATATCCCTCTTATTCATATCTTAAAGACTCCACCGGGTTTGCGATTGCAGCTTTAACCGCCTGGAAGCTAACTGTAAACAATGCAATAATAAGTGTAAGTAAACCTGCTAATGCAAACATCCACCAACTAATTTCAATTCTGTACGCAAAGTCTTGAAGCCATTTATGCATTAAATAAAACGATGCAGGAATAGCTATCACATTTGCAAAGATTACCCACTTAGAAAAATTCTTTATTAATAACATCATAACTTCAGGAATCGAAGCACCAAGAACTTTTCTAATTCCTATTTCTTTTATTCTTTGCTCGGATTGAAAAACGGATAAACCAAATATGCCCAGGCATGAAATAACAATAGCAAGGATTGAGAATATACTAACTAATGTTGCAAGGTTTTCTTCTTTCTTATACATTGAAGCAAAGTAATCATCATAAAATCCATAATTTATTTGATAATCAGGACAGACTTCATTCCACGTTTTCTTTATATAAGAAATTGCTTCGTCAATTGGCCCCGAAACTCTCATAGTTATGTTGGTGTATTCAAACTCTTTGCTGTACCACAAAACAAGAGGACCTGTTGCATTGTAAAGTGATTCATAATTAAAATCGGCAACTACTCCTGCTATCTCACAACCTAATATTTTTTGGTCTTTCAAATAATCACTTTTTAATTTTTTCAAAGCTTCTTCATTTACATAACAAACTTTTCCTTCATCACCCGGATGTATTTCTCTTCCTTTAATAAGTTTAAACCCAAAAGTATTAAGTGATGTAGAATCTATTTCTATAGTTTTATAACCATTAAGAATTAAGTAAACGCTACCTGGAATACCCATTGTTCTGGTTAGTGATTTCATACCATGATATTGAAGTAATTTATTTGTTAAAGGAGTTACTCTATCCCCTAACGTATAAAAGGTACTTAGGTAAATAAGCTTATCTGTTTTAAACCCTAAGTTTTTATGCTTGACAAAATCAATTTGCTTATTGATAATTATCAATCCACATATAAGAACAATTGTGACTGCGAATTGGAACATAGTTAGAAGACCCCTTGAATTTACTCCGAAGGTTTTTGAATGAGGGTTTACTTTAAAAAGATTTAATGGCGATATCTTTGATAAAATTATAGCTGGAATTAAACCGGCAATTAAGCTTAATAATAGAATGAATAAAAGGAATAAGCTGAGAAAACTTATATTGTTAAATATTTGAAGCGATATAGATTTATCAATATACTGATTAAAATAAGGCAAGAATATTTCGGCTAATATTACCCCCAAAATTCCAGAGATAATGGTAGTAAAAGTAGATTCAATTAATAACTGATTAATCAAATTCTTTCTATCAGCACCTAAACATTTTTTAACACCAATTTCCTTTAAGCGGTATTTATAAGCTGCTGTTTCCAGATTTATAAAATTAATTACAGCAAGCAGTAAAATTAAAATCCCAATAAAGGACAATAACTTGATTAGACCTGTATTAATATGCATGAGGTCAGAATCATGAAAATCGGCGTTCATGTAATTGGTTTTTAATGATGTTAAAATTATTTTTTTTGGAAAGAGTAGGCTATCAACTTTACTTAACTCAGATATTTTATTTTCAACTAATTTTATATTTGAATTTTTATTAAGCTTAACAAAAATGTTAAAAGGAAATTTTGAACCGCTTTGTTTATATGAAAGTCTTTTTTGAACAGAATTATTATAATTAACAAAAGCATAACTCTTGAAACTAATATTCTCAGGTAAATCTTTTACAATTGCGGTTATTGTATAATTGTTTTGATGATTTAGCTGAATTGTTTTACCAACAACATCTGCAGTTCCAAATATTTTTATTGCTTCTGATTCGGTTAAAACAAGATCATCTATTGAGTGAAGTGCTTCTTTTGGACTACCATAAATAAATTTAATGTCGAAGATATTAAAGAAATTGGGATTAACAGAAGCAGCATCTTTTATTGTAAAATTTTTGTTTTTATAATTTGCATCTGTGCCAAAGTGATTAAAGATACATGCATTTTTTACATCAGGAATAGCCTCTAAAATTTTATCACTTATTCTATAATCAATATTGTAATCCTTGTTTTCCGAATCAACTAATCTATAAAGTTGATCTACACCATTTATATCTTTATTACAATTAAATTCATGATAAAGATATTGCCCGATTAGCAATATAAATGCAATCCCAAAACCTAAGCCGGTAATATTTATAAAAGAAAAAAGCTTCCGTCTTTTAATATTTCTGAAGAATTGTAAAATAAAATTTTGTAACACAAATACCCCAAATCAATTATGAGCAATAGAATTTATGACTTTTCTAAAAACTTGCGCGGACAAGCCGATGGGACAGATTAGCAGCAGTATGCTATTCCAGCGTCAGGTCCGTACTCATGTCCTTATCATAATTAATTCTTCTCTATCCACCCATCCATCAATTTAATTATTCTGTTACCATATTCAGCATTTGTTTCGGAATGTGTGACTTGAATAATTGTCGTCCCCTGTTTGTTTAATTTTTTTAATATTTCCATTATCTCTTTTCCCTGATCCGAATGAAGATTGCCGGTCGGTTCATCTGCAAGGATTAATTTTGGTTCTGCGATAATTGCTCTTGCTATTGCTGTCAATTGCTGCTGCCCGCCAGAAAGCTGGCTCGGAAACAAATCCTTTTTGGCAACCATGTTAAAGCGATCAAGTATTTCGGCAACTTTTCCCTTCCGCTCATTTGTTTTAATCTTCTGATACAGTAAAGGTGTTTCTAAATTTTCGTATACAGTCAATTCATCTATTAAATGATACTGCTGAAACACAAAACCGATGTAAGTTTTGTGCAGCTGTGATAATTTTTTCTCACTCATTTTATGAACAGGTTCATCAAGAAAATAATATTCACCATCGGAAGGAGCATCGAGCATTCCAATAATGTTGAGTAAAGTTGATTTTCCCGAACCGGAAGGCCCCATAACCGAAACAAATTCACCTTCCTCAATTTCAAGGTTTACATTTCTTAAAACGTAAGTCTTGATGAATTTGTTGTTATAAAATTTTTCGATGTTTTGTAATTTGATCATTATTCGCCCTTCTTAGCACCTTTGCGTCTCTACGGTAAAACCTAACCGCTATAACGCTAAGTCCGTAAATTTTTAAACGTGAAACTTTTCTTTATAATTTTCTGTTACAACGTGCCCATCAAATAAATGGATTACACGATGAGCGAATTCAGAATCATGCGGGGAGTGTGTAACCATAATTATGGTTGTCCCTTCTTCGTTTAATTGAGTCAAAATATTCATTACCTCTTCACCGTTAGCAGAATCTAGATTTCCAGTAGGCTCATCTGCCAAAATTAATTTCGGCTTTGCAACCACGGCTCTTGAAACAGCTACACGCTGCTGCTGTCCACCGGATAACTGCTGTGGGAAGTGATCTTTACGATGCATAATCTGCATCCTCTCTAAAACTGTTGTCACCATCTTTTCTCTATCACTCGATGAAACTCCGAGATATAAAAGCGGAAGCTCAACATTTTCATAAACAGTCAATTCGTCAATTAAATTAAAACTTTGAAAAACAAAACCAATATTTGATTTACGAAGGTTGGCCCTTTGCCGTTCCGTATATTTTGAAACTTCATGTCCAACAAAATGATATTCACCGCCGGAGGGATTGTCGAGCAATCCAAAAATATTCAGCAAGGTTGATTTGCCGCAGCCTGAAGGGCCCATGATAGCAACAAATTCTTTTTCATTTATTTCAATGCTGACATTATCCAGAGCTGTAGTTTCAACTTCTTCAGTTGTATAAATTTTCTTTAGATCTACAGTTTTAATCATAGAGTTATTTGTTCCGGGCATTTTCTCTCCTATAATTTAAAAATTAATTTTATCTTCTTTTTCTTAACATGGATAGCCATTTAGTCCTAAAAACGATTCGATTTTATCCTCTGTTAGACTTTCGATTATTTTCTTTCTCTTATTAGCATCATCTAAATTGTCAAAAATTTCATAATACTCTATATGTTTACTACAGAAGTGCATAAGAAATTTTTCACGCCCTGTAATCTTATCAGAATTAATAACAGGCGTCCTAGTTTCATCCGTCAATATGTAAACAGAGGTATTAGACATATTTATTTTAGAATTAATTTATCAACATCACCAAAATTATCATACGATGAAGTAATAACTTTTTCTCCGGGTTTTAACCCGCTAAGTACTTCAAAGTAATCCGGGTTCTGCCTTCCAAGGCTTATATTTCTTTTGACTGCTTCATCACCGTTTTGGTTAACAACAAATACCCATTGCCCTCCGGTCTTTTGATAAAAACCTCCACGCGGCAATAATAAAGCTTGTGTTCTGTCACTTAGCTGCAATCTAATTTGCAAAGTTTGTCCTCTTCTAATTCCATCAGGAGTTTTACCAAGGAATTCCATATCAACTTCAAACTTACCGTCCTTAACTTCCGGATAAACTTTTTTAATAATTAGCCTGTATGTTTCTCCATCAATATCTGCAGTAGCATTTAATCCCCTTGTAACTCTTGCAATATAAAACTCATCAATATCTGCTCTAACTTTATATCCATCCAGTGCATCAATTTGTCCAAGTCTGTCACCGGCAGATTTCGATTGTCCGGTTTCACCATTCAACGAAGTAAGCTGGCCATCTATAGGAGCTTTTATTGTTAGGTTATCGATATTTTCTCTTATTAATTCCAGATTCTTTTGTAACCGTTCAATTGAAGAGTTTATTTGTTCAAGCTGTGTAGTCTTAAGCAAAGAATCTTTCGACCAATTTTCTTGAGCTAATTTTTTTTGTTCAAGGTCATGGAAATAATTATCCCGTGCCTGCTCATATTCTTGTTGTGAACTGAGCTTCTTTTCCCATAAAACTTTTTCCCGGTCATAAATTTGCTTTGAATGCTGTTCATTATAAACAGCATCAACAAGTCCTGTTTGAAGACTAATACTATTCTGTTGAATCAATAATCTGGTGTTCCTTGCATCATTTATTTGTTGATAAGTTGAAGCTTCATTTTGTAAAGCACTTAATTGAAGTCCTGGGTTGGAGAGTTTAAGAATCTTATCACCCTTTTTTACCATTGTACCTTCTTCAATATACTTTTCTTCAACTGTCCCACCCAAAATTGCATCAAGGTAATAAGTAGTTTTAGGAAGAACCGTTCCGCTAACAGGAATAAATTCTTGAAATTCATTTCTACTTACAGTTGATATAGTTATCTTTTCTAAGTCTACATTTAATTTTGAGCCTGTATCAGCGAGAATTAAACCTATTAGGGAAATAAATAAAACTGCTCCCGCAGAATAAATCCAGAATCTTTTTCTTTTATAAAAAACTTTTTTCTCTAATTTACGATCCAACTTCCTACCTATTTTTATAAATTCATTTGTTTAATTTTTTCTTTGAGATCATAACCCAATTTGCGTGCCTTATCATTGATATGTTTTTCTATTCTGTCATTTAACTTACAATAATTTTAAATTGTATGAAATTGATGTAAAATTATATTTTTAATCTTAGATTTACGCTTGTTTTATAGATTTATTGTGTATTACTTAAAGCTAATAATAAATAAAAGTGTTCATGAACGGACAATATCGTTCATTTACGGACAATAACGATAGTTGAAACTTCAAATAATTTATTACTGAAACAATTTTCAAGGAATAATTGTTGTACTTAATTATACTTTACTTTTTGTACATCTCTTAGAATAAAATGAATATCAAACCAGGAAAAATTTTAATTATTGATGACAACGAAGACATATTGTTTTCAGCTCGTCTATTACTAAAGCAGCATTATTCAATTGTTCAAATCGAAAAGAACCCTGAACATATTCCGGCAATTTTAAGAAACGAATCTTATGATGTCATTTTATTAGATATGAATTTTTCAGGAGATGCAACCAGCGGAAGTGAAGGATTTAACTGGCTGAAGAAAATTCTTGAAATTGATTCGTCCGCTGTAGTAATTCTTATAACTGCTTTTGGTAATGTTGAAATGGCTGTTAAAGCTATCAAAGAAGGCGCTACCGATTTTGTTTTAAAACCCTGGCAAAATGAAAAGCTTCTAGCAACTATTTCTTCTGCTATGATGTTAAGCCGTTCAAAACAGGAAATAAATAATCTTCGTTCAAAACAAAAACAGCTTATTGAAGATATTGATCATCAGTTTCAAGATATAATTGGGATCTCAAGCAGCATGTTACCGGTATTCAACACAATACAAAAAGTTGCCCAGACAGATGCAAACGTATTAATACTCGGCGAAAATGGTACTGGAAAAGAATTGGTTGCAAGAGCAATTCACCGAAACTCCAAAAGAGCAAAAGAAATATTTTTAAGCGTAGATATGGGTGCTATCAGCGAGTCACTTTTTGAGAGTGAATTATTTGGATATAAAAAAGGAGCATTTACAGATGCAAAAGAAGATAGAGCCGGCAGATTTGAAGTAGCATCGGGCGGCACTTTATTTTTAGATGAGATAGGTAATCTCCCTGTTAACTCACAAGTTAAATTATTAACTGTTTTACAAAATAGAAAAGTGACAAGAGTAGGTTCAACAAATCAAAGAAATATTGATATTAGATTAATTTGTGCAACAAATATCCCGCTTGAAAATTTAATTTCTGAAAAAAAATTCAGGCAGGATTTATTATATAGAATCAACACTGTTGAAATTCAAATTCCCCCCTTAAAAGATAGAGTTGAAGATATTCCTTTATTGGCTAATCATTATCTCCAGGTATACTCAAAGAAATATAATAAGCCTTTGAAAAAATTAAGTGAGCCTGCGCTGAATAAATTAGAAAAATATAGCTGGCCAGGAAATGTTAGAGAGCTTCAGCATGCAGTTGAAAGGGTTGTCATTTTAGGTGAATCAGAGGTTATTCAGCCGGATGATTTTAATTTTTCATCTTTAAGTACAAGTGAAAATATTTTACCAGTGAATAGTTACAAAATAGAGGAAGCAGAAAAAAACTTGATTATTAAAGCAGTCAGCAAGCACAACGGAAATTTGACTCAAGCAGCAAAAGAGTTGGGACTAACAAGGGCTTCACTTTACCGAAGGCTTGAAAAATATGGTTTATAAGCGCTTCAGTTTAATCATAACTTATCGAATAATTTTAATCTGCATAAGTGTATTTCTTTTAGCTTTTGTTATATCCGATACAAACTTGCATGCTACCATTTTTATTTTTGCTATAATTATCATATTTCAAATATATTCATTGATTAAATTTGTTGAAAAGACAAATAGAGACATATCCAGATTTTTTGATTCAATCCGTTATTCTGACTTTACACAAAACTTTAAATCAAATATAAAAGGAGCCGCATTTGAAGAGTTAAGCGATTCATTCATGAAAGTTATAGATGAGTTCAAAAAGACCAGGAAAGAAAAAGAAGAAAATTACAGGTACCTACAAACTATCGTTCAGCATATCAGTATTGGCATTCTTGCTTATACACCGGATGGAAATGTAGAACTGTTAAATAATGCCGCAAAAAAATTACTAAAGATCAATTCACTTATAAATATTTCTGACCTTAACTCACTAAGCAGATCGCTTGTTTCTTCATTATTTAAAATAAAAACCGGAGAAAAAATTCTTGAAAAGGTGGTTGACAATAATGAGCTTTTACAATTGTCAATTTTTGCTGCGGAATTTAAGCTGGGGACAAAGCATATCATTCTTGTTTCGCTAAATAATATTCAAAGCGAACTTGAAGAAAAAGAAATGGAAGCCTGGCAGAATCTTATAAGAGTTTTAACACATGAGATAATGAATTCTATTACTCCAATCATTTCTCTTTCTTCAACGGTAAACAATATTCTTGAAAATAGCGACGAACAAATTACTGCCGAAACAATTAATGATGTTAGAGAAGCAATAACAACTATTCTAAAAAGGAGCAATGGCCTTATTCATTTTGTAGACAGCTATAGAAGCTTAACTAGAATTCCGGCTCCGAATTTCAGTATAATAAAATTAGCTGTTCTTTTTGATAGACTTAAGAAATTATTAAACGAAGAATGTATAAAAAAGGGAATAAAATTTTCTTATGAAATTGAACCTTCAAACCTTGAGCTTACTGCTGATCAGGATTTAATTGAACAAGTATTAATTAATTTAATCACAAATTCAATTAGTGCCGTTTTAAATATTGAAGAACCATGTATTCAGTTGATAGGTAAAATTGATACCAGAGGAAGTATAAAAATTCAAGTAATTGACAATGGGAATGGAATTCCGGAAAATTTACAGGAAAAAATATTTATTCCATTTTTCACAACAAAGAAAGAAGGTTCTGGAATTGGGTTAAGCCTATCTAGACAGATAATGAGAATTCATAAAGGAAGTATTTCAGTTAATTCTATTCCAAATAAGGAAACAGTTTTTACTTTAAGATTTTAAGGGCCTGCCATTGCGAGGAGTATACAATGAAGCAATCTTTAATCATAATTTTAGATATCAATTAGAGGTAAACAATTTTTCACAATAACCTGATTTCATAAAAAAATTAGGTTAATCAATTTTCGATTATTTAATTTTTTGGATCGCCATAAAAAATTCCCCGCCCATGTGAGCCAACATAAACGCTCCCATATTTTTTCGGACCACCTGTAACTTGAAGAACCAACCCTCACTTATGATTGGTGTCATTAATTCGAATCCAGTTTTTACCTATATCATCTGAACGGAAAATACCTCTCACCTCTTCAATTGTACCTACTAAATATAAAGCAGCATAATTACTTTTCCCTTTACTAAAGCCAAATGCATGAATTTCCTGTACGTTATTAATTTGTGAAAATGTCCCCCCGCTATTTAAGGAATGATATAATGTAATTTCTTAACAGTGTTCTCAGGAAAAATATTAATCTGGTTTTGCAAGTAAATAAAGAAGATAGATATTACTGCTGCAATTATCCCTATTACTCAAAATGGTGATTTGTTTAATTTAAACCCTTTACCCAGCTTTCATTTGTAAAATTAATTTGTCGCTAAAATCCTTTTCATTTCCTATTTAATGAAAATAAGTTTTTATTATTTCTTATTAAAATTAATTTGTTTAAATAATTGAAGCTAACGAGAAAATTCCCCTGGTTAAAAAAGCGGTAAACACAAAAGCATTATATTAATTAACCTTTTCCTGTAATAATATCCTTTTCAATTCACGGATATTTAATTCTGTTGAGAAACCTTCTTCGTGCCAGTGTTTTTTGCAGCCGCAGTAATCAAGAAGTACACATTGGGCCGGCACATCATAACGCTTTAATTCCCATCCTCCTTCAACAAGAGTATTAATGCAAGCTGAAGCTATAACTCCTCTTTTAGGCTGGTTTTGCTGTGGAGACCAAAGTGACAAATCGGAAGCATGAGGAATAATATATACATCAAAATTATGTTTCTTTCCCATCATTCTAAGTTGATTTACATGACATGAAGGTTCACAACCCTGGCAAATCAAACCTTCTTTAACTTTTACTGCTTTACATTTTTCAGTAGAATTTTTTCGCATGCATCCAGGAACAAGAACTGCCTTTGCTTGTGAAGTATTAAATCCGGATTTAAAAGCCTGGTTCATTAATTCAGCACCAACCATATTTAAATGATACTCAAGGCGGGTACGCATACACGAAATACGATCCTCCCGCCAAAGGTAATGCTTATAAGAATTGGTTAAAAAATTCTTCACGTTTCTTGTATATTTCCCTAATGTAATTTCAGAGCTTTGCTCGAACCAATCGGTAAATTCCCTAATTCGTTTAAAAGTTTTTGTTAGTTCCCCGCCATTCTTTGTACCCCAGAATGCGCGCCATCTTATAAACCGAAGCGCTTGTTCTCTAAATTCTCCTGTTGCTTCAAACCATTTACAAACATGATCAACTTTTTCCAAAGCAGGATTATATGCAATTTCCGGTTGTGTTTTTTTGGGAAGTAAAAAAAGAGTTAAAAATATTCCTCGTAAAAAATCAATTAGAGGTTTTACCTGCTGATGTTTTTTCCTCCATTCACCCATTTTTGACATTGTAACGAACGGAGCATGAGTTACTTTTAGAGCAGTTGGAGCATAAACTTTCCATAATACCCCAAAACTAAGAAGTTCTAAAACATACTCTTCAATTTCTCTAATTGATTCTAATTCAAATGCACGAAGATAATTTATATACTCATCAGCAATCGGCATCAATGAATCGACTGATTTTGCTAAAACAATATCAGTGAAAGTGCGAACGTCATCATAATATAATTCTGAATTTTTCTGTTCGTCTTTAAGCGAGTAAGTGATTACTTCCAATTTTATTTCCCTCTTTTACAAAAGCATTAAAAATACTTTGCCTTAAGATGATTTAATAGAACAAAAAAAATACAATAAGATTGAATGCCCGAATGATTAAATAAATAAGTTTATTTTTCAATAAGTTAAATATAAACTGACTTGTTATAAATCATTTTCAAAAACTTTATATTATCGAAAGATCCCATAGCATATAAGAAGTATTTAGCCGGAGGTTGAATGAAAATAGAATCCCTATTTTATTTGAACTTAAATTAAGACAATGCATTTAAAGTTTCAATATTTATTTCTTTTTTATTGTTAAAATATTCTTACCCCTGATGATTACTTTGTGCAAAGATTGTAAATTTTATTTATAGAATTCCAATTTCTTGTTGTTCCTACTAAGCCAAGTTTTTTCTCTAAAAAATTTGTTGAAAAAACAGTTTTTTGAATATCATTTTTTCTTATCAAAACATAAACTTCGGAATTTTTTATTCTAAAAGATTCAAGTTCATTATCATAAGATTTTACCGCTTGCTTAATTTTATTACCAGGTTGTTTGGAAAGAAACATTACATATAATTTTATGTTTGGCTCAATTATCTCTTTCTTGAATGGATTTTCTTTTATTATTTTTAATAATTCGCCTGGTGTTCTCAGTACTACATCTACAGAATATCCAAGAGATTTTTTTAGTCCTTTTTCTATTTTAATTTTAACTTTCTCAATGTCAGTCTGAGACGATTCAAAAATTACATTTCCGCTTTGTATAAAAGTTTTAACATTATTAAATCCAAAAGATGTAAACAACTGTGCAAGGTCTTTCATCTTTATTACCTTGCTGCCTCCTACATTAACTCCTCTTAAAAGTGCAATGTATTTTTTCATTCTTTTATCCTTTGGAAATGATCAGAAAATTAAAAAACTTTCTCATCTGCTGATGGACCATAAATAGATGGTACAGGTATATCATTCAACCGCATATAAACAGTCAATTGCCCGCGATGATGAACCATATGATTTATTGATGAACCCAAATTATCTAACTTGGGTGAACTAAATAGAGTCTTCCCTTCCCTTTTAAGATAAAATTGTTCGGATAAGTCTTCATCTGTTATTTTTTGTAGTGAAGTTTTGGCGCCTTTCATATTTTCATCAAAATGATTTACTAATTCTTGTGTAGTCTTTGGTTGAAAATGATTGAATGTTGCAAAATCAATTTCTGATTTTTCTATTATATGAGTAATCCATTTAGGAATTTCTGCTACAAGCAAAGCTAAATAACCCATTGCCATAGATTTTTCATGAGGTTTGTAATCAGATAATTCCATTGGAATTCTTTCAAGGCATTTACGGGTTGCAGTTCTTCAGATTCTAATTCTTTAATTAATTGTTGACAGATTATATTACTCATGTATAACTCCTTTATAAAATTTTAATATAAACGAATGAAAAATAATTTAATAATAAGAAGAGGACTGTGTTAAACAGCAAAACTTATATAATAAGTTTATTCGAGATATAAAATACTAATTTGCCGGAACAGTTCTGTCTTGTGCCCATTCTCTCATTGCATCTATATTCTCAGCCATAACAACCGAAAGTGGACGGGTTTTTTCAATTTCTTTCAATAATATTTCTGTATTCAATTGTTTATAACCGCCAATGACAGAATAGAAACCTGAAACTATCACCTGCTCAATTTCAGAACCTGAAAAACCTTCACAGGCTTGCGCAATTTTATCAATATCAAAATTATCCGGATTCAAATCTCTTTTTTTAAGATGAATTGTCAGAATCTCTTTACGAATAGAAATATCAGGCAAATCAACAAAAAATATTTCATCCATTCTTCCTTTTCTCATAAGTTCAGGAGGAAGTGTTTGAATATCATTTGCAGTAGCTACAAGAAATACCAAAGTTTTTCTTTCAGCCATCCAGGTTAAAAATGTACCAAGCACTCGTTTAGAAGTTCCGCTGTCATTATTATCTGAAGCTAATCCTTTTTCAATTTCATCAATCCATAAAACACATGGAGCCATCATATCAGCCATCTTTAAGGCTTCACGAATTTTACGTTCTGTCTCGCCAAAAAATTTATTATAAATTGTTCCAAAATCCAATCGTAACAAAGGTATTCCCCATGTTCCGGCAACAGCTTTTGCAGCTAAACTTTTTCCGCTTCCCTGGACTCCTAAAAGCAAGACTCCTTTGGGAACATCAATGCCGACATTTTTTACTTCACCAATAAAAATCTTTTTCCTTTTTTCGAGCCATTCTTTTAAATTTTTCAAACCGCCGACTTCTGCAAATGATGAAGTATCATGCTCATAATAAAGAACATTATCTTTATTTAATAAATAATATTTTGCTTTTGCTATTTCGGGAATATCTTCTTTATTTATTGCATTATCTCTTAAAGCATTATATAAAATTCTTTTTATTTCGGAAAATGAAAGCCCATGAAGATTTTTTATAAATACATTTAAAATAGATTCATCAACTTCAACTTTTTTGTTTGGAGTTTCGGCTTTCCATTTTTCAATTATTTCCAATAAAAAATTTCTTATTTCTTCATCAGAAGGAAAAGCCAATTCAAATTTTGTTGAAAGATATTTGACTTCATCAGGTAATTCAATTTGGGAAGAAATAAAAAATATCGTTTGATCAAGCTTATCTGAATTTAAAGCCAGTTCTTTTATCAACCTTACATTTCTATCATTATTCAAATAAGGATGATAATCAACAAGCACAAACATTGCTGATTTGTAATTTTGAAATATTGTATATAAAACTTCTGTAGGTTCAAGTTGATTAGAACCGTTGATTTCACCATTTCTATCCAACAAAGAAAAACCTCTTACAAGATTCCAGCCATAAACAGGTTTTCTTAAAGAAGAACCAAGGCTAACTATTAACCGAATAACTTCTTTTTCATCACGGGTTTCAATAGTAATTAAAGGGACACGGGATTTTACGAGATGGAATAAATCTAATAATTCGTTCATTGTTTATTCAGATATTATTATAACAAATTTAATAAGTTTTAATACAATATTATTTACTTATTGAATACGGTAGTGAATTTTTATCAACAGCCCAATTTTTATTTGGTTTGTTTGACATAACAAATTTAAGCTCGCCGCCATTAATTATTTCTTCATGTGTTATAAAGCTTCTGTTTAAATCTTTTCCGTTTAGCTGTACTTCACTTATATAAATATTTTCTTTGGATAAATTTTCAGATTTGATCTTAAAAGTTTTGCCATTTTCAAGATTTATAGTTGCTTCATTAACACAAGGGCTGCCGATTACATATTCATTGCTTCCGGGTGTTACAGGGTAAAAGCCAAGTGCACTAAAAATATACCAGGCCGACATCTGTCCGCAATCATCATTACCGCAAAGCCCATGAGGATTAGGTTTATACATTGTGTTCATAATTTGATGAATTCTTTCCTGTGTCTTCCATGGCTCGCCAGCATAAACATACATATATGCTACATGATGACTTGGTTCATTTCCATGGACATAATTTCCTATCATACCTGCTTTTGTTATGTCTTCACTTTCAGCAATGCTTTCATCAGACACTTGCATAGTAAAAAGCGAATCAAGCCATGAAATTAATTTTCTTATTGCCTCCAATCATATCAATAAATCCTTTTATATCTTGAGGAACAAAAAGAGAATAATTCCAGGCATTTCCTTCAATATAACCTTTCTCCACAGTGCTTAAAGGATCGAATGGGGTTATAAATTTTCCATCCGAATTTTTAGCACGCATAAAACTTGTTTGTTTATCAAAAATATTTTTATAAAAATTTGCACGCTTAAAGTATTCTTTCTCTTCTTTTGTTTTTCCAAGTGCTTTTGCGAATTTATAAATTGTCCAATCATCATAAGCATATTCAAGAGTTTTAGAAGCTGAATATGGACTTAAATCTTCAGGCACATAACCGTATTTTTTGTAATACCCTATTCCGCCATATAGTTCGTAATTAGAGCTAGAAATTACTGCTTTGAATGCTTCATCAACATTATAATTTCTTATTCCTTTTAAATAAGCATCTACAATTACAGGAACGGCATGATAACCAATCATGCACCAGTTTTCATTTGAATAGTGAGACCAAATAGGAAGAATTTTATGAACACTTTGTTCATAATGGGCAAGCATTGAATTTATAATATCATTTGTTCGCTTCTGCTGGATTATTGTATATAAAGGATGAAGGGCTCGAAATGTATCCCATAATGAAAAGATAGTATAGTCTTTAAAACCTTTAGCTTTATAAATATTCTGATCAAGGCCTCGATATTCTCCATTATCATCAGAATAAATTATCGGTGATAAAAAGCTATGATACATCGAAGTGTAAAAATTAGTTTTAGTATCCTTATCTGCTTCGATTTTTATTTTTGATAACTCAGCATTCCATTTTTCTTTTGCATCGTTTTTAACTTTTTCAAAATCCCAGGTTGGTATTTCAGTTTCTAAATTTTCCAAAGCGTTTTTAGTGCTTACTGCTGATATAGCAAATTTAATTTTTATTACTTCCCCTTCCATTGTTTTATAATCAAAATGAGCTTTTACTTTGTGACCAGCTCTTTCCGGGAAATTATGATCTTCATCGAACTTTCTCCAAAAACCTTTATAAATTAATTTCTCATTATCAATTAAGCCGTATGATTTGATTGGTTTAGAAATTACCATAGCGAAGTATAACAACCTGGTTCTTGCCCAGCCATCTGTTTGCCTGTAGCCTGTAACTAAAGTATCGTTTTCAACTCGAACTGAAGACCAGACAACTTTGCCATCATAATTATAAATGCCGGATGTTAAATCAAGAATTATATGTGCATCATCTGATTTTGGAAACGTATATTTATGAAATCCAACATGTTCTGTTGCAGTGAGCTCAACGTTTATATTATAATCATCAAGTTTTACAGAGTAGTAGCCTGGTTTTGCACTTTCATTTTCATGTGAGAATTTTGATCTATATCCGCCTGCCGGATTATCTTTTGTCCCGGGATTTAACTGTAGTTTGCCGACTGTAGGCATTATTAAAAAATCTCCAAGATCCGAGTGGCCTGTCCCATTAAAATGTGTATGTGAAAATCCAACAATTGTATTATCAGCATATTGATAACCTGCGCAGTATTTATAAACATCTTTATTATATCCGTTCGCCATTGCTATACATAACCGTATCAGTTTCTGGACTGAGCTGAACCATTCCAAATGGAACAGCAGCACCAGGAAATGTATGTCCCATATCATCTGTGCCTATAAATGGATTTACATAGTCATAAGGTGTAATTTCATCTTGAGCTGATAAATTGATTGATATGAAGAATGATAAAAATATTATAGCTCTAATTTTCATTTAAGTACCTCGGAATAAATTAATGATTAAAAATATAAATTTTGAATGAGATATGTATTAAGTAAAATTAATCAATAATTATAATATTTGAAGATTTAAATGGTTAAAAAGGAAACGGTACAAGTACATTTTAATCCATAATCTTTTTAATAATTTTTTTAATGTTTATTTTTGTTAATATTTTTAAAAGAGAACAATTTAATTTTATTATTTAATAAATGTAATCTTCAATAATTATTAGCTAGTAGTATGAATATAAAATACAATAAAATTTTGTTTATAATTTTTAGCTCGCTACTTACAGTCATATTATTTACAACATCAACGTTTTCTCAAGGAAATACATTCCTTGAAGAGAAGTATAACAAAAAAGAATATCGTATTAAAATGCGTGATGGAGTTAGATTACTTACATCTGTATACTCACCAAAAGATACTTCAATTAAATACCCCATCATTATTTGGCGTACTCCATACAGCGTTGGTCCATATGGAGAAGACAAATATTATTCTTATAATAGATATACATGGGAACATTTTATTGAAGCAAAATATATTATTGTTTACCAGGATGTTCGCGGCAGATTTATGTCTGAAGGAACATTTAATGACATGACTCCATTTATAGAAAATAAAAAAAGCAATAAAGACATTGATGAAACAACAGATACTTATGACACGGTAGATTGGCTGGTAAAACATATTCCTAACAACAATGGTAACGTTGGTTTATGGGGAATTTCTTATCCTGGTTTTTATGCTGCAATGGCTGGTATTGATGCACACCCCGCTATAAAAGCAATTTCGCCTCAAGCACCTGTTGCAGATTGGTTTGCTAATGATGACTGGCATCATAACGGTGCATTTCAGCTTGCAGAATGTTTTCCCTTTGAATATGTATTCGGTGTTCCAAGAAAAGGCTTGGTTCAAAATTGGCCTGAAGGATTTAAGTTCGGAACTGAAGATGGATATTATTTTTATCTTAATTTAGGCTCACTTAAAAATGTTAATGAAAAATATTTTCATCATAAAATTCCTTTCTGGGATACTTTAATGGCTCATGGTACTTATGATAATTTTTGGAAAATCAGAAACTCACTCCCTCATTTTAATAATATTAAACCAGCGGTACTTGTAGTCGGCGGCTGGTTTGATGCAGAAAATTTATATGGAGCAATTCATACTTATGAATCAATTCATGGAAAAAATCCTGGACAATAAAAATTATCTTGTCATGGGTCCATGGATACATGGCGGTTGGGTTCGTACAGACGGAAGTTCACTTGGTGATATTAGCTTTGGCTCTAAGACAGGTGAATATTATATTAAAAATATTGAGCTTCCATTCTTCGATTATTATTTAAAAGGAAAAGGAAAATTAAATTTAGCTCCAGTTAATATGTTTGAGACTGGAACAAATAAATGGGACAAATATAAATCGTGGCCGCCCGCTGATACCAAAAATGTAAGCCTATACTTAAATGAAAACCATGCATTATCTTTTAAAGCACCTCAAAATGAAAATGAATTTGATGAATATATAAGTGATCCTTCTAAACCAGTTCCATTCACTCAAAAAATTACAACAGAAATTCCAAAATCTTATATGGATGAAGACCAGCGATTTGCTGCCAGAAGGCCAGATGTTTTGGTTTATGAAACAGGAGTTTTAGATAAAAATATAACTTTTGCAGGTAGATGTTATTGCTGATTTATTTGTTTCAACTTCAGGAACAGATGCTGACTGGATCGTTAAATTAATTGATGTCTTTCCTGCTGACTCCACTTCAAAAGGCGAAATTGTATACAGTGAATATGAAATGATGGTAAGAGGAAACATAATGCGAGGAAAATTTAGAGATGGTTTTGATAATCCCAAACCATTTACTCCGGGAAAAGTTACTAATGTTAAATTTGATTTACTTGATATCAATCATACTTTTAAGAAAAAACATAAAATAATGATTCAGATACAAAGCAGCTGGTTTCCGTTATTTGACAGAAATCCGCAGAAGTTTGTTGATATTTATAATGCAAAGGATAGTGATTTTCAGAAAGCAACGCAGAGAGTTTATTTTTCAAAGAAGTATCCTTCAAGAATAATTTTGAAAGAGAAGTATTAAAAAATATTTATCACGGAATTCTATTCATTCACTCCGATTGTTATTGCCGAATACCCATATCTTTCACGAATAGAATTAATTGCTTCAATCATTTGTAATCTTTTTTCTTCCTGTGCATCAAACAAGCTGCCTTGATGAAATGCAATTGCGAAGTTTGTTAATTTTACTCCAATTAATCTTATCGACACTCTTCTTGTATAAGATTTTAAGAATAAATTCTTTGCAGTTTCAAAAATTGTTTTGTCGTCATCTGTATGCTGAATAGTTTTTGCACTGGTTAAAGTCTTAAAATCCGAATACCTTAATTTGATACTTATAGTTGAAGCTTGAAAATTATTATCCCTAAGCAGTTGGCAAACTTGTCCGGTAAGTTTAAATAAAATATTTATAATCTTTTCTTTATCAATAACATCCTCAAAAGTTCTTTCTTTAGAAATGCTTTTTTGTTCATGTTCAACTGATAAATATTCTGTACCTTCACCATTTGCTTTATGCCATAAATCTACTCCCCATTTACCTAAGATTACACCAAGATAATCGGAATTAACTTTTGCTAAATCTCCGACTTGATAAAATCCACGACTATTTAATTCTTTTAAAGTTGCCTTACCAACTCCAGGAATTTTTTCAATTGGCAAAGGAGATAAAAAATCTTTTTCATTTCCATGATTTACATAAGTAATGCCTTTTGGCTTTCTAAAGTCAGAGCCAATTTTTGCAATTGTCTTATTGCTGCCGATTCCAATTGATGCCGGAAGACCAAGCCTTTCCCAAATTTCATTTTGAAGAAAAGAAGCAAACACTAAAAGTGAGCCATAAATTTTTTCACATCCGGTAAAATCCATATAAAATTCATCAATTGAAGCTTGCTCAATTACAGGTGCATATTTCGTTAAAATATTTTTTACAAGTTTTGAAAAACGTGAGTATTCTTCATGATGACCTTTCAAATAAATTCCTTGAGGACAAAGCTTGAATGCAGTTCTGATAGGCATAGCAGAGTGTAAGCCATATTTTCTCGCTTCATAAGAACACGCAGCTACAACACCTCTGCCATGCGGGTCGCCGCCGACAATAACCGGTAAGTTTTCCAGTGAAGGGTCTAATACTCTTTCAACTGAAACAAAAAAAGTATCCAAGTCAAGATGAAATATTGTTCTCATTATAGATATATTTAATAAACGTCATTCCGAACTTGTTTCGGAATCTTCCACATAAATTATTAAAGATGCTGAAATAAATTCAGCATGACGTTTAAGTATTTCTAATTCATTGCAATCTTCTGCAGTCGCGGATATAACATTTTAATATTATTCGGCATTGGTACTTTTAATTTCTCTTCAAGCAAATGAATTAACTCAAATGCATTTGCCACAGCATCCCCATTTGGATGATTATTCATAATGATAAAAATTTCATTTACTGCTTCTTTGATGGATAAAATTTTTTCTTGAATTTCCAGTAGTTCCGAAGGCGAATACAAATATTTGTATCTTGCACTTTGCTCTTGGTAATTTTGTTTTTTCCCAAAGTTGTTAATTGAATTTATCCAGGCTTCTTTATTTCTTCCGTGAAAGCGGATGTAAGCTTTATCATTTGTAATAATTGGTTCAAAAGGAATTGCTTCACCAACTTCGGGCTGGTCAATTGAACAGTAAGTTAAATCCAATTCTTTAAATAGCTCAATCGTTTTTTTATTCATCCATGATTTATGACGCACTTCAACAAAGCAGCTAAAGTTCTGAAAAATTTCTTTTAGCTCTTTTATATAATTAATGTTTAATTCATTGCATTGAAATGAATACGGAAACTGCAGCAGCAGTCCTCCAAGCCTTTCAACTTTTGCAAGCTTGTCTAAGTTATAACAAACAGCTTTAATTTTTTGCTGGTCATAATTTTTCTTGTGTGTAAAATCCTGGTGAAGCTTTAAAGTAAAAATAAAATCTTCTGCATCGGATAACTTTTCAATCCAGCTTTCGACTGTCCTTGGATTTAAATAAGTATAATACGAAGCATTGACTTCCACACAATTAAAATAGTGAGCATAAAATTGCAGCCAGTCAAATCCTTTAGTTTGATTCTTGGGATAAAATGAGGGAACCCAGTCTTTATAGCTCCATCCTGCTGTACCGATATAAAATTTTGGCATAATGTTTTTGGATTTTGATTAATTCCAAGTGAAATATAAGTTTAATCTAAAGTACTATCAGAATTTAAAATGAAAGACGCCATTGGATATGAGTCTCGCCCTTTATAAGGGAGAGATTGAGAGGGTTCAAAAAGTTCACTGTACAGGAACTCATCCCAACCCTTCTCTTACAAAGAGAAGGGCTTATATTAAGTAATTAACTTTTATATTAACATTCTATAATCTGATTAGGATTTAAAAACTAACAGCTTTATAAAGTTGACAATTTCAATTTCCGTTTCTGTCAAAGATTAGGGATTAGGGTGATTATTTATATACTGAAACATAATTCAGCATAATAAATTAATTCACAGATTCATTTTCAATTTGTTTAATTGTGTCTCTCAAAACACCTAATGAACGCTGGCTTAAAAGGTCTATCTTTATTAATCCTAAATCTTCAATTCCGTGCATATCCGGTTGAGTTACAATAATTCCCAGTCCTTTGTTTTTAGCGTACTCAAGCGCAGTATAATTTGTAATATGCGTTGGAGAAATTACAATTCCGCCCGGATGAATACTTAAATGCCGCGGAAAATTTGCCAGCCTCGCCGCTATTTTTACAATGCTGTTCCATGGCTCTTCATTTAATTTTAATGATTTTGCTTCAGGGAAAAGCTGGGCAACATTCGGCAAATTTCTTGCGTCTGTCCATGGAATGAATTTGCTTAACTTTGAAATTTCGCTGTCGGACTTCCCAAAAGTTTTAGCAGTTTCCCTAAAAGCCGAACGCGCCTTAAATGTAACATGAGTCGAAATCATGGCAACTTTATCGTAACCGTATTTTTCAAAAACATATTTTATAATTCCGTCCCTTTCTCTCCATGAAAAATCAATATCAATATCCGGCGGCGAAGTGCGGCTTTTATTTAAGAAACGCTGGAAATAAAAATTATATTTTATAGGGTCAACTTCTGTAAAGCCAAGACAATAAGAAACAATGCTATTGGCAGCAGAGCCCCGCCCAATTGTCATCATTCCTCTTCGCTTTGATTCTTTGCTGATGTCCCAAACGACTAAAAAATAATCCACAAAACCCATGTCTCTAATAACTTCAAGTTCTTCGTTTAACCTGTCTTCAATTTTTTTTGTGATGATATCATATCTCTTCTTTAAGCCTTCACGGCATAAATTCTCTAAAAGCAAAAATGAATTTTCATAGCTGCTGCTTTGAAAAAGAGGAAATTTAAGTTTGCCAAGCTGTAAATCCACATTGCAGTTTTCAATTATGTAATTTAAGATTTTTAATTGCATCCGGTATTGACGACCAAAGCTTATAAGTTTTTTTAGGGTCTTTAAAATAAAATTCTTTGTCGACTAAATTTTCTTCATCCAAGTTTGAAATTGTTTCGCGGTTCTTAATTGCCGTAACAACTTTGTGAATCAAAAAATCTTTCTCATCTAAAAAATAAATTGGATTGGAAGCAACAAAAGGAATGTTATTCTGCACAGCATAATT
>CAVZQU010000012.1:0-165507 GCA_963777515.1 uncultured Bacteroidota bacterium
AAAGCCGGAGAAAGAAGATTTTTGAGAAATGCTTTGCAATTATTTTATCCCGACTTAAGAATTAGAGTTTGATTAACTTATTCGTAATTCAAAACTCCAGTTCTGAATCTTTTTTTCAAACTCAGAATTGTCGCAAAGGTGTCAACCAAACATTAAAGGTTTAGGATGTGTCCACTACAGAAGAAGAAGGTAATAAGGTATATTTGGTTTAGTTATTCACTGTTACTAAGGTTTCAAAAGGAAATATAAGGTTTTTAAAATCTAAAAGAATCTAAATACTCATGTAATAAAAATGTTCAATAGATTCACAAAAACCTTATCGATTTTAGAAACCTTAGTAACCAAAGTAAAAAAAATGAAAAACCTTATTAGCTTATTATTATGTAATAACAAGTAAAACATAATTTGAGTAAATATAAGTTCCCATCTCACAATTAATTCAATTTTCTGTTATTTTTTTTACTAAGCATAAATCTTTGGTTTATTTAAGAACCATAATTTTGTTAAGTTTGAGTCTAAAAATTTGATGATAAAACGTTTTTACATAGCAATTACATTTTCCTTTCTTGTTCTTGGAACCACTAAAGCTCAAGGATTTGAGAGCGGCGCTTTTGGTGCTCCTGTAATTAAGTATTCTAAAGTGGTCAATCAATCTGCTTTAATTGTTGGTGGAAAATGGGGCTGGGTAATTAATAAAAGATTTGCCATTGGAACTGGATTTTACTCTCTAGTTACCGGAATTAACACCCATTATGTTGACCCCAAAAGCGGACAGACTGTATTGTTCAAATTGAATTACGGTGGATTAGAGTTAGAGTATTTAGTATTGCAGGACAGCAAATTCAATGTTACGATTGATATGCTTTTAGCGGGAGGCGGACAAAATTTTTATGCTGAAAAAAATAATAACGCCAAAACTAATTTTGGAACCAGTGACATTTTATTTTGGGAACCTCAAATAGATTTTGAATATGAACTTTATGACTGGCTGCACATAGATGCGGGTTTAAGCTATAGAATGATTTCAAGTTATAACAAAATCTTTAACATTGAGAAAAATGAATTAGAAGGAACTACATTTTTATTGAACTTCAAATTTGGAAAATATTGAAAAGTATTCCGGGAGAAATTTTAGTTTGAAGAAAGAAAATATTAACTCACTTCAGTTGAAAAAATTATTCAAATTATCCTCATTACTCATAGTAATAATTTTATTCTTCTCAACTAACATTTTTCCCCAGACTCAAAATGTTTCACCTGACTCAAGTAGTTCTGTTTTAGCTCCAAACAAAAGTCTTAAATCACAATATCTAAATCCTGATTTATTCACCTATGCAGGACTAAGAAGATATACTTTAAATGGACAATTGCCTAATCTTCAAACTAAAATTCGTCCCACTACTACAGCAATAATTGGAGGAGCTTATGCAGGCACTCTTATCTGGCTTCACTTTCATCAAGCAAACGCCTGGTGGAGCGGCGATAGAGGTAAATTTCACTTTCAAGAAGATTGGGTCTCTGCATTACAGGTTGATAAAGCCGGACATGCTTTTGGAGCTTACTTTATTTCCTATTTACTAAGTGAAGGATTTCTTGCTTCAGGATTTTCATGGGATGATGCAACAAACTGGGGAACCTTGATGGCTTTGGTTTATCAGACTTATGTTGAAACTGAAGATGGATTTGCAAAAGATTGGGGATTTAGTCCGTCTGATTGGTATGCAGATGCAACCGGCTCATTATTTTTTATTGCACAGCATTATGTACCTGCATTGCAAAACATCACTCCTAAATGGCAGTTTGTCCCATCTGAGTGGACAGGCAAACCAGTTATAAATCGTCCACGTACATTTATTGACGATTATAACAGCTCAACTTTTTGGTGGTCGGTTAATGTCTATAACATTCTCCCGCAAAAGTTAAAAAAATATTGGTTACCATGGCTTGAAGTTTCATTTGGTTATGGTGCTGATGCAATAGATGCACCTAGAGATCCAAATGGCCCGCCGGACCAATTAGCATTAAGAAGATATGCAATTGGTTTGGATTACAATTTAGTGGAACTTCTTCCTGACGGAGGCTGGTTCTGGAATTGGTTTAGACAGACTTTGAATTATATAAAACTCCCTGCCCCGGCTTTAGAAATTCAAAATAATGTAGTACGCTTTAATTTGTTGTACCCATTTAGAATTTCGATTGGGGATTTTAAATTTTAATTCAAAAATTTCTTCTCACATTAAATATTATTTAAATTTTTATCTCGAGCTTGAAAGCTGAACAGTATTTATTAAATGTGGTATTTCTTAAAAAGTGAGGCTCATCTTTTAGATGAACCTCACTTGAATTAAAATTGAATCCACTTATTGATTTTCTCTTGGGTAGGTATAATTAACCATCCATTGTATACCAAATTTATCAGTAAGCATTCCAAAGTAAGCACCCCAAAAAGCATCGGCAAGAGGAATTGTAATTTTACCATCTTTGGATAGCCCGTTAAATATTTTTTCAGCTTCTTCCTTATTATCTGCTTCAATTGAAAGATGAAAATTTGTTCCGGAAGTAACTTTGTGCCCCATAGATTCAAGAGCGTCTGTAGCCATAAGTACATTTCCCTTGCCAATTGGCAATGCAATATGCATAACTTTTTGTTTCTCTGAATCACTCAATTTTTCGGCACCCGGTGTACCATCAAATCTAAACACACCACCAGCAAAATCTCCTCCAAAAACAGATTTATAAAAATTAAATGCTTCTTCTGCATTTCCTGGAAAATTTAAATAAGGATTTAATGTTGCCATTTCAGAACTCCTTTTTATTAATGTTATTTATTTGTTCAAATATTGATGGTTAAACTTAAATTCAGTATAAAAAATATTAAAGGTTCAACTACGGCAAAATATAGGGCTGATTACGACAAAAGTTAATTTGCTTTATTAGTATCCAGCTAAATTATGCGGAATATAAGGCTCTTCTAATTTTTTAACTTCTTCTTCAGATATTTTAAGAGTTTCAGCAGCAATAGCATCTTCAAGATGATTTAATTTTGTAGCACCAACAATAGGTGCAGTAACAACGGGCTTTGAAAGCAGCCAAGCCAAAGCTATTTGAGCCTGAGGGACACCTCTCGCCTTTGCAACTTCCGTAATCCTATCTATTACTTTTTTATCTGCTTCGCCTATTTTATCATAAAGTATTTTGCCGTATGTATCTGTTTTTGCTCTTAAAGTTTTATCTTGCTCTTCCCATGGCCTAGTGAGTCTGCCGCGCGCTAGCGGACTCCAGGGAATTACTCCAATTCCTTCTTCCAAACAAAGCGGCAGCATTTCTCGCTCTTCTTCTCTATATAATAAATTGTAATATGGCTGCATGGAAACAAATTTTGTCCATCCCATCAATTCTGATAAATAAATTGATTTTGCAAATTGCCATGCAAACATAGTTGAAGCGCCAATATATCTTACCTTTCCGGCTTTTACAACATCATGCAAAGCTTCCAATGTTTCTTCAAGTGGAGTTTCATAATCCCAGCGATGAATTTGATATAGATCAATATAACCTGTATTTAATCTTTTTAAGCTATTATCCACTTCTGTCATAATTGCTTTGCGGGATAGTCCTTTCCCGTTTGGATCTTCACGCATTTTAAAATATACTTTAGAAGCAATAACTACTTCATCACGCTTTGTGTATTTCTTTATAGCTCTGCCAACTATTTCTTCACTCACTCCAAGTGAATACATATTGGCTGTGTCAAAAAAATTAATTCCGGATTCAATTGATTTTTGAAAAAATGGCTGGCTTTGTTCTTCTGTTAAAAACCATTTCCTTTGAGCTGTATCTCCATAACTCATACAACCTAAACATATTCTTGAGACTTTAAGTCCGGTTTTTCCAAGATTAACATAATTCATAAAATTATACTCCTAAATTTATTATCAGTGGGTTTTTAAAATTAATAATAAATTTAGAATTATTAATTGCTCTGTGAAATTGAAACAAAATCGATTGTCTCAAATTTTATTTAATTACTATTATAATTACTTTTATATTTTTACTTGAGTTTTGCTTTCAATCGACTTATAAATTGCTTCAATAACCTTAAGATCTTTTAAACCTTCTTCACCGTTTGCATCTGACTCAGTACCATCCAAAATACATTTTGAAAATGTATCCATCTGAACAGCCTGTTGATTTATTGGAGGGAAATTTAGTTCACCACTGTTTGTCATTCCTTTAATTCCGCTATAACTGTATGCGGGCAAAAGATTGAACCACCTTCTTTCTGTACTAATGTAAAGATTATTAGCCGGTGTAGAATAAGAAGTATAAGAATTTGAAAGATGCCCGCCTGGAAATTGCATCTGCCATGTTATTGATTCATCAACTTCAGCAAATTTTTCATAATCAGTTTTATATTCTTGAGCTGTTACTGAAAGTGGTTCTTCGCCAATTGAATACCTCGCTGCTTGAATTGCATAAATTCCAAGGTCCATCATTGCTCCACCTCCTGCAAGAGATTTTTTTAATCTCCATTGATTCGGGTCTCCAATCTTAAAACCAAATTCAGATTGAACGTATAAAATTCCACTATCGCCATCAGTTCTAAATTTCATAGCAGCTTTGTGATAGGGATCGGTATGCAATCGATAACCAATAAAAAGTCTTACTCCAGCTTTTTTGCATGCAGCTATCATTTCTTCACATTCTTTTACAGAAAGAGCCATAGGCTTTTCACAAAAAACATGTTTTCCGGCTTTTGCTGCTCTGATTGTAAATTCATGATGCATAGAATTTGGCAGCACTACATAAACCACGTCTATAGACTTATTATCAGCTATCTCATCAAAGTTTTCGTAATTATAAATATTATCGTCTGGAATATTGTATTGCTGTTTCCACTTTTCAGCTTTCGCAGGAGTACCTGTAACAATTCCGCTTAAATTACAAAGAGAAGTTTCTTGTAATGCAGGTGCAAGTTGGTAAGTAGCATAATTTCCAAGTCCCACTAATGCGATTCCGAGTTTTTTATCGCTTGAAAAAAGAGGTTTTGAAAATGTTGGAATTGAAGGCAGCATAAGTAAAGCGGAACCTGCCCCTAAAGTCCTAATAAACTTTCTACGGGTATATTTCATTAATATTCCTCCTGAATAATATTACAAACATCATATAACAAGATTAAAATATATCATCGAAGGTTAATTATCAAAAGATTTTATTTTTTAGTTTTAATTTTTGTTTTTTCTAAATCTTCTTTTAATCTGAATTTTGTAATTTCTGTAATCAGATCTAGAGGTATTTTTTTATCGAGCGGAAATTGAATTGTCCCTTTGGAAGTTTTATATGCAGTTAATTTATCTTTAAATATTTCAATTGGTTTTGGTGTGGGAAAAAATCCAATGTGATTATTAAATGCAGCAAAGTATACAAGAACACTATTTTGTATAAATGCAGGCATTCGGTAGCTAATAACTTCCTTCGAATCCGGAGCTGCTTTTTTAATCGTCTTTCTTATTTTTTGTAAAATCTTTTGAGTATCATTAGGAAAGGTTTTAATATAATCATCAATCGTTTCAAATGATTTTTTATTAGATTTCATAAAAAAACACTTTCATTTTTTTTTATAATGTAATACAACAACACCGGAGTTAAAAGTTTTTGTTTCTACTAACTTCAGCTCTACTTTGCTTTGAAGATCTTCAAATAACGGTTTGCCTTTGCCCAAAACTACCGGATGGATTAAGAGCCAATATTCGTCTATAAGATTTTTTTGTGCGAGTGCTGAAGCAATACTTAAACTTCCGGCAAAAATATCTTTCCCGTTTTGATTTTTCAAGTTAAACACTTCATCTATCAAATTGCTTTTTGCAAGGGTTGTATTATTCCATTTAACTTCTTTTAATGTTTTAGAAAATACTATTTTGGATACAATATTGTACTTCTCCGCAAACCTGAGTTCGCTTTCGGTGCTTTTCGGATTCTGGTCGGCAAACGGCCAGTAGCTTGCCATCATTTCATAGGTTTTCCTGCCAAGCAAAACTATATCGGCACTATCAAGCAAATCGGTAAAAAAATCGTGCAATTCGTCGTCCGCAATACCCGCAGTATGATCGGCAAAGCCGTCTATGGTTATGTTAATTGAAAAAATTATTTTTCTCATCTCAAATAGTGACCTATTTTAATTTTAACTTATATTTCTGTGGTTTTGAATCCATCCTCTCGATCATTTTTCTTGCTTCTAAATCAAGTTTAACTGTTTCTGCATACCAGCTTATATTTCCAGAAAATTTATCTTTTAAATTTAAATTAATTTGTTTCAATAATTCAGTATGAGTTAATTCATTATTACTCAAAATTTTGAGCATAGTATCTTTAAATAAGTTATAGGTTTGCTTATTGATATTTCTTCCGTTTTTTCCGTGTGGATGTTTAGTGAGAATTTTTTCCTCATTCATTTTCGAACCTATTTAATGCAAAGATATTTTTATTTTTAAAATAAAATAACTTATATAAATTCTATATTACATATTACCTAATGGTTGCAGCATACTCACTCGATTTCCCTCAGTATCAATGAATGAACAAAAGAGTCCTACACCAGGAATATCACCAGGCTCTCCGGGTTTATTTGGATCGCCGCCTAAAATTTTCCCTCCTGCTTCGGCAACTTTTTTCATTGATTCGTGAATATCATCAACAGCAATAACTACAGAAGGATACTGGCTTCCCATATCTGCTGATTTTTGATAAAAACCTCCGTTAATCATTCCTGCTTCTTTCGGACGCATTGTTTTTTCATCTGTTTCCGAAGTTGAAACAACCATATAATTTCCCATTTCAGCGCCAAGCTGCTGAATTTTCCAGCCAAATGTTTTTGTGTAAAATTCTGCCATTCTTTTTTGATTTTCGGCAGGCATTTCAAAATGGACTACAGGATTCATTTTTGACATTATTAACTCCTCTTTATTTTTATTACTAATTATTTTTCAGCAGCAAGTTTTCTGCGTCTTTCAAGTTCTTCTTCGGTTTCATTCTCCAAGGCAAATGAGCCTAATTTAAGTTCTCCATCAGGTTGATAAATAGAAATAACAACACCTGTACTGGATGACTTAACATCAATCAATTTAAAATTAAAAGCATTTGTTCCATCACCAAATAATTGTTTTCCATTTCCAACTACAACCGGGAATGTCCATATATTAAAAAGATCAATAAGATTTTCATTTACAAGGGTCTTAATCAAATTGCTGCTGCCGTGAACTTGAAGTTCAGGCCCATCTTGAGCTTTAAGCTTATTTATTTCTTGCGCAATATTTTCTTTAATTAAAAATGAATTATTCCAATTAACCTTCTTTAAGGTTTTAGACACAACATATTTTTTTGTTGCATTAAATTTATCTGCCGTCGGATCATTTTTTATGTATGGCCAATGAGCAGCAAAGATTTCATAGGTTCTCCTTCCAAGTAAAAGTTCAAATGGCTTTTTCATAAATTCAGACATAACTTTACCCATCATATCATCCCAATAATTAAACGACCATCCGCCATATTTGAAATTTCCTGTTGGATCTTCTTCAGGTCCACCCGGAGCTTGCATTACACCGTCAAGGGTTACAAAAGTATTTACAACTAATTTTCTCATTTATTCTTCCGATTAATTTTAAAATATGTTTTATGCATTCTTCAAGGTTTCAATATCCAACTTTTTCATTTGAAGCACCTTCTGCATTACTCTTTGAGATTTTCCCGGTTCTTTACTGCTTAACAAATCACCTAAAGCTTGTAGGAACAATTTGCCAGGATAAGCCATATTTATCTTTCAGCCAGCCGCACATTTGAGCTTTTGGATCACCGCCATTGGAAAGCTTATCCCAATAATGATCAAGCTCTTTTTGGTTATCACAGTTAATAACAAATGAAATTGCTTCGTTAAAAGAAAATTCATGCATGTGACCTCCATCCATTGCAGCAAATTTCTGCCCTTCTAGTGTAAAATCAGCGTACGCAATGGAACTATTTTTATCAGGTTTCTGCCCTTCTTCAAATCTGAAAAAACTTCCGGCTTTAGAATCATTAAAGATGGATGTATAAAAATTAATTGCTTCCTCGGCTTTACCTGTAACATTTTTTGTAAACATTAATGAAGGAATTATTTTTTGCTCTGCTTCACCTGAAAAAATAATTAACTGCCATGAAACTCCGAATTTATCTTCTAACCATCCATATTTTTCACTGAAAGGATATTTATCAAGCGCCATTAAAACTTTTCCGTCTTTTGATAATTTACTCCATAACTCTTCAATTTCTTTTTCAGTTTTACAATTTACAAAAAAAGATATAGATGGATTTAATTTGAATACTGGTCCCCCATTTAGTGCCACAAAAGGATATCCATAAATATCAAAAGAAACAGTCATTACCGAATCTTTTGGCCTGCCTGATGCTTTTGCGCTTTCTTCACTGTATTTAGTTGAAGCTTTTATTTTTGAATCTCTAAAAACAGAGGTATAAAAATTTGCTGCTTCTTCGGCATTATCATCAAACCACAGAAACGGATTAATCTTTTGCATATCAATCTCCTTTTATCTAAATGTTTTTTTGATTGTATTGGAATTTCTGTTGTAAACATAACATTGCAATAAATATTATAAAAGGTGCAATAACGGCAATCTTAGAGGTAAATTGCGACATAAGGTTTGATTTGTGATTTATCTTATAGCGGACTTGTTTTAAAATTCCATTAATCCATCTGAACAGCAGATTAATAAATACAAAATATGATTTTACTTAAAAGTATGTATATAATGGGATTTTACTAAAGTAAAAAGAAGTGTTTAAAAAATGAGTTATCGAACAAAAAATATTTTTAATTAATTGAAGTCTTTAAACCGGCTACATACTTTTCAACAATTTCCAATCTATTTATAGCACGTTTCAAAGCATCTTGTGCACGCCCAAAATCAGTAGAAGATTCCTTAACAGCCAACCTTTCTTCAGCTCTTTTTTTGGCTTTCTCGGCACGCTCTATATCAATTTCACCGGCAAGTTCAATTGCATCCGCAAGCACCATGACTTGATTTTCAAGCACTTCAACAGTACCGCCGCAAGTTGCGTAATGGTCAATTGTTTTATCAAGTTTTTCAACTTTTAAAAGCCCAATTTCAAATGTACTTATTAGAGGAGCATGATCTTTTAGTATTTGAAAGCCGCCAACAGTTCCTGGAATTGTTATTGACTGAACTTCACCGGTAAATGAAATTTTAGCAGGTGTTATTATTTGTAAATTTAAATTTATGCTCATACTTATTTCATCGATTTAGCTTTTTCAACTGCTTCTTCGATTGTCCCGACATACATAAAAGCACCCTCGGGCAATTCATCATGCTTGCCGTCAATTATTTCCTTGAATCCTCTAATTGTATCTTCAAGCTTGACGTATTTACCTTTGTAACCTGTAAACTGCTCTGCAACGTGGAAAGGCTGACTGAAAAATCTTTGAATTCTCCTTGCACGTCTTACTACAATTTTATCTTCATCTGAAAGTTCATCCATACCAAGAATATTAATAATGTCTTGAAGGTCTTTGTAATGTTGAAGAATTTCTTTTACATTTTTAGCAACAGCATAATGTTCTTTTCCGATTATACCGGGTTCTAAAATTCTTGATGTTGAATCCAATGGGTCAACCGCAGGATATATTCCAAGCTCCGAAATTTGACGGCTAAGTACCGTAGTAGCATCAAGGTGTGCGAATGCTGCTGCAGGAGCAGGGTCGGTTAAGTCATCTGCTGGAACATAAATAGCCTGAACAGAAGTGATAGAACCTTTATCTGTAGAAGTAATTCTCTCTTGTAATGCACCCATTTCAGTTGCAAGGTTTGGCTGATAACCCACTGCAGAAGGCATTCTTCCAAGAAGGGCACTTACTTCAGAACCGGCTTGAGTAAATCTAAATATATTATCAATGAATAGAAGAACATCTCTTCCCTCTTCATCTCTAAAATATTCTGCAATTGTTAGCCCTGTTAAGCCAACTCTTAATCTTGCACCTGGAGGTTCATTCATCTGGCCAAATACAAGTGAAGTTTTTTCAAGTACACCTGATTCTTTCATTTCAACCCAAAGATCATTTCCTTCACGGGTTCTTTCTCCAACACCGGCAAAAACAGAATAGCCGCCATGTTCTTGTGCAATGTTGTGAATTAGTTCCTGGATAATAACAGTTTTACCAACACCGGCTCCGCCGAATAAACCGGTTTTACCGCCTTTTGAATAAGGCTCAATCAAGTCAATAACTTTAATTCCGGTTTCAAACATTTCTGTTTGGGTTGAAAGGTTTGCAAATTTTGGGGCAGGCCTATGAATAGGATATCTTTTTTCGGATTTTATTTCTCCTAAATGATCAATTCCATTTCCAATTACATTGATTAAACGCCCTAAAGTTGCAGGTCCAACAGGAACAGTGATAGGTCCTAAGGTATCAATTGCATCCATTCCACGAACAAGTCCGTCTGTTGAGTCCATTGCTACAGTTCTGACTCTATCTTCGCCTAAATGCTGTTGGACTTCAGTTATTAAATCTTCTTCCACGCCCTCTGTGTTTGTTCTGGGAATTCGAATTGCGTTATAAATTTTTGGCAAATGGCCGTTTTCAAATTCAATGTCGACCACCGGCCCAATTACCTGTATTATTTTACCGTTAATTACCTTTGTTTCTACAGCCATTTTCGTCCTGATTTATTAAAATTTGAAAAGTAAAAATAGTTATTAGAAGTCTTTTTTACAAACTATTGTTTGGGAGAAAATCATCAAATTCATTTAAAATAAAACCGCCAGATTTAACTGGCGATAAATAATAATTAAATCCAATGCTTGGCAGACTATTTTTATTTGAGCAGCATCATTTTCTTAATTGAAACATAATCGTTAGTTACTAATTTATAAAAATAGACCCCACTCGCTAAATTTGAAGCGTTAAAATTGATTGATATTGTTCCAGCCGGAGCAATATTATTATATAAGGTTCTAACTGTTCTGCCAAGTACATCATAAATTTTTAATTCAATCTTTTGAGATTTCGGAACTTCAAATTTAATAGTCGTTACTGGATTGAATGGATTTGGATAATTTTGATAGAGATTAAACCTTACCGGTAAATTACTATTCCCATTCTCAGCAATACTTGTTAGTATTGAAATATCATCTGTTCCGCCGGCTTCAATGTACCTTGCTTTAAATTCCTGTAGATAAAGATTTGCAATTCTTTTATTATGGATTATCAATGTGTTTTCATTATTTGAATTTTCTGCAGCATTCGACCAATTATGAGAACCAGTTATAACAGCAGAGTTATCAGAATTCATTTCTCCATCAACTATTGCATACTTGTGATGTAAAAATCCTGAGACAGCATTTCCTTTAAGATGTATATCCACTCCGTTATTCTCTAAATTACTAAACTCATTTCCTGTATCTGAATTATTATCAAGAAGTACACGTACTTTTTTTCCTTCACCTTTTTTAGCAATCAAAATTTGAGCTAAATTATCCTCTGTAAAAGTAAGCATAGCAATATTAATTGCAGACTCAGCGGTTTTTAATTCATTGCCAATATGAGTAGTTGTTTGATCTGATGGATCAAAATATAATTCAACAGGAACACCCTCTATATTAAAATGATGGGGAGTATTATTTGTTTTATCTACGCCGAATTTTGAATTTGATGAATTTGGAGTATCAGTATCACTTCCCCACATTTCATTAAACTCTAATGTATATGCACCTGCTAATGATTTATCTTGAATTACAATTGCATTTTGAGCATCATTATTATTTCCAGGATCAGTAGCATTCCATGATCCGCTCCAAACCCAATCATCAGTAAAAGAACTTGTATCTCGATAATCAAAAACAGCAAATTTATTATGCATCAAACCGTTGCCCATATTTGAAGCATCATAACTATCATCTATTACTGTTATTCCGTTATTCTTCAAAGTGCTCCATGGCGCTGTTCCTTGATTATCTTTTTCACCTATTACCCGTATTTTAACTCCACGATCTTTTGCACTAATCAGCGCACTTGCAATGTTAGCTCCAACAGTACCGCTCAAGCTGTATAAAGCAACATCAATTGAAAAAGACGCAGCATTAATTCTATCTACAAACTTTTGATATATATTTGTTGTTAATGCATTTTCACCGGTTGAAACCGATGTATCAACAGGATAATTAAAATATACATTCATTGTACCTGTAGAACCGTAAGGAGAAGCAGTTGAGAAAATAGCATCACCAGTAAAATTAATCCCAGAAGTATCAGATACTACTACTTGATAATGATAAACAGTAGCAGCCCATAAACTCGCAATAACAATTGAATGTTCTGTATTATTATCATTTACAACAATTGAATCTGTATAGTTTGATGTTTTGCCGTATTTAAGTACTGCTTTAGAAGGAACATCAGTTTGAAAAACAATGGTAACAGAATCGGGCCGGATATCGTCTTCAACAGGTTTGCTAACAAATTTAGGACCTGGACTTACAATTATATCATCTTGGGTACGAGCACTAATTTCATAATCAGATGTATAAGGAGCTGGAGGAGTCCCCGTTCCTGGTTTATATTGTTTTAAAATACCAATAACGTCAAACGTACCGCTTGGGACAGAAAAACTTCCAAAATATCCGCCAGTTGTCCCGGTTTCATCAGTTATTGTTTGATCTGAAGAATTATAAGTAACACTATTTAATCTTATTAATCTGCCCTCATTTACTTCAGTATAATTAGTTGTGTTGAAAGTTTGATTAACTTGCTCAGCAGTTAATACTAATGGCTCCGGAACCTTGTGACCATGTGAATGAATAAAGAATAAAGCAGAATCCGGTGAAATTTCTGTTAAACCTCTAAATTGCAGTATGGAACCAGTAATAGTGACACTATCACCAACTTGATAATCATAATATCTTACTGGACTATATATATCAATCCCCGCAGTGGAATCTTGAACATAAATATCTGTTCGTGTTGATTGAAATCAGCAGTAATAATTCCGCTTATAGTAACAGATGAACCAACGCCATAAGGCGAAGTTGGAACTCCAGCAGCATCATTAACATGTATATCAACTATCGGAACAACTTTTAAAATCGTAATTCTCGGTAATGGTGAAACAGGTAACGGCGTTCCATCACTTACTGCTGTTTTAATTAAGAAATCTGTATAACCTCCGTCATCAGGTGCATTAACATTTGTAATTAAAATATTCAAACTGTCAGAAGAAGTTATATTTGCCGAGCCAATATAGATAGTATCATTTTGAATTGTAATATTAGGCGGGCCTAAAGGAGCACTTGGGAATACATTAGATAAATTTTGACTCCATGTCCAACCAGTTGATGAAGGAATTACTATTAAAACACTATCCAGAGTATGAGTTCCATCTCCCCGAAAAGTAAATGATAAAGAAGTAGCTTCTGATGCATTTAATATTTTAGGTGTAACATAAACAGTTCCTGTTCCATTTCCACCATTATCTACTGCTGGTTCTGCCGGGCTTAATGAGTTCTGTGGCTGTGGAGTTGTTCTTTGCACAAAATCAGAAGAATTATTATCCGAATCATACCCATTGCCTTCAAATTCATCTGCACCACCAATTCCCATTGTGGAAGCATTGGAGGAACTATTTGCTTTTCTTTCAAGAGATATACCTTCAGACGGTACAGCTACCACTGTCCCTTCATAATTACTTGACGATGCACTTCCCCATCCAACTAAATCAATTGTACTGCCGGAAGAGTTTCTTAAAAAAACTCCACCACCGGAATTACCAAGTCCTAAAATTTGCGAGTCTGAAGAATTGTCTCTATCAGTTACTCCACCTCCACCAATCAGATAAAATTTGTGTGATTGGATCATAGCTCCTGATGGGAAAGTGTATTTAGTATTGAATGATGTTCCGGAAGCGCTTCTATAATCTAAAGTCCAATTACTAACATCAACAGGAGCAGAAGTTGGATTATAGATTTCAACAAACTCATCATTGTCAGCAGCATTAGATTCATATTTACCGTTAACAAGCACTTCACTTATAACTAAATGGTTTGCAGTTTGTGCATAAAGAATTTGACTAAAAATAAATATAGCTGCGATCAAAATTGACCACAATGTGGATAGAAAAGTTTTGAAATTCATTTTAACCTTAATGTAGAAATTGAATGAAGAAAAATTTTTATGTTTGAAGGGACTTCAAATAATGCTGGAATATCTATAAATAGAATGACTTACCTCAAATCAGTTGATAATTTAAATCTTAATATTCTATTATTACCGGAATCAGCTACATAAAGGACATTATCGAAAAAAGCAACTGAATAAGGTTTGTTAAATACATCGGGTCCGCCAAAAGATTGAAGTTCGTCGCCAAGAGGAGTAAACTTATATATGCTGTCTTTTGCAGCATCTGCAATAAAAATATTTCCAGCATCATCTATGCAAGAACCTTCTGGCTGTGTGAACTTATTTGGAGTCATAAATGCTCCCCCATCAGAGGGCGTAAGCCTAGCAACGTAATCAGCCGAAACAGGAGTAACAACATAAGTAAGCCATTGGGCTTTTAAACTATTATTGCCGGTCAGAGTTTCAATAAAATCTATATTTTTTCTGTTGAAAGAAGTAAGTGAACTTATTCCATTCGCAGAAACTAGTCCAGAACTAAGAGGATCAATATTGGGAACTCTTCCTATTAATGTATCACCCTCACCACCTCCGTAAAGCTTTTTAGGAATAAATTGTAGGATTGAATTATCAGGATCAACAAAGCTTGTATTTGCAGTACCAGTTCTTGCAATATAAAACATATTATTAAAAAACACAGTTACAGCAGTATATCTTCTATCAGGATATTTTAAATCAGATGTGCGGGGTAAAAGTTTTGTTATTGGAGCATTATTAATTTGATGTTCGGCTGCAACCATATTTAATTTATAAACGGCACCAAATGTTTGTGTTTGTCCGTTTACAACTGTATCTATTTCGCCGCACACGATTAGGTTCAATTTATAATCCTGAGCTAATGCTACAGGTTTTTTTATTTCACGTATCCCTTGAACATCTCCATTCAAATTCAACATCACAATTCTGTCATTATAAGTATCTGCAACATAAACAAAAGGTTCTCTACCAATAATAATATCTTGCGGGTTATTAAAACCGGTCCAAGCTTTACCAGTTTGAACATATAATGTATCTCCAGCAATATTAGCTTTTCCTGAACTTGCACCTAATTGACTAACATCAAATTTATCGGTGCAGCCGAATAGGATCAGGATTATTAAAATAATAAAATATCTTATGTACGAATTCATCAAAAACCTAATATGATTGAAAACCTTTGTGAATTTCCTAATCTTTCGAAATTAGAAAATGAATAATCAACGTTACAATATGCTATTCGGATTGGAAGATTTATTCCGAATCCAAATGAGTAGTTTTGTTCATCTACATTAAATTTATATCCGCCTCTAAAGAAGACTATGTTTTTCCAGCTATATTCCAAACCTGTAGTAACATTCTCTTTGTTATCATTTGGATGATTTAATTGAATCGATGTTGTAATTTTATTATCACCGGATTCATAAGGCTCAAAAGCAAAACCTATTCTAAAAATTGTTGGCGGTGAATATGCCTGCCAGTCTGATTTTTCTCTTTTACCAATAAGTACAACTTTACCATCCGGGGCAAGTTGATTGCCAAAATTAGAAACAGCAACTGCAAACCTTGTTGATCCCAAACCCGTCCAATAATACGTACCGAGATCAATCATTACTCCACGCATCTTTAACTTGTCCAATGTTTCTTCAATGTATCTTACAGTGCCGCCAAAACTAAATTTATCCGTCATCTTTCTGGAGTATGTTAATGCAAAAGCTAAATCACCATAACTGAAATATTCACCTGTGCCATATGGAGCAAATTCAGTAGTTACAGGCATATCTTTAGTAGACAAAGAAATAAACGAAACACCAAATGAATTTTGCGCATCCAAATGATAAACGGCTCCAAAGAAATCATGATAAATATCTACAACCCATTGATTATGAGAAAACATAACCTGATCTTGATCGAATTGAACCAAGCCCGCCGGATTCCAATACAATGCAGATGCATCATTAGCTATTGCTACAAAAGATTCACCCATTGCTGTTGAACGGCTTCCAACACCTATCTTTAGAAATTGTGCAGTAGATATACCAGCTCTCTGCCCACCCAGGTTTGTAATAAGCTGAGCTTTTACATTAATGAAAACAGATAAAAGAATTATGACAACAAATATTTTTTTCATGCTCAAAACTTTAAGCTAAGTCCGAATTTTATATTTCTTCTGGTTAAATATCTTGATGGATCAAATGGGTACGGGGAAATCGGCAATTGTAAATCCGGGTAATTGGGATCGTTCCAACCGTATGGAACAGGGTCACCGCTTTCATAAGCTTTACCAGTAACTGGATTAATTATTGCTGAATTTTTTATATCAAATAAATTATTAATTTCAACCACCAGTGATAATTCAAGATCACCTATAGGAATATATTTTTCAAAATTTAAATCGATCCAAAACCATTTCTTTCCTACGTCAGTGTATCGGTCTGTGGTTGATGAGATGTATATAGGCCTCCCTTGTGCATCATAACCCGTAAAGTAAGCCGGTGTATATCTTTTCCCGGATTCAAGGAAAAATCTTAAATAAAGATTATAATCATCAAGAATACCGTTTCCAAAACCAAATAATGCTTTATCTTTTCCTACATAAAAATTAGTAGTTAAGTTTGCAGTTATAGGCCTATCCCATGGCATAAACTTTTCTTTAACTGATTCATTTATATCACCCTGTAAGACCAAAGCTCCTTCAGAAGCGGAAGAACTCTTTCCGGTAACTATAGCATAAGTTGCAGATAATGAACCGTTAAACCAATCTCCAATTCTCTTTTAAATTCTAATTCTATACCTCTTGAACGAGCATAATCTGAGTTGACATAGGTAATAAAATTTTTAGAAATAAATCTTGCTGAAGTTATCTTAGCAGTTCTGGTATTTATATAATCAAAAATATCTTTATAATATGCTGTCAATGTTAAAACATCATTTGGTGTAATTTGTGTTTTAAGCCCTAACTCATAAGCAACTGTAGTTTCGGGATTCAAATTAGGATTACCAAACTGCTGAAAAGATGATTGAGCATTCAAAGGATTTAATTTTGCATATACAAACTGAGGCCGTGGCCATTTGCTGAAATGGCCATACGAGAAAAATAAAGTTTGATTATTTGAAACCGGATGCGAAATTCCAAGACGAGGGCTTAATCTTGCTTTAAATCTTCTTCCACCAAACCATCCAAAAGTATCATTCTTATAATCGATTCTGGTTTGTTCGGGAATAGTAACTACGTCAGGATTATTAACTGCGTCATCAACGTATTTTCCCGGGAACCAGTAATCAAGCCTTAAACCGAAATTAAGAATCATCCCGCTAAAATTAATATTATCCTGTGCATAAAATGCACCCATGGCTGGAAATACTTTGTAGATATCATTATTTAAACCAAGATCACCTATCCATGGCTGATAAATATCAATCAACTGCATTTCTTGAAAACGTGATTCAAAACCTGCTTTGAATTTATTCTTCTCATCAAAGAAACTTGTTATATCTCCTTTGATTGAAAATTCATCTACGTAATGGTCATGCCATGTATAGGGATTACCAAGATCCCAAAAACCATCACCAGGAATAACACCAATTGTATCGTGTCCTAAATTATAATATTCAACCGGGAAATTTGGAATATCTTTTGGCTGTAAATATTCATTCCATTTTTTGCCATTTGCATCAACTCGTAGATTTGTAAACAAATGCCCCAAAGTTAATTCGTAATATGTCTTAGCATTTAATGTATGCGTTATTGATATCGAATTGAATTTTGTATTATGGGTATAAACATTCGCATTAGCTAAGATATTTTGAAATTCATATTGATAACCAGGGCTTCTTTCAACATATTCAAGATTTGTCTGAAGTGCACCTGTGTTTTGACTTATTGAAACAGACTGATTAAAAGAATACTGGATTTTAAAAGTAGATGAAGGTTTATAAGTAAGTTTGCCCAGCCAGCTCCAATTATTACTAGCTTCAGGAGAAAACCTGGTTCCATGAAATGTTGATGAATAAAGTCTACCTGCAGTCGGCTTGTAATATCCCTGAGTTATTCCGTCGGATAATCCCATATAAAAATTTCCGAAGAAATAAAGCTTGCCGGGAATTTGAATACCAATTGAAGGAAGTAAAAATGAAGTAATCGGTTCTTGTCCGCCAAGATCAACTTCTAAAATTTTATTGTTGAAAACATGATAAGAAGAACTGTTTCCAAGGTTATCCGTTTTATAAGAAATATATCCGCTATATTTGTCGCCGCCATCTTTTGTTTTAACATTAACGACACCTGAAGTTGCCTGTCCATATTCAGCATTAAATCCGCCGGTAATAACATCAACTTCTTCAATTGCATTTGCACTTAATTGCAGCCCAAATCCTGTTCCAGCTAAAGGGTCCTGAACCGAAACTCCATTTAATAGGAATGCATTTTCATAACTTCTGCCGCCACGGATATGTATTTCATTGTCCTCATGAACTATACCTGCTTGTTGTGCAACAACATCAGAAATGTTCTCAACCAAAGCATTTTTTATATCTTCAGCAGAAATAGTTTTTTTGCTTTGAGTTTCATCAACATCTACCAGTGGTTTTGAACCGACAACAATAACATCATGATCTAAAGTTAAGGTAGACTCACTTATCTTAACGTCCAGTTCAACTGTTTTGCCTGCTTCAATTTTAAACCCTGTATATTCAACAGTTTTATACCCGATAAAAGAAACTTTTATATCATAACTTCCTGGAGTAATATTATCAATTGTGAACTTTCCGTTTGCATCTGAGGCTGCGCCGTAATAGGTTCCTTTTAAGATAATATTAACACCAACTAAAGGTTCTTTTGTGCCTGCATCTGTAATTATACCTGTAAGCTTACCAGCTTTCTGTCCATATACAAAACTGCTAACTAAGAATGTAAACAAGAAAGTAATCTGTAAAATTTTTTTCATCATCGCGTTAACCCAAAATCTTCAAAGAATACTTTACTGAGTAGACTTTTAACATTAGCATTACCACCATTCGCTTTATGCAATGGAATTCCGATAAAGAATAATTTCTTTTCCAAATCTGTAAATCCGATATAACCCTTTAATTCTTTATTAGGGAAATAATAAATTGGGATTCCGCCTAATGGATTTAGATAAAAAGATTTTATTCTAAATATACTTGTGGATAATTCTAAACCAGGATAAGCAGGCTGAGTATTGTCAGAAGAAATTTTCGTTCCTCCTAATAAAGAAGTCTTTGAATCGCTAGAATCAGACCTTATAGGCAAAAAGCTTTGCACCACTGCCAGATCTATTGTTTGCGGAAATTGCATTGAGAATGCAATCTTTCCTCCGGCATCAATATAATTTTTAGTAACTCCACTTAATAAATCTAAATTTGGGCTATTATCTGTATACCAGAATACATATTTAAAAAGTTTAAGTGTCTGATAAAAAGTAACATTCAAATATGGCGGTTTTTGGTTTAGATAATCATAAATATCGTATTTACCGGATAGATTTAAGCTATCGCTAAACATTGAAGTATAAAATGAAGCGGCAGCATCAAAAGTACCATAATCATCTACAATTAGAAGCTTTCCCTTCGGCTTTTTTACATACCAGGTACTGCCTTCACCTGGCAAAGCAATAAAATCAGATTTTGCTCCTGAAATATCTACTGCCTGAACAAAGAACTTATTGTTTCCATTTAAAATTAGTCCAGGTAATTTTTGGGTAGCTATATTGGATTCCAATCCACCAATTAATATTTCCATCGATGGTGAAGAGGAATTAAAATCCGAGGTTCTTAGTGTAATATTTCTAACGCTGCCGTTAAGAGAAACTATATTAGAGGGATTAGTTGTATCATTTAAACAAACATTTATATTTTGAATTGTTTCGTCACCGTCTATATCAGTGGCATTCCATCCAAATGACATAACCGGAAATGATGTATCGGGTAAAATACTTAGCTGATTCCATTCAACAACCGGGGCAGAATTTTTAATTGGAAAGTTTATGGAAGCCGGATGAGGATCTATCAAACCAATATCTGTAAAACTTTCTCCTCGATCCCGAACTCCATTTGAATTTCTATCGATAAATGGTTCTGGTCCGTAGTCAATCCCATTTTGATTAATATCATTATCATAAATTCCATTCCCACCGTCATCAACTGCTGATACCTGGAAAGTATAATTTGTATCCTTAGCTCCAATTTGCAGAGCAAAAAGGCTATCATTGGAAGATGTGAATGCCCAGTTTTTACCATCCCATGTAAAATAATATCCGACAACAAATCCGTCAGGGTCATCACCCCACCAATGTACATTAATTTTACTAGGCTGACTACTGATTGAAGAATCAGGATATAAAAATATTCCAGTATGAGGCGGTTGATTTCCTACTAGGATTATCTGTTACATCTTTAATACAAGACGAAATTGAAAATGTAACTGCAATAAATAGTATTATTTTTACAACTTTGAGCATATTTTTTTTATGAATCCTTCAAGGTTAAAGCCCCTTTTTCGATGAGCAAACCTTAGAAGGATAACTATATAAAACTTACACTTGAACTTGAACTTACTTCGTGTTTAAGAGTAAGTTCATCTTTAAGTTCAAGAGGGAAATTATTTCAAAAGCATCATTTTTTTAACTTGATAATAATCACCTGCTTTCAAACTATAGAAATAAACTCCAGAGCTTAATTCACTTGCATTGAACCTAACATTATATTTACCCGGTGCTTTACTTTCATTAACTAAAGTTTTCACTTCCTGGCCAAGTATGTTATATATTTTCAATGATACTATACTTTCTTTAGGAATTGAATAATTGATAGTAGTAGAAGGATTAAATGGGTTAGGATAATTTTGATCAAGTTTATATGTAATTGGTAATTTTGATGGTTTATCTTTTACACCGACCGCGCCGACATATCCTATGAAATCATCATTTTTCCTCGGGACAATTTTATAATAGCTATGTGAATAGAATAGAATTCCACGAATTTCAGTAAATGTGGAATTTAGTTTTACATAAATATTAGCAGGATTTTTTGCTAATGTAGAATCCCAATTATTATTGTAATTATGATTTCCATCTTGATATTCAATTCTCGCATTACCAGAACCATCGTCAATCATTTCTTCTCCAAAGTTATACGAGTTAGGACCTGGATCTCCATCAGCATTTTCATCAGTAACGGTAACATTCTTATAATCTATCAAAACACTCTCCCATTTTTCTGCACTAGTATCTGCACCTGTAGTAGAGCCAATATCACCGGTTTTTAAATCAATTGCTTCTGGAAGTGCGTTATTACTTGAATTGACAGTTATTTGTTTTAGAGAATCAATTCCGGTCACACTATAATTTTCCATAATTCTACCATTTAAAGTAACATTATCTCCACGTTTTAATTTTGTTACTTCAGCTCCCATATTTCCGTGAGTTCCTATCATTATTCCTGTCCAAGGTCCTCTTCCATCTTGCATGTAGACTCTTAGTGGAGTACTGCTTCCATATCCTGGAATATCGGAAGTATCAGCAGTAACCACACCAGTTAATGTCACATAATATCCATTATATGAACTGTAACCACTACCGAAGGGACTGTATTGAACATCTCGAATTGTTAAAGGTTCATCTAAAACTTGATAAAAATAATTTCCTTTTACTGTATCGCTTGGTGAATATCCGACTAGACCATCATTGTCATTTGATGATATGTAATAATCAACCAAAGTTGAATCACTGCTTATAGCTGGTATAGTTGCAGTAAATAAGGTTGTATCTGTTGTAGATTTATCCATTGCCAATACAACTCTAACTCCATTTCCAATGCGATAATGTAAAGTTGCATTTTTAACATAACCATCTTCATCCGAAATATGTGCAGATATTGTAACGGATTGGTTTGTATTCACTTGAACTTTATCTCTTAATATATCCTTAATGATAGGAGGGGTAGCAGTAATTACTAAATCATTAGGATAAATTGGCAATATTTCAAAGTTATCTTGATATATTGTTAAGATACCTCTTATAGATTGAATAGGGGTTCCATCTTGTGGTGGTTCATAAGTAGAACCTGGCATCTTATTACCATCTGTTCTAAAATATCTTGATTGAGGATATACCGCAATTTTGCCGGCAGACTGATTATTCTCATCAAAAATACTAAAGGAACCAACAGAGGCACTTCTATCTGTAGATTTCACATTATGTAATTCTACATACATCCCTGAATATTTATAATTAGCTTTATTTGTTATTCCATTATCAACCAAATCTGTAATTGATAATTGCAAAGGAGCAGGACGTCTAGGTAATTTTTTAATTATATTTACTGACGTCACAGGATCAAGAAGCACAAATAATTCATTTGTTTGGCCGTAGGTTGTTACCTTTCCTGTTATTTCAACTACATCCGCAGTATCAACTAAATCAAAAAATGTATTTTGATTATCCCCTGTTGTATCGTTTTGCAAAATATTTAATCCAGCCCATTCATCAACCGCTGAGGAAGTATCTCTAATATAAGTACCCCATCTGCTGCCATAATACATTGTTGGTGTTCTATTTGTATCAGGATCAACTACAGGCCTAATCATTATAGTCCCTACAACTCTCACTATTGAATCTTTAAGAACAGATGGAGACCAGCCTTTAGTACCAACTGAATCAACATATTGAATATCATGAATTGAAACCAGTGGGTATTGGGATTGCGCTAATGTTATTCCAAAACCCATTACCAATAAAATCACAAGTAATTTCATTTTCATAGCTTTTGACCTTTTTATTTTATTATTAAAAATTTTCCTCTTTTAATACTACCGGTATTAGAATCCTTTACGGTAAATAAATATAAACCTGTTGCAATTGCCTGATCATTATCCGAGATAAGATCCCAAGCATCTTCACCACCAGTCATAATTTGATTCCCACTGCTGGCATAAGTTTGAAACCATTTTATGTCAGAACCATTGCTGTTTTGATGATGCTCAATTCTTTTAACTATGTCTCCCGAAAGAGTGTAAATAGTAATTTCACATTCTGAAGGAAGATTGTAGAAATAGATTTTTCTTAAACGCTCTGTACTTCCATCCCAAAGTGCATTCCCATAATAAGGATTAGGATAAACGCCTACCTCAGCAGTGTCCTTATTATTAGGCAAAGTACCGGGTAGAATTCTATTCATTGAAGCTATCGGATTGGATTCTAAGCTTTCCAAATTATTCTCCGGATCACCTTTATCAAATGCTGTAACAGCGAATAAGTATTGCCAGCCGTTTAATAAATTCTTAACATCAAATTTGTAATAATATTTAGTAGTGTCAGGTGGAAACGAAATAGGTTCCTTTAACTCAACTTTTCCAAAGCCTGTATTGAATCCATAAGAATTTCCAGTGCTGTCGAATTGTGCAAGAGTAACTAAAGATGAACGAGCATCTTCAGCAAGATTAAGATCAAAACCGGCTTCCGTTCTATAAATTCTATATCCTTCAAAATCCTTTTTACCTGAAATTGGATCAACAGAAGATTCTGCTCTCTTGTCCCAATATATTGCAACATCTTGATTTCCTGGTACAACTTTTATATTAGGAGTAATCGGAGGAGCTGGTAATATATATCTTGTAATTGTTCCATTTCCATCCAAATCTTCTCCAATATCCAATTTCCCGTTCCTATTCCTATCTTCCCCAAAATAAGCACGTAAAGCCCATTCAGCATTTGAATATAAATTGAGCTTTTGTTCTTTAGTATCTAGTGATTGGTCATCGTTTCCATATTTTTTTGCACAGACAATAGCAAAAACTACATTTATAGAATCTCCCGGAGCAATTTTACTAAAAGGGCCGTTTGTAATTAATTCAGATCGGTTTGACGGAGTTTTTAATGTAGATGGATTTATTCCGTGGTTATATCTATTTGTACCGCCAAAATAACCTTGCATTTTCCTATATCTATCAATATCAACTGTCGGAGAGAAGAAATTTGGGTCAGCAGTGTTTTTATACTGCCAGCTTACAAAATTTACTGAGGGTATAGTATCCTGACCATATACAAAAATGCTGTCAATGTTTGGTGTAGCCCCAAGGAATTGAATTCCAATATAGCTGTTTGTATACCCTATATCTCCTGTTGCGTCAAAAGTATAAGCAATTCTCATTGAATCGCTATATCCTTCACCACCTTTGTCAAAAAATGGAGCTCCAATCCTTGGTGATGTAATCTTAGTATTTCTGACCACTGCATCTGTCCATAAACCAACATATACACTGTCTAGATATTTTTTTGATACATTTTTAATAGTGTAATTCATTATCACAAAAAAATCAGCAAAAGGATAATTCCAGGCATAACATTCCTGGTGGACTGCTATACCAAGCGGATCATGGCCTTGAATTGTCTCACCATTTGATAGAGTTAGATTTGTATCTACATAATTCATAATAAAATCTTGATGTGAGATTGCATATGGATTATAATATCTGGAATCAAGAAGAGATGACCTTTCAACAACTTTACTACCAGGATTATTGGTAAATTCAAATCCGCCGCCGCGAGTAGACACTGAGGAAGCATCAACAGAACCAGTTGTTACAAAAGGGCCAACAAGATTATGCCTTAAAGAATCTGTACTGACAAATCCACCTACCCAAAGACTTCCGTCGAAAATATGTTCAATACCGCTTCCCAAAGGATACTCACAGCTTGGCTGTTGCGGCCATAATGCAAAGCCGTTTCCATACATTCCAAAATTTGTTACAGTTAATCCGATATTACCTACGTTTGTGTAATGCGAATTATCATCGTCAAGTGTTTTACGTAAACGATTTGATATGTCCCCTTTATCTTGCGCTATTAAAAAAACGGAACAGGTTAAAAAGAAAAGTAAAAATTTAAATTTCATTAACAGTAAAATTATTGCTTAAAAGTATGCCCACTCACAGATTTAAAAAACCGGATGTCAATTTACAAATTGAAAATGTGATAGTAAATATTGACAGATATTAATTTTTTGTTAAGAAGTTTTGAGTATATAAGAAAATCAAACAAAATTAAAACAATGCTCTTGCATGTTTGTCTGCATGATAGGAACTTCTTACCAAAGGAGAAGACTCCACAATTTTAAAGCCTATTTTCAGTCCTTCTTCTTTGTACATGTTAAATTCGTCAGGAGTAACAAATCTATCAACCGGTAAATGATTTTTTGTCGGCTGTAAATATTGTCCTATTGTTAAAATATCACATCCATGTTCAACAAGCTCATGCATTAAACTTAGAACTTCTTCGGGCTTCTCTCCTATTCCAACCATAATCCCGCTTTTTGTTTTTAAATATCTGTCTTTGAACCAACGGATTAATTTTAAGCTTCTTTCATATTTTGCTTGAGGACGAACTGCATGATATAATCTCGGAATTGTTTCAAGATTATGATTTAAAATGTCTGGAGGATTTCGCATGATAATATTAAATGCATCAATCACACCTCGGAAATCCGGAATTAAAATTTCAATAGTTGTTTCTGGCATTTCCTCACGAATCAATCTTATTGTTTCAGCAAATATTGATGCGCCGCCGTCTTTTAATTCATCTCTATTTACAGATGTAATTACCACATGCCTTAAATTTAATTCTTTAACTGATTCTGCAACTCTCCGTGGTTCATCAAGGTCCAGTTCGTTTGGGATACCAACTTTAATATTACAAAAACCGCAGCTCCTGGTACAAGTATCACCGAGTATCATAAAAGTTGCGCTGCGAGCATTCCAGCATTCTGCAATATTTGGGCATTTAGCTTCTTCGCATACTGTATGTAAATGCTGGTTGCGCATTAGGTTTCTTACATCGGAATAATTTTCACCAGTTGGTAATTTAACTTTTAGCCAATCAGGCCGTTTGCCCAATGGTATTTTAGTTTTTTCTACTTCTTCTTTAAATATTTTTTGATGTTGATTAAGTACGCTCATTTTTTCTTCAAGATTTTTTATACGTTAAAATTTAGATTGAACTAATATCAAAGTTCTCCAGAAAATCTTTTATGAATTTTAAGAATTTTCCGCCAAGCATTCCATCCACTAAACGATGGTCATGCGAAAGTGTTAATGCCATTATAGGTTTAATTGCAATTGTATCTCCGCCATCAATTTCAACTACAACCGGTTTTTTAGTTACAGTTCCAACTCCCAATATTGCCACTTCAGGCTGATTAATAATTGGAGTTCCAAATATAGTCCCGAATACACCATAATTTGTAATTGTAAAAGTTCCGTTTGAAATATCATCAGGAGAAAGTTTTCTTTTGCGTGCTCGCTCTGCTAAATCGTTAATTGATTTTGCAAGTCCGATTACACTTCTTTCATCTGCACCTTTAATATTTGGCACAATCAATCCGGTCGGTTGAATTGCTACAGCAATACCTAGATTAATAAATTTCTTTTTAATTATTGTTGAACCTTCAATTGTTGAATTAACCAAAGGGAATTCTTTCAAAGCTTTAATTGCAGCATATGAAATGAAAGCCATGTATGTAAGCTTAACTCCCTCTTTCTGAATATATTCATCACGCTTATCTTTAATAAAATTATAAATGCGTGTCATGTCAACTTCCAGCATCGCGGAAACATGAACAGATGTATCACGGCTGTTAATCATGTGCTGCATTATTTTCTGACGAATGTTATCCATCGGTATTTTTTCTATATCTGCTGATGAGTAAACAGGCTGCATTTGTGCAGAGGTGTAAGAAGGTGCCGCATATTCTTTTTTAGGCTCAGCCTGCCTGCCGGTAGGCAAGGCTTTTTCTTTTCTTTCTTCTTTTACTTCAGAAGGTTTTTGTTTACTTCTATTCTCTATATAACTAAGAATATCTTTTTTGGTAATTCTATTATTTAAGCCGGTTCCTTTGATATTATGTAATTCATCAAAGCTGACATTTTCTTTTTGCATAATGTTCATTACCAAAGGAGACAAAAATCCAACATTTTTATTAATCTCTTCTTTATCTTTATCTACAGGACTTTGTCTTTCTTCACTCACTGTATTAGAAAAATTATCATGCATTGAAACTGGTTTGTGCTTTTCTTCGGGTTTTAATTCTTGTTCGATTACTTCAATATCTCCAGTGGTTGTTTCTTCTTCACCACTTTCACTTTCTATTGATAGTTTAGCAACAACTGTCCCAACTTCTACTGTTTCCTGTTCTCCGACAAGTACTTCTGCTAAAACGCCAGTTTCGGGAGAAGGAACTTCTGTATCAACTTTATCAGTGCTAATTTCAAAAATAGTTTCATCCTTTTTAACTGTTTCTCCAACTTTTTTATGCCACTTAATAATAGTGCCTTCCATAACACTCTCACCCATTTTAGGCATAGCTATTTCAACTGTTTTTCCCTTTAGCTTTCCGCTATCAGATTTTATTTCATTAGTTGGTTTGTTTTCAGAAACAGTTGGTTTCATATCTTGTTTAGAAGAATCGATTTTAGATTCTTTTACAGGTTCATCTTTTTTCGATTCAACTTTATCTTCTTTTATAGTATTATTTTCAGTTTCCTCCTTCACTTTAGCTGCTGAACCATTTTCATCAATAACTGCAACAACGGAACCAACTTCAACAGTGTCTCCTTCATTCGCCTTTATATCTGAAAGAACACCGTCCGCGGGAGATGGAATTTCTGTATCAACTTTATCAGTACTTATTTCAAAAATGATTTCGTCTTTTTTAACCTGTTCACCTTTTTTCTTATGCCATTTTATAACAGTTCCCTCACTTACACTCTCACCCATCTTGGGCATTATAACATCCATTTAGTTTGCTCCTAAAAATTCAAATTAAAATTCTATTAATTCTTTTATTGCTTTATAAATTTGTTCTCTGCTTGGAAGAATAGCATTTTCCAAAATCGGAGAATACGGAATATGAGAATCTTTTGCGGCAAGCCTTTTAACAGGCCCATCCAAATATTGAAAGCATGAATCGGAAATTCTTGCTGCTATTTCAGCTCCAAAACCTGCTGTTAATGTATCCTCATGAATTACTATTACTTTGCCTGTCTTCTTTACAGAGTTAAAAATTGTTTCTTCGTCAAGTGGAATTATAGTTCTAATATCAATTACTTCAACTTCATATCCTTCTTCTTCAAGTTTTCTTGCGGCACTAACAGAATCCCACATAGAAACACCATAAGAAACAACCGTAACATCACCTCCATCTTTAACAACTTTTGCTTTGCCAAATGGAACTAAGTAATCGCTATCCGGAGAAAGCGAAGTTGCAAAACTTTGACGATATAATCCTTTGTGTTCGCAGAATAAAACCGGATCATTAATTCTGCATGCCGTTTTTAATAATCCTTTTGCATCAGCAGCATTTGAAGGATAAGCGATATAAATTCCAGGAATGTGAGAAAAGAATGCTTCTATGTTTTGGCTGTGATAAAGTCCGCCGTGAATATACCCGCCTACCGCGACACGAGTAACTACTGGTGCCGGCCATTTATTATAAGAACGGTATCTATAAGTTGAAAGTTCATCTTTGAATTGCATAAAAGCCGGCCAGATATAATCACCAAATTGAACTTCAACTACCGGTTTTAATCCAGTTAATGCCATTCCTGTTGCTACACCTATTATACTTGCTTCAGCTAATGGTGAATTAAAAACTCTATCGTCACCAAACTTAGTTGAAAGCCCTTTTGTAGCGGTGAAAACACCACCTTTACTATCTGCTATATCTTCTCCAAAAACATAAATCTTATCATTCCTCTCCATCTCTTCATGAAGTGCATGATTGATTGCATCAACCATTACAATTTTTTTGCCTGCTGGAATATTCTTTTCATAATCAAAAGTATCTTTCAAACCGCTTTCATCAAATATATATTTGGCTGCATCTTCCGGTTTTGGGTCTTCTTCTTTTATTGCTTCATCTGCAGCTTTATTTACCTGCTCAAGAACATCTTTTTTTAGTTCTTCATATTCATCTTTTGAAATAATTTTATCACGAATTAATTTGCTGGCAAGTATTTCTATCGGGGATTTTTTCAATTCCTCTTCAAGTTCATTTTTATCTCTGTATTTTTTCTGGTCATCTGATGAAGAATGAGATTGAAGCCTTACTACTTCAGCTTCAATTAAAGCTGGCCCATTTCCTTTTTTAATATACTCAATGGCTTCCTGAACCTTTTGATATGATTCAAAAAAATCTGTCCCATCAATTCTAAAACGCAATAAGTTGTGATAGCCTGACATCATTTCTGCAATTGAGCTATCTTTACCGCCGCTTTGGTTTTCAACAGGCACTGAAATAGCATATTTATTATTTTCTACCACAAATAAAACTGGAAGTTTTTCGCGGCTTGCCCAATTTATCGCTTCATGAAATTCACCCTGACTGGTTGTCCCCTCGCCACTACTGACATAAGTTATAGCCTTCTTCCCCGTTCTAACAGAAGCCAATGCAGTACCCACAGCATTAAGATATTGTGTGCCGGTAGGACTTGATTGTGAAGGGATATTCATTTCTGTATGTCCCCAGTGACACGGCAATTGTCTTCCTCCACATGATGGGTCGCCAAGTTTACCAAAACATTGCATGAAAAATTCTTTTGGAGTCATACCTAAAGTTAGAACAAGAGCTAAGTCGCGATAATAAGGAAAGAACCAATCTTCTTTTGGATTTAGAGAAAGTCCAATGGCTACTTGTATAGCTTCATGTCCAGCGCCGGCTATATGAAAAAAAGTTTTTCCCTGCCTTAAAAGATTAAGAGCTTTGTTATCAATACTTCTGGCAAGAAGCATCATTCTTAAAACTTTCAATAACTCATTTTTACCAAAACCATCTTTTACAACATCATTTTTATTTTCAATAGCTTTTGCTTTTCCATTACCGTTATTTGCAATATTTTTTTTATCACTTAATGTTTTTTGAGTCGAGTTATTTTTTGGCGAATTTCTTTTTGCCATTACAAACCTTTCATCTAAATATGATGTACGCCTGATGCAATTAGTTCTTCCTTAGGAAGAGCAACTATTTCATCGTAATTAAAAACATCTTTGAAATGAATAACAATTTATCTTTTACTTCTTCAATATCTAATATCTCTTTGCAATTCTTTTTTTAATGAAGTTACTTCTTTATCGGAAATGCCGCAAGGTATAATTCCGTTAAATAAGGACAAATCAGTATTAACATTAAATGCAAATCCATGCATTGTTACCCAACGACTAACTTTTATACCGATAGCTGCAATTTTTCTTTCTCTTTCATTTGAGTTAAGCCACACACCGGTATATTTGGGTTCTCTTGATCCTATGAGTCCATAATCATAACAAGTTCTAATTATTACTTCTTCTAATGCGCGAAGATATTTATGTGTGTCTAATTGCCATTCATTTAAATCAATAATTGGATATCCAACTATTTGTCCAGGTCCATGATAAGTTATATCTCCGCCTCTATCAATGTCATAAACAGAAATGTTATTTTGATTTAAATATTCTTGTGAACCAATTAAATTATTTTTATCAGCAACTTTTCCAAGAGTATAAGTATGCGGATGTTCAAGCATAAAAAATATATCGCCGATTTTTTTTGATACACGCTGAGCATGAATTTCTTTTTGTAAATCCCATGCTTCTTTGTAATCAATAAAATCAAGATTGCAATATGTTAGAATTCGTTTTTTCATTATCTAACTATCTGCCAATTCCTGAATCACTTCATGTAAAGAGAACTTTTTCTTTTTGATTTTTCATATATGTATTGCTTCTCCATAAGCATTAGCCGCAGCTTCCATGACTGATTCAGACAAAGTTGGATGAGCATGAACCGTCTTCATAATTGATTCACCAGTTGCTTCAACGGATTTTGCTATTCCTATTTCAGCAATAAGTTCTGTTGCTTCAGCACCTATAATATGTGCTCCAAGAATTTCTCCATATTTTGCATCGAAGATTAATTTTACAAATCCTTCTCTTTCTCCAACAGCAAAAGCTTTTCCGCTTGCCATAAAAGGAAACTTGCCGACTTTAATTTCATACCCGGCATCTTTTGCTTTTTGTTCTGTTAATCCGACACTTGCTACTTGAGGCTGGCAATAAGTGCAGCCAGGAATATTTTCATAAACAATATCCTGAACTTCCAAACCTTTAATTTTTTCTATACAGTGAATTCCTTCAGCAGATGCAACATGTGCTAACCACGGTGGGCCAATAACATCACCGATCGCATAAATTCCTTTTACATTTGTTTCAAATGTTGACTTATCAACTTTAATATGATTCTTAAATAATTCCACTCCTAATTCTTCAAGACCAAAGCCTTCAACATTTCCAGTTACACCAATTGAGCTTAAAACTTTATCAGCAGATAATTCTTTTGTTTCACCATTAACTTCAACTGTAACATTAACTTTCTTTCCTTTTACTTCTGCTTTTTTGACCGCAGCTTTCGTTAAAATTTCTATTCCTCTTTTTCTAAAACTTTTTTCAAGCGTCTGTGAAACTTCTTTATCTTCAATTGGAAGAATGTTATCAAGCATTTCAATAACTGTTACTTTTGTACCAAGAACATTATAAAAATATGCAAACTCAATCCCTATTGCCCCGGCACCAATAATAATTAATTCTTTCGGTTGTTCATCTAATATCATTGCTTCAGTGCTTGTAATAATCATTTTTTTATCAACTGGAATTGAAGGGACTGTTTTAGGTCTTGCGCCAGTAGCAATTATAATTTTATCAGCAGTGATAGAATCAATTTTCTTTTTTGATTCATCATAAATATCGATTTGATTTTTTGACGTTAATTTCCCAAAACCTTTTATTCTATCAACTTTATTTTTCTTAACAAGCATCTCAACATTTTTAGTTATTCTTTCGGAAATATCTCTGCTGCGTTTTATAATTCTATTAAAGTCGAATGACAACTCCTTTGCTTTAATTCCGAAGTCGTCGCTATGGTTTTTAACAGCGTCGAATATTTCAGCATTTTTTAGAAGAGATTTGGTTGGAATACAGCCCCAGTTCAAGCAAATTCCTCCTAACGGCTGAGTATCAATCACTACTGTTTTAAATCCAAGTTGACCGGCACGTATTGCTGCGACATAACCTCCGGGACCACCGCCAATAATTGCTAATTCATATTTATTTGGCATGGATAATAATTTCCTTTTCTTCAATATTTAGTAGAAATTAGAAAAATAACTCAACTTTTCTAAATAATTAATTATTATTTTGGGTTTGATAAAAAGTGAATTATATTATTGTTAACTACTAAGTAAGTTTTTTTAAGTGTGTTGGAAATATAAAAAAGTAATGCCGAAAATGAAAATGATTTGGGAGCAAAATATGACCTGTCGGTCAGATATTTTTTATACTTAATTCATGTTATTTCAAAATGATTTTAGAAACAGCAATTTCTCAAAATAGAATTAATAATTCAGTAATTATCTGGCGGTTAACTGCTCTTTGGGGATTTAGTGAAGCTGTATTAGGCGGAATACTTCACGCCTTCAAAATACCTTTTTCCGGACTGTTTGTTGGAAGTGCTGCAGTAATTTTTATTTCGCTTATTGCTCACTTTGCCAAAGATGATTTAGATTCATACATCAGAAAAGGAGTAATATTAAAAGCAACTTTCACAGTATTAATTATTAAAGGATTTGTCAGTCCTTATACACCTGTGACAGCTTACATCGCTGTACTTTTTCAAGGCTTTATAGGCGAAGCATTATTTTCTTCGCACAAACATTTCAAACTTTCAGCAGTTCTACTTGGGATTTTAACTCTTATTTCTTCTGCGTTACAAAAAATAATTATTCTAACTATTGTGTTTGGGAATTCACTTTGGGAATCAATCGATGAATTTGCAAAATTTATACTAAATCAATTTGGAACGAATTATTATTCACACGGTTTTTATTTAAGCTATATAATAATTGGGTTGTATATTCTTATTCATTTAACTGCCGGAACTTATATTGGTTTCTTTGCTGCCGGTCTTCCTGAAAGGATTAGAAACATATTTTTAAATGAAACAGAAAAAATTCAATCGCTATTTAAATTAAGTAATAGAAAAACAAATGAACTAAAATACCTAAGTACAAAAAAATCAAAAGTGTGGTGGAAGAAAAAATCCGGTATTACGATTTTTATATTTTCAATAATGATGATTACTCTTTCTTATATTAATCCTGAATTAGATAAAAACCTTGCAATTAAAATCATTGTTATGCTTATCAGATCGGTTTTTATAATTTTTGTTTGGTATAAATTTATATCCCCTTTCCTTTTAAAGATTTTAAAAAAATTGTTGAACAAAAGAGAATCTGTTTCTTATCTACAAGTTGAAGAGATGATTAATTTCTTTCCGCACTTCAGAACCATTATTTCAAATTCATGGAACCAATCTTCAAAACTAAAGGGTATAAAAAAAATAAATACATTCTTAAGCTATTCAATTACGGCAATTTTATTTTTTCAGTCTGAAGAATTATGAATAACAATTATATTTTAACAGGCAAAACCGGGATTGGTAAAACAACTTATTTATCAAACTGGATTAAAGATAAAAGTACTGATGGAATATTAGCCCCAATAATAAAGGGGAAAAGGCATTTGCAGCATATCTCATCCAATCAAATAAAATTATTAGAAGTTGATAATGAAATTGAAAATAAAAAGACTATTTCAGTTGGAAGATATTTATTAGATGAAGAAATATTTGAATGGGCAAGAGAAAAATTACTACAATCATTTAAAGCAAATCCCGAATATTTAATAATTGATGAAATTGGTCCGCTTGAATTAAATAATAAGGGAATAGAACCAGCCGTATCTCAGATATTAAAAAGTATTGACAATCAAAATAAAATTAAGTTTATATTTGTGGTAAGAGAAAATTTAATTGATAGTTTTTTGAAACATTTTAACTTAACAATAAATGAAGTTAAATTTCTGAAAATGTAATTCAGAAAGGAATTAGAATTGTGTACAAGGATATAACAGGGATAATTTTAGCCGGTGATGAAAATGCATTGGAGATAAAAGAGAATAAAAATCTTAAAATTAAAGAGAATAGTGTAATTGAACTTGTTAAAAACTTAATGACTAATATTTTTGAACGCGTAATATTAATTACTAATAATCCTAAAGGATATAAATTTCTTGAGTTAGAAATGTTTGAAGATTTTTTCAAAGGGAAAGGGCCTTTGGCTGGAATTCATGCCGGACTTTTCCACACCGAAACTCAAAAAAATTTTATTTTATCTACTGAATATCCCTTACTATCCGAACAGATGATAAAATATATGGTTAATTATAAAACTTCAAAGCAAATTACATTAGCTAAAGCTGAAGGTAATGTTTTTGAATTAGCAGGAGTTTATGACAGAAAATGCTTTTTAGTTGCAGAAGATTTATTAAAGAAACAAGTTGAACAAGAAAAAATCGGCAAGCAAAAAGAAATTGTTAAAGTTGTAAGGTTAATTGATAAAGTAGGTGCTCAACTAATTGCAGCAGAATCACTCCCTTTTTATTCGCCAAATTTTTTCTATAATATTATTCAAGAGAAAGATTTTTCATCTAAACAAAATTAGAAGCATCATATAAATGGTTTGAATAAAGTCTGTTAACTTGCTGAATAAAACAACATTTCTTCCATCTAAATTTCCCATCAAATAGAATAGAAACCTATTGAATTTCTCACTCATGGCAGTTTAAAAAGTTTCTTTCAATCAAATCAACAAAAAAAATCAATATTTATAAATGGCAGAGAAGTTGATATTTATAGGTATCAAATTTTGATTTGCGTCTTTGGAAAATTGATGGAAACAACAGTTAATTATGATACACCGCTATACTCAATTAGTGTAGCTGCAAAAATATTGGGAATTTCAGTTCATACACTTCGCATGTATGAAAAAGAAGGATTGATTCTCCCCTTTAAAAAGAAAACTAGTCATCGCTTGTATTCACAGTATGATATTGATCGTATTCAATGCATTCGAAAAGCAATTAATGAATATAAAATTAGTATTAACGGAATAAAAACAATTTATTCATTTATCCCTTGCTGGGAAATTATTGGATGCAGTGAAATTGAGAAAAATAATTGTGATTCATATACTACTGAATCAGCCCCCTGTTGGACCCATCATCATACCAACAATCCGTGCTCATTGTTGGAGTGCCGTAGCTGCGAAGTCTACAGAAACTTTTCAGAATGCAAATCTGTAAAATCCAGTATAATCCAATTATTGAAGGATAAATAACTAATCTCTTAACCAGTAAAATCTCATGAAAAAAATAATAATAACATTAGCCTTACTAGGTCTAGTGCTCGTATCTACAGTTACGTTTCTTAAAACAAAAAGTTATGAGCCGACCTTAGAATCAAAACTAAAGGAAAAGTATTCGGAGAAAACTTCTCCTTCAGTTGATCATACTAAATTTGCAGTGCTTCAAAAGAAATTTTCTACTCCTCAAGAAGTAACTGCAGCATGCATTTCCTGCCATAACGGTAGAGCAGCAGAAATAATGAAATCTAATCACTGGAATTGGGAACGAGCCGAATACATCCAGGGTAGAGGAATTGTTTACTTAGGAAAAAAGAATGCTTTAAATAATTTTTGTATCGGTGTACAAAGCAATGAACAAAGCTGCGCTAAATGCCACATTGGGTATGGAATGACAAGTAAAGACTTCAGTTTCAAAAATCCTGATGATGTTGATTGCCTTGTTTGTCATGACAACACAGAAACTTATGCAAAAGGAAGTGAGATGGCAGGGCTTCCAGACCCTAAATTAGATTTAACAAATATAGCACAACATGTTGGAGAACCTAAACGTTCTAATTGCGGTGTCTGTCATTTCTTTGGCGGCGGCGGAAATAATGTTAAACATGGTGACTTAGAAAAATCAATGTTTGAACCAACTAAAGATGTTGATGTTCACATGGCTGTTGGCGAAGCTAATTTGCAATGTATTGATTGCCATGTAACTGAAAAACATAACATCAAAGGGAAAATGTATTCGGTTTCTTCAATGAATTATAATCGCATTTATTGTGAAGACTGCCATACTGATAACCCTCATAAAGCAAATATATTAAATGAGCATACAGTAAAAGTAGCTTGCCAGACCTGTCACATACCTATTTATGCAAAAGTAAATGCAACAAAAACATTTTGGGATTGGTCAACTGCAGGAAAACTTAAAGATGGGAAACCTTATGAAATCGATGATAAAGATGGTAATCATGTTTATTTATCAATTAAAGGCAGCTTTAAATATGAAAAAAATCTAAAGCCAGATTATGTTTGGTTTAATGGAACTGCTGAACATTACTTGCTTGGTGATAAAGTAAAAGATACAACAAAGACACTTGAGATTAATACACTTAATGGTTCGTATGCAGATAAAGATTCTAAAATCATTCCTGTAAAAATTCAGAGAACAATTCAGCCTTATGACCCGATAAACAAAATTTTAATTCAACCAAAACTTTATGCAGATAAAAAAGGCGAAGGTGCCTTCTGGAAAGATTTTAATTGGGAAGAAGCTGCTGAAGTTGGAATGAAAGATGTCGGTTTACCTTTCAGCGGAAAAGTTTCATTTATAAAAACTAAAATGTATTGGCCTTTGAACCACATGGTTTCTACAAAAGACTTGACTGTTCAATGTACAGAATGCCATACAAGAGAAAACAGCAGGCTGGCTTCTTTGACAGGCTTTTATATGCCGGCGCGCGATTATTCCTCCTTCATTGATACAGCAGGTTATTTAATAATACTGTTAACCTTGATAGGCGTTTTATCTCATGGCGCTGTTAGAATATTCTCCTCAAAGAAATTGAAAGCAAGAGGTTAAAATGGAAAATAATATTAAATCAGACAAAACAAATAAAAAACAAATATATATATACAAATCCTTTGAACGTTTCTGGCATTGGATGCAGGCTATATTAATTTTCTTTTTAGCATTCACAGGATTTGAAGTTCATGGAACAATTAAATTTTTTGGTTATCAGAATGCAGTTCAATATCATATAATTGCTGCTTATGCTTTTATAATTTTAATTGTATTTGCAATCTTTTGGCACCTTACAACCGGAGAATGGAAACAATACGTTCCGACTTTGGATAATCTTAAATCACAAATAAATTTTTATTTGATTGGAATATTTAAGAATACTCCTCATCCAACAAAGAAAACAGCAGTTAGCAAATTAAATCCTTTACAAAGATTGGTTTATCTCGGATTGAAATTATTGGTAATACCAATCATGGTACTTTCCGGATTGTTATATATGTTTTATCGATATCCTCAAAGTAATGAAATTCAAGTTTTAAATTTGAAAACTGTTGAGCCAATTGCATTGCTTCATACATTAGGGGCTTTTCTCCTTGTTGCCTTTATAATTGCTCATGTTTATTTAATAACTACCGGCAGCACCATTACTTCAAATTTGAAAGCAATGTTAACCGGTTTTGAAGAACTTGAAGATGAAGTAGAAATTGAAGAACCGGTAAAAATAAAAGAAGAAATTAAAATAGCAGAAGAGGAAGTTTTATGAATCCATCAAAATATATGAATCCTTACTTAGCAGGATTTTTCCTGGGCTTACTTTTACTTGCAACCATTTATATCACCGGCAGAGGTTTAGGTGCAAGTGGTGCAGTAAAAAGCGGTGTAGTTTCAATAGTGCAAACTGTAGCTCCATCACACACAGAGAATACCAAATTTTATCAAGATTATTTAACAGAGCATAATAACAGCCCGTTAAAAAATTGGCTAGTATTTGAAATGATTGGGGTTTTAATCGGAGCCTTTGGTTCCGGTCTGATCTCAAATAGATTGAATTTCACTCTAGAAAAATCACCTAAAATTAAAAATCAGTCTAGAATAATTGGAGCTTTATTTGGCGGTATGTTGTTTGGTTTTGGCGCACAGCTTGGCCGCGGTTGTACCAGCGGTGCCGCTTTAAGCGGAATGGCTGTATTATCTACAGGCGGCCTTATTACCATGATGGCAATTTTTGGCGGAGCTTATATGTTCGCCTATTTTTTTAGAAAACTTTGGATTTAAACTTTAAGAATTTGATTTATCAAATTCCAATAAAATTTTGAAAGGATAAATAAAAATGGGACCGTTAGTTCCTGATATAGTTGGAAATGAACTTAACTTTGTAGTTGCATTCTTTATTGGAATCGCATTCGGATTTATTCTTGAGCAAGCCGGCTTTTCAACTTCTAAAAAATTAGTTGGACTTTTCTACGGCTACGATTTTACGGTACTGCGAGTATTCTTTACTGCCGGTGTAACTGCAATGCTTGGAGTGGTTGCTTTAAGCCATTTTGGTTTGCTTGATATAAACCTTATATATATTAATCCTACATTTCTTTCTTCAGCAATTGTTGGTGGATTAATCATGGGACTTGGATTTGTACTTGGGGGCTTTTGCCCCGGCACTAGTTTCTGTGCCGCAGCAATCGGGAAAATAGATGCAATGGTTTTTATCGCCGGTTCTTTTTTAGGTATCTTTATTTTTGCTGAAGGTTTTCCTTTGTTTGAAGGATTGTACAAAGCTCAACCATGGGGATTTGTTCGAGTGTTTGATTCATTGGGAATGTCGCAAGGGCTGTTCGCATTCTTACTAACTGCCGTAGCAGTTGCTGCATTTTGGTTTACTCAAATAGTTGAAAATAAAGTAAACGGCAAACCAAACCCTGAATTCAAGTTAGGGAAATTATATCTTGGTTTAACAAGCATTGCTATAATAATGGGTTTCACTGCTTTTTTTATGCCGGATGTTAGAGACAGTTATAAAAAAGACGTTGAAAATGTTGCTTATGTAAATTCATTTAATATAAAAACCGTGACCTCCGATGAGTTGGCTTTTAGAATTATGTATGATAATGACAAAATCCAGATAATTGATTTTCGAAATGCAGAAGAATTTAAAAAACTTAATCTCCCTAAATCAATATCATTTACTGTTAATAATTTATTTGAAAAGTTTGCTGAAAAAATATTAGCTATTCAAGATAAGCAGGATATTTTTATTGCAGATGATGAATTAACTGCTAAAAAGGCTGCTGTAGTTGCTTACAAATTAGGATATGAAAATGTTACTGTTTTAGAAGGGGGATTTAATAATTTCAAAAAAGAAATATTAGATTTCAAAAGCCCCGGTAATGCAAAAACTAAATTAGAAGCTGACGATTACAAATTCCGGGAAGAAGCAAGTAAGCAGATTCCTATTCTAATAGAGAAAAGCAAGACAGTTGCTGCTCCTGTTAAAAAAGCGAAGAGAATAATTGGCGGCTGTTAATTTATTGTGGTTATAGTTTATTCTGAAAATTCGGAATAAATATTATTACTTTTTAGTTTCGTATTATAACTATAATTACTTTTTGATATGACTTCCAAAGAAAGAATGAAGGCTGCCATGTCATTGGAAACTCCCGATAGAGTCCCGGTGATGTGTCAGCTTTCAATCGGTCATTATTTTTTATTTTCCGGAATTGATCCAATAGATATTTGGCTTACCTCTGAAGGATTTGCAGAAGCATTAGTCACACTTCAAAAAAAATATTCGTTTGACGGAATATTAGTTAATCTTCCCGGCAGACCGCCAAATATAAAAAGCTTCATCAAAAATATAGAACCATATGAAAATGGGAAAAAGGTTAATTGGTCTAACGGTTGTTATACGGTTATCCCAAATGATGATAATCCTCATTATTATCAAAAAGATGGTTCACGATATTATCCAAAATTTGACGAACTAGATCCTGCGAAATTGTTTTATGTAGATCCTTGGGAAATCAAGGAAATATCTTATCCTTTTAAATGGGGATTTGAGAATGATGAAAGAAATCCTGATAATTATTTTCCCAATTACATTTCAGATACAATCAAGTCAGTAAAAGAAAAAGTAGGCGATGAAATTTCAGTACATGCAGAAATATTTTCACCCTGGTCGCAGTTTTTAGAATTGCTCAATTATGAAAACGCCTTAATGGCTATAATTGATGACCCCGAGAAAGTAAAATGTATTTTAGAAAGATTAACTGAGGGAGCTATTGCATTTAGCTAAGATACATGCTAAAGAAGGAATTGATGCAATATTAATTTCATCTGCTTTTGCGGGCGGAGGATTGATTTCAAGAAATCATTATTCTGAATTTGTTCTTCCCTATGAACAGAAATTAATAAAACAAATCAAACAAGAATTGGATATGCCGATTTACACTCATACTTGCGGAAGCATTGGAGATAGATTGGATTTAATGTTGGAAACAGGTACGAATGGAATTGATACTCTTGACCCGCCACCATTAGGTAATGTTGAAATTGAAGAAGCAAAAAATATTTTAGATAGGAAGGCATTTATAAAAGGAAATATTGATCCTGTTAATACAATGCTTTTAGGCACAAAAGAAGAAATTGAAAAAGATGTTAAAAGAAGAATTGAAATTGGGAAACAAAATGGAGGTTATATATTAAGTACCGCTTGTTCAATTGCCCCATCAACACCATCAGAAAATATTGAATTATTAATTCAGTTCGCGGAAAAATATGGACAATATTAATTAAAGATATAGTTTTGTAACTATTTATTCTCTAAAAAACTATTTATTGCTTCTTCCCTATTATTATAAAGACCGAATACGCGGTTGCTCTTGTATGTTCAAGCATTTTTCTCGCATCTGATGTTGAACTGCAAATTTTAATTTCCCCTTCAATTTTAACTATCTCCTTTAACCCTGAAACTAAAGAACCAAAAAAAACACTATCCATAAATTCACAGCCGTTCAAATCAACAACAATTTTTTTCCACCCTTTGTTTATATCTTCATTAAGGATTATTCTAAATTCATCAGCATTGCTTATAGTAGCCCGTTTTAAATTAACAGTAATTATTCTAATATCATCCTGGGATTTCAGCTATAAAATTCATCGTCTGCCTTAAATAACGGAAGTAATATAACTACAATTAAACAATTAATAAACAATAACTTTAATTTAAGTTGCTTTTAAAATCTTTACAAATTATATATTCTACAAATATTATCGAAATCTTCTATTAAATTTTTAGTTCAAAATAAAAAGCTTGTAGCTTGGTTTAGTAGATGGACTGAATTTTATTCCGGGTGCTGGGGGAATATGAAAAAGATTTATAGTCTTACCTATTAATTCTAAATTTTCATCATTAGATTTAAATAAAGAAAGTAAATTTAAATCCAATCCAATAATGAATTCTTTTTGAGTGGACTTATTTCCCACACTATATCCGAGAGCTGGTTGGATTAGTTCAGGCCAGAAATTACCGATTGAATTTTCAAACATGTTATGAATATCAAAAGTTATCCAATAGATATGCCCATCATAATGTTCTGAAAATTTTGGAGGAAAGGTAAATGCATCTGTCGGGAAATAGCTCCACTTTAAATTTATATTTTGGAAAAAAGGAATTTTATCCTGCAAGATTCCATATCCCAATCCGATTGAATTAAATGTTAAATCTTCAATACCAAATTCATATTTTGAAAAACCATCACCAACCTCAATTAACAAAGCGAGTCCAAAAGTAAGTGAACCTGAAAGCCATGTAGCAGGTATTTAGGCGAAAAATCTCCCCAAACAAATAAATTTTTTAGCGTATGATAGAAGAAATAAGACGTGTACATATGTCCAAGTTTATCAATCCCATAAGCACTATTTTCCTCAAACCAATGTTTGCCATTACTGAATTTAAATGGCTGCTTGTCATCTTTCCACCAAGTATTATATGAGTCAATAATAGTAGAAAGATAAACTCCGGAAATAATAGCAATTGAAATATTTTTTTTTGAAAATATTGAACTAGAAGTTGAATCATCGTTATTATCTTGAGCATTGATGCTGTATGTATTAAATATTAAGACACATAATAATTAATAATTTTCTCATGATCTTTTTAAAAATCAATAAATACACCTAAGTGTATTTTTTACAGCTTTTTTATTAAATAACTGACCTCTTTCTTCAAATCCACGTCTATGAGTGTATGCTAATCTTAAAGCACGATTATTATCAGATGAATATTTTATCCCTATTTGATAACTCTGTGTTGTTCCATAATTAACTTCCGATTTTATTTTTAAATCAAGTGCGGCATAAGTTGAAATTGATTTTGATAATTTTACCCCACTATCAAATCCGAATTGAAAAGTAAAGTGTTTATTTATAACCGGTTCATTGTGAAAATTGTAGAAACCTCCGGCATAAGCCTTTCCATTAATTTTATTTAGGAAAAACTCACTATGAAGTCCTATATAATCTCTTACATAACTAAGAGGAAAATTATTTAACTGTGTAATTCCATCATCAGAATAATGCGCGCTTAAATGCCCCCATATAAATCTTGCTACAAGATTATTAGTTACTTGTTTATCAAAAAAGAAATCAACTAAATAGTCTACAGTGTAAACTTGAATATGGCCTGGCGTTTTAATAAGAGTATTAAATACAGTTGCCGCAATAGATATTTGAATTGTTTGATGATAAAGTGATATATCACTTATGGGAACATTTGCTCCAATATTCCCAAACCATTGACGGGACTCCAAGTGCTTGGAGATTGAAAGCTGGTGAGAAATTGCATCAGCATAGTACTTTTGATAAATCTTTTGGTGAGGGAAAATATCTAACTTAATATTTTGAGAATAAAGCTGTGAATTAATAAGAAGGAATAAAAAATAAGTTAAGTAAAAAATTCTTTTCAATATTATTTCTCTTAAAATATTAATACTTAATTTCACTTAAATTTTTAAATTGATTTAAAGAATTCGGATTTGCGAGGGCATCTTTGTTCTTTACTGTTTCACCATGAATTATTCTTGTTACTGCAATCTCAACTTTTTTTCCGTTCATTGTCCGCGGTATTTCATCAATTTGAATAATCTTATTAGGAACATGCCGTGGAGTTGCTAGATCTCTTATCTTATCTTTAATTTTAAGTTTTAGTTTATCAGTTATACTTAAATTATTTTTAAGTACTACAAATAAAATAATTCTAATATCATTATTCCAATTTTGCCCTATGACCAAACTATCCAAAACTTCTTCCATACTTTCAACGATTCTATATATTTCTGCCGTTCCAATTCTGACTCCACCCGGATTTAAAGTAGCATCTGACCTGCCATATACTATTATTCCATTATGTTCGGTTATCTCAATAAAATCGCCATGATGCCATACTCCATGGAATTTTCTGAAATAAGCATTCATATATTTTTCATTATCAGGGTCATTCCAAAAATAAATAGGCATCGAGGGAAATGGTTCAGTACAAACCAACTCTCCTTTTTTTTGTCTGATTGAATTTCCTTTTTCATCAAACGCTTCCACTTTCATTCCCAAACCTCTGCATTGAATTTCTCCACTGTAAACCGGAAGAACAGGATTCCCCAACATAAAACATGAAATTATATCTGTCCCGCCTGAAATTGATGAAAGCTGCAAATCATTTTTAATATCAGAATATACCCACTCAAAATTTTCCTTTGATAAAGGCGAACCGGTTGAAAGAATTGTTTTAAGGGATGACAAATCAAATTTTTCTTTTGGAACCAGATCAGATTTTTGACAAATACTTAAAAACTTTGGACTTGTGCCAAAGATATTAATCTTTTCTTCTTCCATAAGTTTCCATAAAACATCAACGTTTGGATAAGCCGGACTTCCATCATATAAAAATAACGTGGCCCCTATATTAAGCGAACTTACCAACCAATTCCACATCATCCATCCGCAAGTAGTATAAAATGTAATAATGTCATTTCTCTTAAGATTTGTATGGAGAGACAATTCCTTAAAATGCTGAAGCAGCGTTCCGCCCGCACTATGAACTATACATTTGGGTTTTCCTGTCGTTCCAGATGAATACATAATATATACAGGATGAGAAAATGGAAGTTGCTCAAATTTAATTTCTTCAAAAGAATTCTTTAATAATTCCAAAAATGAAATCGAATTTTTTAATTCATCTTTCTTAGTAACAGATATTTGTTTTGATTTATAATCGTTGAACTTTGGGATTAAAATTATTTTTTCTATGGAAGGAATACTTTCACTAATCTGTTTTATCTTTTCAATGCAATTATTTTCTTTTCCATTATACTGATAAGATTCAATTGCAAACAGAACCTTTGGTTCAATTTGAGAAAAACGGTCAAGCACACCTTGCAATCCAAAATCTGGGGAACATGAAGACCAAACAGCACCGATACTTGTTGCAGCAAGCATGGCAATTATTGCTTCAGGAATATTTGTAATAAATCCGGCGATCCTATCCCCTTTTTTTACACCAAGATTTTTTAATGCTATAACACAAGAGGAAACGTTTTGATAAAGTTCATTATAAGTCAATGAAACTTTTGGCAAGCCTTCCCTATAACTAATAATTGCAATATTATCATTTCTGAACCTAAGTAAATTTTCAGCAAAATTTAATTCAGCTCCTTCAAACCATTTAGCGCCAGGCATTTTTCTTTCAGACAGAATTCTTTCGTATGGCTTGGAATGAATAACGCCTGAGAAATCCCAAATCAATTTCCAGAACTCTTCAATATTAGAAACAGACCATTCATATAACTCATTATAATTTGAGATATATTTACCAATTAGTTTTTCAACTTCCTTCATGAAAGAAAACATGTTTGAATTTTCAATTAATTCTATGGAAGGTTTCCAGAGGGTTCTGTCAAAGTATACTCACAATACTATTATTATAAAATTAGCTATACAGAATGATTAAAATCAAACCTGAATGCAGAGTAACTTAAAAATCTATTTTAATTTTTTCCAGCTTGTAGAGCAGCTTTCCATGCAAATTCAATATTATCGGCTTCCAATGCACATTTTGCAGTAAGTTCAAAAAATAATTTTGCTTTCTTTTTGTCATTCGAAAAAAGACTTAGCGCTACTTTGAACATTTTTATATATTCATTATGCCGTTGATACCTGTAAAATGCTTCTTCAGATAATTCAAATTCGCTTAATAGTTAATTCATTAATTTCATTAACAAATTTTTTTTAACTTCTTCATTTGATGGAATTACTTCAATGTGTCGCAAACTTTGCAAGATTATTTGCCGAATAAATATTTGATAATCTCATAAACTCAGGAAGTTCGTCATAACCAACACCTATTTCAGTTTTTGGCTGCACCACAACAAAGACTGCATCACCACTTGCTCTTGCATAAAAATTACCAGACATCCTGGCAACCGGATCAAGTAAATCCGGCTGTATAATTCCATCTTTAATAATATCTTCTGCAATATGAAATTTCAATACTTCACAAATTGCAATATTTGCAGATGATCCCCCTTCCCCGTAACTTTTCATCTCAAGTAATTTACATTCCATTTGAAAAGGCGATTCTTTAACTCTAAATGGTTTAACAATATCTGATTCTATTGGTGTTAATCCGCTTTTAATAAATTCATTCAATTCAGATTTATATTGAGTTGAAGCTAAGCTTACTTGTTCTACCATAGGAAAGTAACTGTTTGAATGACACATTCCTTAGTTTCAACGATGTTATGATAAGTATCTTTTAAAGAAGAATCACTCCCTCTTCTTGATGGAGAAAAAGCAACAATAGGAGGATTAGCGCCAAAGACATTAAAAAAAGAAAAAGGTGATAAGTTTGGAATTCCTTCTTTTGATAAAGTTGATACCAAAGCAATCGGTCGTGGTGCAACTCCGCCGATTAAAAATTGATGTACTTTAGGAACCGGTAATTCATTTGGAGTAAAATGAAGCATTGTTATATATTATTTTTTTTAATTAAAGAATAACTGACTTGTGCTCTCTTGATTGTGTTTGAAAGTTTCCCCAAACAACTTATCTCAAGTTCAATTGTATCACCCGCTTGAAGCCAAGTTGGAGTAAAATTCTCGCCTCTTTCTTTTGCTTTTACTGCTGCTGTTCCATTTAACTCAAGGTAACATCCTGTACCAACCGTGCCAGAACCAATTACATCACCGGGTAATAATTCAACTCCATAAGAAGCACGTTCAATAATTTCAGCAAAAGTCCAGTTCATATCTTTTAAATTTCCTTCAGAAATTTTTTTGCCATTATGATAGGCATACATTGGTAAATCATATTTATTCCCGGTAGAGGTTGCAATTTTATGTTCTTCCAATTCATCCGTGGTTACAAGCCAAGGCCCAATCACAGTAGCAAAGTCTTTTCCTTTTGCTGGTCCAAGATTTAGTTTCATTTCTTCTCTTTGGAGTTGTCTTGCAGATAAATCATTCATAATCATATATCCTGCTATATACTCATCAGCTTCTTTGGAAGTAATATTTTTCCCCTTCCTGCCAATCACAATTGCAGCTTCAAGTTCAAAATCAAGACGTTCAAGATGATCTTCTTCAACAATTATTTCTCCTTCACCAAAAATTGCATTATGATTAGTAAAATAAAAAACCGGGAATTGATCAAATTCAGGAATCATCGCCACACCGCGGTTCCGCCTTGCAGTCAAAACATGCTGCCTAAAAGCATATCCATCTCTGCAAGATGTTGGTCTTGGAACCGGGGCAATAAGTTTAATTCCTTTCTGATCTAAAGTTGATTTAATTTTACCAGCATTTAATCTGTTCTGAAACTTTTTTTGCTTCATCCATAAAAGCATCTTCGCCGCGTAAAAAATTTTTCATATTTGAAGGAAGTTCAATATTAATTTCAGAAGCGCTTTGTCTTAAATCATAAATAATCGAATCATGATAAATTCCAAGCCTTTCTTTAAATTGATCAAGGTAAGATACTAATTTCATTCAAGCTCCGTGTATGAATTGTAATTTTTTAAATAATAAAGACTTGCTTGCAAAATTTGCAGTAAAATTGATAATTAATAAAAATATTATCGATAGGAAAAATAAAAGATTATTTATAAAAATAACTTTAAACTGCAATTGCATTTATGAATAAGCAAGTTTGTATTTATCTGTTATTTTAATATAAACATATTCTATAATATTCAAAGCGAAGTCAGTCTCTTTTTCAGTTCCGGAATTAATTCTTATCCCATTTGGAATTCCAAAAGTGTCAACATGCCTTAAAATCAATCCGCAGTTTAAACATTCATTATTAAATTCAATCGCTTCTTCTTCAGATGAAAAAAGAAGTAAAAAGAAATTTGCCGAAGTTGGAATATATTGGATTCCCAATTCATTAAATTTATTTTTCATTTTTACTAAAGAAGTTTTATTTAATTCTTTTGTCTTAATTAAAAATTCATCATCTTCCAAAGCTGCAATAGCAGCTTCTTGTGCTAATAGATTTGGTTCAAATGGAAGTCTAACTTTATATAATTCTTTAATAAGATATGAAGGGCCAACTGCAAAACCGATTCTTATTCCTGCTAATCCATAAGCTTTAGAAAGAGTTCTAACAGTAATTAAATTTTCTAAATCATAATTAAAACCATTTGGATAATCAGGATTATCTTCAGCATAAATAGTATATGCTTCGTCAAGCACAATCAAAACATTTTTAGGAACTTTATTTATAAAGGACTCAAATTCATTTTTGGTAAACATTGTTCCGGTTGGATTATTAGGATTTGCGAGATAAATAATTTTTGTTTTATTGTTTATTCTGATTCGCAATTTCATCAAGATCATAATGATAATCTTTCAGACGGAACTAAATTTAATTTTCTTCCATACTTATTTGAATTAACATACCATCCGATAAAAGTTCCTTCAGAAGTTAATAATTCATCATGTTCATCTGTAAAAGCAGATATAATAAATTGAAGAATTGAATCAGATCCGCTGCTGCAGATTATTTGAGAAGGATCTTTTTTATATTTTCTAGCAATTGCATTAACCAGTTTATAGCCTGATGGATTAGTGTACCGATGAAGATTATTTAAATTATTTTTAATTGCTTCAACAGCTTTGGGAGAAGGTCCTAAAGGATTTTCATTTGAAGCCAGCTTAACAATTTTATTTAATCCTTTTTCCCTCACTAATTCTTCAATTGGTTTACCTGCTTTGTAAGGTTTTAATTTTTTTATGTGATCTGGAATCTTTATCATTATTATTTCAATAATTTGTTTTCTTATTTTGTTTCAAGCCATGAATGATGATAATCTTCAACCATGGTTTCTTTTACATTTTTAGTTACTTCAATGTGATTAAAAGTATCAACCATAATAGCATACTCATCTGTTTCTTTTTTCCCAATCGAAGCTTCTGTTTTACCTGGCTGCGGGCCATGTGGTATTCCCATAGGATGAAGTGTTATCGATCCTTCCACTACTCCTTTTCTCGACATAAAATCACCATGCACATAATAAAGAATTTCATCGCTGTCAACATTTGAATGATAGTACGGTGCTGGAATAGAATCAGGATGAAAATCAAACAGCCGCGGTACAAAATTACAAACAACAAAATGTTGGGTTGTAAACATCAAATGAACCGGAGGCGGTAGATGAATTTTTCCAACTTTTGGGGCGTATTCTTTTATATTAAAAGTATAGGGATATAAAAATCCGTCCCAACCAACAACATCAAAAGGATGATGAGGTAAAACATATTCAAAAGTTCTATTTAGAACTTTAATTTGCAATTTAAAATCACCTAACTTATCAATCGGTTCTGTATATTGAGGTACCTTAAAGTCTCTTTCATAATAAGGAGCATCTTCTTTTAGCTGGCCATATTCATTTCTAAAATGCTGAGGAATTTCAAAAGGAGTATCGGATTCAATTATAAACAGCTTATTATTTTTATAATCGTCAAATTTAATCTGATAAGTAGTTCCTTTTGGTACAACAATATAATCCCACTGTTCAAATGGCAAGCACTCCAAATTCAGAATAAAATTTTCCTGTACCATAATGAGTAAATAATATTTCATGCCTATCGCTATTGCGATAAAATACTTCTGTATCTTCTGAAACATGGGCAGTTGAAATTATACAGTGCTCATTCTTAAGAAAAATATTTCTTGAAGTAATAAAATCGCCATTAGTTTTTTTACCATCAGTTTTGAAATGATAATATTGTAAAGGGGCATCTTTCCATTCAATTGAATTATTATTTTTTATTTCTCCGATACTTTCAACTTGAGGCGGCATATAAAGATGATATTTGTTTGAATAAATTCCGGAGAATCCTTTGGATGCAAATAATTCTTCACGGTATAAACTTCCATCTTCTTTATAAAAAGTAGTATGTCTTTTAGGAGGAACTTTTCCTACTCTTACATAAAATGGCATTTCAAATTTCCTTTCATATTTAATAAATCATGATTTAATCACTAAAGTCATCTTTCCAAATTCCCGCGCATTTCTTGATCTCTTTCAATTGATTCAAATAACGCTTGAAAATTTCCTTGTCCAAAACCTTCAGCTCCTTTTCTTCTTTGAATAATTTCATAAAAGAAAGTCGGCCTGTCGCCAATTGGTTTTGTAAATAACTGAAGTAAATACCCCTTCCCTTCTGTATCGCAAAGTATTCCATACTTCCTCAACATTTCAATATCTTCTGTCACATCTTTGCTTCTGTCTTTCTTCAGAATATCATAATAAGTATCAGGCACACTTAAAAATTCTACCCCATTTTCTCTTAAAGATTTTATGGTAGTGATAATATCATTAGTTGTAATTGCGACATGCTGTATTCCTGAGCCATGATATTCATCTATAAATTCCTCTATCTGTGATTTCTTTAATCCCTCAAATGGTTCATTTATTGGATTCTTAACCAGCACACCTTCTTTGGATCTCACAACTTTTGAAAGAAGAGCTGAATATTGAGTTGAAATATCGCCTGGCCCAAATTCAATAAAAGTTTCAAAGTTTAAGCTTTTATTTAAATAATTCGACCACAATTCCATTTCATTTGTTCTAACATTTCCGACAACATGATCAACTTCCTGTAATCCGGAATCTTCCGCTTTGATAGTAATCTTCTGTTTAGGTTCATCAAAGTTAGGTTTAAATATTCCCTTATAATTATCCCTATTTATAAAAACTATTTCCGAATCGTCATACAGTTTAATTGCTGCTTCTTCGACGAACCCATTTTTATCTTCATATTTCTTTGGAGACCTTGAAGGAATGCCGCCATTCTTCAATGAATTTTCAAATGCCTTTTTTACATCTTTGACTTTTAATGCCCATCTTTTAACACCATCACCATGTTTTAAGATAAAGGAAGACACTTCATAATTATCTGGCTTTAGAAAAGAAGTGATTACAATTTTTAAATTATTTATTTCTAAAAGATAAGAAGTATGGCTTCTGATTCCTGTTTCAGGGCCTAAGTAACCTTTAATGTTCATCCCAAAAGCTTTGGCGTGCCAGTAAGCCCACATCTTTGCAGAGCCGACATAAAATTCCACGTAATCGTAACCAATTATTCCAAGTGAGTTTGACATCTGACTTTCTCCTTATACTTTTCTAATTATTTTTATATAAATTTATTCTTCGATTAAAAACTTATATCGAAACTTTCTTTTACTGTTTCTAAAACTATTGTGGTACTAGTTGAACTAATAGATTTTATTTTAGCTATCTTATTTCTCAATAGGCTTGATAATTCTTCCGTATTTTCTGCTCTTATCTTAACTAAAAAGCAATCTTCCCCGGCAACCATGTGAACTTCTTGTATTTCTTCAACCTTAGCTAACTCTTTCGCCGTTTTATTATCTACAATCGGCCCGTTTGCTTTGACTAAAACAAATGCCAGAAGATTTTTTTTAATTTCATGAGGATTAATTACAACACCATACTTTTGAATTATATTTTTCTTTTCAAGTCTCCTTATTCTTTCTAAAACCGCTGAAGGAGCCATTTTTATTTGACGAGCAATTTCCACATTAGTTATTCTAGCATTTTTTTGAAGTATCTTCAGTATTTTTTTGTCTATTTCATTCATTATTTGGTATTCTTATAATTATTACGAATATTATTCGGTATAATATGATATTTAAGAATATAAATCAATACTTAATATGATAAATTTTATAAATGTTTTAGCTTAAAATTAAATGATGTGCCCAGGAACAGACTAAATATTATCGAGAAGCATAAAAGAATTCTTTTTATAAGAATCTTTCTTTTTGAAGTTTTTGTTTTCGTAGATACACAAATCTTTGAGCGGACAAATCATGCAAACCGGGTTTTGTGATTTACAAATTTCTCTTCCCAGTCTTATTAAATTTGTATGAAATGAATGCGCTGCATCTTTCGGCATGAAATCTTTTATTGCTAAAAATGTCTTATCCGGCGAAGATGTTTTTACAAGTCCAATCCTATTTAAAGTACGGTGAACATGAGTATCTACTGGACAAATATTCCTTCTTAATGAAAATTGAAGTACACAGCTTGCTGTTTTTATTCCAACACCTGGGTATTGAGTTAATTCTTCAAGAATTTCATCATCATTCTTTTTTTCAGATAATTTAAATTGATCTTTCCATTCTTTTTTCTTAATGATGATAAAACATTTTTAATTGCAGCAGATTTTTGCTTTCCTAAACCTGCAACTTTAATATAACTTTCAATTTGTTTTGCAGTGAGTTTTTCAACTTCATCCCAATTTTTAAATTTTGTTTTTAAATTATTAAACGCTTTATATGAATTATTATCATTAGTGTTTTGAGAAAGAATAGTAGCTATGAGCATATCCAAAGGAGAAGGAATCTTTTTATTCTTTTCTGGAACTCCGAAAAAATCAATTAAGAGTTTATTTATTTTTTCTATGCTATTTTTAATTTTCATTGATAAAAAAAAGACTTACTGAACCAGTAAGTCTAAATAAATTTTATATTAAAAATAAAATTAAAATTTCAAGCCTAGATCAAAAAACTGTACATTCTTCAGCCTTCCGTAATCAGCCCAGCCGTAATTAACTTGAAGTGAGAATTGATCATTAAAGTCATAATTAAAACCACCGCCAAAGGTTAGACCTTCTTCACTGTTCTTCATAAATAATGATTTATAACCGACTCTTGCAAAAAATATTTCATCAAATCCTAATTCAAGTCCACTATTTACATATTCAGTGTTATCATTTGGATGAGTAGCATCAACAGCTGCTGTTGCTCTAATATATCTTGTTTTAACAACATCCATTGCTAATCCAATTCTAAACGTCAAAGGCATATCATAGCTTTCCATTTTATATTGGGAAACTACATTATCCGGTCCTGTTGCTGAATTCCCATCTGGATCAGTATTAAATAGAATATCACGTCCGTCCAGTTGCATCTTGGAACCGAAATTTGAAATGCTTGCACCAATTATTAATCCATTAAACGGAGTTACATAATAAGTCCCTAAATCAATAGCAAAGCCATTTGCACTGGTATTCCAAATAGCTTCACGAATATATTTACCCTGAATACCAATTGAAAAATCTTCGGTTAATTTTTTTGCGAAACCCACACCAATTGCCAGCGAACTTGCACTCCATACCTGCCCATTTCCATCAGGATAATCAAAAGTTCTAACTTTATCTTCAGGTACGGACAAATCTGTTACACTTAAAAATATTACACCTAAATCTGGGATATTTAAAGATGCAGCCGCGAAATCATAACTAATATCAGCAAGCCAGCTAGCATGGTTAAAAGCAACCTGGCCTGTTTCATATGAACTTGCAATTCCGGCAGGATTATAATAAACGGAATAGATGTCATTACTTACTGCTGTATAAGCTCCTCCCATCCCTATTGCCCTAGCACCGGCACCTATTTTAAGAAATTGAGCAACCGTAGTTCCTACTTTAGAGGTTCCGGTTTCTGATTGCGCTATTACATTAGCATTTGAAAATAAAATTAAAAATAACATTAAGGAGTAGAGTAAAAACTTTTTCATAGTAAAAAATTTCCTATAGTTTATTATTTCTATTAGATAATGGCTTCTTTAACAAATAAAGAAGCCCAAGAAATTAATATTATTTAATAATAGCTATTCTTCCTATCTTCTCACCAACACCAGGGGCATCAACATGATAAATATAAATTCCATATGCAATTCTTTGAGATTCAAAACTGAGTAAATCCCAATGTGCAATACTAGTCATATCATCTTTTTCAATTGTTTTAACTAACTCACCTACCAAAGTATAAATTCTAATCGTACATTTAGGCGGTAGGTTTCTAAACTGTAAATCTCTATCCCCCCTCTGATCAGGATTTCTGCCTGGATTTTCAGAAATACTATAAGCTACATAAGGATTTGGAACAACATATATATTATTTAAAGAAGTATCTGCTGCTTGATTATCAAATTTAACAGCTTCGGTATTAAACTTATATGTATCTCCAGCTTGAAAAGGTTTCTTAGTAATCAACTGAAATACATCACCGGCTTTTGGCAAAACCGGAGTAGTATTGGAATCAGGCAGTTCAAATTTTATTTCATAAGTAGTGGCAGTAGGACTTGTTGCATCTGTTGGTCGTAAAACAATTGGTTCACCTATATTCCAACTTTGATTTCTTGTTGCAATATTTTTTTCAAAAATCAAAAAGCTTCCCGGCGATTCCTGGCCATTAGTTACATCGTAAATTTTAAATGGACATACTGTTGGTTTACCCAAATGATTTATTGTAGTATCACCGGGTTCAGCCCAACTTCCGTCTGCCAAGGTGTCTAGATTATTCCATCTGATTTCCCAATCACCACGAATAAGAGATTTGGGTGTCCCTACTTCAGGTGGAAAAGAAAGTGTAGTTACTAGATTTATTTCATCATTATTAATGAATTTACTTTTACTGGTATCAATTTCTAATTTATCATTATTAACATATACTTTTACACCATTGAAAGCGGGGTTATCATCTTGCCCTTCTATATATTGACTTCCTAGAACAGGATAGTATCTATATTTAGCCGTAAACATTTCTCCGTCAGGAAGATCATTATGATTTATACCTCTAAGCTTTCCACTTTCAGTATTAACAAAGTATTTGGATGGAGGAACTAAATTGTTACCCGCATCAAACAATTGAAAGCTTCCTGGTTCTATGTTCTGGTTGCTTACAGTAACAAAAACTGTATCTTTTGATGTAATATCATCGGATACACCAGATGAATCTAATATATTATAGGTTACATCATCAGTAAAATTAATTTTATATAATTTTGGTTCAACTATTAAATCATTTAATACTTTCACATCTATTTTACCTGTTGAATTACCAGCTAAAGCTTGTGGAGCACCATTAATTCCAGCAGTAGCATTTTCGATACCAGATGGTAGTGGCCCCGGAGTAACACCAACAGTATTTACATCATATTTTAATTCGCTGGTAACTGCATCTTTTTTAATTACTGCCTGACTTTCAGATGGAGCTAATTCTTTTCCGGCTTCAAGATTACCTCCATCATAAGAAACAACAGCATAATAATATGTAATTCCATTCTTTGCAGTTTTATCAACATACTCGTGTACCAAACCAGTATTATCACCAATATAATATTTTACTGCCCTACCTGCATATTCTACAGGGAAATAACCACTTAATGAATCAACATAATCAAATTGTGCTCTCTTTCCATTTGCATCTAAAAGCGGTTGACCTAAGAATGGAACTCCGTTTCCATCTGTTATCTTATAAACATCTGAAAATTGATAATCCCGACTCCTGTAGATTTTATATCCCTGGAAATCTTTTTTACCGCTTAAAGGATCAATTGAACCTTCAGCACGCGAATCCCAATATAATGTAACTTGATGGTCTCCCGGCACAGCAGTAACGATCGGTTTCAATGGGGGCTGCGCAAACCTATAATCCGCTTCAAGAACTCTTGTAGAAGTTTCAGCATTTAATACTAAATCACTTAAATTATCACCAAATAAAATTGCCATAGAGAAACGCTGCGATTCACCTCGTTCAAGACTTAAAGGACCAGTTCCGAAGTTAAATATATTATCTCCTGGGTTTTGCAATAATTCTTGATTAGGATCAATTACAGATGAAGACAACCATTCCCACATTAAAGTAGTATTTTTAGGAACGTTTGGGAGACTGTTAGTATAAGCTGCAGCATGGAAACTTGTTAATCCAAGCTGATCAGATTCTGAAATATCTCTTAATCCAAAACTTGGTTCTGAACCTGCCCATTTGTAACCGGGAAGTCTTTCGATAGATATTGGTTCACCGGTGTCGTATGTATTATTATCATTTGCATCCTGATACCAACCTTGAGTAGGAACTCCATCACCTTCACCAAAATCAGGTCCTGGGTAATTAGGAGAATCTGGTCCAATACCATCAACCCCTATATCATCTTTTGCAGGATTCCAATCACCGTCTTCATCTCCTTGATAACGAGGTTTTGGATCTCCATAAATTGCTTTAAATTTTGCTAAATCAGAAATACCGTAAGTTAAGGGAATACTAACACCATCAACATAATTTCCAGCAGAATTAAAAGGACTTTCATCCAGCATACCATCATCGTCATTATCAATTCCATCTGTAGATTGGGATGGGGATTCCAAAAACTTCCAGCCAAAATAGCCTGTTTTACGTCCACCTAGACCAACTCCATCAGCATCATAAGCATAAACCATACTTCTTGAACGCTGAGGGTAAGGAGTTGCCAGGACTCCAGTTGGAGGGATAAAAAATGCATTATCATCTCCATAATCAGCACTGCCGCCTACATGCGGATCACCGTGCATACCAAAATATAATCTAGGCAGGCTCTTTTCACTAGCATTTGTAATCCTATAAACTAAAAACAAAATATCCTCAGCTAAAGGATTATTAAACTGAAGTACTCTTACTTCAGCATCAAGACCTAAACCTCTTTTGGATGTATCACTCGGAAATGGGTAGTAAGGAAATTCAGCATTTGTATAATCATCCATTACATAATATACCTCTTCATCCGGTGCTGTTGCTTGATCACCCAAAAATGCCGGCCAAATATATTTACCTGCACCTGCAGAATAAAAGCTTTCCGGCCAAGAATCTGGTTTACCATCGCCGTTTAAATCCGGAGCATTTAATGTAGCGATATCATCTTGATTTGGATCTGCATAACCAGGTTTAGGCAGCCATCCCCATTTCAATGTTCCATCTGGAGAATAAGAACCTTGTCCGGTTAAAACAAATGAATCGTCAACAATGTGCAATGTATCTATTCCACCACCTGAAACCTCACCGGCAGCAAGCGGGCCAAATTCAAATCCATAACCTAAACCCTGCCATACTAAATCAGCAATGTTTGCAAGTGTATTTGGTTTACAAATAGAACCGTAATTATATAATATAGTAGTGATTTTATTTCCACTTATTATAACAGACTTGATAGCCTTTGTTTCACCATTTATTTTATATAATTTTCTATTATATTCTGGGAAAAGCCTTTCCATATCTGCTTGAGTAAGTCCTTTGATATTTATATTTCCATATTTGTCTCTTTGCTGCCCGTAATTGGAAATAACAGCTATAAGCAAAATAATTATTGTAAAAAAGATGTATTTTTTATTTAACATTTATTCTTCCTCAAATTCTTTTCGTTAATTGAATAAAAGTGAAAACCCTAAACGAATTTCTCTAGGCCTGTTAACTCTTTCCGGACGATCTGAATAATAATTATTTAGAACATCTATTCCGAATAAACCCGGATCACCTCTTTCAATTCTCATTCTTGTATCACTAAATTCAAATCCGCTGTTTAGCACTTGCTCAACATTAGATAATGCTCTACCTGAACTAGCCCAAACGCTAAGCTCGTTTTGTGTATCGAACAGATTTTGAACTTGCAAGAATAATGAAGTTTTAAACGGACCAATATCGAAATATCTTTCAACTTTCAGATCAACATTCCACTGAGTTTGTTTTGTCCCTGAATATTGTACATACGTTATAGAACTTAACTGAGAAGGAAGGCTTGGAGTATAAGGAGTACCAGTTTGTAAATTAAATATCACTCCAATATTCCAATCATCATTAGGTATTAATGCAAAAGTACCATTAATAACATGAGACCTATCAAAACTAAGCGGGACTAAAAATGTTTCAGTTTCTTTACCAGAGATTTCACTTAAGAATATCTGGGCTGAAGGCTCTGTTCTATTTCCTTCTGCAATGGAAAAAGTATAATCTAAAGAAGCCTGAAAAATTCCACCTGGAGATCTTCTTTTAAAGAATGATAAAGTAATTCCACGGGTATTGGCATACGCCAAATTAGTTAAAACATTATATTCTCTTCCTTTGGCAGTATATATTGTCTGACTATATATATAATTTGTAACATCTTTATAGAATCCTGTTAAATCAAATTTAAAATCATCAGTAAGCTGCTGCTGTAAACCCATTTCATATTGAACGGATTTCTGTGGCTTAACATTTGGGTTACCAAATGTTGGAGTCTCTCCGGCATTAGTTACGTAATAATTTAAATTCCTATATAAGCTTTTTAGAGATCCAATCTGATAAAAATGCCCATACGAAAATCTGATTATACCTCTATCCGTGATTGGATAACTAACGCTAATCCTTGGACTTAACATATTTTGCTTATCAGCTGGAATATTGTATGCTGTTAGATTACCATTTATTGAATCTGTAAGATTTTGTGAAACATTTGGATTATAAGTAGTTGCCGGATCAAAATATTCATACCTCAATCCTGCATTAAGAATGAATGATGACGCCAATTCAATTTTATCCTGAATATATGCTGAAAACTGTGTTGGTTTTACATCATATTGTTTACGAAGTGAACTATTTACATCTGGAATTCTTCGAGAAAGCACTAAAGAGCTATCATACAATAAATCATTATTTATAATATTACTATTGAACTCTCCATTTTCAATTTTTCCAAATTCAAGAGTATATCCATCGAAGTTCAAATCGTGTTTTCTGTATTCAAATCCAAACTTAAATTCATGTGTATCAAAAAGTTGGGCAACAATATCTCCCTTAATCCCGTATGTTGTAGTCTTTCTAAATTCACGGTAATTATCTGTTCCACCGGCATAAAATCCTGTTGTTCCGATTTCATTTCTGAAAAGTGATGGCAGATAACCGGAATCGCTTATGTCCTTGTATAAATAATATTGATTTTCATCATATCCATAAGAGCCTGTAAGTGTGTAAAATATGTTACTCGATAAAGTATGTGTTAAATCTACAGTCTGTACTAATCCAACGCTATGCGTTTTACCCATTCCATTTGGATTAAAAAGATAATCTCGTTCATTACTATTATAACCAAAAAATAAACCATGTCTACCGTCACTTACTCCTTTATTGTATACAGCTTCATATTTTAACTTTATAAGTGAACCAAATTTATAACTAACATTACCTTGCAAATTAAAATTTTCAGAACCATTCATAGGAACCATTGCCCCATCACCTGTCGGAAGTCCATCTGAATTATTATAATATGGATTGAAATATAATGGATCTGTTGAACTACCCTGCCTTAATGTATCTTTACTGCTGAAATTGTCAGGAGATAAATATGAATCTGTCGGATTATAAAGTCTTGTTCCATACCTTGAGCCTTTAAAATTTTCATAAATACTGGAGACATAAAATTTAGCTTTTGATAGAAATGGAAATGGGCCGCCAAAAGTAGCTTCCATTCTGCCTCTATTAACTGGGTCAATTTCTTTAAACCCTAATTTATCTGTAAATAATTCTGTTCTATTAGTTGCATAATCACCACCATAGCCACGTACACTAAATGAGTATTTATCTCCTCCTTCTTTTGTAACATAATTAACAACACCACTTAATGCATTTCCATATTGTGCAGCAAAAGTTCCGGTAGATACAGAAACTTCTTTTACAGCGTTTGTAGCAAGTCCAATTGATCTAGTGTTATCATACGGATCATTTAAAGCTACTCCATTTAAAGTATATGAAACCTCGTTACTGTAACCTCCACGCATATGCAATGTACCATCATCTCCCTTAACTACGCCAGCCTGCAGACTGATTACATCTGAAATTTGATCTACCGGTAATTCATGAATTGATTCATCAGTAATGGCAACTGTCGGATTTGTTAAATCCTGCCTAATTAAAGGATTTCGTTCTCCCTGAACAATAACAGGAGGAAGATCTACTGTACCAGTAGAAAGTTCAAAGTTTTGACGTGTTGTAAAATCAACATTCACTCTAACATTTTCAACGGTTACTTTTTGATAACCAACAACAGATGCAGTGAGACTATGTAAACCCGGGGGAACATTAATGATTGTATAAATACCATCAATATCGGCTGCAGCTCCCAATGTGGTTCCTTCTACAAAAACGTTTGCAAAAGGTATCGCCTCTCCGGTGTTTTTATCTGTTATTTTTCCGGCAATTTTGCCTGTAGATTGTGAAAATATAGGAGAGGTGAATAAAATTAAGGTTGAGTAAACAAAAAATAGTAAGCGAAACTTACTCATCAAGAACCTCTTAAATTATTAATTATTAATGAAATGCATTTAGGAAGATTTTAACTTCAAAAAATTACTTGCTGAATATATAACACCTTAATATTTAAGTCAACTAATATGCCCCTATAATTAAAGAATTATTTGCTTATACAAAAATATATATTCATGAATATGAATAAATCATGCTCAAATTCGGTTTAAATTTCAAAGATTTATTGAAATAAGTTATCTTTGTTTTGCACATAAACTACAGAATTTTAAAAATATGGAGGTTTTTAATGCCGACTTTAATGGTAAGTGTTTCTGGAATAAGAGGAATAATTGGTGACGGTCTTGAACCGCAAACTTTAATAAAATATGCCTCGGCATATGCTGATTTTATTGGTAAAGGCAAGGTTGTTATTGGCCGAGATGCAAGAATATCCGGAGATATGGTGCAGTCAATTGTAACGGGCACCTTACTTTCTAAGGGGTTGGATGTTATTGAAATTGGGATTTGTCCTACACCAACTGTTCAGTATACTGTTAAGAATCTTAATGCAGATGGTGGTATTGCAATTTCTGCTTCTCATAATCCAAATCAATGGAATGCATTAAAGCTATTAAATAATACTGGGCAATTCATGACGCCTGAACAAAATAAAGAAATGTTAGCGTTATTGGATAAAAGTGAAAAGACTTATTCAACATGGGATAAAATTGGAACTAAAACCAATTTTGCAGAAGGTTTGAAAAAGCACATGAACGACGTTCTTAATCTTGAATATATTGAAAAAGAAAAAATCAAAAACAGAAAATTTAAAGTGTTGGTTGATTGTGTAAATGGCGCCGGAGCTTATTGCATACCGGACCTGTTAAGGGAATTTGGATGTGAAGTTATTGAAATGAATTGCGAAAAGACCGGGATTTTTCCAAGGCTTCCAGAACCACTTCCTGAAAATTTAACTGAAACAATGGATAGAATTAAAGAAACAAATTGTGATCTCGGAATAGTTGTTGATCCGGATGTTGATAGATTAGTGTTAATCACAGATAAAGGCGAGCCCTTCAGTGAAGAAAATACAATCACAAGCTGCATTAAATTTATTCTTTCCAAAAGAAAAGGAAACGTGGTAGTTAATCTTTCAACTACAAGAGCCGTAGATGATGTTGCAAAAGAATTTGGCTGTAAAGTATTTCGGTCACCTGTTGGAGAAGCAAATGTAGTTTTAAAGATGAAAGAAGTAGATGCGGTTATTGGAGGCGAAGGAAGTGGTGGAGTTATTTACCCTGCATTACACTATGGCAGAGACGCTTTGGTTGGGATAGCTTTAACACTGCAACATCTTCTTGAATTTGGTGGAACAATTTCAGAATTAAAAAAATCACTGCCTTCATATTTTATTGCTAAAAAGAAAATCGAGCTTGGGAAAAATGATCCAGACGAAATTGTAAATTCGTTAGAAAATAAATTTAAAAATGAAAAAATAAATACTGATGACGGACTTAGAATTGATTTTGAAGATCATTGGGTTCATTTTAGAAAATCAAATACAGAACCCATAATAAGAAGCATTGTAGAAGCAAAGGATAGAACCAAAGCTGACGATTTATCTGAAAAGTATTTTAATGAGATTAAGAATTTGATGAAGAATTAAAGGTATAATTGTCTAATTGCTGAATTGTCTAATTACTAAATTGTTATTCCTTTTTGAATTTTGCTCCCGAAATAAATTCGGGACAGGCTTTTAACTTAGTAAAGTTTCGATCTTTTTCTAATGTAATTAATCAATGCTTTATCATAAGGCTGTGAAGTATCAATTAAATTGTAATCTATTTTTGAGTTTAAGCATTCACTTTTTATTTTATGAACAAATTCATTCATTGCTTCGCGATACGCTTTTTGAATTTGATATGGCTGTGTGGTTAGCTCATCTTCATTTTCAATGTCCTTAAAAACAGCATCACTAGTGAAATTAAAATTTCTCTCAACAGGATCAAGTATCTGAAATACTATCACTTCATTATTATTATACCTAAAATGTTTCAAAGCACTTAAAACTGAATCAACCTCATCAAATAAATCCGAAACAATTATTACCAGCCCTCTCCTCTTTATTTTTTCTGCAACTAAATTTAAGGATGCTGCAGTGTTTGTTTTACTTGATGATTTTACTTCGGCAAGACTTTTTAGTATTTGCTGCAAATAAGCTCTTGAAGATTTAGGTGGAAGGTATTTGTCAATCTTTTCCGAGTAAAAAGAAATACCAACTGCATCCTGTTGTTTAATCATTAAATAGCTTAAACCGGCAATCAAAGTTGCTGCATATTCAAGTTTAGAAATATTCCCCTCAGAAGCATAACTCATAGATTTGCTTGTATCTAATAAAATATAACTTTTTAAATTCGTTTCTTCTTCATATTGTTTAATAAAATAGCGGTTAGTTTTGCCATACACTTTCCAATCCACATCCTTTAAATTATCCCCTTGCATATATGGGCGGTGTTCGGTGAACTCAACACTAAATCCATGGTATGGGCTTTTATGCAGCCCTACCATAAATCCTTCTACTACTAGTCGAGCTTTTAATTCAAGTGAATTTAGTTTTGAAATATAGTCGGGTGATAAATACCTTCTGTAGTCTTCATTTGCTGCAGGCATTAATTTCCTGTTGCCTTTTTCTTTGCTAAAATCTGCTCCGGAGATAACCCCATGTGTTCTAATTCTTCTTTTGCTGACAAAGCCAAATCATTCTTGGGGAATTTTTGAATAAATAGATTATATGTTTCTGTTGCTTTATCATAATCGTGCAAATCATTAGCTTGAATGTAACCGGACATGAATAATGCTTCCGGTGCATTTTTACTTTGCGGATAATCATCATATACTTTGCGATAAAGTTCAACTGCTTTTTGAAAACTTTCTTTTTCAGATAATGCTTTCACCATACGATTTTGATAAAGTGCAGCTAATCTCGTTAATGCTTCCGGGGCTAAATCACTTTTGGGATATTCCTTTATTAACGATTCATAAGAACTAATTGCTTCTGTAACGCTGCTGTCTTTCAATTCTTTTGCAGCTTGATCCATATAACCTTTGTCTGTTTCCTTGCTGCAGCCAAATAATAATAAAAATATAATAAGTATAAAGTATTTGATAATTTTCATTTGATAACCGTTTTTGTTATAAATAAATCTAACTGCCTTCCAAAAGGCATGTAAATTTATGTAATTAGAAAAGAAGTAGCAATGTGAATATATTGACAATTAGGAAGGACTTGAGTCGATCTTATAATATTTCAAAACTCTTAATGCCCTTAAAGTATTCCACCTGCTCGGCTCGCCTACTTTTTCCATCTCAAAATGTGTTTGACCTGGATGATTAGCTTGCAACAGCCATTTATTATCCGGTTTTCTTTTTTTCAAAATGACTTCAATTGCATCTTGCATTCTTTCATCATATTTCACCTTTGCAGATTGAAAGTAATCCAATGCCCTTAGAATATCATAATACCATCTTGCAGGATAAGGTAATTTTAGAAATTGATTTTTAATTATCTCTCCTGTTTTGTCAGACTTAAAGAGCCTATGCATTAGTATAAATTCTCTTGATTCAGTTTCAGCTTTTTGTAATTCTTTCAATCTGTATTTGTAATTATTTTTTTTGTATTCCAAAATTCCTTCAAGAACTGATAAAGTTGTATGAAGCGAACTGTGCACTGCTCCTATTCTATTTGAATGGCAATTAAATCCACCGTCTTTCATTTGCTGCGACAAAAGAAAATCTACAACAGATTTTAACTCTTCTTCATTAGATTGAAAATAACAAGCATAATTAAGAAACATTCCATTAATACAAACATCACTAACTTTAACTGTTCCAATCGGCATTATCCCACCATCTTCACTTTTATTCTCTTTGAGTATCATCGAAAGTGTCTGCTTTATTTCTTTGATGTTTGGAGAGATAGCCAGATTTTTTAAATCAAGTAAAGTGTAATGAGTTGAAGTCCATTTAGGCTGATAAAACGCTTTTCCCCAGTGTCCGTTTTCATTTCGTGCAGATAAGAATTTATATCCCCATCCCTCTTTTGAGATTCTTTTTCTTAAATCACTTCGCTGTTTATTCAACAAGTCACGGTAGACCTGATATTGAATAGAAACATCGCCATCAAGTAACCAATCGATTATTCCATCTTTGTGTAATTTATTCATAATTAGTATTTAATTCTTTGAAACCCTAATTCGCAAAATTCCTTTCCCGATTCTAATTGTGCTACGTTTTCAGAAATTAATTCAAAACCTTCTTCCTTACTTGCTTCTTTAAATTTACTAAGTGGAACAAATGAAAATACATCACTTAATATTTCCAGACTTGTATAGGGACTCGGAGAAACTTCTGGTATATTTTCATTCGGTAGTTGTAATACAACGGCTAATATACCTTTCGGTTTAATAAGTCCTGATAATTTTTTAATTGCTAAACTAAAATTGACATACTCGAAAACTAATCCTACAAAGATTAAATCGACTTGTTCAAATTTGCATTTTTCAGAGTTTATATCTTCACAAATAAATTCAATATTCTTAAATGAATTTCTAAATCTTTTTTCAACTTCTATTATGAACTCGCTATTAATATCAACACAAATCACTTTTTCAACTGTTTTTGAATCAATATTCTCTAAACCATTTCCACCAGCACATCCAATTATTGCTAAAGAATCTGGTTCATATTTTTCTGTTATTTCTTTTAGGTAATTTGAAAGATATTGTGCTTGTTTAATATCAGGCAAAGACATATGATTTTCATAATCTTCTAATTTAATTTTTGTCCATGGGTTATTCATATTATATAATACTATACTTAATTAGTCTGAAATCTTTTCCATGATTTGATCATTAAAGTATCTTAAATCATCATTTGTAAGTAATTCCCCATGTCCGTTTATAATATTTTCTATATTGGACATTCGTTTTTCTATCCATGAAATTGCTTGTTTCCATTTTAGCTTGTCATGAATTACTAAATCATCTATACTTGGCCTGCCATAGTCAAACATTAAATCACCAACAAACAGTAGTTTTAATTCCGGGACATAAATTAAAATATCACTCTCTGAATGGCATTTACCAAAATAAATCATTTCAAATGAAACATCTCCCGTTTTAATTTTGTAATTATCTGAAAAAGTAATATCCGGTTGCTTAACAGGAACCTTTAATTTCGCATCCTTTAGAGCATAATAGTATCTTGTTTTTTGTGTAAAAGCATAATTCCAATCTTGAGTATTTCTACTACCTTCCTTTAGCTTTTTATCATATAGCTCAACTACTTTTAATAACCGCTGTTGTTTGTCAGAACCTGATGATTCATCGGATATCTCATTTAACCCATTCTTTTGCGCCACTATTTTTGCTTCAGGAAATACACTATTTCCACCGTTATGATCAGAATGGCTATGCGTATTAATTAAATAAACAAATTTATTTTCTTGAAAATTAGTTTCTATTCTTTTTCTGAATTTTGAAGTTAGTCCGGTAGAAATACCGGCATCTATTATAACAATCCCCTTTTGTGTTTTGATAGCAGTAATTGCATCTGCACCAAACGATAGTAAAATTGTTTTATCATTTATTTGAGTAACATTAATTAAGGAATCAATTAATTGATTATTGGTAACACAAAAATCTTCAGTGTCCACATTAGAATTTTGCGCTAAAAGATTATTGGATATCAAATAAAATATGATTAATAAAAAAGGCTTTTTTATCAGCATATCGATAACTAATGATTTTACTTACTTCAAATGTAAAATATAATTTTATCATTTAATGGTATTTCATTTGCAAATATTATTTTTTCACAACATTGAACAATAATCCCAAGTTAATTCCAACAATTAATGAATTATTACTATTAACAAGGTCTTTTGATAATAATGGATCAATAACCAAAAATACATTATTACTTAGTTTAGGAACAATTTTTAAGTCCAGACTCAAGCTTCTTGGATTTTCAACATCAGCATACCCTGTAAATGTATTATTACCTGATAAAGACATAAACCCAATTGAAATTCCTAATCCTGGATTGATAATAACTGATTCGTTTTCATAAACTTTCCGGGAATATTTAATTCCTAAAAGTACACCTGAAAAATCAAATTTTAGTGGGCTATATTCTATTGAAGTTTTTGTATAACCTCCTATTAGTTTTACGCAGTTCTTATCATTTTTCATATTGTACGCTGCAAAAAATGTTTTACCTATGGATTTCATTTTATCATCAAATGAGTACTTTCCATTTACATATTCAAAGCCAATGTCAAAAACACTATTTAATGACATACCTATATCACCGCCATTTCCGGAGAAATTGTTGTTATGAGAAAAAGCTGCATCTGCTTCAACCGCAAAAAGGTTATTACTAACTAATTCACTTTGTGCAAATAACATAAATGGAAGTAATACAAAAATAAGTAGATATTTCATTTGTCATCTCTTTAATATTTTGAATTAAATTTTTTTAAATTAAGATTAGTTCCCTTTGCTGTAATATCTCTCCCTTAGTCAATTTGTATTTTTAAATGCCATATTAATTTTTTAGCATTTAAAGAAATTTTAATAAAGATAAACAATTATTCTTTTAATTTTATTAAGGTGAATCCTGATTATAAAAATATTCTTGACTAGTTAATTCTTTTATTAAAATACAGTTTACTTTGATCTTAGCCCTTCATTCTTCTTTATTGATTCCTGTTCTAATTTCTTTTTATAATCAATCATTTTCTTTAAAAGATTTTCATCACTTGCAGCTAAAATTTGAACTGCAAGAATTCCTGCATTCTTTGCTTGATTAATAGCCACGGTTGCAACTGGAACTCCGCCTGGCATTTGAACTATTGATAGTAAAGAATCTAGTCCATCTAATGATTTTGATTTAACCGGAACCCCAATTACAGGAAGCGGAGAATGTGCTGCTGTCATTCCCGGCAGATGAGCTGCTCCACCAGCACCGGCAATAATTACTTTAATTCCTCTTTTGTATGCGGTTGCTCCATACTCTGCCATTAAATTAGGTGTGCGGTGAGCTGAAACAACTTTAATTTCATAATCAATTTTGAAATCATCCAAAATTACTGCCGCTTCTTTCATTACAGTTAAATCAGAATCACTTCCCATAATAATTCCGACTAAGGGTTTTTTATCAGCCATTATTTTTCCTAAAATTATATTGAAACAATTTTTTCAATTTTTTTTGCTTGATTTAATATTGAATTTAAATTTTCACCCAAAATAGTAATGTGACCCATTTTTCGGCCAAGACGAGATTTATCTTTACCGTAAATATGGAGATGAATATTTTCATTTGCCAATGATTCAGGATAATTATCAACAATTCCCTTCCCTTCTTTTTTCCCAAGAAGATTTATCATCACAGCAAAAGGCTTAACCATATTTGTGGAACCTAAAGGTAAATCCAAAACAGAACGAATGTGATTTTCAAACTGAGAAGTTGTACAGGCTTCAATTGTATAGTGCCCGGAGTTATGAGGACGAGGAGCCATTTCGTTAACTAATATTTTATTTGATGAAGTTAAAAATAATTCAACTCCAAAAATTCCAAACCCTTTTACAGATTCAACAGATTTTACTGCTATTTCTGTTGTAATTTTTTTTAATTTTTCACTGATTTGAGCTGGAGCAATAACAGTATGACAAATATGATTTTTTTGAATTGTTTGTACAACCGGATAAGTTTTTATTTCATGCTTAGACCTTGCGACCATTATTGCAAGCTCCATTTTAAAATCTATAAATTCTTCTGCAAGTAAGTTGCTGTGCCGTGAAGATAGTTTTTTAATTCCTTCTATAAAATCTTTTTCATTTTCAACTTTGTAATTGCCATATCCATCGTACCCCATCTTTCTTGATTTTAAAATGAATTTTTCTCCTAAATCTTTTGCGGCTTTCTTATAAGTTGTGTTGTCTTTAATCTCAATAAAATTTGCAACCGGAATTTTATTCCTTTTAAAGGTTTGCTTTTGAATAAGCTTATCTTGAATTAAAGAAATAGTTTTTGATGAAGGCAAAACTTTTTTACCAAGCTTTTCAATGAATTCCAATTGTTTATAATCTACAAATTCATTTTCAAGAGTTACAATGTCACTTCGTCTTGAAAACTTTTTTAATATTTGTTTATTATCTACCCAACCTACAAATTCATTTTTAGTTAATTGTCCGGCAGGAGAATTTTTATGTTTTTCTAAAATTGCAATATCGAATCCTAATTTATAAGCTTGATAAGCAGACATACGTGCAAGCTGTCCGCCGCCTAAAATACCGATGCAAGTTCTTCTATTTTTTTGAATCAAAAGTTCCTCATTTTTTTTGTAAATAATTACTCATCCTTCCAATCAACAACTTTAACGGAATCACCATCGGATGTTAAATAAATTGCACCTTCAATATCAGTACGGTGAATGTGAGATTTAATTGCTCTCAGCCTATTAATAATTAAAGAAGATGGATGCCCAAATTTATTTTGTATTCCAACAGAAACCAAACTTATTTCCGGTTTTGTTTTAAGTAAAAACTGCGGAGAAGAGCTTGAGTTGCTTCCATGGTGCCCAACTTTTAATACATCTGTCTTCAAAAAATTATTATATCGTTTTACATAATAATTTTCTACTGTCGTTTCAGCATCACCTGTAAAAAGAAAGCTTGTTTTTCCGTAAACAATTTTTAGTTCGCCGCTCATATTGTTTGTTGTGTTTGCCGGGAAATTTTTGTCACTGTAATCATCCAAAGTATAAATATTAACATTGCCGATTTTCATCTCTCCTCTTTGGTAGTAATGAAACGGCACTTTCATTTCTCTTAAATATTTTTCAAAGCGGATATCTTTATCATAAGTAGAGTCAATAGGTGGTTTGTATATTTGCTTTATTTTTCCTTCATGAATTAATGATACAAATCCACCGTAATGGTCTGCGTCAATGTGTGACACGAAACCATAGTCAACTTGTTTTATACCAAGATAATTTAATAATGGAAGAATTACTCTTTCACCATTGTCAAAATAGTAATCGGCATTTCCGGCATCAATTAAAGCTGTCTGACCATTGGGAAATTGTAATAATATTCCATCGCCTTGACCAACATCAATCATTAAAACATTTAGCTCATTCTTCTTGAAAAAATCTTTATTATCAATGGAAGCATATAAGAATATGTTGCACGTAATTAATACAAATAGAATTATTCTTGCCAATGAATGTTTGAACATTACTAAATAATAAATAAGAATAGTTAGAAATAAATAGAAAATAATTCCATCAAAAATTGAAAAATGTCTAATGCTAACAAATGAAAAATCAAGATTACCGGCAACACTAACAAACCAAAATAAAAACTTTGAAAATAAATCATTTACAGCAGCGTAATAAACTGCAATTGATGGAAGAATTAAATTGAGTGCTAACGTAAAAATTCCGGTTCCAACAACTAATCCAATTACAGGAATCACTACCAAATTTGCGAACAAAGCAATAAGCGAAAGTTTACCGAAATAATAAATAGTGAATGGCAAAGTTCCAAGCTGCGCGCTTAATGAAACAGCAGTAAAAAGTAAAACATATTTTACAATTTTATTTTGGACATTAAGCTTCCTAATTTTTGTCTGAATTATTGGAAGGATTGCAGCAATTGCAAGCACCGCCGAAAATGAAAGTTGAAACCCGGGATTAAATAAATCATAAGGCTTAATGATCAGCAAGATTAAAGCTGCAATGGCAAGTGCATTAAACAAATTTGTCGAGCGGTTTGTAAGCAAAGCAATTATAAAAACAATCGCCATTATAGATGCACGAAAAACGGAAGGCGGCATTCCGGTTATGACCAGGAAAAATATTAATCCGGTAATTGTTAGAAATGATTTAATGTATATATTAAACCTTCCGAAGAAGACTAAGAATATTAAAATAATATATCCGGTATGAAGCCCGGATACAGCAAGTACATGTATAACCCCGGAATTAATAAACTCAACTCTTACCGCATAATCAATCCCGCTTCTATCTGCTAAAATCAACCCTCTTAACAACGCTGTTGTTTGCTTATCGTGCAGCTTTGTAATTTGATTATTTAAATATTTTCTTACATTGTTTACAAAGTTTCCAAACCAGTAAACATTTTTATGCAGAATTTTAACATCACCGACATAATATGTTGTAAACAATCCGCTGATTCCAATTGAATTCAAATAATGATTGTAATCAAATTCCCCAGGATTACGAGTTTCCCCACCTTTCATATAAGTACCGGTAACAGAAATTTTATAGCCCGGTTTAAGTGCATCAAATAATGAGTCTAATTTTTCTTTCCTGTCATCCCTAATTCTCGTCAGTAAAGTTAAATTCATTTTTATTGTTGTATTTGACACTTTAAATGAATCAACATCTAAAATAAATCTCGATTCATATTCTCTCGGCAGTTCAATTTTCTTTATAGTTCCAAACACTTCCATATTCTTTTGTTTGTACAAGTTTGTTGGAAGTAATTGGACTTCATTTTTATTTATCTCTGCAAGAAAATCACCTAGTAGAATAATAGAAACAAAAGATAATATTATCAGTGCATAATTGAACTTTTCATTTTTAAACTTTAAAGAGATGATAGTAATTATAAGAAATGCAGCAAGTACGATAAAAAATATTACCGGGCTAATTTCAAAATACCTATGCAGCAAAATTCCTATTATAAATAGTAAGGTAAATTTTATTGCAGGATATTTTTTCATTTGCAGTTTTTTATAATTGCCGGTTTTATTTGAGATAAATCTTTTATTTTTTCCGAAAGAATTTTTCCATATTTCCCGGCAGTAATTGTTAATGCCGGATTTAATGTATGAGTTTTAATTGATAAATCTTCCAGGTTCCCATGATCGGAGCAAATAATTAAGGTCATATTTTCCTGATCTAATTTCTTTAAAATAGTAAATAAAAATTCATCAAAGACTATAAGTACTTTATCAATTTCGGAAATTTCCCTTCCATGCCCTAAATGATCTGTTAAAAAATATTCATACAAAGTAAACGAATTTTGAGATGCAATTTTCAATAATCTTTTTGCCGCTGTTTCAGGTTTTATTTCCGGCAATTTATATCCAAGTCTTTTATTCCATCTTTCCCCGGTTATTTCTGCTGTTAATGCTTTCCCATTTCGAACATCAGTAGAATTATTTAATCTCATTCCGCTCAATTTGCAGCTTAATGACGTTGCACTTAATCTTGATTTGCCGGATTTAAGATAGTCAAAAAATATTTTTGGATAAGCATTTGCAAAAAAGGCCTTCTCTCCAATATTTAAATAATGTTTGAAAATATTTTTTCCTTTTATGATTGGAATTAATGTTGAATAAGGATATGGCCCGAAATGTTTTCCAACAATTTTAGAAGCATTTATTCCACAGAAAATGGAAGTTTGACCCGTACCGCTTTGTGGTAATCCTTCAATGCCAAGCCGTGCATCTGTTGGAAATAAATAATAATTATCCTTTTGAAGAAACTGATTTTCTAATGATGGAATTTGTCCAAAGATATTTTTCAAGAATTTAAATTGATATTTGAAGAAAGGATTATTTTCATAATCTTCTTTTCCAATTCCGATACCGTCAACAAATATCATTAAGACTGGGGACATAGATATATTTCAATTTTAATTTAATATTGTCATTTTGATTGGAGTTAGAAATCTTTTAATTATTTAGATTTCTCGGTCGAAGACTTCCTCGAAATGACAATGCACACTTCGATTATTTTGAATCAATTATTATTGTAACCGGGCCGTCATTAATTATTTTCACTTCCATCATTTCACCAAACATACCGTTTTTTATTTTTTCTTCTCCTAATAATTCTTTTAAATATGAAATAAATTTTTCATATAAAGGAATCGCTTCTTCTGGCCTTGCCGCATCTGTAAAACTTGGACGATTCCCTTTTGTTGCGTTTCCATATAAAGTAAATTGAGAGATTAAAAGTATCTCGCCATCCACATCTTTAATCGACAGATTCATCTTTTCATTTTCATCTTCAAATACCCTCAAGTTAACACATTTCTCAGCAAGAAATTTTACATCTTTTTCTTCATCACCAATTTTTATTCCCAATAAAATTACATATCCTTTTTTAATTTCAGCTTTATAATTTTGGGAATGAATATAAACTCCACCTTCAGAGACCCGCTGAATAACTACTCTCATTTTAATTCTCCATAAACAACTCTTTCAATATTAGAATAATCTTTTATAACCTTAATGTTTATAAAATTATTTTTTTCAAGAATATTTTTTACTTCATTGTGCTGGCCCTGTCCAACTTCAAAAAATATTTTCCCTCCGGACTTTAACAATTCATTTGTTTTAGCAGAAATCTCTTTATAAAAAGTTAGCCCATCTTTTTCATCAGTTAAAGCTGAAACAGGCTCATAATCCTTTAACTCAGGCAATAAATCATTATAATCATTCTTAGAAATGTAAGGCGGATTTGAAACAATAATATCAAAATCGGATTCTTCTATTTCAAATCCATTTAAAATATTTTTTTGTAAATAAAATGTTCGGTCTTCAACAGAATTTATTTTGGAATTTTCTTCTGCAATTTTTAATGCTTCATTACTTGAATCAATTCCCCAAACTTTTGAGTTAATCAAATGCTTTAAAATACTGACAGCAATATTTCCACTGCCGGTTCCTATATCTAAAATTTTTAATTGCTCAACTTTATCAGAGTTTTCAATTACTGTTTCCACTAATATTTCTGTTTCTTGACGTGGGATTAAAACAGATGGATTTACTTTAAATTCTAAACCATAGAACTCAACATTTCCAACTATGTATTGAAGCGGTTCCCTTCTCCCTCTTCTTTTTAACAGTTCGCGGTAAACTACGAGTTCTTCTTCTTTTAAAGGTTGATCGAATTTCAAATAAAGATCCAGCCGTTTACAATTAAGCAAATGAGCCAACATTAGCTCTGCATTAATTCTTGGAGATTCGACTCCTTTATCATTTAAATAATCAGTTGATAGATTTATGATTTCTAAAATAGTATGCATTAAAAACAATATTTGAAAAGAAAATAATTCTACTTATCAAACAAAAAATGATACATTAAAATACCAAAATTTATTTGAACAAGCCCAAAAGTTATTCCGCTTATCAAATCATATTTGTGAGTTTGATCTAAATAGTCCCCTTTGCCAGTGAATTGATATTCTTCGAATTTGTCATCTGCTTTTAATTTAAAATAAGCTGTTGTTCCGCCTAAAACAATCAAACTTCCCAACAATAGTTTAAATTGTGTCCCATCAAAAAAACTCTGTTGGTGTTCATCATTATAAAGCTTAGTTAAAGAAATTATTCTATTGTTATTTAACTGATCGCCTGAAATATATTTATCTTCATATCCATCTTTCTTTAATAAGAAATTCTGACCTGCATCACTCAAGCGCAATGGAGTGTGCCCGATTAAATTAATATCATTATAAACATCAACATCTGCCGGATCCGTCTGCAAATAAACTGTTTTGTTAAATGAATAAATTCGATTTATATTTTCACAATCCTTAACTTCTACGGTATCATATATAATTTTAGCATCCCATCTCATTAAACTTTCCGTAACTTTAATATAATAGGTACCCTTAGGTGCTTCAAAAGTAACAATACCCTTTCCCAGAAAAGCATCATTTAAATATATTAAAGAACTGTCTTCATCAGTTTTAATTGAAATTGTTGCTTTACAATTTTGTGAAAATGAGAAATCAACAATTACAAAAGTAAAAAATATAATAAGCAATATTTTATTTTTGAAATTCATAAGCTTCCAAAATTCCATCATCATATCCTATGAATAAAGTATTTCTAAAATAAACAGGTGTCAATTTCAATCTTCCATCAAACGATTTGGTTTTAACAATATCTCCGTTTTCTTTATTAATAAACAACAAGTTTCTATCAATACCTGGTTGTAAAATTAAATTTTCCGAAACTAATGGCGTTGTATTAAAAGCACCATCATATTTCGTTTTCCAGTTAAGCAGATGTGATTTTATATCAATCGAAAAAAAATCACCTTTTAAATTTCCTATATAAACATTATTACCGTCACTTGCCGGGGTCATTATTATTCTTCCACCGGTATCAAATGACCAATTTATTTTTCCCGTTGAAAGATTTATTGCATATAAATTACCGTCATCATTCCCAATGAAAACAGTTTTACCAATTATAGTAGGTGATGCGAAGAAAGGTTTGCCAATCTTAACTTTGTATAATAATTTTCCTTTAATTGCATCAACTCCAATAATTTTACCATTATCATTTCCCAATACTATAATATTATCTTTTAAAGCAGGAGAAGTGTGAGTAAATTCATTAGTTTCACATTTCCACTCTTGATAACCGTTAAAATTATATTTATACACATTACCTTTATCAGTGTTAAAAATAATTCCATCATCTACTTTAATTAGCTCCGAGATAACTCTTCCCTTAATAGTAACTTCTTTTTCCAGTTTTGCTTCAGAATAATTATAATATTGCAAAATTGATTCGTTATCTTTTCTTTCAGCGGAAACAGCAATTACATCAAAATTGTTAAGTACCGGAGTTGTGTATACTCCACTGCCAAATTTTAATTTCCCAACTTTTTTTCCGTTATCAATATTAAAGCAGTAAATTCTCCCGGAAAGATCATTCGCAAAAACTAAATTGCTGTAAATACTTACTGAAGAATTAGGAAAAGTTCCATTAATATCTGCTTCCCATTTTTTATTCAATGAATCACTGAATACAACAGGTACATAAAAGTTTCTTGATGGAATTTCTCCATACATTACATAAGGATTATTATCTTTTTTAACATCATATTTAATTTTAGAAGTTGCACAGCCTCCAATCATTAGTAGAATTATTATTAAAATAATTGTAGGGAAATCCTTATTATGTAAAAAATTCTCTGCTTTCAAAAATCCCATCCAAAGAAAAACTGATAAAATAATTTAGGCTGAAACTGCTTGAAATTATTTTCAATCTTTTTACCAATGTCATATCTCAAAACTAATACACCAAAGAGATTCATTCTCAAGCCCCCACCTATACTACCAAGAGTGCTGTTGTATTTTGTATCCCATGCTCCGCCGGCATCAAAAAAAGCAGCACCGCGAATACCAAAAAATCCAAGTCCAAAGAAAGGGAATTTAATGCTCAACTGATCAATTAAAGGAAATCTAAACTCCATTGATGAAATCCAGAGTTTTTCACCACGAATAGACCAGCGCGGCCAGCCGCGTAAATCCCAGCTTCCTCCCATAAAATATCTTCTTGCCTCTTTACCCTGGTTATAAAATATTGATGCACGTGTAGCAAATGCAGTTCTATAGCCAAGTCTAAAATAATGCCTTAAATCAGCAATAAAGGAAAAGTAATTCACATTGCTGTATTTAATATCACTGGTAAAGCCAAACAGAATACGTGCTCTTGTTCCATCCAATGGGCCGGTTGGTCCCCATAAAGAATTATCCATGACATAAGAAATTGAATTACTTAATAGCAAAGCTTTGCGCTGCAATACTCCTTCAATAACTTGTTTGTCTGAGTTAGCAACTGTAACGCCAGCCTCAATTCTCTGAAACTTTGACAATGGATAATCAAGAAGAAAATTTACTCCAAAGCTTCTTTCAAAATAGTATAAATCCGAATCGCGAATATCATATCTTCTCCCGCTGAAATGAAAAACTCCATATCCAAAATTAGCGCGCTTGCTTAAATCAATTCTTTGTATGGCAACATTAAAGCTTTTTAAAATATCACTTTGCACTTCAGCAGTATTATAAATTAAAAAGAAAAAATTATCGTCACTCAATAAATCGCTAAGAGCTAAAATAGCTCCGCCTCTTGTTCCATATACCGGATCAAAAGAAGTTGAAACTTGCCCGGCAGCATAATCAAGTGTATAATGACGATTGTATTTTAACTTTTGAGTTTTCTTTTCAGCAAAATATGTATTTATTTTCCATTCCCCGTAAGCAGAATCGAAATTCATTGTGACTGTAAAATTTGAATCGGGAAGTATTTTATTTAAATCATACTGATAAAGATTAAAAGCAAAATTCTCAAAGCCTGCAAAGTTCAAGGTTGAATCATTACTGAACGAAGGATTATAAACACTTGTTAAGTAACTTGTAACTTTTTCGGCTGTTCTTCCGAATAATCCGTTGTGTAATTTTATTCTCCAAACATTTCTAACCCTGTCATAATCAGATGTGTAATAAAGAAATTTTTTGTCAGGTGAAACTATGGGAGTATGACTATTACAGTCTTGATAAGTAATATAATTTATTTCATGAGTGTTCAGATCATAAGAAAATATATTCTGAGTATGGTTTATTTTCCCTGCAGTGCGATCCGATGAAAAAAGGATTTGATTATCAGATATTCCAAATGATGGGTCCTGATCATTATAATAATCATTTGTTAGTCTTGTCAACTTATCGGTGTAAATATTTAGAATAAATAAATCTTTAAAACCTTTTTGATCCACAGCAGAAAAAACTACTTTCTTTCCATCTGATGAATATTTAGGAGAAGATATACTGATTAAATAATCTTTCTGAAAATCCTTCACTATTTCATCCGATTTAACTGAGAAGAAATGAATTGCATCGGTCTTCCCCGAACGCGTTACGAAAGCTAAAATGCCGTCTTTATTAATATCAATTGAAGCACCAAATAAATGAAATGATTCAAACTCTTCTGTTTTTTCACCTCTTAAAATAAGCTCAGGGCTAGAATCTTTATAATCACCTTCTTTATTTAGTTTGACTCTATAGAGAGACGAATAACCATCACGGTTTGCAGCAAAATATAGATATTCTTCATCGTTCAATTTTATAATAAGCCGGGGAAAAATTAAATCCAAAATGAGTTATTTGTTTTGCATCATTTTTAATTGGGGTGCTGCTGCTCAGCAAAGGGTAAAATTTTTGTTTTAAGTAAAAAGTCCACTCATCATCAATTTCTTCAATAGGCTTGCCTAATGTATATTCAATAACTTTTGTAAAACTGCTGTACATCCATAAATTGTCAATCATTAACGGAATTTTTTCTTTACCATATCTTTTCTCAACGAATTCAAGAAAATTTTGTCCTTCTTTGTACATTAAAAATGTACCATAAATTTGACTCATGTTTTCAAGATTAACAAAGTATCCATTAATAACAGCATCACGCATCACCATCTCTGCCTGGTCATCCGGTTTTGTAGACATATATTCAGCTATTCCTTCCGTAAACCATAAAGGCGGACCATAATCCTGACTGATTCTGTGATCTTTTAATACATGATAAATTTTACCTGTAGTAAAAACATGAACTAATTCATGCCGGATAACATGCCTGAAATCATGAAGGGAGCCGTTGGATGGAATAACAACTCTTCCTTTCAAAAATTCAAAAAATCCTCCTACTCCGTCAGGAATAAACCCGGGTGTAGTATTTGTTTGTTGAAAATGTAATTGGGTGTTATAAAATATAAGCGGGATTCTTCCGGTGACAGTATAATTTAATCTTTCGGTTAATTCATCAAAAGCATTTTCTGCATAAGTTCCGCCAATCTCTGCAACTTCTTCTGTTTCATTGTAATAATAAATATCAAAGTGTTTAGTCTTTAAAACTTTCCAATCAAAATCAGCGTACTGAACTTTGTTCCTGCCGAAAAAATACAACTGGCTGAATGATAATTCTGTAAAGCAAAAAAATATCAGCAGAAAAAAGGTAAAAAAACTTTTCAAACTTGAATTCCGTTTTTTATGAAGAAGTTGATTAATCCCACGAAAGAAAATAATTGAACTATATTAATCAGTCAAGATATTTATAATTTCTTTTTTTCGACTTTGAATTTAAAAGCTTAGGTATAATGAAAGCTAAGTAGAAGATAAATTTTATTTAAATATTGGGGTTTGAACAACTATTTATTACTTCAAGTCAATTATTGTACAAATCAAGAATTTAATCTTTATATAACAAACGTAACTTATGTTTACAAATGAGCCTAATTTATTTGGCTAATCTTTCTTTCAGTATATTTATATTTTCAATTTCAGTAGGATCAAATCCCCTCAATACAGCTGTATAATATGTTATCCAATCTCCAAGATAGATTAAATCCATCAGTCTAACCTTGAAATTTTCTTCTTTGCTTTCCAGATTTATTATTTCCACACCATTTTTTGAAGCTAATTCAGAAGTGATTTCAAACCTTTTTTTAGTCTGAGTGTGATAAGTACTATCCACAATATTTATAACTTTAGCCTGAAACTGCTTTTCATTAAATGACTCCCATCCTATTATTTCATTGTGATTCATTTCCGGGATGAAGTTGCTGAATGCATGAAGCTTACTGTTTTCATTAAATTGACATTTAAGTCTATAACCAACTGCTGATGTTGAATCCGCCGCTGAATAGATTATAGGAATAAATCCAACTAATTGTTTAGCATATTCATAAGCAGCATTATCCTCTTTTGAATATTCAATTCCCTTCTCTTTCCACAACGATATTATCTTTTTAACTACAGAATCATGATTTTTAATTAAATCTAACTCCTGCAAAATTTTAAGCAAAGAAAAAAAGCCGAGCCCAAGTGCATATCTTGGCTGATAGCCAGGTATAACCTTTATTAAAGCAATATTTTTTCCAGAAGCAATTTTTTCAACTTCACCCCCGGTGCTGATACAAACAATTGAACATTTGGAATTTAATGCTTCATTAAAAACTGCAATAGTTTCTTCAGTATTTCCTGAATAAGATGAGACAATTAACAGAGTATTTTCATTTACAAATGATGGAAGGAAATAATTTCTATTAACTATAAAAGGTACTTTGATCTCATTTCCTAAAAAATTCTGCATTAAGTCTGCACTTATTGCTGAACCGCCAAGCCCGGTTACAACAATTGAATTAAATTTTTTGGTCTTTAGTGAATTGACATTAATTTTATTATTCCATGCAGATTCAATCAGAGTATATGAATTCATTAAAACGTCAAATTGATTTTGCAGATCATATTTTTCTACATATTCTGAAATTTTCATTTGTTCTCTATATTATATTTCTGGTTCTGGTTATTGAATTATCTTTGAAAAACTTTTCTATCTCTTGTATAATTTCACTTTCTAAAGTACTTGCCAAACATTTCTCTGCAAGCTGCTTTGCACTTTCAAATGTTATGCTTCTAATAATTCTTTTCGCATATGCTATTGTTGCAGGAGACATACTAAGTGAATCTAACTCCAGTCCGACAAGCAATGGAATGGCAAGAGTGTCAGCAGCCATTTCGCCACATATGCTAACAATTTTATTCTGTTTTTTTGATTCTCTAACAATATAGCTAATTGTCTTTAAAACTGCCGGACTAAATTCCTGATACAAATTAGAAACCAAATCATTGCCCCTATCGACTGCCATTAAATATTGAATAAGGTCATTTGTGCCTATGCTCAAGAAATCTACTTCAGCAGCAAAAATCTCTGCCATCACTGCAGTAGAAGGAACTTCTACCATAATCCCGATTTTCATATTCTTGTCAAACGGAATTTTTTCTTCTACCAATTCCAGCTTACATAATTCAATTATTCTTTTCGCTTCTCTAACTTCACTTATAGTGCTAACCATAGGCAGCATCAGTTGAATATTTCTGTGATTACTTGCTCTTAGTACGGCTCTAATTTGAGTTCTAAATAGTGTTACATTTTCTAGAAGCAGCCTAATTCCGCGAAGCCCTAAAAAAGGGTTTGGTTCATCATAATCAAAAAGCCTAAACTTATCTCCTCCAATGTCAAAAGCTCTGATTGTAAGTGTTTCAGGATAAACTCTTGAAGAAAGATTTGAATAGATTCTTGTCTGTTCATCTTCGGTAGGAAATTCATTCAATTCTTCTAAAATTTGTTCTGTTCTATATAATCCAATTCCTTTTGCACCGCTGGTCATCACAATATCTATTTCACCTGTCACATCAACATTTGCACTTAATTGAATTTCTTTACCGTCCTTAGTTACAGCAGGTAAATCCTTTAATTCTTCCAATCCTTTTTGAAGCTTAACTAAATGTTCATACTTCTCTTTAAAGAATGCTTTTTGTTCTTCATTCGGATTAATAATCACATAACCATGAAAGCCGTCTACAATTATTTCATCGCTGGGTTCAATAATTTCGGAAGCATTATGTGTACCAACTACAGCAGGAATATTTAACGACCTTGAAATAATAGCGGCATGAGAAGTTATCCCACCATGGTCTGTAACAAACCCGCGAACTTCACAGCGTGAAAGTAAAATCGTATCTGCAGGGGTAAGGCTATCACTTACCACAATTGCATTGTGAGGAATTTTTGAAACCCATCTTTTCTTTTGGAGATTTCTTATAATTCTATTTTTAATGTCTTCAATATCATGTGCCCGCTCTTTCATATAATGTTCTTTTGAACCAATCATCAACTGCTGATATTTATTTATCTCATCTTCAACTATAAATTCGGGCAATTTTTTTTCTTTTTTAATTCTCTCTTTAATCTTATCAATTAAAACCGGGTCATCAAGTATCATCATGTGTGCTTCAAAAATAGCAGCACGTTCTTCTTCCATTTTTTCTTTTGCAATTGAAAAGATTTTATTCAGCTCTTTTTTAGATTTAGCAAGTGCTTCATCAAGATTTGCAAGTCCTTGTTCAATATCTTCTATATCGCCGTTATTAACTTTCACTATCTCTTTAGAAAAAAGATAAACCGGGGCAATGATGATTCCCGGAGCAGCGGCTATACCGGCAATTTTATTTTGAGCTTCCTGAAATATTTGCTTAAAAGTTTTCACATTTCGTCAAAGCCTCTGTTAAAGTAATCGGTTATTTCATTTGCAGCTTCTTGTTCATCCGGGCCATCAAAAGTTAAAGTGACTTCCGAACCCATCTCCGCGGCCAATGTCATAACACCGATAATACTTTTGGCATTAATATTTAAACCGTCTTTTGAAATGAAAAATTCACATTTATATTTTGAAGCCATTTTAACTATTGTTGCTGCCGGCCTGGTGTGCATACCAGCTTTATTTTTTATTATAACTTTTCGTTCTATCATCATCTAATTCTTTTTATGAGTGAATCTGCAAGCGAGTAGAATAACTCTCTGTCTTTTTTACTCTGTACATTTTTAATTGAACTTAAAGCTTTTTCAGTATATTTATTTATCTCAGCTTTAGATTCTTCTATCACATTTAATTTTTCGTAAATGGATTTATATTTTTTTATTTGATTTTTTTTGATTCCTTTGTTTTTAATTACATTTAATAAATCTTTTTTATCATTTCCTTTTGCTTTATTTAAGGCAGTTAAAAATAAATAAGTTTTTTTACCTTCGACCAAGTCGCCGCCTACAAATTTACCAAATTCATTTTCATTTCCCACAATATCTAACAAATCATCCTGGATTTGAAAAGCTATACCAATGTTTTTACCAAAGTTTGACAATGCTTTTGTTTCTTTTATTGAACCACCTCCAAGTAAAGCACCTATATTGCAGCACATTTCCATCATTGCAGCGGTTTTCTTTTGAATCATTAAAAGATAATCATTGATCGTGACATTTGTCTTTAATTCAAATTCCTTATCAAGGCTTTGGCCTTCACAAACTTCAATCAATCCTTTGTTAAAGGAATTTATAATTTTTTTTGAATTTGTACTATTAGCTTTAATTCCAACTGGTATATCTTTCAGCAAACTTTCATAAGCAATTGAAAGTAAACTGTCACCGGAAAGTATAGCAGTACTCAAATCATATTTATTATGAAGTGTTGGTAAGTTTCTTCTTTTATCAGCGTTATCCATAATGTCATCATGAACCAGAGTGAAATTATGAAGAAGTTCAACCGCTACTGCTGCATTGTAGGCTCGAGAAAACTTTGCTCCTACTGCTTTAGTTGATAACAGAACCAATAAGGGCCGCAGCCGCTTTCCGCCGCTTTTAATAATATATTCAGCAGGAGTATAAAGAGACCTTGGCTCTCTTCCATGAAGAGCAGCTTTTAATTTAATTTCAATTTTTTTTCTTTCTCTTTCATAAAGAGTAAAGAACTTATTTTGATTTTTAGATATCAATAAAGGTCTTTCTTTGAAATTAATTTATTTTGCTTAAACTCTTTTAAATTATTTGAACCTGTAAGAAACATTATTTTTTTAATAGTATCAAACCAGCTTTCAATTAATTTTATTACTCCTTCTGTCCCGGTTTTATTTAACTCTTGAAGAATAATTCTTGCAGAACCAACTAAATCGGAACCCAGCGCAAAAGCTTTTGCAGCTTCAATAGAACTGTTTATTCCTCCGGAACCAATTAACATAAAATTATATTTCTTTTTCAACTTAGCAATCTCTTTTATACAATACGAAGTTGGCAAACCCCAATCCCAAAATTCGATTGGAACATCTTTATATTTTGCTCTCAATATTTCAATAGCTGTCCAGCTTGTTCCTCCTGCACCTGCAACGTCAATTCCTTTTACTCCGGCATTTAATAATTTCGCCGCAGCTTCTTTAGAAATTCCCGAACCAACTTCTTTTGCAATCACAGGAACCTTTAAAACCCTCACCAATTTTTCAATGTTTTTTAATAGCCCTTTAAAGTTTGGTTCACCCCCAGGCTGCAAAAGTTCTTGAGCGGGATTTATGTGTACAACCATTGCATCAGCTTCAATCAAATCGACTAAAAAGTTTATTTGCTTGAAATTTTTCATCAAAGCTATTTGCGCCGCACCAATGTTTCCGAGTATTGGAATTTTAGGAGCATTTTGTCTTATTACTTTATATGAATGATGATAAACATTGTTTTCAAGTGCCTGTCTTTGACTTCCAACTCCTAATGGAATACTTAGTTGATTTGCTGCAACAGCAAGCTGCGCATTAATATTTTCAGCTTCTCCTGTCCCGCCAGTCATACAGGAAATTAAGAAAGGATAGTTTATCTTTTTCTTTAAAAACTTTTGGGAGAATTTTATTTTTGAAATTTCAACTTCCGTTATAGCATAATGCTTAAAATCATAGTATTCAAAGCCATTTGTCTTTTCTTTGAAAGTGACTTTATCAGTCAAAGAAAGTTCAATATGCTCTTTTTTTCTATTCGAAGTTGAATTTGGATTTTCCGGCATTGAATGGGAACAAAAGTATAATTGAAATTATTATTTCTTACGAAGATATTAAAAATTAAGGAAAATTCCTCAATGTGGTTCACATGAATTCTTTGAATTCATTTCCATTAAAATATAGTCTTGATATTTTAATCTTTTCTCTGAGTGAATTTGTTAAAATTATTTCGTCTGCAGAAATTAAATCATCCTTTGAAAGGAAATCTTCTTTTATATTTCTATCTGTTTGCAATAAATAATTCCGGTAAATGCCAGGCAATATTCCGGAAGATAAGGATGGAGTGTACCACGTTTCATCTTTTTTAATGAAAATATTTGTCCGCCCTCCTTCAGTAAGCTGATTCCTCTCATTAAAAAATATGACATCAAAAAATCCTTTTGAATGATATTGTTTCAATTCGTTGTCATATAACTTTCTATTTGTTGTTTTGAAATATTGAAAAGGATTTTGAGAGTTAACTGATTTTGCAGAAATAATAATTTTCTTTTCAGAAGTATCCTCAGCATATTCTGTAATTTCAGAAGTTATTTTACCCCATTTATTTATTAACAATTTATATCGATAGCTTTTGTAAGGTTTTAATAATAACAATTGCTTTTTAATCTCTTTAGAAATACTCTTTTCTTCATACTTAAATAAAAAATAGTCTGCAGAACTTTTTAATCTTTCAATATGTTTATCGAGAAATAATACTTCTCTATTCTTGACAAGCATTGTTTCAAAAAGTTCAAAATACAAATTTGGTTTTCGGATAAAATTACTTTTTAGTAAAGTTTCTTCATACTCTTTTTCAGGATGACTGTCCCAAACAATGCCGCTGCCAAGCCCAATTTCCCCTTCCAAAGTTTTTTTATGAATTGACAAAGTCCTTATTGGAACATTAAAGACTGAGAAATTATTGATAGTAATTCCTATTGCTCCAGTATATATACCACGTGGTCTTTGTTCAAGTTGATTTATTATTTTCATAGTTCTTATTTTTGGCGCACCGGTAATTGAACCGCATGGAAAAATATTTTTAATAATATCAGTCAGTGATATATTTTTTTTTAATTCCGCTTTTACAGTTGAAACCATTTGATATAATGATTCATATTTTTCTATTTCAAATAACTTTTTAACTTTAACAGAACCATAATTACTAATTTTACCAAGATCATTCCTAAGCAAATCCACTATCATCAAATTTTCCGCTTTATTCTTTTCATCATTTTCAAGATTGAATTTATTGAGTTTGTCCGTAGATAAATCATATCCCCTTCTTATTGTACCTTTCATTGGTTTTGTAGTGATTTTATCTTTATTCACTTCAAAAAATAATTCTGGTGAATGAGAAAGGATAAAATTGTTTTCATTATTTATAAATGCAGAGTAACTTGCTGATTGATTATAAATTAAAGTCTGAAATAAATTCCCAACATCTCCCGTATAATTGAATTGCCCTTTAACTGTGTAATTAACCTGATAAGTGTCCCCTTCTTCAATAAACTTTTTAATTTTATTTATATTACTAATGAATTTTTGTTTAGAAGTATTAAGCTTAAAGTTTGTGATTTTATATTTTCCTAAATCATGGGAAATTGAAATTTCTTTTGAAGGAATAATTTCAACATTCTTTTCATCAAAAAATATAAATTGAATTAAGACCTCATTATTTCCGGTCAAATATTTTTTTAATTTTTCTTCAAATAAATAGCCGGCTTCATAATTTATTAATGCATAACACCATAATCCTTTGGCAATATTTTTATCAATTTTATCTAATAACTTTTGCAGGTTATCATTCTTTCCTATTGAAATAATTTCAGAAGGATTTGTAAAAAGAAATGAATTGCTTCCTTTGTAATAAGATGGCGTATAAAAAAAAGCAGAGTAATTTTTGTTTATTATTTCGCTTAAAATATTGTCAAGATTCATGATGGAAAGTTAATGAATGTGAATTAATTGGGAAATAAAATCTTAAGGTGAATTGAAAAAATATTTAAGTTTGTTACGAATTTTAAAACAGAACTATTTGTCTGACACTTTTAAAATAATCCAATATTTATTTTGAATACTACTCCTGTGAAGGATTTGTCTTTATTTATATTGCCGTATAATTGAATACCGATTCCGACATTGTTGGTAAACCCTAACATAAAATCAAGTTGGATTGGAATCCCAAATGTTGAAATATTTTCTGTTTCAAATTCATGATATTGAATGTTTGCCCCTCTGTTTGTTCCTTTCAGGTAACTTAAACCAGCAGCCAAAGATAAAATAGTGTTATTTGATTTTAAATATTTGCCATACATGAAAGCTAATTCCTTCATATTCTTTTCAGGTTTGTCATAAACTCCATCTACATTAAATTGGAACTCGTTACTTTTTGTGTATCTAATCATAAAAATATTTTCATTTAAAGCGTAAGTTACATTGCCACTTTGTGTTACCCCGAAATAATTCCCTCCTATTCCAAGGCCTAACCAATAACCACGGTGGCCATCTAAACTATCAAACTTATCAGATTGACCTGCCGATATATTTATAAAAAAGAATAAATTTATGAGAAGAGTAATTAAAAATATTTTTGTTTTCATAATAACCCCTTATTTAAAGCAAATATATTTAACATTAGAAAAATAGTAAAATCTCTTTACACTTTTTAATCAGAAATACTTTATTTTCAAAGCATTGAAAATTTATTAATAGGGCATCTTTAGTATGAAAAAGCCAAAACTTTCCTTCTGGCAAATCTGGAATATGAGTTTCGGATTTCTTGGTATTCAATTCGGTTTCGCTCTTCAAAATGCAAACGTAAGTAGAATTTTTGAAACTCTCGGTGCTAAGATTGACGATATTCCAATTCTGTGGATTGCAGCTCCGGTTACTGGTTTAATTATCCAACCTATTATTGGACACATGAGTGATAAAACCTGGGGAAAGCTTGGTAGAAGGCGTCCATACTTTTTATCCGGCGCTATTCTCGCTTCACTTGCTTTGTTTATAATGCCTAACTCACCTGTACTTTGGGTTGCTGCAGGAATGCTTTGGATTATGGATGCATCAATAAATATTTCAATGGAACCATTCAGAGCTTTTGTCGGCGATATGCTGCCTTCCGAACAGCGGACAATTGGATTTTCGATGCAAAGCTTTTTCATTGGAACCGGAGCAGTAATTGCTTCAGCACTTCCTTATATAATGACAAACTGGTTTAACATCAGCAACACAGCACCTGAAGGAATGATTCCTCATTCAGTCAAATTTTCTTTTTACATCGGCGGAACAATTTTCTTCCTTGCTGTTTTATGGACTATACTTAAGACAAAAGAATATTCCCCGGAAGAATTAAAAAATTTTTCAGAAGATTCTGAAAGTAATTCTGCTTCAATTCGTTTAGATGAAGATTTTATTCCTCACACTAAATTTTTAAAAAATGGAATTTACTGGATTATTGCCGGAGTAGCACTCTTTTTAATTTTTGATTTATTCATTTATATGGATTATGGATTGGCAGTTTTCTTTATTGGAATTATTGCATTTGGTTTGCTGCAAGTTGTTGTATCGGCATTAACAAAACAAAACAAAACTCATATGGGTTTGGTTATTGTTATGAATGATTTATTTAAAATGCCGAAAGCAATGGTACAACTGTCTTATGTACAATTCTTTTCATGGTTCGCTTTATTTGCAATGTGGATTTACACGACTCCGGCAGTTACACATCATATTTACGGTGCAGTTGATACCAAATCTGCATTATACAATGAAGGTGCAGATTGGGTGGGAGTTTTAATGTCTGTTTATAATGGTTTTGCAGCAGTGATGGCTTTCCTTTTAATTTGGATTGCAAAAAAGACAAGTAGAAAAACTGTTCATTCAATAAGCTTAATATGCGGTGGAATTGGTTTAGCTTCATTTTATATTATAAAAAATCCGGATATGCTATTAATTTCTGAACTTGGAATTGGTTTAGCCTGGGCGTCAATACTAGCAATGCCTTATGCAATATTAACAGGCTCACTTCCTGCAAATAAAATGGGGGTTTATATGGGGATATTTAATTTCTTCATTGTAATTCCGCAAATAACTGCTGCAGCTATTTTAGGTTTTTTTGTGAAAAGTCTTTTTGGCGGAGAAGCTATTTATGCTTTACTGCTTGGAGGATTATCAATGTTTGCTGCGGCTGCGCTAGTAATGTTTGTTAAGGATGAAAACTGAGAATGTATAAATAAACTTTATCTTACAAAGATAAGCACTTCGATAGGTTTTAAATTATAATGTCATAACTGAATATCCGCACATAAAAAGAAATTCGTTTAGAAATTATACTGAAGGTTATTTCATATAAGGAAAGTTAACACAAAAAGAAAAATTTGTTCGAAGGAGCGGAGTGACTGAGTTATTTTTCTTTATATTTTAAGATAGAACTACTTAGATAAAGTATAATTTCAGAATTTCTTTTTCAGTGCATGTTCTTTTGGTTCTTTTCTTGCGCCAAGAAAAGAACAATTATAAGTGTTAATGAAAATTCAATCGTAACAATTCAAATTCTCCTTTTATAAAAAACAAAACTAAATTTTATTATAAGGCATATTTTGATATCAACAAATCAATAACCTTAATTGCAGAATCTGAAAAGGCTGGATACTGCCCTGAACTTTGCTTCGCAGCTTGATTATAAAGTTTAATAAATTTAAAAGGATTCCCTACACATTTTACAAGCTCGTCCTTCCCTATATTTTGCAAAATTAAACTTGCCATAAAATAACCTGTTGAATGACCTTTTTCGGGAAGAGTTTGAGAAATCTGCATCCCAATTTGTCGTGCAGAATTGGGATTTGTATTTAATTGGCTTAATAACTTATCCATCTGGTTAATTACAGCAGGAGTTTTGCTTACATCATAAATATATTGACGTGCATAATCTGAAACTGCATTACTCGGTTTTGTGAACCAATCTCTTTTATCTACCATATCTGCAATGCCTTCAGCTTCAATTTTTGAAAATGCATCAACTAAATAAGCATCTTGCCAACTGACTTTACTAACTGCATATTGAAGTTCCCTGTTTCTATACCAATGATGAAATTCATGCGAAAGGAAACTCATAAAATCCCAATTGATTGAAGCTGCTAAATCAACTACAATTGGCGATGAACCGCGCCCATTGTTTTCAAAAATTACAAATGAAACCGGAGGATATTGTGAAACAGATGATTGTGGTAAAAATTCTAAAGTCCGCTTCACAGCATCAGCAGAATAATTATGGCTCTGAAGCTTTCTTAATTGTTCGTCCATTAACTGTTTATTATCTCTCACTTTAATGAAGTGATTTAAATGCGCTAAATCTCTACCCGAAGCAAGAGCTTTTTGAAGCTCATCTTTTTTTGACGGCATAAATACAAGAGTAAATTCATTTTCAAAAAACTGTCTTGAAAACTCGCCGCTTGTTAAAACTTTGTAACCAGGAGTGTTAAATAAATTATCCCAATCTGATGAGCTTGGCTGCTGGTTTGATTTCAGTATTCTGACAATATTCCAAAACTGAGTTATACCGGAAAAATCAAAATTGGAGCTTTGTGGAAAAATAAATTGCGTTAAAAGCAAAATAGAAAAAAGAAATTTAACCATCTATTTTAAAGAGAATATTTAATAATAAAGTTTGCCAAATTAAAAGTAAAATATTTGAAGTGTCAAATTAAATCTGAGTGTTAGATAATTCCCCAATTATTATTGAATGCTAATATATTTTTAATAAGTTGATAAAAATGATTTTAACTCCTTTTCTATAACTTCCTTCCGGTATTTAAATATTTTTTTAACTGAATTCTTTACAAACAATATATGAGCAATACTTTTAAATATTCCCCCGTATAAATCATAATCTACACTGTCTTCCATAATAACATGTCCATCTACTTGTTGAAACTTATGCGTATGAATCCAAATTTTATATGGTCCTTTTAATTGTTCGTCAATAAATATATTTGGTGGCGAATATTTTGCAATTCTTGTTTTCCAATTAACAGGAATTCCATAAAGTCTAATTGTGTATTCAAACTCTGCTCCTTCTTTCATAACTAAAGGAGGATTTGATTTGATTGAAAATCTTATCCATGCAGGAGTAACTTTTGCAAGGTTTTCAGGCTTTTGAAAAAATTCAAAAACATCATTCAAATTAGCCTTTATCTTTTGAGTCTGATTGAAAATATACATACTTAAATAAATTTTATTATTTCGTAGAATTAGACTTCATCAAAATATTTTTTAGGAACCCATAAAAATCCAAAACACTCACCATCTTCTTTTTCAAGATGTTTATGATGAATTTTATGCGCCCTTCTCATTGCACGAAAATATTTTTTATTTGAATTTCTAAATAGCTTTAATCTTTGATGAATAAAAATATCGTGTGCTGAAAAATATGCTAATCCATAAAGAGAAACTCCTAATCCAATCCAGAAAAATATTTTATCTAATCCGGCACTAATCCCAATAAATAAAAGTACTATTCCTGGCAGAGCAAATATTAAAGCAAACACATCATTCATCTCAAAAAAACTGTCATTATTTTTAATGTGATGGTCTTTATGTAGAGACCACAAAAAGCCATGCATCACATATTTATGAGTTGACCAGGCAACAAATTCCATAAATACAAAGCTGGCAATTAATGTAAATATATTAAGTAAAATCATAGAATTATTTTTTAAAGATTAATAAAATTTATTTTAACCATCATATTGTTTGTCACAAAAACTTAAAGAAATAAATTTAACATGCTTAGAAAAATGAACTGTGCGATTATGTAATGTTTTATAATATCACTACGAAATCTTAGTTTCAATTTGAATCCGACAAATCCAAATAGAAATGCAATTCCAAACCAGCTTAAATAATTTTTAATCGGAATAATATTAGACTCCCATTGCCAATAGTCTAATTTTACTGCAACAGGCTCTAATACTATATCAAATAAAACAGCTAAACTTCCAATTATTAAACAAACGATAAGTATATTTGTTAATTGTAAATCTTCAGTTAATGAAAATAGCCCAATTATTACTATCGTCCAGTTTAATCCAATAACTATTGGCACTCCTAAGAGTTTTAATCCCAATACATTTGAATAAGAATAATTACCAAATATCAATGCGGAATTAACTCCAATAATTTCAATAATAATTGTTGCTATGAAAATTGATGCAATCCAGAGAAAAGTCTTGAAATCATTTTTATCCTTATTTAGAAATAAAATCATAATTGAAAAAAAAGTTAACCCATAAGGGGTAATATTTATTACCATAGTTCTTGTTTGCGGCAAAAGGTGCCAAATAATTCCTGCAAAAAAATAAATATAGATAATTACTTTAAATACAGTTATTAATTTATTGTTCTGTTTTTCCAAGTTACTTTTTTAAATTTGTTTGCAATTAAAGATTTGTAACCAAGTATTTGAAGCATAATTAATTGAGGAAACAAGAATAAAATATTCAAAAAAACGTTTTGCTTTGCAATTACAGAAGTAAATATTCTCTCAAGCAACATTAAAACAATAATTATTAAATATTTTATTTGAAATAATACCATTACAAACGGAAGTAAAAACATAACAGCAAAAAACAACAGCAAAACAATAAATCCAAAAGAGCCAATGTTAAAACCCGGATAAAAATTTTTTGTAAATCCTTTTACTGCTTCTTTAAATCCGTTATACATTCTGCATTTTATGAAATTGTTTCCTGCAAGCGTTGCTGTTCTATATCCCAGGTTCTTTAATTCTCTTACAATTTCCATATCCTCAACAATTTTGTTCTTAACTCTTTTATGGCCACCGAATTTTAGATAACAATCTTTATTGAACATCATAAATTGTCCATTTGCTGCAGATAATGATTTGTGTTCTGAAGTATATACTTTCTTTTAAAGGTAAAAATGAATAAAGTATCCAATCCATTAAAGGAACAATTAACCATTCGCCTATTGATTTTATTTGCTGCGAAGGAAAGACCGAAAGAAAATCAATATTTTTGTTTATAAATCTTTCATTTGCGATTTTTAATGCATCTGGTTCAAGTCTGACATCAGCATCTAAAAAAATCATTATTTCATTTTTACTTTTTTCAGATAATTGATGGCAAGCCCAATTTTTACCTAGCCAGCCATCGGGAAGTGGTTTCCCTTGTACAATATTTAATTTATTATTAATCTGATTGATAACCTTCTTAATATTTCAAGTGTTTTATCTTTTGAAACATCATCTAATACAATAACCTCATAATTTCTATAATTACTATTAAAAACAGTGTCTAAACAATTTTTAATATTACGCTCCTCATTTCGTGCTGGAATCAAAATACTTAAAGGAAGTTCATCATTTCCAATTAAATTATTGCTGCTTAATCTTGGAGCAGTGAAATAATTATAAACGCATATCGAGAGCACAAACAAATGTGCAAATAATATCAGAATAAAAATTATGTTGAAAAAGTTAAGAATCATTTTGAAAATAATCCTTATAAAAATTGTTTATCATTGTGGCGTTATTTAAGCATTCCAAATTATCCGTAAATGCTTGCCTATAATTATCATAATTTAAAAGCAAATCTTCAGCATTAAATGTTTGTCCAATCCTTACAGCTACAAATGGTTTTTGTTCATTGGCATAGTCAATTTTAAATCCAATTGGAACAATTTTAGTATCTAATTTATTTTTCAATATTAATTTTATTCCTTCTTTTATATCTAAAGGACGTTTTTGGTAGGGTTCGATTTTTCCCTGTGGATAAACAACTAAACAATTTTCTTTTTTATCCATCAACTTCGCAGCATAATTCATTGAGTTTTTTATTGATATTTTATTTTCAATATTAATTGAAAACGCACCGACATATCGGAAAAACCAATATTGTTTTAGCTGTTCTTCAAGCATCATCAGTTTAATTTTATAATTAGTTTCTTTTCGCAAAATATAATCGATAAAAAAACCATCCCACCAGCTGAAATGATTAGGAGTAACTAATATTTGGCTGCCATTTGGGGGAAATTTAATTTCGTTAACTGCGTAAAAGTGCGAGAAATTTTTCTTTAATAATTTTTCAAGATATGCGTTAAAAACTAATCTTGCCCAATATTTTTCGTTTGCTTTTATCATTTTAGGATAGTCTAATTCAATTCGTATTTATCAATTAATTGGCTTGCAATTTTAGCCGACAAAATCACTAATGGAATTCCTCCTCCAGGATGGACACTGCCGCCGACAAAATACAATCCATCAAATCTTTTAGATTTATTTTGTTGTCTGAAGAAAGCTGAAAATTTTGAATTTGAAGAAGCGCCATATATACTTCCTCTAAATGAGTTTGTTTTATCCTCAATATCTTTTGGGGTTAAAGTTTTCTCAAAAATTATTTTATCATTTAAATCAATTCCTAAATAATCTTTTATCCGCTTTAATATTTTTCCCTTTAAAGTAGTTATCTCCGTTTCCCAGTTTTGACTATTATTATAAGGCGCGTTCACCATAACAAACCAATTTTCAAATCCATCCGGCGCATCAGATTTTTTGAACTTGGATGAGATATAAATATAAATTGTCGGGTCTATGGGAATTACTTTCTTTTCAAATATGTCATCAAATTCTTTCTTATAATTTTTAGAGAATAGAATATTGTGAATCTCTAAATCTTTATTTACCCCTTTAACTCCCCAATAAAAAACAATTGCAGAGGAAGAAGGTTCATTTTTTTTATTTTTGTTAAATAAGTTAGCAGATGGAATTTTTAATAATTTATTATACGTAAAGTTTACATCCGAATTACTGACAATAAAATCATAATTAAGATTTTCATTTTTAACTTTTAAACCGGTTACTTTATTATTTGAGATATTAATATTCTCTACCTCACTATTAAAATAGAATTTGACACCAAGTCTTAATGCTAAATTATAAAGTGCTTCCGAAATAGAAATAATTCCATTCTGGGGGATGAAAGCTCCTAATCCATTTTCAACATAACTTATTACGTTTAATATTGAAGGTGCAGAATATGGATTTGAACCATTGTACGTTGCATATCTATCAAATAATTGAATTACTTTTTCATCCGTTAAATATTTTGAGTTGGCTTCGTGCATTGTTCTTGTTAAATCAAATTTGTTTAGCTTTATAAATCTTTTAAAAGCATTCTGATTAAATATTTCTTTCGGTTCCCAAAGTTTATTAAATAAAAATATGGGAGCAGTTAATTCATAAATGTTTTTTGTTTGAAAAAATAACTTTTCAATATTTTCTTTTTTTTCTGAAGTTTTAGAAGTTAATTCTCTTATAAAATCATTTTGATTTGAATAAGCATTGATAGTTGTTCCATCTTCATAAAAATATTTACAATTAATTTTTAACTTTTTCAGATTTAAATAATCATTAATATTTTCATTTGCAGATTCAAATAAATCTTCCAACACAAAAGGCATAGTTAAAACAGACGGACCGGAATCAAATCGGAAACAACTTTCTTTTATTTCTGATGCTTTACCTCCCGGGTAAGAATTTTTCTCATACACATCAACAGAAATACCTTTAGCTGCTAGTCTAATTGCAGCAGCCAATCCACCCAGACCAGAACCAATTATTGCACACTTTTTATTTGCCATTTTTTCTTTTGCGAATTCATAAGTAAACAAATATCCAATTACTAAACAAAGTGAGTAAAAAAAGTCTTCTAACGGAATGGTAGTTATTCTTAATCCCCAAATTGCATTTGAGTTATATAATACAACGGGCAGTGAAGTTAAAAAATAATTTACAGCAAAAAACGGGACAAAAGAAAAGAGGAAAAAATAAATTAGATTTTTGTTTTTTATAAAATCTAATTTTGAAATCCCAACAATTGCTAAGAGAAGAGAAAGAAATAGAAATACTGTGAAAGTATAATATTGCTTGATAAAAAATAATTGCAGATCATTCAAATATATAATAGCAGCAATAAATAAATAATTTCTATTAAAATTTGTCACCTTTGGGGGGTATATAATAAATTAAATGTTTCATATAAAAATAAAATTGAGTACGGTACAGTAATGAAGAATAAAATCTCCTCAATAGGAAGATTAGCAATATCCATTCCGCTAATAAATTTATTATTAAATTGCCAATCTCCTCTACTCTCCGCTATATATATCCCAAACTAAAAATGGTACACCTACTGCGACAATTGAAAAGATTAAACTGTTATAATTTTTGTAAAACTCAATTTTTCTTTCAAATGACATTATTAACGGTACTATCACGATTAATAAATTAATTAATAAATATGTACTCACTTATTCAAACTCAGATTATAAATTTTTCCTAAAACTTGATTTTGTTTTTCATTCAGCCTTTCACTTTTAATTAAGTAATCGGCAACTTTTTCAATTAAAAAATTATCTCCATAATTTTTTGGATTTATTATTATACTATATAAACGTTCTGCATCTTCTTTTGCCTCTTTTGAATAACCCAAAATTGATGGAATGTTGTGAAGAACAGCAAAACGTAAAAATCTAATTTCAATACTTGTGCTGTCTAGATTAACAGCTTTGTTTAACAATTCGAGCCCATTATTTACTGCGCTGAACTTATCCCAAGGCCAAAAATCATATTTCGCTTCAACTGATTTGTAAACGCCTTTGTAGGCAATTAATAATGGTTCATGATTAATTTTATAATTGTTTTCTAAATCCGTAATAAAAATATTTAACGAATCTAAAGCAGTTTCTCTTTCAATTCCGGCATACAGTAAATTTCTTAATGAATCAATTTGAGAAGAATTTAATTCATTAGTGCGTAAAAATGAATCTGAAAGAATAGCAAATATTATTACTACATACTTTATTTTTTTTATCAAGAGCTTAACCCCCAATCTAAAAAATTTAATCTTAAAATAAGATTTAATCAGCAATCCAACCTTTGCTAAGTTTGAAATTCTGAATTCTCTCCCTTTTAATTTCCGCAATACTTTTTCCGCTCAATTTTTGAAACAATGTTTTATAATAAATGTATGCCAGATATACTCCGAGTTTTACACCTTTAGGCAGTTTCAAAATTCCGGATAATGCAAAATCAAATTCTTTTTTTATATCTTCTTCAAATTTTAATTTGTTAAATTGATTTATTTCTATTACTTCATGAACATCCGGTAAATATATTCTGCCTCTATCTTCTATATCACTTTTTATGTCCCTTAAGAAATTTACCTTTTGAAATGCCGAACCAAGTTTTTTTGCATATGGTTTTAATTCTTCAAATAACTTTTCATCATTTTTAACAAAAACTCTAAGACACATTAATCCTACGACTTCGGCTGAACCATATATGTAATTATCATATTCTTTTGATGCATAAGAAGAATTAGTTAAATCCATTTCCATGCTTAATAAAAACTTATCGATTAATTCATTTTCAATATTATATTTTTTAACAGTGCGTTGGAAAGAATGAAGAACCGGATTGGTTGAAATACCGTTTTTGATTGCAAATTCTGTATCTTCACGAAATTTTTTAAGTAGACAAGCTTTATCAAATCCATCAAAAGTATCTACAATTTCATCTGCAATTCTTACAAACCCGTAAATGTTATAAATTGGTTCGCGAAATTCTTTATGAAAAGTTTTTATACCAATACTAAATGACGTACTGTACAAATGGGTTATAGTTTTGCTTATTTCTGCGCTGGTTTTATGATATAGTTGTATCATCTTTTAAAATCCTTTCGGTTACTAATTTTGAACTAATTATAACCATAGGTAAACCTGTACCAGGTGTAGTTGATGCACCTACATAGTACAAGTTTGAAAAATATTCGTCTTTATTTGAGGGCCTGAATGCACCAACCAAATTGATATCATGTGCTAGGCCTAATCCTGAACCTCTGTATAGATTGAATGATGATTCCCAATCTTTAGGAGTCATAATTTTCATTGTTTTTAAATTTGATTTTATATCGAAATTAATTCTTTCGGAAAGGTCTGAAATAATATTATCCGCAAGTTCCTGTGCATCGTCCCAATTTGGTTTGAACCTTAAATCCGGAACCGGGCAAAGGATAAATAGACTTTCACATCCCTCCGGTGCAGCTTCCGGTTCACTTACTGAAGGAACATTTACATAATAGTATGGTTTGTTTGGACTTATTGATGAAGTAAAAATCTTATCCGCATACGCTTTAAAGTTATTCCCTAAAAAATAATTGTGATGAATAAGATTTTTTATTTTTCCTTTAACTCCGAGATAAATTGTAAAAGGAGCTAAAGTCCAATGCATTTTATCTAAATTCTGCTGATTGAATTTTTTTCTTTTAAAACTGAACCTCTGAAAGAAGCAGCATCAGAATTAGAAATAAAAATATCTGCCTTCCATATTTTACCGTATTGGTCTACGACTTCATTTAATTTTCCATTTGCATTTGCAACACCAACAATTTCAGTATCAAAATAAATTTGAACCCCTCTTCTTTCTAGAATATTCATTATTTCTTCAACAATTCTGTACATGCCTCCTTTTATTCTCCAATAGCCATTATGCTTTAGTTCGGTATAATTGAGCAGTGAATAAATAGCCGGAGTTTTAAATGGAGTTGCTCCAAGAAAGAATGCTACGAGCGAAAAAATTATTCTAACTTCATTAGACTGAAAAGTTTTCTCAACTTCCCCCCAAATTGTTTTAAATAAATAAGGGATGTGTTTCCAAGGAACTTGGCTCAACTTAAATAGGTATTCCATTTTACTGTCGAAGTTAGTTTTAACAACAGCTTGTTCAGTATCATTAAAAAATTCAGCCGCTCTGCTTAAATATTTCTCTGCTTTTTGTTTAAGATTTGGTTCGATGCTGGCGAATTCTTTTTCTAATTTGTCTAAATCACTCCAAACTTTCTTTGGATTTTTTTGACCTTCAAAAAATACCTGATAAATTGGATCTAGCTTTTCTAACTCAAATGGAACTTTTTCATTTATGCTTTTAAACAATTCTTCCATCTCATAAGTCATGCTCATAAAAGACGGCCCCATATCGAACTTGAAGCCGTCTAGTACGAGTCTATTCAGCCTACCACCAGCCGAACAATATTTTTCTAGAATTGTAACTTGGTAACCTTCGCTTGAAAGCCTCAATGCTGTTGCTAATCCGCCTAATCCGGCACCTATAATTATTGCACTTTTCATTTTTTTGGATTTTAAGAGTTAATTATTTCATCAATATCATTTTTTTAGTTTGAATATATTTACCTGCTGTCAACTGATATAAATATACTCCGCTCGATAGTTTGCTGGCATCAAAATTAATTTTATAGTTTCCGGAATTCATTTCTTTATTAACTAGTGTAGCAATTTCTTGCCCCAGTAAATTGAACACTTTAATTATAACCTGCTGCTTTGCAGGTATTGCAAATTCAATACTGGTATTAGGATTAAATGGATTCGGATAATTTTGTAATAAATTGTAAGAAGTTGGTAAATTTGATTTAGAATCATTATTGCTAGTTAATGTACCAAACTGTACAACAGTTCCATTTGGTAAAGCTGCAAATACTCCAAATGAACTTCCATTTTGATTACTTGAAGGATCCAAAAATCCAGATGCAAATACTACTGCGGCACCACCTTTTAATCCGCTTAAGTCTGCGTCTAGTGTGGTTACTATTGTATTATTATCGTTTGCCGGAGTTATATCCAATGTGTAATCTGATGCCGGTACTGCTATATAATCTGTTATATCTCCATAGCTGGCATTATCTACTAACGTAGCCACTCCCCTTGCAATTACATCTACCGAAGGTGCATCTGTTGAGCCATGAACTACTGCAAATTCTACTTTTGATGTATCCACTGCTGATTCTCTTGCCATATCTTTTATAAATAATGTAAAAGCTGTACTTCTTCCATCAGGATTTGATGCATAACTTGATGGATTCAGAACCCCATCTGCTATTGCTACATATTTTTCTCCTGCAGTTAAGGTTACTTGAAAATTCTTTAATGTATCAGATACTGATGTACTTGTTGCCGGAGCTACTCCTATATTTAACATTTCTCCAGCTGGTGCATCTATAAATGGTGTGGCTGTTCTGTACTTGAAGTTATCTAAAAGCAAACTGCCGTTTAAGTATATATCCACTGAATCTGCTGCAACATCTGCTGAATTATGGATTACTTGTAATCTTGCAGTTTCTATTGGTTGAAACTGTACAACAGTTCCATTCGGCAGTGCAGCAAATACTCCAAATGAACTTCCATTTTGATTACTGGATGGATCTAAAAATCCAGAAGCAAATACTACTGCACTTCCTCCGTCTAATCCATTTAAATCTGCCAGTAACTGAAGTAACAACTGTATTATTATCATTTCCTGGAGTGATATCTAAAGATATAAGCTGAAGCGGTCAACTGCAAGATAAGCTGTAATATCGCCATATGCTGCATTATCTACTAATGTACCTACTCCACGTGCAATTATATCGACTGTAGGGGCATCTGTTGATCCATGCAGTACAAAAAAATCAACTTTTGATAGTATTGGTTGCTGATTCTCTTGCCATATCTTTTATAAATAATGTAAAAGCTGTACTTCTTCCATCCGGATTTGATGCATAACTTGATGGATTCAGAACCCCATCTGCTATTGCTACATATTTTTCTCCTGCAGTTAAGGTTACTTGAAAATTCTTTAATGTATCAGATACTGATGTACTTGTTGCCGGAGCTACTCCTATATTTAATATTTCTCCAGCTGGTGCATCTATAAATGGTGTGGCTGTTCTGTACTTGAAGTTATCTAAAAGCAAACTTCCGTTTAAATATATATCCACTGAATCTGCTGCAACATCTGCTGAATTATGGATTACTTGTAATCTTGCAGTTTCTATTGGTTGAAACTGTACAACAGTTCCATTCGGCAGTGCAGCAAATACTCCAAATGAACTTCCATTTTGATTACTTGATGGATCCAAAAATCCAGATGCAAATACTACTGCAGCACCACCTTTTAATCCGCTTAAGTCTGCAGTCAAGTGTGGTTACTATTGTATTATTATCATTTGCCGGAGTTATATCCAAGTGTGTAATCTGATGCCGGTACTGCTATATAATCTGTTATATCTCCATAGCTGGCATTATCTACTAACGTAGCCACTCCCCTTGCAATTACATCTACCGAAGGTGCATCTGTTGAGCCGTGAACTACTGCAAATTCTACTTTTGATGTATCCACTGCTGATTCTCTTGCCATATCTTTTATAAATAATGTAAAAGCTGTACTTCTTCCATCCGGATTTGATGCATAACTTGATGGATTCAGAACCCCATCTGCTATTGCTACATATTTTTCTCCTGCAGTTAAGGTTACTTGAAAATTCTTTAATGTATCAGATACTGATGTACTTGTTGCCGGAGCTACTCCTATATTTAACATTTCTCCAGCTGGTGCATCTATAAATGGTGTGGCTGTTCTGTACTTGAAGTTATCTAACAGCAAACTTCCGTTTAAATATATATCCACTGAATCTGCTGCAACATCTGCTGAATTATGGATTACTTGCAATCTTGCAGTCTGTGAAAATGTAATTGGAGCAATAAGTAATAAAAGTATTACTCCAAAAAATTTACTAAATGCGTTCATGATGCCTCCTAAGTTTATATTGTGTCTAAAAAATGTCTAAGCAATAATAATAAATTGTCTAATATTTGTCAAGGTTTTATTTAAATTATTTTTATTGTTTAATAATTTAAATCCCCATATATTATTATTTATAAATTAGTTATCAAATTTTTCGATAAAATATATTATATAGGAAATAAATATTTTTTTTATAAATACTTGACAATTCTTAGACATATATTTAAGTTTCAATCATGGAAAATAAATATTCAATAAAAGCTGTATCTACTATTACGGGGATTAATGAACATACAATTCGCGCATGGGAAAAACGTTATAACGCCATATCCCCCGAACGAACTGATTCAAATCGAAGAATGTATTCAGAAACTGAGGTTGAAAAGCTTAACCTTTTAAATAAAGCAGTGATGGTAGGACATAATATTAGCAGTGTAGCAAATCTAAGTGTTTCTGAACTCAATTCTTTGCTAAGAATAAAAAGATAAATTCAAATAAGCCCCAAAGTTCATTTCAGGATGACTCATTTGAACCAGATCAAATTTTAGTTAATTGTATTGAAGCAATAAAATCTTTTGATGGAAAAACACTTGAGACTATTGTTATTAAAAGCTTCAATGCAAAAATGAGTCAACCGCATTTAATGGAAAATTTAATTGTTCCATTAATTTACCAAGTTGGAGACCTTTGGCAGGATGGAATAATTAGAATTGCAAATGAACATTTAGCATCTGCAGTAATTAGAACATTTTCTAATGAATATAATTGAACAAAATTCCCCCGCTCAATATGCTCCAATAATTATTTCGGCAACTCCGCGCGGACAAGAACATGAGTTAGGGGCATTAATAGTCGGAGTAATAGCATCATCCGTTGGATGGAAAGTAATATACCTCGGATCCAAATCTGCCTGTTGAAGAGATTGCAGCTGTGTCAGATAGCTTAAAAGCTAAGGTTGTTTCATTAAGCATTGTTTATCCAATTGATGATGTACAGTTAAATAAAGATTTAAGAAATCTTAAGAAAGATGATGTATTCTGAGGTATCAATAATTGCCGGCGGTAGAGCTGTTAATGGATATACAAATATATTGCATGAAATTCAGGCAACCGTAATTCAAGACAGTAAGGGATTAAGTACTGAACTTGAATCTTTAAGACATAATTAAGTTTATCAAGTTGCCATAATTTGTAATCTAAATTGAAAGTTTAGGTAAACAATAAAGGAAAATTTATGAGAGATCCTGGAAATGTAAATACAAAGAATATCGAATAACGATAGATTTAATTGATGATCATATTTTGTCATCTATTGATACCCCTCTGCATAAAGATGCTTTTAAAATTGATGATCAGTTAAAGATAGAATTGATTGAGAAAAACTTTAAAGAAATAATGAACATTCTCGGATTAGATTTAAATGATGAAAGTTTAAAAGATACTCCAAAACGGGTAGCAAAAATGTATGTAAAAGAAATTTTCAGCGGGCTAAATCCGGAAAACAAACCAAAGCCAACTTTGTTTGAAAATAAATTTAAATTTCATGAGATGCTCATAGAAAGAAACATTACAATTTATTCTTACTGTGAACATCATTTTGTCCCGATTATCGGTAAAGCTCATGTTGCTTACTTTCCAAAAGATCATGTAATCGGTTTATCAAAACTTAATAGAATTGCCCAGTATTTCGCAAAACGTCCTCAAGTTCAAGAGAGATTAACAATACAAATTGCAAATGAATTGAAAGAAGTTCTTCAAACAGAAGATGTTGCTGTTATTATTGAAGCAGACCATTTGTGTGTGGCATCGAGAGGAGTAAATGATATTAATAGTTCAACTGTTACGTCAAGTTATCACGGTAAGTTTTTAAATATTGATATTCGTAAAGAATTTTTGCAGAATATTAAATAATATTCAAGTTAAAATATTTGTTTGTATCTTGTTAGAAAGATTAATTTAGTTTTAAAGATTCATCATTAAGTTTATTCTTATCCCCTATCATTTTATAAAATTGAAGAAGTTTTGTTTTATCATCCAACGATAAACTATCTTTAAGTTTTTCGGCTAATTCTTCAACATCTTTATAATAATCTTCGAGCTTGAAATCTTCATCTTTTTTACTCAAATATCCTTCAAGAAAAAGTGATAATGATTTTTGATATTCAAATTGTGAATTAAAATTTTCTGAATTGTCTAACGATTTTATATCCGCTTTTTCTTTTATCAACTTTGCAGCTATAATATACTTTACATTTAGGACAGTGTTATCACCAGGTAATTTTAATAATGAAATTATATTTTCTGCAGATGAAATATCAATTAACTTACTATCCAAACCGATTATTCCGTTGAATGCTTTATCAATATTTTGAATTGTGTCCCCATAATTTCCGGCTTTTTTGTTGAATAGTATTTTAGCCAGAGCTTTAACGAACTGTTCAATCAATCTCATTATATAATCTTGTCTAATCATTTTACTTTGAAGTTCAATTATAAAATCTCATTACGTATAGTATCTAAATAAACCCAGTTTCTCAGAGAAACTGGGTTTATATTTATTTATCTCGACTAAATTAAACTATTAATTATTCTATTATTCTAACTTAAATACTCTCCAGCCGTAACCATCAAGATTAACTTTTGCACTACTATTATTTGCATTTATTGTCTCATTTGAAATTACATCAGTTAATTTGGTAGAATTATAAACTGATGGAATTGGTAATTCAACTGATTGTTTATTTTCACTTTTATTTAATACAATAATTAATTTTTCATTCACATCCGCACGCTTATAAGCATAAATATTATCATCAACATAAATAGTTTTGAAATCTCCATATCGAAGTGCCGAATGTTCATTTCGCATGTGAACAATTGAGCTTGTTACTTTCAGCATTCCTTTTTCCAAATCATCAAGCTGATTTCCGAATCTCATCATTCTTCTGTTATCGGGATCATCTGCTCCTGTCATTCCGAATTCTGATCCGTAATAAATTACCGGGATACCTGGGATCGTAAAAATAAACGAATAATATAATTCCGCTTTTTTGTAGCTTGAAGCATGGTCAACTTTTGGCGGATTTGTCCATGCCATTTCACGCATGTCAACTCCCTGCTTAGGAACATCTCCATCTGCATAGGCCATGAAACGAACTTTATCATGACTATCCATTATATTCCCCATTAAGTGATGATATCCAAATGCCGAAATAGCTTTATGCAAATCGACATCCAATTCAGTAAAAGATTTTTCTTTATCTAAAATGATAGGAATTGCAGAATATGAAAGATTAAAATCAAATTGAGCTGAAAGCTGGCCGTTATTTACATAAGAACCAATTAATTTATAATCCCCAAAAGTCTCACCAATTTGATAGACTTTATTCCCGGTCGGTATTTCTATTTCTTCTTCGAGCTTTTTTGTTAAAGCCCTCCAAAATCTATTAGGTACATGTTTAACAGCATCATGCCTAAAACCATCTGCACCAGTTTGCTTTAACCACCAAACACAATTATCTGTCATATAATTTATTGGCGCATCAGTTTTAGTATAGTCGAATGAAGGCATGTAAGGCTCAAACCAGGTTGTTAACCTTTGCTCATCCCACAATCTTAAATTTCGTCTTCCATCAGGAAGCATTAAAGTACCAAACCAATCATGATGTTCTTTATACAAGGGATTTTCAATATGAACGTGATGTGCAACTATATCTAATAAAACTTTAATTCCATGTTTGTGCGCTGTCTTAACCAACTTTTGCAAAGTAGCCATTGTTCCAAATTTTTCTTCTACTTTATTTTCACTTATTGGCCAATAGCCATGATAACCTGAATACCATCTGTAAGGTTTTTGAGATTCTCTATAAGCATCATTTGGATTATCATATACAGGGGAAATCCACAGCACATTTATACCAAGTGAATTAAAATAGCCTTCATTAATTTTATTGATGATTCCTTGAAGATCACCGCCTTCATAATTTGCCTGCTTGAAAAGAGAATCATGCTGTACCGGTTTATCTAAACTGGAATCCCCATCATTAAATCTATCAATCATAATTGAATAAATTGAGCCGTCATGCCAGGTAATATGTTCTTTCTCATTACCATCAGGTTTTCCATTAAAGAAAAAGACAGATTGCATATTACTTCTATGCTTTCCATTTACAACAAGAAGCCTTAGAAGCTTTCTTCCAGACAGTTCATCTTTTGAAAAAGTAACTTCTATTTTATTCCCATTAACCTTTATTGATGAACTTGCAACTAATTGATTATTCAATAACGCTATTACATCATTGTGCCCCATAAAAAAATTGTTATCTCCTTTATCATAAACAAAATTTACTATGGTATTATCACTATTTGTATTTTCATTTAAAACATATAAATAATCTTTTGATACCTTACTTTGTCTGATTTTTAAAACAGAGTTAAAACCATCAAAACCTGTAGGTTCTGTTTCGTTGTTTGAAGGGTCAAGAATATCTTTTCCATCTACATTAAATTTGTAAACGTAATTTCCAGGCTGTAGTGGAACAACTGCTACATAAATTCCATCACCGTCTTCATCAGTTAAAAGATTGCTGCTCCGGTTCCAATTATTAAAGCTGCCTGCTACAGAAACTTGTTTAACTTTCTTTCCAGGTTTGTAATGAAATTTATATTTAATTGTTTTGTTAACGTCTTCAAGAAAAATTGGGATTGAATATGTGTTGCCATCCAATTTAAATTCTAATAAAGTGGCCCCCTGAATATCTTCATTAGGTTTCAAAATAAGTTTATTGCCTTTGATAACTTCTACTTCTATCTGGCTATTTTCAATAGGAGTTATGTTATAATTTTTAGCATAAAACATATCGCTAAGCAGTAATGTATCTTTCACTCCTGGTTTTAATTTAACAGGTTTAATTATATTGGTTAATTTCGGAGAACTGCAACCAATAAAAAAAAAGAATAAGAATAAGTGAAAAAGCATTTTTTGAAAAATTTGATCTCATAACTCTTTCCGAATGAAAAATCCTAAATAATTAATAAATAAAACTTTAATGCCCACTGCTTAATTGTGGTTCAGCAGGGGCTCCATGTATTTTTTCTTCCTTAACTAGCATCCAAAGGAAAGCAGATATGGCTAATGTAATAGTACAAATAATAAAAATTAAATTTTTATCAACAGCTTCGTTTATAGCCTTACCAATCCCAAAACTTGCTATTAATTGAGGAAGCACGACCGACAAATTAAATAAACCCATAAATAAACCCATTTTATTTTTATCAATCTGCTCCGACATAATTGCAAATGGCAGGCTAATGATCGAAGCCCAGCCTATTCCTAAAACAGCCATAATCACATAAATAATACCTGGAGTTAATCCAAATACAAGCAGTAGTCCATAACCAATTGCCATTGAAGCAATACAAATAAAATGAGTTTTAATTTTTCCAATCTTTTTAGAAATCGGTAATAATACAAATGCAGGAAGTATAGCTCCAACCGCATTTAAAATTAAAAAGCTAATTGTTACAACCTTCCCCATTTGCACAGAAACATCTTCCGGAATATTCGTATCAGACATAAATCCAAATACTTTATGCTGAACATACGGATACATATAAATAAACATAGTCTGAACACCTATCCATGTAAATGAATGCGCTGCTAAAACTTTTTTAAAACCTATTATTCCAATTTCTGATTTCGATTTCCCCTCCGTTTTTCTTAATAAAACTTTGAATATAAATATTAAAGTTATTATAAAGCATAAAATCTCAACATAATAATTATTAAAACTTACATCTAAAACCTTTATAATTATAGCATAAATTCCGTACAACAAAAATCCCCAAAGAGGTTGAATAAAAATCAATATTTCTTTAAATGAAGATTTACTTTTTTCTTGAGTAGATTCTTCACTTGTATTTTGCAGAACTTCAGGTTCTTCAATAAAAAAAGTTGGAACAATTGAAAGGGCCAAAACCAAAAATACACCGGTATAAATTAAAACATAATTATCCCAAACTGCACCAATAACATAAGCAAGCACACCAAACGTTCCGGAAATTGTCTGCATCCAGGTATATCCTTTGGTTCTCTCAACTCCTTCGGGAGTAACATCAGCAATTACTGAGCGCGTAGGATTAAAGCTTACATTTATAGCGAGGTCCAAAGATAATGCCACAATAATGGCTACACCAAGTATTCCCCCCAATCCTAAGTCGGAAGAAATCACGTCAATATTAGGTAATGCAAGAAGCATCAATGCTGCAAGAAATCCGCCGATTAAAATAAAAGGCCTTCTTCTACCCTTCCAAAGCCAGACTTTGTCGCTAATAATTCCAATAATTACTTGACCTAAGATGCCAGCGATGGGTCCAGCAGCCCAAACTAAACCAATCTTTTCTATATCTAATTTATATTGCGTGCTTAAAATCCAGCTTAATGCAGATATTTGGATTGAAAGGGCAAAGCCCATTGCTGTTGCAGGCAGACTAAGAAGAGCATAAAAAGAATTAGTAAGTTTCTTCTGAATTTCTAACATTAAGAACCTCGTTCTTTTAATTTATAGATGAGGTTAAGTTTGACCCCGTTAAAATATGCAGTAGTATTCAAATTTACTATTATTTGTTTAGGATATTTTCTTTGAAAACATTGTTTATTAAAAAATTTGTTGAAGTAAGGAAAAATAAATACTTTTCAGTTCTCAAATACTAATTTTCAAAAAAATGACAGAACAAACAAACGAAAAAAATATCACGGTTAACCGTAAAGCCAGACATGAATATACAATTCTTCAGACTTATGAAGCCGGGATTGCTTTACAAGGAACAGAGGTTAAAGCTTTGCGGCAAGGAAAAGCTAACTTAGTTGACAGTTATGCAACTATTAAAGAAAATGAAGTTTGGCTGGTAAGTGCACATATTAGTCCTTATGAGCAAGGAAATATCAATAACCATGAACCAACCAGAACACGCAAGCTGCTTTTAAATAGGAGCGAAATTAGGAAGTTAATAGGTAAGATAAAAGAAAAAGGACTAACACTTATCCCTTTAAGATTATATTTTAAAAATGGTAAAGTAAAAGTGGAATTGGCTTTAGCTAAAGGTAAAAAGGTTTATGACAAGCGTGAAGCAATCGCTAAAAAAGATCTTCAAAGAAATCAGGAAAGAAGGATTAAATATTGATTTTATTTTATTATTTTTAGCTTCTATTTTTTCTCAAATAATTTAATAGAATTTATTGATGACGAAAATCAAATTTGCGCCAATTAATGAACAGATGGATCTTATTAAGCGAGGTGCATTTGAAATCATTCCAGAAGATGAATTAGTTAAAAAATTAGAAAAGTCATTACAAACCGGAATCCCTTTAAACATAAAGCTTGGATGCGATCCAAGCCGTCCTGACCTGCACATTGGACATTCTGTTGTATTAAGAAAGCTTGCCCAATTTCAATCGCTTGGGCATCAGGCAATTTTAATTATTGGTGATTTTACCGGGATGATAGGCGATCCTTCCGGAAGAAATGCTACTCGGCCGGCACTTACACTTGAAGAAACAAGAATAAACGGCAAATCTTACTTTGAACAAGCTTCAAAAATTTTAAGTAAAGAGAAGACAAAAATAGTCTATAACTCAGAATGGCTTGGGAAAATGAATTTTGAAGATGTCATTAAATTAGCTTCAAAATATACTGTTGCAAGAATGATTGAACGTGATGATTTTACAAAAAGATTTAAAGCCGGTGAACCGATTAGTGTTCATGAATTTCTTTATCCGCTTGCACAGGCAATGGATTCTGTTGCAATTGAAAGTGATGTTGAACTTGGCGGAACTGATCAAAAATTTAATTTACTAGTAGGTAGAGATATTCAGAGAGAATATGGAAAGGAACCGCAAATTATTTTAACTATGCCTTTAATTGTTGGAACTGATGGAGTTGAAAAGATGAGTAAATCTTATAACAACTACATTGGAATTTCAGACACACCGCAAGATATCTTTGGAAAAACTTTATCTATTCCGGATAACTTAATTTATAATTACTATGAATTAGCAACCGATATTTCAAATAAAGAATTAATTGATATCAAAAGTAAATTAGAGGATTCATCTGTTAATCCAAGAGATTTAAAAAGATCTTTAGCAAAGACTTTGGTAAAAATGTATCACAGCCAGCAGGCTGCCGATGAAGCCGAAGCTGAGTTTGATAAAATATTTATCAATAAAGAAATTCCGGATGATATTCCTGAATATTTTATTAAAAATGAAATTAAAGAAATTGGAATTTTAGATTTAATAGTAGAAGTAAGTTTTGCTCCGTCTAAAGGTGAAGCAAGAAGGCTTGTTTCTCAAGGTGGCGTTACTGTTGACGGAGAAAAAGTAGAAGACATTGCCACCAAAATTAATTTATCGAAAGAATCAATCCTCAAAGTAGGAAAGAGAAAATTTATAAAAATTAAAAAAATATCTTGAAAGGAGATGAGAATTTGTATGTTCCATCTAAAATATTTTTTACAAAAGGGGTAGGGCGCCATAAAGAATATTTAAGTTCTTTTGAACTGGCGTTAAGAAGTGCCGGAATTGAAATTTGCAATCTAGTTACTGTTAGCAGTATCTTCCCCGCTAACTGTAAAAGAATAACAAAAGAGGAAGGACTGAAAGAATTGACTGCCGGACAAATTACTTTTTCTGTAATGGCAAGAAATTCAACTAACGAACCGAACAGGCTAATCGCTTCATCAATTGGCGTGGCATTACCCGCCGATAATAGTCAATATGGATACTTATCAGAACATCATCCATTTGGACAAACTGAAAAAGTTGCCGGAGAATATGCTGAAGATTTGGCAGCTACAATGCTTGCTACAACTTTAGGTGTTGATTTTAACCCTGATACCGACTGGAGTGAAAGAGAAAATATTTATAAAATGTCTGGTAAGATTGTACGTTCATTTAATATTACTCAATCTGCAGAAGGAGACAAAAACGGATTGTGGACTACAGTTATTGCGGTTGGAGTTCTATTACCATAATAAAGGTTATGCAATTTGTTAAACGAATTTGCGTTTTGGATTATTTTTATAATTGTAGCTGCGGCTATAATAATAATCGATTTATTTGTAACAGGAAATAAAGAAGGTGTATTAAGTTTAAAGAAAAGTTTAATTTGGAGCGGTATATGGATTTCTACCGCTCTAATTTTTTGTGCTGGATTATATTTTTTTTTAGAAGACGGGCATCATAAAAGTCTAGAATTTATAACAGGTTATCTAATTGAATATTCGCTTTCAATAGATAACCTTTTTGTTTTTCTGCTAATTTTTAAAGTTATGGATGTTCCAAAAGAACATCAACCGCATGTACTTAAATGGGGAATTTTAAGCGCCATTGTTTTTAGAATAGTTTTTATTGTTTTAGGTGTAAGCCTAATTAAATTATTCCATCCTGTTATTTATATTTTCGGAATTGTTTTGCTTTTTGCTGCTTATAAAATGGCATTTGGAGGCGAACAAAAAATTGATTATGAAAAAAACCCATTAATCAAGGTTGCAAAAAAATATTTCAAATTTTTGCCTGAATATCATGGTATGAAATTTTTCACAAAGAAAGAAGGAAAGATTTTTGCAACTTCTTTATTTTTAACATTCTTACTAATCGAATCTTCAGATATAGTATTTGCTGTTGATTCAATCCCTGCAGTAATAGCAATTACTAGGGATGAGTTTATAATTATTACTTCAAACATATTTGCAATTTTAGGATTACGAGCATTGTATTTCGCTCTATCCGGTATAGTTGATTTGTTTGTTTATTTAAAATATGGCGTGGCTATCATACTGTTTTTTGTAGGTATTAAAATGCTGCTATCAGAAATAGTCCATATCCCAACATCAATTTCATTAGGAATAATAATTTTTCTTCTTGCCGGCTCGATTATCTTATCTTTAATTCATAGAAAGCTTACGCAAAAACAATCTTAAATTATTTAGTCTATAATTTATTTCTTCAGCATACCAATAAAGTGAATACTAATTGCAACAGAAAGCCCTACAAGCATTGGTTCAATTTCATAGAAAAAACTATTAGTAAATAATTCATCACGAATATAATACCAAATAATGCTCGTTGACACAGCAACGATCATTTCAATTAATATAATCTTTTGCGAGATTTTTATTTTTGGATAATATGCACTAACAATTGGAAGAATGATACCTGGAATGCAAAACGAACCAATAGTGTACCAGATTCCAATTACAGATGGAATTAAGTAAGCTAAAATTATTGAAAGGATTCCTGAAAGAATTAATCCGTAAACAGTATATCTTTTTAAATTACTTTCATTTTGATTTTTGTTTAACCTAAAAATAAAATCTCTTCCAATCGTTGTTGCACTTAAAAACAGAAAACTATTTAAGGTTGACATAATTGTTGCAAATAAGGCAGCATAAAAAATTCCTTTTACTCCGGAAGGCAAGATGCTTTCGGCAAGAAGCGGAAATGAAAGAACCGGTTGATTTAAATTCGGTAAAAGTGCGCGAGCATATAATCCTGTTGAAGTAGTTAGAAAATCAAATAAAGCCCAAAAGAAAATAGAAATAATAATTCCTTTTACAGCAATGCTTCCAGTTTTTGCTGCATAGCATCTCTGATGAAAGCCAGGGTCGGCGAAAGTCCAGAGTGCAATAAAAAACCAGACAATAATAAAAGTTGGAGAAGCGCCGCCTGTCAATGTCAAATGTTCAGCAGGTAAATTCTTTTCAAGATAAGAAAAATTTCCAAGCTTGTTAAAAGCAAAAAATAAAACAAAAAAGAATCCGATAAACATTATGAAAAACTGAAGTGCATCTGCATAAATATTGGAGCGGAATCCTCCTTTAAATAAGTAAACAAGCGATAGAAGCAAAGCTAAAATTAAACTAACAATTGTCCCTAAATGAAATATCAGCGATAAAAGATTTGCGGTCATTAAAAGATATGGCGCAGGAGAAACTAAAATGAAGACAAGAATAGCAGCAATAAATCCAACATTCTTGTTATAAGTTTCCGTTAACTTGTCGGGAATAGTGAAAAGAGATGCCACTCTTATCTTCTTGGCAAAAAATATGGCAAATAAAAATGCGAACACGTAATAAGGAAACCCTTGAGTAAACCAGCTTGCTATACCGTATTTGTAAGTAAACTCCCCTACCCCAAGTATTCCACCATACCAGGTGGAAACATTTGTCAGGATAAAAAGAAATAAGCCGACTTTTCGTCCTGATAATAAATAATCATCTGCAGTGGTTTCATCTTTTCTTCCAGCCCAAAATCCAATTGCCAGCACTGATAGAAAAAATAAAATGATAATTAGAATATCAAGAACACTGAATGAAACCATTTTTCCCAAATAATTAACAATTAAAAATGAAAAATTAACAATGAATTCCCAAATAGACTAAATAGTAATTCATAAAAATATTTTAGCTAATATTTTTTGTTTGATAAAATGATTGAGAATAGCTATTAAAGATTTTGCATTTTTACTTTAGACCAATAACCCCAAATAGTTCAGATAAGATTATTTTTTCTTACAAGATTAAAATCTCTTATCAGAAAAATTATTCCCCCATTAATTTCTAATTTAATCTTATCTGATAAAGCAACGTTGCTTGTGCTTTCTTTTTCACCAAAAGGCAATGGAATATTATTCAGTTTATATTTTAAACCATGTGATATTATTTTTGTCTTTGAATCAAATCCGTAAATAGATATTGTTTCACCAGGAATTGTTTTTAATTCTACTTTACCTTGATAAGGAACTAATACGGAATTTTCTGCAACAATTTTTAATCTAATATCATTCGAAAATTTTATAACAATACCTAGGTTGCAAAAGGTATGGTCTAATCTATCACCGGTAACTCCGCATAAAATTGCTTCTGAGTAACCTCGCTTTTTTACAGTCTTAATACATTTTTCAACATCTGTATCGTTTTGTCTTTTAAGCTGGATTAATTCAGATTTATCAGAAAAGAATTTTTTCGTTGCAGGAGTGATTGAATCTAAATCTCCTACTATTAGATCCGGAATCAAATTCATCTTTCTTGCTGAGTTTGCTCCCCCATCAGCACAGACTAAATAATTGTATCCTTTTTTTTGCAAAAAAATTATTACTGATTTTCTTGGTGGTTTTCCGTTGGCAAGTATGATGCACTTTTTCATAATTTCCTACAAAGTCAAAAGTGATAATTTAAAAATCAAAACTAATAAATTTTAGAACTAACCTATTATTGAAACAACAATAATCTAAAATGCTTTTGAATTTTAACCTTTGACTTATCTCTCAGTCCACGTTCTTTATAATATTATAAAACTCATCAGCACTGACAAAGCCAGTTATGCGTTTTGCTTCATTTCCTTTTGAATCCAAAATTAAAACAGTCGGCACTCCGCGGATTTTATATTTTTCTCTTAATGCTTCAACATCAGGCGAAAGTGATTTTGTCATATCAGCTTTTAATGTGTGAAAATTTTTTGCTTCGGCAATAACTTTTTGGTCTGAAAATGTCGATGCATCAAGTTCATGACATGGGATGCACCAGTCAGCATAAAAATCAATTATTACTCCCCTCTTCTCTCCAATACCAGCGGTTAAAATTTTATTGTCATAGTGCTGCCAGGCAATTGATGCAGTTTCTTTTGGTATTAGAGTATAGACTGCAACAGCAATTAAAATAATTGAAAAACCATATTTAAATATTTTAAATCCTTTAACATTGGCAGCAAGCTTTTCAATAAATAAAAGATATATTGCTGTAATCACCATAAAAACCGGAAGAATATATCCTCTAATTTCTTTTGGCAGAAGAGGCAATAAAAAGTATAGAGCCATTCCAATTAATAGAAAACCAAATACATGTTTTACTGCATCCATCCATTCACCGGAACGAGGGAGCTTTTTAATCTTACCTGAAAAGATTGCCAGAACCAAATATGGAGTTCCCAAACCGACAGCAAGAACAAAGAACATTAAGAATCCATAGTATGGATCAGCTTTAGCTGCAACATAAGTTACTAATCCCAAAACAAAAGGGCCGATACAAGGAGCGGCAACAATTCCCATAGTTAATCCCATAAAAAATGCACCGTAATATCCGCTCTTTGCTCCTCCGGCTTTTGCTACCCATGAATCAGGCAGTTTAAATTCATAAACCCCAAACATGCTTAAAGAAAGAACAACAAAAATTAATGCTATAAAAATTATTACAATTGAATTTTGAAGTAATGAGCCGAACACCGCTCCGCTTAGTGCTGTCACAACACCAATCACAGAATATGTCAATGCCATTCCGATGACAAATAGAATTCCCATCAGCGCTAATTTTTTTGTATTGCCCTCACTTTGTCCGCCGAAGTAGCCAATTGTAATGGGAATAAGTGGATAAACACACGGAGTTAAATTCAAGGCCAAACCGCCGAGGAATACAAACAATAAACTAAAGAACAAACCGCTGCTTGCAAGCACAGATGAAATTGAACTATCATTACTTTTAGTCTTGGAAACGATAGGTGTATAACTTAAATCTATTTTATTAAAAACGTCTTCATTAATTGAATTAATAGCAGCTTGATTATCAGCAATTTCAATATTCAATGTATCACTAGCAGATGCTGGAGGCATACATGAACTGTTATTGCAGGCCTGATAATCTAAAGTTACAACTAATTTATAATTACCCGGTTTTATATTATTTGATGCTTTAACCAAAGCGCCCAAATAATTTTCACCTTGCCAAACTGATAATGGCTTATCTGAAAAACTTAATTTAATATCATGTGCTTTTGGATATGATACTTTTTGAACTTTAAAATTTGTTGTGTCGTCAATCGTCAATTTTGATGGAATTAAAAACTCATCATAAGGTTTATTTGAGTTTATATGCCAGGGTTCATTAATATCAACTTTTAGCGCAACTTTAAACTCGCCGTTAGGAGTAACTCTATCTAATGACTTAAAAGCTTTTACTTTTAATATATTATTTGAAGCTCCAAATTGTGCAAATAGATTTGATGTAAGAATAGCTAATACAAAAACAACAACTGAGAATTTTTTATAGTTCATTTATTAAATCCACTTATTTGATATTATGACTTTAGTTTAGGTGGTAAAATTTTAATTCAATAATATTTTCATAATATGTTTATGATGATTAAATTCTTGCCTACCGGCAGTTTCGATTTTTATTATCTTCTCCAACCCTGCACAATCGGATATCTTCTTCCATAACCAAAAGCTTTTCGCGATACTCTTAAAGCTGGGGCTGCTTGTTTTCTCTTGAACTCATTTAAATCAACTAATCTTAAAATCTTTTTAATAGTCTCTTTGTCGCCTAATAACCTTACAATTTCACGTTCTTCTTTATTTTCTTCAAGGTACATTTTTAAGACCTTATCAAGAAATGCATAAGGCGGCAGTGAATCTTCATCTTTTTGTCCTTCTCTCAATTCAGCAGAAGGTGCTTTATTTATAATTTCTTCTGGGATTATTTCTTTTTCTTTATTTATGAATTTTGCTAATTCATAAACTTCCGTCTTATACAAATCGGCTATCACTGCTAGTCCGCCGGCCATATCTCCATAAAGAGTACAATAACCAACAGCTAATTCCGATTTATTTCCTGTAGTCAATAACAAAGAGTTATAATTGTTTGAAACTGCCATTAAATAAATGCCACGAATTCTTGCCTGAATATTTTCTTCTGTAATATCTCTAGGATTTTCACCTAAAGCCGGAGCTAAACTTTTATTGATTGAATCAAACACAGGTTGAATAGAAACATTCTCCCATTTGATGCCCAGATTATCAATTAGTTTCTTTGCATCATCAACACTTCCTTTGCTTGAATATTTCGACGGCATCAGTAAAACTTGTACATTTTCATTTCCCAATGCTTGAACAGCAATGTAAGCAACCAAAGCAGAATCAATTCCGCCGCTTAATCCAACTAATAATTTTTTGAAATGCAGTTTCTCGCAATATTCTTTTACTCCATAAATTAATGCTTTCAAAATTTCTTCGGGAAAACTTGCTTCGGTTTTTTGAATTGATTTGTAATTTTCTTTTGTATCGAAAATAAAAAAATCTTCCTCATAATTTTTACCAAGCTTAACAAGTTCACCTTCCTTATTAAAACACATGCTTGCACCGTCAAAAATTAAATCTGTTTGCGTACCTGTAGTGCAAACATAAGCAAGAGGAATATTATCATGTTCCGTTAGAACGGAAAGCATTTCTTTTCTGTCTTCTCTTTTGCCGTAAGAATATGGACTTGCCGAAATATTTATAAGAAGTGTTGCACCTTTTTCAATTAATTCTTTTACGGGGTCCCGGCTGTATCTTCTTTTGTACCAGTAATCAGCATCATTCCAAATATCTTCACAAATTGAAATGCCTAATTTTTCGTCCTTTAAATTCAAAGACATAAATTTCTTTTGCAGGGTCAAAGTAACGCATCTCATCAAAGACATCATAATTTGGAATTAAAGATTTGTGCTGAACAAATTGAATTTTTTTATTGAAACAAAGTATTGCTGAATTATGAATATCAGTCCCAACATTATCATCATCCTCTGTAATTGCGCCGAAAATTAAACCCACATCAACGGTTTGTTCTGCAATTTCTAAAGCTATTCTTTTTACTGCTTGACGAAATTCTTTTTTTTCCACCAGGTCCAAAGGCGGATATCCAACCAGAGATAATTCAGGGCAAATTACTAAATCAGCACCCTCAGCAATTCCCTGATTGTACCCATCAAGTATTTTTTGCTTATTATATTCAATGTCACCAATTATTGTGTTTATCTGGCAAAGTGCAATTTTCATGTTAATCCGTTTTTTGTACTTAAAAATAAAAAAGCTCAAAAGGTTTTACAATTGCATCTATAATGCTAATTTATGTGTGCCGTTAATTTATACATAATAGCAACTTAAAGATTAAAATTACCGATAAAAAAAATTAAAAAGACTTTTCTCTCTTTTTTACTAATATTTGAACCAGCGGTTGCAAATATTGCGGGATTAAGTTCCCGATTGAAAGGAGAAAAATAAAATGGATAGAAAATTATATCGCTCAAATAAAGATAAAATGCTTGGCGGAGTTTGCGGCGGCCTTGCTGAATATTTTGATGTTGATACAACTATTGTGCGGGTTGTATTTGTCATTTCATTATTTTTAGGGGGCACCGGAGTACTTGCATATATTCTTTTGTGGATTATTGTTCCTGAAGAACCTTTTTACTTTAATATGCCTAAAGATAAATCCGACCAGGAAACAACCGGACAAAGTGAAACTTCAACACAAAATGAAAATTCATCGCAGAAAGATTATTCAAATACACAAAATGATTTTGCAAAAGCCTGGGACCAGCAAAAACAAGCTCAGCGGAAAAAGCGCTCAACATTCTTTGGTGCCGCATTAGTTATTTTAGGATTTATTTTTCTTGCAGACACCTGGATACCTCATATTCATTTTACACATTTCTTTCCAATCATATTGATAGCTCTTGGGATTGGTTTAATTGTTAAAAGCAAATAATAAGCGGGTTAATAAAATGAAAACAAAACAACTTTTCTGGGGGGTTCTATTAATAGCTTTAGGTATATTAATTTTCTTAAATAATATTGACCAGTTAAATTGGAACTGGGATGAAATTATAAAATTGTGGCCTTTGTTTTTTATCCTTTGGGGAATTTCTTTTATGATAAAAAACATTCCAATCAAACGAATTTTTATTTCATTAACATCAATAGCCCTTGCATTAAGCATTTTTGCTACTTATAAAACTGCCCAAGGTTTTACAAAAGATGTGGTTTGGGATAATGGTCATGTCTTTATTGAAGACAGCGCATCAGTCAATGAATATTCAGAATTTTATTTCAGTAAATACAAAACTGCAAAATTAAAATTTCATGCAGGTGCCGGTGCAATAGCTATTATGGATACAACTTCAAAATTGATTTATGCCAGAACTAAAGGTTATAGTGATGCATTTAACTTGGATGTTTCAAAATATGATGATGAAGCAGATGTTGATTTTGAAATGTCAAAAACAAGATTTTCTTTTAATACTTTAAATTCTAAAAATAAAGTTGAAATTGATTTAAATCCCAATCCAGCCTGGAGTTTGGATATTGATGTCGGTGCTGCATCTCTTAATTTAGATTTAACAAAATTCAGAATTAATGAAACAAAAATAAAAATGGGCGCAGCTTCATTACACGCTCGGCTTGGGGATTTATCAAAAGAAATACATTTTGAAGTTGATGCAGGTGCTTCATCAATTAATATTTCAGTACCTGAAAGCTCAGGTTGTGAAATTGATGCTGATGTGACTTTATCTTCAAAAAAGTTTGATGGATTTAGAACCATTTCTTCATCTGTTTATAGGACAGATAATTTTGATAAAGCAAAAAAGAAAATCTATATAAAGATAAAATCGGGTGTGTCGTCTGTTAAAGTCAGTAGATATGATTCAACTAATAATTGGTAAATACTAAACGACAAAGAGAAGTTGGAATAATTAAGCATTATGTTATTCCAACTTTTCTAATTGTATAAGCACAAATTCATCTATTTCTTAACATGTTTGGGTTTCCATAAATGTTTTTCAAGATTAACGCAGCCATCATCTTTAAATTCAATCCCTTCTGAATGAAGCAAATCTTCCATTAAATGTGAATCACCGAAATGCATTTTTCCTGATAAAGCACCAAATCTATTTACAACTCTATGACATGGCAATCCCATTTCCTTCATTCCATTTAAAGCCCAGCCAACTGTTCGTGCACCTGCTCTTGTTCCGCAAGCCTCAGCTATATCTCCGTACGTTGTAACTTTTCCATAAGGAATTTTCTTTACAATTGCGGTTACTTTATCAAAGAAGTTTTTATTGGATTTTGTTTTAGTTTTTCTTTTGGTCATTATGTCAAATATTTATTATCAATTTTGACTGTACTTCAATAAAAAAGCTTTAATAAATTTATTTATATCACCATCCATTACACCCTGAGTATCTGATGTTTCGACATCTGTGCGGTGGTCTTTAACCATATTGTATGGATGAAAAACATAAGAACGAATTTGACTTCCCCATTCAATTTTCATCTTACTTTTTTCTACTTCGTCTAATTCCGCTTCCTGCTTTTCTTTTTCAATTTGATAGAGCTTTGATTTTAGAAGCTTCATTGCATTTGTTCTATTCTGCAACTGTGAACGTTCACTTTGGCAAGCAGCAACTGTATTTGTCGGAATGTGTGTTATTCTTACTGCAGTTTCAACTTTGTTAACATTCTGCCCGCCTTTGCCGCCTGAACGGTATGTATCAATTCTTAAATCAGCGGGATTAATTTCTATTTCAATGGTGTCATCTATTTCGGGAATTACAAATACAGATGCAAAAGAAGTATGCCTTCTTTTGTTTGAATCAAACGGTGATATTCTAACTAAACGATGAACACCATTTTCAGCTTTCAAATAACCGTATGCAAATTCACCTTCCACTTCAATGGTGACACTTTTAATTCCGGCTCCATCTCCTTCGAGAATATCCACTATTGTCATTTTAAAATTATTTTGTTCGCCCCATCTTAAATACATTCGCATCAACATTTCAGCCCAATCCTGCGCTTCTGTTCCACCTGCACCTGAATGAATTGTTAAAATGCAATTATTTGCATCTTCTTTTCCACTAAGCATATTTCTGAATTCTGCATCTTCAACAGCTTCTTCTAATGATTTTAATTCTTTGTTTATATCTTCAGAAAAAGATTCATCTTCTTCCATCTGTGCAAGCTGGATAAATTCTTCAAGCGATTTTGCTTTATTATTTACATTACTCCACAATTTTACCCAGCCTTCAAGCGTTTTTATTTCTTGAAGAGTTTTTTGCGCAGCAATTTGGTCGTCCCAGAATTTGGGTTCTGTGGTTTGGTTTTGAAGGTCTTTTATTTTTGCATCTTTATTATCGACGTCAAAGATAACTCCGTAAATTATCAATTCTAAGTTTATATTCTTTGAGCTGTTTCATTTCTTCTTCGTACATGTTTTTCCTTTTTAATTATTTACGACAATTCTTCTAAATTCAATATTTCATTAATAAGTTCAAGATAAAGTTTAAGTTCAAGCAAATAAATTAAGCATCCGATTTATAATCTTGTAATTCTACAATTAGTTTATATCAACTTCCATTCTCAACAAAGCTGCCGCCAGAGTCTTCCCTTGAGCATCAAGTTTCAGAGAAACAGTCCCGCCGCCGCCAAGAGTATTATGAAGTAAAAAATTTAAAGCTCTAAGATTCGGTAATTCATATCTTTCCACTTCTCCAAAACATATTCCTTCAAAATGTTTTTTCACTTTTTCAGTAGTCACTTGCTTTTTTATTATTTCCCATGCTTTGTCGTCATTTGCGATTAAGCCAATGTTAGCTGCATCGCCTTTATCACCGCTTCTTCCATGAGCTATATTTTTTAATTGTATTTTCATAAATTTTAATGCTGAATTTATTTCAGCATCTCCTTGTTTAGTTAATATTCTTTTTTATTCAAAGATCCCGAAACAAGTTCGGGATAAATTAAATTATCTCAACTTCAGGCTTTACCAAACTCTTTGGAATCAAAGCCGGCCAATATGCAACTACTTCACTTGGTTTTGGCCTGCCGCCGGCAAAACCAGTTACACTTGGCGGCCCAGTTAAAATTAATGGTGCAATTTCTTTTCCAAATCTTTCTACAGAATTATAATCATGTGAACGAACTGAAATTCTCAGCATAATTTCATTTATTTTTTCTTCATCAATTTTTGGTGCTAATGTTTCATGAGTTGCATTATAACCAATAAACTCAGTTCTAATTTCATCAAAGTTTAATTTTAAATTTTCTAAACGCTTTCTTAAAATTTTATCAGCGGCTTTAGCTTTCGATAATGCATCCGGCCATGAATAAGTTAAATTTCCCGAAGCAGAATAATCCATCAGAATAAGAACACGAAACTTTATAAAATTCTGTTTCTTTTTTTCCTTTAACATCATATACTTTAACTCTATCATTTCCTAAATCTTCTAATTTAATTGATGTAAAATCAGCAACACAATCCGGGGTAATATAATTTACCGGATCACCAATTTCATAAACTAACTGTTCAGCAACAGTTTCAAATGAAACTTTACCTCCGGTATTTTCATGTTTTGTTATTATCACTTCTCCATTTGGATATGCTTCTGCAATTGGAAATCCAACTTCCGCTAAATTTTCTATTGACTGCCAATCACCTAAAAAATTTCCTCCGGTTGATTGCGCCCCGCATTCTAAAATGTGTCCCGCAACTGTGCCTGCTGATAATAAATCATAATCATTTTCTTTCCAGCCAAATTCATAAATCATTGGAGCGAGAGTTAAACCGGTGTCGGTTGTTCTTCCAGTAATTACAATTTCGGCACCTTTTTGCAATGCTTCGACAATAGGGAAAGCGCCAAAGTATACATTCGCACTTAAAATTTTATCTTTAACATTTTTAATCGGCTCACCGGTTTCCATATTTTTTAATTCCGCACCAGATGCAACAATTTCATCTAAATTATCTTTAATATTATCTCCAAGAACAACACCTATCTTTATATCTTTTACTCCTAAATCTTCAGCAACTTTTTTAATTGCATTTGCACATGCAATTGGATTAACTCCCCCGCCGTTTGTAATAATTTTTATTTTTTTCTCTTTACAAATTGGAAGAATTCTTTTCATTAATTCAGGAATATCACGTGCATAACCAAGTTCAGGATTTTTATTTTTTTGTTTTTGAAGAATTGACATAGTTACTTCTGCAAGATAATCCATTACTAGGTAATCAATTTCACCTTTTGTAACTTGATGATACGGCGCATCAATCAAATCACCCCAAAATCCTTGTCCCGAAGCAATCCTAATTTTTTCTTTCATTCAGTTCCTCTCCGCGGATTATTTCATCCGCAATTTTATTGATATCCTTTTGAGATTCAATTTTATGCCAGATGATTCTGTCATCGGCATTAAACCAGGTTAACTGTCTTTTTGCATATCTGCGTGTATTTCTTTTAATCAGTTCAATTGCTCTTTCTAAACTAATTTCATTTTCTAAATAAGAAATTATTTCTTTATAGCCAACTGTATTTAGCGAGTTTAAATTTTTATTATAACCTTTTGAAAGAATTTCTTTTACTTCTTCAACTAAACCATCTTCAATCATTTTATCAACACGTGTTTCAATATTTTCATAAAGTACTTTTCTATCAAGCATTAATCCATGCTGAACAAATTCAAACTCAATTTCTCTTTTTTGTTCTTCATAATGCTGCCAAATTGGTTTGCCTGTCAAATGATAAACTTCAAGTGCACGCATTACTCTTTTCCAAAAATTAGGATGAATTTTTTCAGCGCTAACTTCATCAACTCTTTTCAATTCATTATGAAGAAATTCATTGCCATATTTTTCCTTTAACTCTAACAGCTGCTTTCTATATTCTTCATCAGTTTCAACGGTATCAATAATGCCGTCAATTAATGCCTTTATATATAATCCAGAACCTCCTACAGCAATGGGGATTTTATTTTTGTCTAATAGCTTTTTAGAAATTTCCAAAGCTTCATGTTCAAACTTACTTACGTTATAGTCTTCATCCGGTTCTAATAAATTGATAAAATGATGCTTTACTTTTTTTAATTGTTCATTTGTCGGTTTTGCAGTTCCAATATTTAAATATTTATAAATCTGCCTGCTGTCTGCTGAAATAATTTCCGTTTTTAATTTCTCCGCAAGTAAAATTCCCAATGAAGTTTTTCCTGAGCAAGTTGGGCCAACGATGACAATTAATTTTCTTTCCAACCTTCTCTGCCTATTAAAGGGACAAATGAAAACTGCGGGATATCTTCTTCTATAAAATCATTCTTATCTTTTTTAGTAACTACTTTTAATGTTTGAGAATATTTATTTCCTACCGGAATTACTAATCTTCCGCCAAGAGCAAGCTGTTTTTTATAAGCTGGGGGAATAGAAGGAGAACCTGCTGTAACAATGATTCCATCAAAAGGAGCATATTCATCCCAACCGATTGTTCCATCACCATATTTTAAATGAGCACGAATTCCCATTTTATCAAAAAGTTTTTGAGTTGCGGAATAAATTTCAAATTGACGTTCAATGCTGTAAACTTTCATTCCCATATTTTCTAAAATTGCAGCCTGATAACCTGAGCCCGTTCCAATCTCTAAAACTTTCGAGCTTTTTATCAATCTCAATTCTTGGGTCATAAAAGCAACTGTATAAGGCTGTGAAATAGTCTGCCCATAACCAATAGGCAGTGCGACATCTTTATAAGCATGATGTTTCATTGCGTCGTTTAAAAATTTATGCCTTTCAACTTCGCGAATAGCTTTAATTACAGCTTCATCACGTATACCTTTTTCAACAAGCTTGTCAGCAAGCCCTTCACGTTCTGATCTATGCATTTTTCATCTAACAATTTATTTAATAACCTAAGATAAAAATAAATTTTATTAATTATTTTTAGCTCGTTTAAAAATAAAATTATTTTGGGAGAAATAATGATTGATTCGATATTTGGTCCGTTTATAATTATGTCAATGCGCATCGTAGATGTATCTCTTGATACATTTAGAGTCATACTTGTTACTCAAGGACGAAAATATTTAGCAGGAATAATAGGTTTCGTTGAAGTTTTGATTTGGATTTTTGCCATTAGGATGGTTATGCAGCATTTAGACCATATCCTAAACTTATTTGGGTATGCAACCGGATACGCCTTAGGTAATATAATTGGCATCACAATAGAACAAAAAATCGGGTTAGGGTTTTCTCAATTAAATATTATATCCAGGCATTATACTGATGCAATTGCAGATATGTTAAGAAAATCACGTTATGGTTTAACAATTTTGCCGGGCGAAGGCAGCTCAGGTGGAGTTTCAATAATAGTATTGATTGCTCAAAGAAAAAATCAAAAAAATATTATAAAAAAAATTGAAGAAATAGACGCGAAAGCTTTTATTACTATAACCTATGCTCTACCATATAGGGGATTCTTTCATGGGGCAAGGAAATAGATTGTCTGAAAATTATTATTTAATTATTATCATTTTAGTTTTTAGGTTATTTATTTCAATTAGAAAGAATTCTACTTCAATACTCTTTTAATGGGAAATTTCATGAAGAAAATCAATTACATCAATATATCTCTAATATTATTTTTATTATTTAACATATTAGCATTTGGTTCGAATAAAAATGTTAAAGTAAAAAAAGTAAATGTACAGCATGCACAGGCTCCTCTTTCAATAAAATATAATACATATTTTTTTAAAGAAGATTGGGAACAAGGTTTCGGGCCAAATTCATGGGTTTCAAAAGATGAAGCAGATATTGGAACCAAATGGCATCTTACAAGCTGGGATGCTTATGGCGGTAGCGGACAATGCTGGCACATGGCAGACACTTCACTTGGAACAAACGGCGGTTATGACAATGGCTGGTACCAAGTGCTTGATACTGATCCAATAACTTTAAATGGAAGTGGTCAGAAATTAACTTTTTATCATCGGTACAGCGTTGAACCTCCTACCAATCCCGAGGTTGGTTATGATGGATGGGATGGGATGAATGTTAGAATTTCTACAGATAATGGCGCAACATGGAATGTTTTAACAAACCCTTCTCCAGCATATTCTGACACAAGTCTATACAGCTTTGGCTCTGAACATCATGAGGGAACAGGTATTCCGGGATGGGCTGATTCTTTAGAATCATGGACCAAAGTTACTTTTGATCTTTCAGCTTATTCGGGTAAAACAGTATTGATACGATTTGCTTTTGCATCAGATGCGGAGTATTCAACTCCGGATAATCCCAGCTTATTTGGATGGGAAATTGATAATATTGAAGTAACAAATTCATCTTCAACTGTATTATTTAGTAATGACGGAACATTGAACGGATTAACACCAAGGAACAATGCTGCTATAGGGCCAAATCTTTGGCGGATTGCAAACATTGATTCTGTTGACAGTTCAAATTATGCAAGCTGTAATACTGATTCCAATACGTATTTGCCGAATATGAAAAACTCACTTACTTCTAATTATTTTTCACTTCCAAGATTTGCAACCGACATATATTTTGATTTTGAGTTAAGGGGATCTTTCAGTGATTTAAATTCTTTTCCTAATGTTGATTACTTTGGAGTCTATATTCAAGTTGAAGGTGAATCTTTAAGAAGATTTATCAGTAATATTAACAATGATTCCGCCGGTACTAATTATGTTTACAGTGATGCTCCATCTGATTGGACATTATTTTCCAATGCCTATAACATCGGGTTGGTTAGCCTGGATTCTTTAAAGGGAAAGAGAATTAGAATTATATTTGAATTTGATTCTGATTCAGATAAGGCCATTGGCTCAGGATTACAAATTGATAATGTGGTAGTTTATTCTCCTCTGCCTGTGTCAGTAAAAGATGATAATTCAAATAACTTATCTTCAACCTTTAAATTAGAGCAAAATTATCCTAATCCTTTTAATCCAAGCACTGTTATTAGTTATCAATTGCCGGTAAAAGGTGATGTCTCATTAAAAATTTATGATATTCTTGGAAATGAAATTGCAACTTTAGTAAATGAATTTAAGACTGCTGGAAAGCATCAAGTTAAATTTGATGCCGGAAAATATGGACTATCAAGCGGGATTTATTTTTTTCAATTAAAAGCGGGAAATTTTGTACAAACTAAAAAATTGGTTTTACAAAAGTAATTTTTAATAATTCTAATTGATAATTTTGTGCAATGTTTACAAAAGCAATAGTCAAAACTCCGGGGAAAAGCCTTATTCAAGGTTTAACTTCAGTCAATCTTGGTATTCCTGATTATAAAATAGCCATTTCACAACATCAAAATTATATTACTGTACTTAAGAAATGTGGATTAGAAGTTAACATACTTGAAGCAGATGAAAATTATCCTGACTCCACGTTTGTTGAAGATACTGCCCTGCTTACTCCCTATTGTGCTATAATTACCAATCCGGGAGCTATGTCCCGCAGAGGTGAAATTATAGGGATGAAAAAAATATTATCAGGTATTTTTAAAAATATTGAAGAGATAAAAGGTTTTGGAACTGTTGAAGCCGGTGATATAATGCAGATTGGAACACATTATTACATTGGATTATCTGAAAGGACCAATAAAGAAGGGGCCAACCAATTATTAGAAATACTTTCTGGATACGGATTAAAAGGAACTAAAATTCCTCTTAAAAAAATGTTGCACTTAAAATCAGGTGTATCTTACCTGGGAAATAATAATTTACTTGTAACGCGTGAACTTAAAAATGAACCAGAGTTTCAAAAGTTTAACTTAATTTTAGTTGATGATGATGAAAGTTATGCTGCCAACAGTCTGTGGATAAATAACAATATTCTAATACCTAAAGGATTCCCTAAAACTAAAAGTAAAATTGAAATGTTAGGATATAATATAATAGAAATTGATGTTTCTGAATTCAGGAAACTTGACGGTGGACTTAGCTGTCTATCATTAAGATTTTAATAATCTTTAAAATTAAAAAGAGTTCCAATTTTTGAAACTCTTTTTTTTGAGGCGCCGGTCGGATTCGAACCGACGAATAAAGGTTTTGCAGACCTTCGCCTTAGACCGCTTGGCTACAGCGCCATATTTATTTTTATTTTCTCTAAAACAAAGCTATTTATTTAAAAAATTAAAATCCACTTTCGTGGACTTTTGAGCGGGAAACGGGACTCGAACCCGCGACATCAACCTTGGCAAGGTTGCGCTCTACCAACTGAGCTATTCCCGCATTCTTAAACCAAAACTCAAAATTTGGGTGGCAAAATTTACTAATATTCTTAAAAAAAACAAACTAACATAACATGGAATTCAATTGAATTTTATTAAATTAAGCTGTCGCTCCTCCACAACTTGACCCCGCACCAGCAGTACATCCATAACAATGCTGTTTTGTAACAATTAATCTATTTTCCAATTTTTAAAATTAAAATCATTCAAATGTTTAGGAGCACCATGGTCTACCGGTAATTCAAGCATTTGATTAAAATCGCAATCATAAATTTGACCATCCCATCCAATTGAAATTGTATTTTTACACATTACATTCATAGCCGCAGCAGGATTAAACGCATTTATTAAATCTATCCATGTACGAATCATAATTTCCCGAAACAATCAAATAATCAAGATATCGACTAATAGGCATATTTGTAATTGTATAAAGATTGTTGAAAACAATTCCATGTTTGTTGAGTAATTCTCTTTTAAAATCTTTTTCAAGTGCCTCTTGTTTAGGAGGAAGAAATGCACCAACTGGATTATAAACAAGATTGAATTTTAATTTTTCATTTTTTCCGTAACCTAATTCATTCAATATTTTAATTGCTTTTATTGATTTTTCAAAAACACCTTCTCCCCTTTGCCTGTCGGTATTGCTTTTTGTGAAATAAGGCAGCGAGGATATAATTTCAACTTCATTGTCTGCCATAAATTTAGGATACTCTTCAAAACCATTTGAAACAAGAATGGTTAAATTTGACCTAACCATTACATGTCTATTTAATTTTTTAATCTCCTCAACAAACCACAAAAAATTCGGATTTAATTCAGGAGCGCCGCCTGTTATATCTACAATTGGAATTTCGTTATCTCTCAAAATATCTACGCAAACCTGCATAGTTTCTTTTGTCATTATTTCTTTTCTATCAGGACCAGCATCAACATGGCAATGCTTACAAACCTGGTTACACATCTTACCAATGTTAACCTGGAATATTTCAAGCTTATCTGCTTTAAGCGGGCCTGTTCCTATTGATTCAAATTTTTCATCAAAAGAAGGAAACGAACTTGAACGATCCAAAATTTTTAATTGTTCATTTGCGTTTGCTAATTGCTCTCCAAAAGCTTTCATGCTTTTATGACGGCTTTCCATTTATTATCCTATTTTATATTAAAAGTTTTTTACATACTTAATTTTGAATGAACATTTTTCATTTGTACACCATGAACTAGCGAAGCTCCGCCTCTAATTGCACTTGCTACATGCACAGCTTCTGTCATCTGCTCAAGGTTGGAGCCTTTTTGTAAACATTCCTGTGTATACGCATCAATACAATAAGGACATTGGATTGCGTGTGCTACTGCTAATGCTATTAATGCTTTTTCTCTCTCTGTTAAAGCCCCTTCTTCAAATACAGCGGAATACCAGCTTGAAAATTTTTTCCATAATTCTTTATTCCCTTCTTCCATTGAAGAAAATTTTGGGAGGTCTTCAGGTTTATAGTAAGTTTCCATAGTAACCTTTCTATGTATAGATGATTGAATAAATTACAATTATAATAATTATAAACTCCCCTATACAAAAAATAAATTTCAGTTTTATATGCTTATAGATTAAACACTTTAAATATTAAACAGAAATAGTTTTTATCAGGCAATTTATTTTTGTTAAATTTAAGGAATAAAAATCACAAATTTATCACAATGGAATATTTAATAAGCTCTGTTATAGGGTATTTATTTGGTTCACTTCCAACTGCGTATTTAGTTTTAAAGAAATCTAAAAACGTAGATATAACCCAAACCGGCACCGGAAATGTTGGGGCAATGAATTCCTATGAAATTACAAACTCTAAATGGATTGGAATATCGGTATTTCTAATTGATGCCTTAAAAGGAATTTTAAGTGTTGAAATAATGAAAATAATTTATCCGGGGGAATTCGTATTCCCCGCCATTGCATTAGTGTTTGCAGTTTTTAGCCATTGCTTTAATCCCTGGCTAAAATTTAAAGGCGGAAGAGGGCTTGCAACTGCTGCCGGCGGTGCTGCTTTTTTATTTCCTTTTGTGCTGATTGTCTGGGGACTTTTATGGGCAATTATTTATTTTAAAACCAAAGATATTTTGGTAGCAAACATCTGGGCAAATTTAATGTCGTTGTTTATAGTTTTCACTACAATCAAAATAGCAATTAAATATACATTCCCTTTAGCAGAATCACTTTCAATGCTGGCATTGTTTTCAACTGCTTTATTATTAATAATTTTCATTAAACACATTGATCCATTAAAAGAAATTATCGATAGAAAAAGAATTATTGACAAAGGAAAAAATCATGAATAAAAAATCACTCATTTTATCCGGTATCATAATCGTCCTCATTACTATTGTCGGGGGTGTTTATATATTAAAAGATAATCATAAAACAGAACCTGCATATTACAGCTCTAGCGGAGATAATCTGTCACTTACAGCCGCTCAAGAAAAACAAGTCTTAAATAATGATATTACAAAATCAAGAGATAATGTCATTACAGAAACTGTCAAAAAAGTAAGTCCTGCAGTTGTTGGAATAAATGTTACTGAAATTAGACAATACCAGGAACCAGTAAATCCTTTCTTTGACGATCCATTCTTCAGGCAATTTTTTGGCGGCAGAACTTATAATCAAAAAGTAAAAAGTCTTGGTTCAGGTTACATAATTTCTCCGGATGGATACATTGTAACTAATGACCATGTTGCGGGAAATGCCTCAGAAATTACAGTCACTATGACCAATGGAAAACATTTTCAAGCAAAAGTAATTGGTGATGATAGAACTTCGGATATATGTTTATTAAAAATTGATGCAACCGATTTACCATATGTTAAGCTTGGAAATTCGGATGATATAATGATTGGTGAATGGGTTATTGCTTTTGGAAATCCTTTCGGACTTTTTGAAGTTAATGATCATCCTACGGTTACAGTTGGAGTTGTAAGTGCAAATGGAATGAACCTCGAACCAATTGATGATAGATATTATTTAAATATGATTCAAACCGATGCTGCCATTAACGGCGGCAACAGTGGAGGGCCTTTGGTAAATAGTCTCGGCGATGTAATTGGAATGAACACCTTAATTTATACAGCTAATGGCGGACGGGGGGGAAGCATAGGATTGGGTTTTGCAATTCCGGTAAATAAAATTAAAAGAATTGTTTCAGAGCTTAAAAAAGACGGTAAAATTAATAGAGACTTTAGCATTGGCTTACGTATACAATCAATCGACGCCGGGATAGCTAAATATTATGATCTTGATGATACAAGAGGTGTAATAATAACACAAGTACTGCCTAATTCTCCTGCAAAAAAAGCCGGGTTTAAAACCGGTGATATCATTACTAAAATTGATAATTTTTTAATTAATAACGAACAAACTTTATTAGGGGTCTTTCAAGAATTTAGAACCGGGCAGACAATCTCTGTTGATATAATTCGTGACGGAAAAACTTTAACTAAACAAATGACGCTGGAGAAAACAAATGATTGAGAGATATACTCTCCCTGAAATGGGAAGAATTTTTGAAGATGAATTCAAATTTAAGACCTGGTTAAAGATTGAAATTTTAGCCTGCGAGGCAAGAAGTGAGATGGGTGAAATTCCTAAGGCAGATGTTGATGTCATTAAAGAAAAAGCGAATTTTGATGTTAAAAGAATTTTAGAGATTGAGCAGACTACCAAGCATGATGTTATTGCTTTCCTAACAAATGTTGCGGAATATGTTGGCCCTGAATCAAGGCATATACACTATGGAATGACATCTTCAGATATTCTTGATACCACTCTTTCCTATCAAATGAAAGCTGCCGGAGAATTACTTCTAAAAAGATTGAATGATTTAAAAGAAATTCTAAAAAGAAAAGCCATAGAAAATAAAAATACTATCTGTGTCGGAAGATCACATGGCATTCATGCTGAACCAACAACAATGGGATTAAAGTTTGCTCTCTGGTTTGAAGAATGCAAAAGAAATATTATCAGGTTGCAAAGTGCAATTGAAACAATTAGTGTTGGACAAATTTCCGGAGCTGTTGGGACTTTTGAACATCTCTCCCCAAAAGTTGAAGAATATGTTTGCGAGAAAATGGGATTAAAACCTGCACCTGTTTCAACACAAGTAATTCAGCGCGACCGACATGCCGAGTATTTAACAACATTGGCAGTCATAGGTGCTTCGCTTGAAAAAATTGCAATTGAAATTAGACATTTGCAGCGTACAGAAGTATTGGAAGCTGAAGAATATTTTTCCAAAGGACAAAAAGGCTCTTCGGCAATGCCGCATAAAAGAAATCCAATTGTAAGCGAAAGAATTGCCGGGCTTGCAAGAGTGCTTAGGGGCAATGCTGTTGCGGCTATCGAAGATGTTGCGCTATGGCATGAAAGAGATATTTCTCATTCTTCTGTGGAAAGAATTATTGTTCCGGATAGCTGTATAGCTATGGATTACATGCTTGACCTTGTGACAAAACTCATGGAAAATTTAATTATTTATCCCGAAAATATGATTAAGAATTTAAACATTACTCGCGGATTAGTTTTTTCTCAAACAGTTTTATTAAAGCTTGTTAATAAAGGTACATCTAGAGAAGATGCTTATAAAATTGTACAAACTTCTGCGATGGATGTTTGGGCTGATCAAAATAAAAATTTAAAAGATGAATTAAAAAAATCAGAAGAAGTGAAAAAATATTTATCAATACAAGAAATTGACGACATATTTGATAACAAAAAAATGCTGAAGAATGTTGATTATATCTTTAGCCGGACTGTAGAGAAGAATTAAAATAGAGAAAGGTAATTATGAATAAAAGAACCTGTTCTTTCGTATTAGTGTTTAGTTTTCTATTTATGTATTCAATTTCAATGTTTGCAGCCGATGGATTAAAAGAAGGAATGAAAGCCCCGGATTTTACTTTAAAAGATGTTTCCGGTAATTCATATACTTTATCAAGCTTCGAAGGAAAAGCCCCTGTAGTTATATATTTTTATCCCAAAGCAGGTACACCTGGCTGCACAAAAGAAGCATGCGGAATTCGGGACGGACTGCAAAGTTTCAAAGCAAATGGAATTAAAGTTTTTGGTATCTCTGTTGATTCAACAACAGCAATAGACAAATTTATTGCAGACAACCATTTAGATTTCCCGTTGCTTTCTGATGCAAATAAAAAGGTAACAAAGGAATACGGAGTTTTAGGAGATAACGGCAGAGCAAATAGATTTACATTCATCGTAGATAAAAAAGGTAATATTGCCAAGATTATAGAAGTAAAAAATATAAGTACACATGCAGATGAAGTGCTTGAGATAGCTTCACAGCTAAAATAGGAAAATTATTAAAAATCTTTGTGTTACTCTGTGGTAAAATATTCTTCCTTTAGATTGTAATCTATAAAGACAAACAATTACAAAATGATTGTCAATTAAATAAATTATGGATGCTCAAACAATTTTCTAATGATAGCTTTTGTATTTTCAGGAAAATCTCTAGTTAACATCCACCTAGCGTAATCTTCATTATCAATTACTCTCTCCCCTTTGTGAGAACCAAAATTAAAAATCAGTTCATTGTTTTTATTATAAAGAAACTTGCCGTTTATATCTGCTGGACGGCTGTCATTGAATGAAGAAAAAGCTGCAATTTCTTCCAGGTTACTTCCAATATCATTATATTTTTCCACTTGTGCTAAAAAGACTTCCATTGTGGCACGAATATCTGCTTCGGCATTGTGAGCATTTTCCAAATTCTTGTTACAGTAAAATTTGTAAGCTGCTGTTAAATCACGCCGTTCCTTTTTCTTAAATATCACCATTGCATCTATTATGGAAACACCTTCAATTTCATAATTAATTCCTACACGTATAAATTCATTTCTAATCAACGGTAAATCAAAATTATGAATGTTGAATCCGCCAATGTCACAACCTGTTATAAAACTTAAAATTTCATTTGATCTAATTTTGAAATTAGGTTCATCTTTAACATCATCATTGCTTATGCCGTGAATAGCAGTTGCGCCAGTTGGAATTGGCATTTCTGGATTAATTAAAAAAGATAGTGTTTCTTCTTTTTTATCAGGATAAAGCTTGATTAAAGATATTTGTACAATTCTATCTTTTTGTACATCAGTACCGGTTGTTTCAAGATCAAAAAAAACTATGGGGCGAGTAAGAGTTAATTGCATGATTTAATAAATTATTTTTGAAGAATATTGAAAAGATAATGAAAAACATTTTGTTATACCTTTTCAAATCTTTATTACTCTCTTATATAGAAATTACTACTTCTTGAAGTTTATTCCAACGGCAAGTTTATTGACTTTGCTGTTGTTTTATTTAAAAGATGTCATCTTTATAATAATTGGCAATAAAAAATGCAGCAATCAAATCTTAATGCCAAACAAGCAGGTTAATCAATTTCTTATTATAATAGGCTGTTATTTTAAATACAGTTTTCAAAATACTAAATAGAGGGAATCATGCAAGAAAAACCCAACTTACTCTCTTTAACACCTACTGCCTTTATTGACATACTAAGAAAAGAAAATATAAACAAATTTTATTTCGTCTATGATGATGTGAAAAAAAGTCTCATCACATCACATCCTCAATTACAATCCATCGCAGATTATTTTACAAATGATAAAAGAGATTTTATAACCCATGAAGGATGGTTCTGTAAAGTTTCTGAAAATTATGATATGCTACTTGGCGCATTTGTCCACAGAACAAACAGAGGGCAAGCTGCCGGCGGTGTGAGATACTGGGATTATGATACAGTTGAATCTTATTTCCGCGATGGATTAAGACTTGGTGCCGGAATGACTTTTAAGAATGCTCTTGCCGGATTATGGTGGGGCGGCGGAAAAGGAGTTATTGCTCACAATCCAAAAGTTGATAAGATGAATCCGGAAGTAAGAGAAAAAATCTACAAGGAATATGGTTCTTTTATGTCCACTTTGAATGGATGCTATGTGACTGCAGAAGATGTTGGAACAAGCGTTGAAGATATGGCAAATGTTTTTTCAGGAACCAGGTTTACTACTTGTATCCCACCTGAATTTGGCGGCAGCGGAAATCCTTCAGTCCCTACCGCAAGAGGAATAGTTTCCGGGATGGAAGCAGCTTTAGAATTTTTAGGTTTAGGAACCCTTGAAGGAAAAACAGTTGCACTTCAGGGTATAGGACATGTAGGAGAGCCTCTGGTTATATTTTTATTTGATAAAAATGTGAAGAAAGTTGTTGCGTCAGATATAAATCCTGATCATGTTAATTCAGCAAAGAAAAAATTTGCCGACAATAATTTTGAATGTAGATTAATTAACAAGAATGATTTTAGCATATTTAATGAAGATTGCGATATCTTTTCACCCAATGCAACTGGTGCTGTATTGAATCCACAGACAATCCCAATGTTAAAAGCTAAAATAGTATGCGGAGCAGCTAATAATCAGCTTGAAGATATGCAAAGAGATGGAAAGGCATTACATGAAAAAGGAATTTATTATGTGCCGGATTTCCTAACAAACAGAATGGGAATTGTAGCTTGCGCAAATGAACAATACGGCTATATCAATAATGATCCAATGATTGAAAATCATTTCAGCAGAAATTGGGAACATTCGATATTTAACAGGGCATTACAGATTTTGAAAGAATCCAAAGAAAAAAACATTCCTACTGCAGAGATTGCTTTGAAACTGGCAGACAAACTCTCCAGGGAAAATCATCCGATATTTGGACATAGAGGAAAACAAATTATCAAATCGTTGGTTGAAAATAAGTGGGATTTAACATAAAGAAAATCTCAAACTAAAGATGACATCTTTTCAAAAAGATGTCATCTTTACAAATGTCTTTTAACTGTGTTTTATTATTTATATAGCGGCTGAATAAATTATAAAGAAGTGTAATTTATTCATCCTTCCCTTTTAACAATTTGTACAATCCATACCCTAAGACAGACAATCCAATGATTCCGCCAGTGGTTTTTAATACTTTCGAATTAGCTATATTTTCAAGGCTCATTCCCCCGCCGATTTGCTTTAAGTCATTATCAGCATAGATGGAATCCATAAACTCGACTCTGTCTTTATGGGTTTTAAAAGTTACAGTAATATTTGAATTATCGCGAACCGGGGTGAATTTTACTGAACATTTTTCCTTATCATCTTCGTCTATATTTTCAATATTTTCAAATTCCCATTTTCCGTTAAATACTGAATAAGTTACAGTACTTCTTCTTTCCCTGGAATATAATGGGTCTTTAAATACTAAAACTTCTTTACCATCTTCTTTAATTATGGTTTTGGGTTTAACTTCTTCAGGTGTTATATCTGGCAATTCATTTTCAAGTGAATCTTTTAGCTTCTGAACTTCTTGTGCTTTTTTACTTAATATATCTCTTGTCATTGACATTACTTTTCTCCATTTACATTTCAATAAATATCATAAATCGTTTACTGAAATATCAGTAAAATAAACTAATTATTTAAATGGCTTAATTGCATAAAATTCAAATCAAGCAGTTCGTAATTTTTCCAGCCGTTAAAATCGAAATGCCACCATTCATAAGGATAATTTTTGAAGCCGTGTTTTTCCATAACAGTTTTTAATATGCTTCTATTTTTTATTACCTCTTTAGGCAAATTATTATAAGTTGAATAGGCCTTCTCTGTAAAATCATCAAAAGGAGTCGGCATCTTCAGTTCTTTACCGGTTTTCAAATCAATTAAAGTTAAGTCAACTGCACAGCCTCTATTGTGCCGGCTGCCCCTCCATGCTGATGCAACAAAGGTTGTATCTTTATAAGTTTCATAAAATTCTACTGTGACACTGTATGGACGGTAACCATCAAATATTTTTAATCCCAAATTATTTTTGTTCAATTCATTTTGTACCTGAAGCAGTGCATAAGCCGCTGGCAATCTCAAAAAAGCCATTGCAGTATCATAAACACTTTTCCCCAAAAAATTATTGTTTGTTGAATATCTTATATCCAATTTTATACCTGGAATTAAATCCTCAAGGTTCACTAATGCTTGTGTACTATCCTCTTTAACAATTTTTTGATATTCATCTATACTATTTATGACACTTAAACCATATTTATTTTTAGCAGGGTTTTGGGAATAGACAGAAATAGAGAAAACAAATAAAAAAATAAATATAAATTGAAATGCAAGTTTGAAAGTCTTCATAGTTTTTTTTTGATTTTGTTGAAAAATATCTTTAATAAATATATTAAAATTTAAGAGATATCATATTGACCGGGTTAAATAGTTAATATGTTTATATAGAATTCATATTTGATTTCACGAACACTTTTAAATAAATAGAATTTTACTATATTGCACACTCATTTAGAGTCCATAATATTATGTTTACGTCTAATTTAGTACCTAATAATTATATTTATTTATGACGAAACATTTTATAGGTTTAATAAGTCTTAAATGACAATAATTACTCTCATAAAAATAAAGAATGTATGAAAAAAATTATTTTGTTAAGCGCCATTTTCATAGTGGCGGGCCTTTTTGTAACACACACCAACAGCATCTCAGATAAAAATATTTCAAATAAAGATACTCTTTCCCTTCTTGAACCAGCTAAATATTATTCAACTGTAGATGAATGGATTTCAACAATATTATCACGATATCATTATAGAAAAATTCCTTTGAACGATTCCCTTTCTTCGGTAATTCTTGATAGATATATAAAAACTTTAGACTATAGCAGAGTTTATTTTTTACAGTCTGATATTGATGAGTTTAACAAGTTCCGATTTAAGCTTGATGATGATATTAAATCCGGGGATGTACAGCCGGCTTATGATATTTTTAATAGATTCAAGCAGAGAATTATTGAACGAACCGAATACGCTGATAGTCTTTTAAATAAAAAATTTGATTTCACAAAAGATGAAAAATTCCTAATCAAAAGAGATGATGCTCCCTGGCCTAAAAATGTTGACGAACAAAATGAAATTTGGAGAAAGAAAATAAAGAATGACGCATTATCATATATTTTAACCGGTAAAGATTGGGAAAATGCATCCAGTAATTTAAAGAAACGTTACGAGAATTTTCAGAAGAATGTTCTTCAATATAAAAGTGAAGATGTCTTCCAATTATATATGAATTCTTATACCGAAGCTTTAGATCCGCACACAAATTATCTTTCACCTATTACTTCAGATAATTTTAAAATTGATATGAGCCTTTCTTTAGAAGGTATAGGGGCACAGCTTCAGCAGGAAGATGATTATACAAAAGTCCATGAAATTATTCCCGGCGGACCTGCATTCAAAAGTAAATTGCTTCATAAAGACGATAAGATAATTGGAGTAGCTCAGGGCGATACCGGTAAAGTTGTTGATGTTATCGGCTGGAGAATTACAGATGTTGTACAGCTAATTCGCGGACCAAAAGGATCAACTGTAAGATTACAAATATTAGAAGCTGAAGATGGAGCAAATGCTCTTCCAAAAGAAATAAAAATTGTGCGTGATAAAGTTAAGCTTGAAGAACAATCAGCAAAAAGCGACATAATTGATATAGATAATAACAATAAAAACTATAAGCTTGGCGTTATTTCTATTCCTAAATTTTATGTGGATTTTGATGCCGAACAAAAAGGTGTTAAAGATTACAAAAGCACAACACGTGACGTTAAAAAATTAATAGCCGGCTTGCAAAAAGAAAAAGTTGAGGGAATTATCATAGACCTTCGCAACAATGGCGGCGGCGCTTTGAACGAAGCGATTGATTTGACAGGATTATTTATAAAAGACGGCCCTGTTGTTCAAGTAAGAAGTGCGGACGGTAAAATTGATGAAGGAGATGATCCTGATCCGAACATTGTTTATAACGGGCCATTAGCTGTGCTTGTTAACAGATTCAGTGCATCAGCTTCAGAGATATTCACAGGTGCAATTCAGGACTACGGAAGAGGTGTAATTATTGGCGAAAATACTTATGGAAAAGGAACGGTTCAAAATTTAATTGATTTAAATCGAGTTATACCCGGCCAAAAAGAAAAACTTGGCCAATTAAAATTAACTATAGCAAAATATTATAGAATAACCGGCGGAAGTACACAAAACAAAGGTGTAATTCCGGATATTGAATTCCCTTCAGCATATAGCGCAAAAGAATATGGAGAAAGCTCTGAACCAAGCGCATTACCGTGGGATCATATTCAGCCTACTCCATATAAAAAATACCAGGACCTTTCCAGTTTAATTCCTGAATTATTAAAAAAGCATGAAGAAAGATTTAATAAAAGCCCGGAATATGATTATTTGAAGGAAGGTATTGAAGAATATAAAGAAGCACATGATAAAAAATATGTTTCATTAAATGAAGTAGTAAGAAAAAAAGAAAAAGAAGATCTTGATGAAAAAAGATTCCAAAGAGAAAATGAAAGAAGGAAGCTACAAGGACTAACATTATTAAAGAAAGGTGAAAAACCAAATACAGATGATTCCAAGTACGATCCTATTTTGGATGAGACAGGGCAAATTTTAGCCGATCTTATTCAATCAACTGTAGGTTAACAAAAAATACTTATAGATAAAACATTAAGGCAGGAAATCTTTCCTGCTTTTTTTGTTTTAAAGAAAATTGCTGTCAGTTTAATTCAAAAGATTTAAGCTACCAACTGAGCCATAAGTTTTCTTTTTGCAATGGGGAATATTGTTTGGGAAAAAGGGAAATCAAGTTCCGTATTACAGATGTATGTTGCAGGATTTGGAAATTCTTCAAATTCTTTTATCAATTCAATTTTAATTGACTCGGGAGATTTTTCAATCAAAGCATTTTCCAAAGCTTTAACAAATTTAGTTTTTAATGCACGATACTTTTCTTTTTCAGAAGACAACAAAGAACATTCGAATTGATGAATTTGTAATATTGATTCAATGTTATCAGGTATTAAAAAATAACCTTCGCTTTTATATATTGGAATAACACCAACTTGTTTCACTTCCAAATTATTTTCAACAAATTCATGTATAGCTAATCCTTCTTCAATAACTTCTTTAATTTTAGGAAGTGACCATTCAATAAGCTTAAATAAAAATTCTATATTCGTATTTATTTTTTCGGTCTTTTCAAAAATGACTTGTTTATTTTTTAAATCATATTCTTTAATCTTTTTAGGGAAAGAAACTTCTAGATTATTTTTTTGATTAAGTATATCTTGAAGGTGGTTTATGAGGCTGATAAGATCTGTAAGTGAAGGATACAATCTCTTCTTATCAAATTCTAGTTGGTATGCTTTTAACCCGCTAAGAACCTTGTATTGATTAATTTCAAAATCAATATCGCTGGTAATAAAATTTTCTAAGCTTAATCCGTTCATATTTACCTCGTTTTATATTAACAAGACATACTATAAAAATTTTACAACTATTATACCAACGATCATACTTAAACATTTAATTAAAAATTAACGTAAGGAATGTTTTTTTATTTAAAATGAATGGAATTTATTAGAATTTTTAAGTCAGAACTACTCCCGACAAAAGTCAGGAGTAGTAAAAGAATTTTTAATTAGAAGTGATTTACAATTTTATATTTCAAACTTAATACCTTGAGCAAGAGGAAGTTCTGTTCCGTAATTTATAGTATTAGTTTGTCTCCGCATGTATGTTTTCCATGCATCCGAACCAGACTCTCTTCCGCCGCCGGTTTCTTTTTCGCCGCCAAAGGCGCCGCCTATTTCTGCGCCAGATGTACCAATGTTCACATTTGCTATACCGCAATCAGAACCTTCAGCAGATAAAAACTTTTCTGCTTCTCTTAAATTATTTGTAAAGATTGCTGAAGACAATCCTTGTACAACTCCATTATGAAGTTTTATTGCATTATCAACTTCACCCTTATACTTAATTAAATATAGAATAGGAGCGAAAGTTTCTTCTTGAACAATTTCATAATGATTTTCTGCTTCTGCAATTACCGGTTTTACATAAGTGCCGGATTCATAATTTCTCCCACTAAGAACTTCTCCGCCGTATAATATTTTTCCGCCTTCTTTTTCCAATTTAACCAAGGCATCTTTGAACATTTCAACTGCATCTTTGTCTATTAAAGGGCCCACATGATTTTTTTCATTTAATGGATCGCCAATTTTCAAACCTTTGTACGCCTTAATTAGTGAATCCTTTACTTTGTTATAAATTGATTCATGAATTATTAGTCGTCTGGTTGAAGTACATCTTTGGCCGCAAGTTCCAACTGCACCGAATACTATTGCAGGCATTGCCATTTTTAAATCAGCATCAGGAGTTATTATGATAGCATTGTTTCCTCCTAACTCAAGAATAGCTTTACCAAATCTTTTTGCAATCATTTCCCCGGCATGCTTTCCTACTTTTGTTGAACCGGTTACAGAAATCAATTGTATTCTTTTATCATTCAACATTCGTTCTCCGATTGTAGAACCCCTACCGATAACTAAAGAAAAAACACCCTCTGGAATTTTATTTTCTTTTAAAACTTCAGCAATTACATTTTGAGTAGCGATAGCTGATAATGGAACTTTTGATGATGGTTTCCATAGATTAACGTTGCCACAAACAGCAGCAATCATTGCATTCCACGACCAAACTGCAACCGGGAAATTAAATGCAGAAATTGTAGCAACTATTCCTAATGGATGATACTGATCATACATCCTATGGTTTGGCCTTTCAGAATGCATTGTAAAGCCATAAAGCTGCCGACTTTGTCCTACTGCAAAATCACAGATGTCAATCATTTCCTGAACTTCACCTAAACCTTCTTGTAAAGATTTTCCCATCTCATAAGAAACTAATTTGCCCAGATAAGGTTTATATTCTCTCAGTCTTAATCCGATTTGCCGAACAATTTCTCCTCTTTTGGGAGCAGGCACCTTTCTCCAAACTAAAAAAGCTTCCTCAGCTTTATTAATAATTTTTTCGTAGTCTTTTTCTGAAGCTTGATAAACATTCGCAATTAATTTCCCATCAGTTGGAGAAACTATTTTCAACTCACCTTGATCTTTAGATTCATTCCATTTTAGTCCGGTGGATGAACCAAAATTTTCCTTATTTATACCTAATTTCTTTAAGAAATCCATATAGTTAACTCCTTATATATTTTGTTTTATAGATGTTTGCTCAATAATAGATTTAAGATTAATCTTTCTCATTTTATCTTCAATGTCAACCTGAATATCTGCAAAGAGATCAAGAAAGAAATCATTTAGTTTTGTAATATCATTTTCTTTTTTATGATTTTTATGAACATCCAGATAAAAAGCCTTTCTATCTTCAATAGAACAGTAAATTTCTTGAAGATGTAGTTGAGATGGATCCTTTTTAAGAATGAATCCTCCTGTGCTCCCGCTTATGCTTTCAACAATATCACTTTTAACCATCAAAGATAATATTTTTCTTAGCTTGGAAGCATTTATTCCAGTATAATTTGCTATTTCATTGCTGCTTTTAGGTTTAGGATAAACTTTTGCAAGATAACATAATGCTTTGACAGAAGTAGATAATTTTGTTGATGCCGACATAACTATTTTAAATTGTTACGGTAAGTGTAACATATTAAAAATTAAAAATCAAATACACATTTGTTGATTGTAAATATTGGGTAAAAATACTATCTTTCATTCAGAAATTATGATTCATAAAAAAATGCAAAGATATATTTCATTTAAAAAAGAAACAGGCCTTTCAATATTGCGGAGCTATTTTATCTCCCGCTTCGAAAATGTATTTTAATCTCTCCCTTCCCTTTATCACCTTTTATAAAATAATTATTATTCTAAAATTTTCAGTTAATCATGGGAGAATTACATGGAAAACAAATTTTATGCAAACGAGGAACTAATGGAAGACTATTCTTCAATTAACGCTGATCAAGTTCATACAACCTTAAAAAAAAGCATGCTTACTGACGGGTTTAGTATTGTTCTTGATTTAAAAAGAAGTCACGGTTCAAGAATAGTTGATGAAATCAATGGCGAAACATATTTAGACTTTTTTACTTTCTTTGCTTCATCAGCTTTAGGAATGAACCACGAAAAATTAAATTCAGAGGAAGTAAGAAATGAATTAGCCTTTGCTGCTGTTAACAAACCTTCAAATTCCGATATTTATACAACTTTAATGGCTGATTTTGTTGATACATTTGCTAAAATTGCTAAGCCGGATTTTATGAAGTATTTATTCTTTGTTTCCGGCGGAGCACTTGCTGTGGAAAATGCACTTAAAGTTGCTTTTGATTGGAAAGTCCAGAAGAATTTTTTGAATGGCCATAAAGAGGAAAAAGGACATCAGGTAATTCATTTCAAAGAAGCTTTTCATGGACGCAGCGGTTATACAATGTCATTGACTAATACTGATCCAAATAAAGTTAAATATTTTCCTAAATTTAATTGGCCAAGGATTACAAATCCTAAAATTACATTCCCTCTTAATGCTAATTTAGATAAAGTTATAGAGCTTGAAAAAACAGCTATTGAAGAAATTCACCAAGCAATTAAAAATAATCCTGATGACATAGCTGCAATTATTATTGAGCCGATCCAAGGAGAAGGCGGAGATAATTTCTTCCGCAAAGAATTCTTTATGAAGCTTCGTGAAATTGCTGATCAGAATGAAATCTTGCTGATCTTTGATGAAGTTCAAACCGGATTTGGATTAACCGGAAAATTTTGGGCATCTGAATATTATGTTAAACCTGATATTATTGCATTCGGTAAAAAAGCTCAAGTATGCGGTATAATGGTTTCAGATAGAATTGATGATGTAAAGGAGCATTGTTTCAGAAAATCAAGCAGAATTAATTCTACCTGGGGCGCTAATCTTACTGATATGGTAAGATCAAAAAATATAATGAGAATTATGCAGGAAGAACATTTAGTTAATAATTCTTATGAAATGGGTAAATATTTATTGGACGAATTACAAAATATTCAAAAAGAATATCCGCAGCTTATTTCCAATGTAAGAGGATTAGGATTAATGTGCTCTTTTGATTTACCTAACGGTGAAATTAGAAAAGAGTTTGCTGCCGAATGCTTTAAAAATAAATTGATAATCTTGGGATGCGGACAGAAATCAATCAGATTCAGGCCAGCTTTGAATATAATTCAAAGTGATTTGGATGAAGGCTTGCAAATTATCAGAAATGTTTTAAATTTATTGTCGTCAAATAAATAAAATATTTATTAAACTACTTGCATGATGTCCCGCCTTTTGGCGGGATTATCATTTTAAATTTATTTTTACAATCTTGAACCAAACTTTATTCATTGTCAGCACACCAATTGGGAATTTAAAAGATATTACTCTTAGAGCAATAGAAACTTTGAAAGAAGTTGACTTCATTGCGTGTGAAGATACAAGAGTTACATGCATTTCTATTAAATCATTTTGAAATTAAAAAAGAAATGATTTCACTTAATGCTTCAAACGAATCAAGCAAAATTGAATATATTGTGAATAGAATTAACTCAGGGGAAAGCTGTGCATTAGTCTCTGATGCCGGAACACCTGGAATTTCAGATCCCGGAGTAAGATTAATTTCTGCTGTCAATAAAAAATGACATATCAATTATCCCTATTCCTGGCGTAACTGCAGCTGTTACTGCTTTATCTATTAGCGGGCTGCCAACTGATTCATTTGTGTTTGAGGGATTTCTTCCTCAGAAAAAAGGAAGGCAAAAAAAGCTAAAAGAATTATCTGAGGAAAAACGAACTATTATTCTTTATGAATCAACTTATAGAATAGAAAAATTATTAAATGAACTATCGGAATATATGCCTGAACGAATAGTTGTAATTGCACGAGAGCTAACAAAAAAATTTGAAGAAGTTTGGCGCGGCACTCCAATAAGAATTATTAATTCATTAAAAGATAAAACTATAAAAGGTGAATTTGTTGTAGTTATCTCTCCAATTAATTGGAAAGAAACTTAATAGATTCTTATTAGAACTATTTTATTTTTTGATGTTTAGTACAAAAATATGATGTCCTTCCCCCAATAGTTTTATGTTTTATACTGCCATTGCATTTCGGACAGTTTTCATCATCATCTCTAAATAAAACCAGCCACGATTCTGGATAACTATCAAAATCAGCTTTGAGCTTAACTGCCTTTTTTAAAATCTCATTCATCGATTTGTAGACAGCTTCAAAATCTTTCTCTTTAAAATGTTTTATTACGGATAAAGGATGAATATTTGCTTGAAAAAGAATTTCATCAGAATACAAATTTCCAATGCCTGCAAATGTTTTTTGATCCAGCAACGCCGCTTTAATATTGCCCGATTTTTTTATTATAATTTCTTTGAACTTATTATAACTTAGTCTTTTACTTATTGGGTCTTCACCTAATTTTTTCTTTTTTAGAAACTCATTGATACTTTTAGTAAAAGTTACTTTCCCAAACTTCCTCTGGCAATCATAAGCAAGATTAAATCCATTTGAAAAACTGAATAAGACTCTAATATGTTTTGAAGCTTCGTCTTCATTCTTAAAATATTTTAAAAAGCCTGTCATACCGAAATGCATAACTAAAATTTTACTACTACTTAGTTGAGCAAATAAATATTTACCATGTCTATATGTTGATTTAAACTTCTCTCCTTTTATTTTAGATACAAAACTTTTACTCGAAATGTCCGACAAAATACCTTTATCTAGCACTTTGACATCTTTAACAGTTTTATTCAATGATGTTGAATCAAAATATTTTTTATAACTCTCAACTTCAGGTAATTCAGGCATAATTTATTTTTTAAGTTTATTTAAAATTTATAATCCAACTTGCAGACCTACCAGAAAATTTCTTTCTGCAGCCGGAAAGAACTCTGCTCCTATTGCATTTGCAGAATAGAGATTATCAAATATATTATTTATTTGAAAAATAATTTTAGAATTTGTCAAAGAATTTAAAACATTAAACTCATAGCTCCCTGTAAAATTAGCAATAAAATAAGCATCGTTTTTATTGTCATTATAGCTTATAAATCCAGGATACATTGTGAGAAAACTATTTAATTTATCGGCATAAATATCCGAGTAAAACTCACCAACATATTTCCCATTGAGCTGTAATAATAAACCATATTTTTGAAATGATATTCCGAAGTTAGCCAAAAAGTCCGGGAAACCGCTGATTTTGCTACCATTCAAATCCAATGCTTCCACTTCAGATGAGTCATCATTTATATAATAATCAATATATGTTTTGCCTTTTTTAATTTCATTTTTGCTGTAAGATCGCATTGGCAAATATTTCTAATGAGTTTAACATTTTATAATTTGCAGACAATTCGATTCCTTGATGAATAGTGCTTTCGACATTTCCGGTAATCGGCTGTCCAAAACGATCAAGCTTTCCATTTTTTACTATTTCATTATTGAATAGCATATAAAACAAATTTATCGAAAAAGAAAAATTATTTTTGTTAAATGAAGAGCCGAGTTCAAAATCATTCATTGTTTCTGGTTTAACGAGAGGATCACTAAAATTATAAGTCCCATCAGGATTAACTTCGAACTGGGGAGTAGCTCCCCCACTTGATTCTGCAGCATCGTAATAATTATTTAACCTTGGTTCTCTTGAAACTCTGGCATATGAAATATATAGATTTTGAAGCTCACTTAATTTATAATTAATTCCTAACCTTGGGTTAACAAATAAATCACTAACTTCGAAATTCGTCCCGACATATTTTTCATTGTACAATTTATATTTATGATATGCTAATTGTAATTCACCAAGTATATTTACATCATCTGACAAATTATAGGTCTCGTGAACAAATCCATTTATAATATCTTTCCCTCCATTAAAGAAATAATATCGATAATCTTTTGTTAGTCCAACGGGAAGATTCTCTCCATAATTTAAACTTCCCCAATGAGTGCTTCTATGAATTCTAAACTCACCGCCAAATATTAATTCGCCATTATTATGTTTTATACTAACTCTGGGAATCCATCCGTACTGCCTATTTTCAACTTGGGCTCGAATTAGGACATTTGTTGGACCGTAAGCGGTATCTGGTAAAAAATTATTTTCTTTTAACCTGAAATAATCATTGTAACCATAATCAGGAATTGCCCAGCTACCATCATAGTCAAAAAATCCATCTCCCAATACTAAAAAAAGAGCAGAATTAAAAGTAATGTTTTCATTTAGCTTATATTCGCTCAATAGTTCAAAATGAGGTTGAGAAAAATTTTCTATTTCATCTGTCCTTCTTTTAACAGTATAACTATAAGAATTTGTTTGAATATCCTCTCCCCAATCGGAGTAGTTTGCTCTTCTTAATTCTTTATCCTTAACAGCAAATTTTGGAAGCCCAGTATAAGCAAGTCCATCTGCAATCGGGCCGCCATAAAAATTGATTTGCGATGTAAGTTTATCATCATATCTAACAGCCGAAATATGATAAGAATTAAACTTAGCCCAAGAATTATCCCTATAGCCGCTACTTAATATTTGTGAAAGCTTGGCGTAGATAGAATATTTTTTATTAATTAATCCACTTGAAAAAGATGCGGAATATTTTCTTACATTATAGCTTCCAAGTGATGCTGAAACATTAACTTTTGGTTCATTTGAAAAAGTTGAAGTGATAATATTAATCGAGCCCCCAATTGCCGGATAACCAAAAACTCCGGAGCCAGCTCCGCGCTGAACCTGAATTACTTCTGTGCTGGCTAATAAGTCTGGGAAATCAAGCCAATAAACATTATGGTCTTCAGGATCATTTTGAGGAATTCCGTTTACTGAAACCGAAATTCTTCTTTGATCAAATCCTCTTATACTCAAATAATTATAGCCGATTCCATTTCCATTTTCGGAATAAAATGTTGTTGAGGGAAGATTACTTAAAAATTCAGGGATGTCTTGAACCGTATAATCCTTTTCAATTTCATTTCTTTTTATTTTGCTGAATGCAAGCGGTGTAACTCCCTCTTTTCCTAAACTACCTTTAACTAACACCGATTGTGAAGGAATTGCTTTAGGAGTTAATTCAATTATTAATTTTTGGCCCGAGAAAAATGATTTAAGCGAAATTATTTTTTCTTCGTATCCAATATATGTGATAACTAAATGCGAATCTGAAGCAATATTACCTTTAAGAATAAAGCTGCCATTTTCATTTGAAGTAGTACCAAGTGATTTATTTTCTTGAATAAATATATTTGCTTTGGGCAAAGGAAGCCGGGTATTGGAGTCTATAACTTTCCCGGTGATGGTTATTGCTTGCGGAAAAATAAGAATGGAGAAAAATAATAAAAGAATAACTAAGTATTTCATTTTAACCTCTTTAAAATAAAAATGCCGTTCGGTAAAACGGCTAAACACTTATTATTCTTTAACTCGTTTTCCTACGCTGGTATTATCCAGATCAGGTTCAAGGGTATCATCTCAGCTATCCCAAATGTGTTGGAATAACACCCCTAACGGCAATCAAAATTTCAAATAAACAATTATTTTTTTAGAACCAATTTAAAAATTATAAAGAAAAATCTTTTATTCAACTCTTAGCTTTTGACCAACAACAATTTTATTACTGCTTAACTCGTTTAAAGACTTTAATCTGCCGACACTCATACCGTACTGATGTGCTATAGAATATAAGGATTCGCCTCTTGCTACTCTGTGAATTTGTGCTCCTTTAATTCGTGAAGAAGAATTGTCGGATACAGAAACATCAGCCTGAGCTATTTTTAAGGTCTGTCCAGGCATAATTTTATTGCTGCTAAGATTGTTTATATCTTTCAGATCACGAACACTTAATCTGTAATCATGCGCTATCGAATATAAAGATTCACCTCTTCTTACGGTGTGAACACCGCTTCCATCATTGTTAGCTTCCGGCAGATCATTTATTCCTTCGTCAGATAGGACTTTTAATGATTGTCCAGCATAAATCCTATTACTTCTAAGGCTATTCCACCTCCTAATGCTTGATGCAGATACTTTGAATAATTCAGCAATCTCGCCAATTGTATCGCCTTTTTTAACTTTATAATAATTTACATTTGCAGAAGTTTTAGTAGTATTATCTCCAAGTGAGGAAGCATCAGACCCGCCGTAAATTTTAATTGTTTTTCCGGCAATAAGTGTACTTCCATGAATTCCGTTCCATCTTCTAATCTGATTTGTTGATACACCAAATTTCTCAGCAAGCTCGCCAATAGTATCACCTCTCTTAATTTTGTATCTATATAAATCGCCTGAAGCATTTGATACATTATCAGTCGAAGCAGTATTAGAATATTTGCGTGTATATATTTTTAATTTCTTCCCAGCATAAATTCTACTACTTCTAAGATGATTCCAGCGTCTTATGGAACTTGCATATACATGATATCTTTCAGCAATAGTGGAAAGGGTTTCACCTCTTCTTATTCTATGGTAGACATATGTATTACTATTTCTTTTAGCAATATTTTTTGCTACGGTTTTTTCTAAAGCAGTTTGATTATCAATACTTGAATAAAATTCTTTTTTATCTTCAGGAACGTAAATTACAAGATTCTGCCCAACATTTATAGTTTTTGTATATGGGATATTATTCCAGTTTCTAATATCACTTACTCTCGCATTAAATAAGTCTGCAATTCCTAATAAACTGTCATTCTTCTTTACATGATAATTTACTGCAACTGTCCCTTCAGGTTTAATTGTTTCAGAAGTATCACCGGTTTGGTCTTCATCCAAGGAATTGTCATCTGAATTTTCTGCAATTAATAATTCGTCACTTAAAGGAACTGTTGAATTTGTGTCATTATCACCAACTGTTTCGAATCCATTATCGGGAGTATCGCTAATATTATTATTTAAGTTCAAATAGGGAGATACATATTCTCCATTATCATTTGCTGTTTCCGTATTTGTGTTATAAGCATAATTATCATTTGGTAAGTCACTTTCTACAGGTATTTTTAATTTTACTCCAGAATATAATCTCGATTTAATGGATATATTATTTGCATCAGCAAGGTCATATTTGGAGACATTATATTTGGCAGCAATTCTTGTTAGTGTTTCACCTCTTTTAACAGTATGAACTAAATAATTTCTTTTAGCACTCTCCGGAATATTTTTTACATTCGATGTAAACAACTCATATTTTTCTTTAGGGACTTTTAGGTCATAACCACCTGGGAATGAAGAAGGAGTTGATAACTGTGTTAACTCGGGATTTAAATTCATTAAATCATCCAAAGAAATTCCTGCACAACTTGCAAGAAATCCTAAATCAACGGCATCATTTATTTTATAAGTCTCATATTGTTCAGGTTTTTCATAAGTAATATTATTAAAATCATATTTCTCCGGATTCATTGCAATTAGACATACAGCAATGAACTGAGGAACATAACTTCTTGTTTCTTTTGGAAGATATCTTCGAATTGACCAGAAATCATTATTGCGCGATCTTCTCTCTGCTCTTTTTATTCTACCTTCTCCGGCGTTATAAGCTGCTAAAGCAAGGTACCAGTCGCCAAGTGAATTATGCAAATCTCTTAAATGCTTTGCAGCAGCACGAGTAGATTTTTCAGGGTCTCTTCTTTCATCGAAATAAAAATCTGATTGTAATCCATATAATTTTGCAGTTGATTTAATAAATTGCCACATTCCAACAGCACTTGCCCAAGATCTTGCTGTAGGATTCAAACCGCTTTCCACCATGCTTAGGTAAACTAATTGTTGCGGAATTCCTTCCTGAGCAAATATCTTTGTCATCATTGGGAAATATTTACCGGAACGCTGAAGCCAAAGTGTCATATAATTACGTCCTTTTCCGGTAAAATAATCTGTCCATTGCTCAACTATCGAATTTACTTCCAAAGGAACATCAGCGGGGACAATAAATTTAGTTTCTTCTTTAACATTTTCATTGGATGGAATTTCAGGCATATTTTTGCTGGTCCACTCTTCGTAAGCAGCAAACGATACATCTGATGGAAGTTCAGTTAAACCATCTACATATTTTCCATAATCATCAGTAATAGATTTTTCTAATTCAACATAAGCTTCATTTTGGTCAATTCCGGGATAATAACTTAGATTATTGACAATTCTTAAAGCTGATTCATAATTTTCAATTGTTTCTTTAGTACTATTTAGTTCTTGCTTTGCTAAAGCAGCAACATAATATTGTCTTGCCTGCTCAAGCATTTCCGAAACTATTGAAGTACTTTTGGTCGGAGTTACTTTTGGGGCGTGGGTCTCTTTTGCAATTTCTTTATTCCCACTGCAGGAAATAAACATTAGAGAAAATAAAGAAATTGAAAAGAAAAGTAATAGATTTTTATTCATGAAATCTCCACATATTTATAATTAAGTGTTTAAAATAATCTTTATATCGTGCATTATCAAGGAAATAATGAGATAATTATTATTATCTATTGTAAAATAAGGACTTAAATTGGTTTTTAAATTCGTCCATTTATTTAATTAGGAAATTAAACATTTGTTTTTGTAAAAAACATCAGGAATTTCCCTAAACTTAATATCAATTTATATACCATAACTATAATGGAATATTCCCATGTTTCTTTTGAGGGTTTTTATCTACCTTAGTCTTTAACAAATTAAATACATTCACCAACCTCTGTTTAGTATCTCCAGGTTTTATAACATCATCAATAAATCCTCTTTCAGCGGCAATGTACGGACTGGTAAATTTTTTAACGTATGCAGATAATTTTTTTTCTAATTCCTTTTCCGGATCCTTTGAATTTGCAATTTCTTTCTTAAATATAATTTCTACTGCGCCTTTGGGGCCCATTACAGCAATTTCTGCGGATGGCCAGGCAAAATTAAAATCTCCACGAATATGTTTTGAATTCATCACATCATAAGCACCACCATAAGCTTTACGTGTAATAACTGTGACTTTCGGAACAGTAGCTTCACAAAAAGCATAAAGCAATTTTGAACCATGACGAATAATGCCATTCCATTCTTGTTCCGTGCCCGGTAAAAATCCGGGAACATCAACCAGAACTAACAAAGGAATATTAAAAGCATCGCAAAAACGAATAAATCTGGCACCTTTTATTGATGAATTAATATCTAAAACACCAGCTAAAACTTCCGGCTGATTTGCAACTATACCAACAGCAATCCCCCCGATTCGACAAAAACCAGTTATAATATTTTCTGCAAAGTTTTCATGAACTTCAAAAAACTCATCATCCACAAGTTTTTCAATAACTTCCTTCATATCATAAGGCTTATTTGGATTGTCAGGGATGATTGAGTTTAAGCTTTCATCATGAATTAATTTTGAATTGTCAAATTCTAAGTTCAAGTGATCTATCCATAAAATTCAATGGGAGATAGCTCATTAATTTTCTTACATTCATGAGAGTTTCAATCTCATTTTCAAAAATAAAATGTGCTACTCCGCTTTTACTTGCATGAGTTTCAGCACCGCCTAAATTTTCAAAAGTTACATCTTCATGAGTAACTGTCTTAACGACATTTGGGCCTGTTACAAACATATAGCTGGAATTTTTAACCATAAATATAAAATCAGTAATTGCTGGAGAGTAAACAGCTCCGCCTGCACATGGGCCAAGAACCACAGAAATTTGAGGAACAACTCCGGATGCTAAAGTATTTTGTAAAAAGATATCTGCATAGCCGCCAAGACTAACAACCCCCTCTTGAATTCGTGCACCGCCGGAATCATTTAAACCTATTATCGGGACACCAACCTTCATAGCGGTCTTCATTATCTTTACAATTTTTTCAGCGTGTGTTTCGGAAAGTGAGCCGCCAAAGACCGTAAAATCCTGGCTGTAAAGAGCGATTGGCCTTCCTTCGATTTTTGCAAACCCGGTAACAACACCATCCCCCGGAAAATGTTTTTTATCTAATCCAAAATCGTTTGATCTGTGTTTAACAAAAATATCTATTTCCTCAAAACTTCCTTCGTCAACTAAAATATCAATTCGTTCCCGTGCTGTTAACTTACCTTTATCATGCTGAGTTTTAATTTTTTCGGAACCACCGCCAAGTTCGGCTTGTTTTTTCTTTTTTTCTAATTCCTTTAACTTATCTTCCATCCAGTTCCTTAAAAATTAAGTTTTTAATTTTATGATTTAATTACAAATATTAAATGGAAAAATTTATAACGTCTAATTCATTTTTTGATTTGAAATAACCTTCAATTTCATTTCTAACAGATTCATACAAATTCAATTTAGAATCCCTTATCCGGGCATCTTTATTTGCTACATTAATTTCTTTCACAATTTTTCCCGGTTTACCTTCCATCAAAAATATTTTTTCAGCTATTGATATAGCTTCTTTAATATTTGTTGTTGCCAATAGAAAATTCATATTTAATTCTTTAGAAACTTTCTTTATTAAAAGATTCATCTCATTTCTTATTTCTGTTTTCATCTTCTTAAAGGAATCGTCAATTAAAATTAATTTCGGCTGGCAGGCAATTGCTCTGGCAAGTGAAATTCTAAATCTAAATCCAAGACTTGATTCATGCGGGAAATGATTTTCATAGCCGGTTAATCCAACCAAAGAAATAATTTTTTTTATGTCGTTGTCACTTATTTTAATGTTAATAATTCTTTCAGCAAAGAGAATGTTATCTTTAACATTCAGCCACGGAAATGATGATGGTTCTTCCGTAATTATAACTATGTCATTTGGTTTAATGTTTTTTATATCATTTTCTTCAAAATATATTTCTCCATCATAATTACCCTCAACTCCCGCAATAATTTTAAGCAAAGTAGATTTCCCTGAGCCTAAAGGAGCTAATATACTAACTATATTTCCCTGCTCAGTTTCTTTGTCAATTGAAAATATTACATTATCCAGCACATGTATCTTTGAACCATATTGTCCTTCAAAGTATTTTGAGAGATTATTTAATTCTTAGAAGATTTTTAACTTGATCCAATTTTAATTCCAGAAATAATGTTTTGTTTTAAAATGATTAATTGCAAGATGCCCAAGACAAATAGTAATTCCAGTAATAATGAATAAAGCAATTAAAGCAGATAAGTCTTTAAACTCCAACGCCTGTCTAAAAATTTTTCCAAGCCCTAAACCATTTCTGGCGTATTCAAAGAAAAGAATTAAAGTCCAGAAATAGTTATGAAAATCGAGAATGTGCTTAATGAGTCCTGGCTGTATTGCTTTCCACTTAACTTCATTTAAAATAATTTTTTCATTGGCACCTAAGCCTTTAGCTGCATCGATGTATTCTTTTTTAATTAGTAAAGATTCATTTTGAACTTTGATCGCAAAAGAAAATAATGATAAAAGTATGGCAAAAATAAATTCAGAAATAATTGTATCCGGCAGCCAGTAAATCAATAAAAAAGCAAATAAGATTGAAGGGAGAATATTTGATACTTGCTTCAATGAAGACAGCAAATTTGTAAATGGTTGTTCTTTATTTAAAAGAAATACTTTTAACAGATTAATTAAAAAATAAGAAACCACTATGGAAGAATAGATAACAGCAATTGTTGATAAATAATTAATTACTAATCTATAGTCTTTAAATAAGTCGCCAAATGAATCCCAAACAATTGAAGGTTTAGGTAAAAAATTATTTGATGGTAAAATGAACTCGAAGAGAATTATCCAGAGAATGAAGATTGTGGAGAAAGAGTAAACTATTGTTTTCTGTACCCGCGGGTTATCAGACATTTATTAAAATTAACTTTAATATTTATTTATGTTTTGATGAACTAAAATATTCATAAGTAGATTATATATCAACAAACAATCTTATCTTAAATTTTTTAAGAATGGATTGTTAAGTTTCTCATCGCCGATAGTGGTGTTTTCACCATGCCCGCTATAGACAATTACATCATCCTGGAGTGTGAATAATTTTTCCTTGATTGATTTTATTAATAAATCATAATTGCCTTCCCACAAATCAGTTCTTCCGATATTCTTTTGAAATAAAACATCACCAGATATACAAAATCCAGCGTCTTCAAAATAGAGACTATATTCCCCAGGCGAATGCCCCGGGGTAAAAAGTAATTTTACTAAACTATTGCCTAACGAAAGTTGCTTCCTTTCGGATAAATAATCATCCGGACTGGGAGGGGTTTTTATTTCAATTCCAAACATAGACGCTTGGCCTTCGGCATTCTGTAATAAAGGAAGTCATTTTCAGGGACAAAATAATCAGGGTTATATTTTTCTTTAATAAACCGGCAGCCTAGAAAATGGTCTATATGGCAATGTGTATTTACCATATATTTTATTATTAAATTTCTTTCCTCAATAAATGAAGTTAATGCTTGCTCTTCATCATTATTAGAACAGCCGGGATCAACTATCATGGCTTCTTTTGTTTCCTCATCCCAAACAACATAGGTATTTTCCATAAACGGATTGAACACAAATTTTTTTACGACTATCATGATTTAAAATTCTTTACTATTCTTTTATTCATTTTAGAAATATATGATTTATAATTATCTTTTGTTTCTTCTAATAGAGTCTCCGCCAAACTTAAGAAGAAAATATTTTGCTAAGCTCCAGGCAAGCATTGATTCAGCAATTACTGCACATGCCGGAACTGCAACAAAATCGCTTCGTCTCTCTTCTTGCATCAACTTTTTTCATGGTAGTCAAATCAATACTTTCAATTGGACTCATTAAAGTTGCAATAGGTTTCATCGCTGCTTTAACTATTATTGGAAGGCCAGTTGAAATACCACCTTCAATTCCGCCGGCTCTGTTAGTTTTTCTAATTATTTGTTCCCCAGACCTAATAATTTCATCATGAGATTCCGAACCAAATTTTTCAGCTGATTCATAACCTGTTCCAATTGAAACAGCTTTAACTGCATTGATAGACATTATCGAATGCGCAATTTCTGCGTCAAGTTTTGTATCATAATGAATGAAACTCCCAAGCCCTAAAGGAACACCTGTCGCAACCGCATAAAAAGTTCCGCCGAGAGTATCACCTTTCTTTTTAGCAAATTTTATTTTATTAATTATTTTTTCTTCATGAGAATTTTCCAAAACTCTAACATCACTTTTATCGGCATCTTCAGATAATTTCCAGGCTTTAAAATTTTTAGGCAAATCATTTTCAAAAAGTCTATCTGCAAAATTTTCTTTCGGATAAATGCCGCCTATACTTTCAACAAAACTACCGATTGAAATACCAAACTCTTCTAAAAACCTTCTGGCAATTGAACATGCTGCAACCCTTGCTGCAGTTTCTCTTGCACTTGAACGTTCAATTGAATTTCTAATATCATTAAAATTATATTTAGAAACTCCAACCAAATCTGCATGCCCTGGACGAGGAATAGTAATCTTTTCAACTTTAGCTAGTTTTTTTATCAGAAGTCATTTTCTCAACCCAATTTTCCCAATCTCTATTATTAATAAGCAGAGAAATTGGTGAGCCTAAAGTTTTCTGAAATCTAACTCCTGAAAGGATTTCGGCTGTGTCGGTTTCAATTTTCATTCTAAGGCCCCTTCCATAACCTGATTGACGGCGTTTCAAATGAAAATTCAAATATTTATTTTCAATTTTTAAGTTTGATGGAAAGCCTTCTACTATAGTAGTCAATGCTTTACCGTGTGACTCTCCGGCGGTTAAAAACCTTATCATTTATACTCCGAATGATTGAATGTTCAAATATAAAAAAAACGCCCGAATAATTCGGGCGCTACATAGAAAAGTTATAATTTAATTTTTAGCCTATTCAGGTATTTCAATACCAACGAAACGGCTATTACCTTTACCATCTTCTACTTTCAGCAAAACTGCTGAACCCTTCTTATCTTTAACTATATCTTTAAACTGATCCACATCTTTGATTTTCTTTTTGTCAGCTTGTGTTATAACTAGACCTTGATATAATTTTTGGTCCTCTGCACTGCTAAAAGGTTTAACTCCGGCAATTAGAATTCCATTATCAATCTTTAAATCATCTTTTTGTTTAGAAGTAAGATTCTGAACTGATAAACCAATTGAAGATATATCTACTGTTGTTGTCTTGCTTTCGCTGCTACTATCATTATTGTCTTCATTTATAACTGGCTTAGCTTTTGTGGCTTCATCACGAGCCTTTAGGGTTACAGATTTCTCGATTTCATTTCCATCTCTAAATATAGTTAGAGTAACTTGTGAACCAGCAGTTTTGGCAGCAATGTAACTTTGAAGTGCATTTGGTTCATTAACATCCTTGCCATCTACTTTAAGTATTACATCACCTGGTTTTATGCCGGCTTTTTTTGCAGCACCATCATCAAGTACACCTTGAACCATGATTCCTTTTGGCCTGTCTAATCCGATTGATTTAGCCATAGCATCATCAACTTCTCCAATGCTTACGCCGATATAACCACGACTTACTTTTCCATTTGCTATCAAATCTTTTGCAACGGCTTTAGCCATATTAATTGGAATTGCAAACCCGTATCCTATATAAGTTCCTCCGTTAGAAGAAGCAATTGCAGAGTTAACACCAACTACAGCACCGGAAAGATCAACCAAAGCACCGCCGCTGTTGCCAGGATTTATAGCTGCATCTGTTTGAATAAAGTTTTCTACACCATATCTATCTTTAATTAATCCTAATCCACCGCGGCCAACTGCACTTACAATTCCAGCTGTAACAGTTGAAGTTAGAGATAATGGATTACCTATTGCCATAACCCATTGACCAACTTTTAAGTTATCAGAATCACCGAGATAAGCAGTTGGTAAATTTTTAGCGTCAATTTTTATAACTGCAAGGTCAGTTAAAGGATCCGTTCCAACAACCGTTGCGTCAAATGTTCTTTTATCATGCAAGCCAACTTTAACTGATTTTGCATTTTCAACTACGTGATTATTTGTAATTATATAACCATCACTTGAAATTATAATTCCACTTCCAGTTCCTCTTTCATCCTTGGGCATATCTTTAAATGGGAAAAAGAAAAATCCGTCATGCGGATTATTTTTCATTTCAGATACAACAGAAATTTCAACTATAGCAGGAGTAACTTTATTTGCAACCTCTATAAACGCTTTACTAAACGAAGTTGCATCTGCGTCAAGCTTTACAGGCGGATTGTTAGCCCCTATGTTAATATCGGCAAGGCTCGGCCTAACCAAACCAAAACCTGAAACTAATACAGCCCCTAAAATTATTCCTATTGCAATTAACGAAATTGCACCCCACATACTTTTAGATTTCATTTATCGTTCCTCCAATTATTTTCACTATTAATTAATATGCATAACTGCATTAGTATCAATAATCTTTTGTAATACCTCTTTATTTATAAATTTGGAATGACTTTATACCTTTGAAATCCGGCACATGATGTTTTAAAAACCTTTCCATGAATATAATTGCATTCTTCAAAGTATCTTGTTTAATAATTTTTGTATCTACCTTTTTATTATGTTTTAGACATAGCAAGTAATAAAAAAGTTCCGAACTAAATGAATAAGACTCTATAAAGTCTTTTTTACAATTTTCACATAATGTACCCATTTCAAAATTATATGACAAATTCTTATTCAATTCATTTGCTTTACCGCAAGAAACACAGTTATCCAATTGAATTTGATAGCCTATTTCAGTAAGCATGAAGATGAAAAATCTGCCAAAAATAATTTCGGGTTGCTCATTTGATGTATCGAATAGATATAAGATTCGGTCAATGCCTTTGTATAATTTATTATAAACTTCATGTTCTGCCGTTAGATTTTTAACTAATTCCAGGATTGCATAGCTAAATTTTAATTTTTCAAAATCTTCTTTGATATGTGAATAATGATTTATTAAAGAAGCGCTGCTGATAATTTGTATTTCGCGTGTATCTTTGCTGTAGAACACAATTTCAATTTGATTTAGCGGGTCAACTATTAAGCTGATTTTGGATTTAGGATTTCTGCCGCCTTTAATTATTGCTGATAACTTTCCGTATTCTTGAGTAAAAAGAGATGCAATGCTGCTGGTATCGCCATAATCAAGCTTGCTTAAAACGAAAGCATTTGATTTATTAATCTGGCTCATTTAAAAAATTATATGGGAAGGAATACACATCTTTATCTGTTATTATCCCCGTAATTAAATGAGAAGGTGTGACATCAAATGCAGGCATAAAAGCATCGTAATTATCCGGGGTAATTTTAACTCCATTAACTTTTAATAATTCATCTTTATTTCTAATTTCAATTTTAATTTCTTCACCTGAAACTAATTTTTTGTCAATAGTTGTTGTGGGCGCCGCCACATAAAATGGTACGTTATGATGATGGCAAAGAACTGCTAAATTGTATGTCCCAATTTTATTTGCTGTATCACCGTTTAATGCAATCCTATCTGCTCCAGTAATAACAAAATCAATCTTTTTTTGCTGAAGAAGAACTGCTGCTGAAGAATCACTTTGAATAGCAAAAGGGATTCCACTTCTTTCCAATTCAAAAGCAGTTAGCCGTGAACCTTGAAGTAATGGACGGGTTTCATCAGCATATACAAATTTAACCAGGCCATTTTCAAAACCGGTTTTGATTACATTGAAAGCAGTACCGTCACCTGCTGTAGCAAGTTTCCCGGTGTTGCAATGAGTAAGTATGGCAGATTTTCTTTTAAAGATTTTTAATCCATTCTCCCCCATCTTCCTGCATTTATCAATATCTTCCTGATGAATTTCTTTTGCTTTGCTTAAAAGTATTTCATACAAATTTTCTTTTGTTGAATTTTCATCAAATACTTTTTTCATTACTTCAAGAGCCATAAATAAATTTACGGCAGTCGGGCGGGTTCTTTCAATTCTTTTATAAGCTTCTTGAAATGATTTTGCAAATGAAGAAGGTTCAACATTTTTTAGCGAAAGAGCTAAAGCATACGCAGCACAAACTCCAATTAACGGTGCGCCTCTAACTTCCAATCTTTCTATCGCTTCGGCAATTCGATTGTAATCATCGGTTTCAATATAATTTTCTTCAAGTGGAAGTTTTGTTTGGTCAAGATAGACAAGTCTATTGTCTTTAAAATCTACCGAGAAATAATTATTCTTTTTCACCAAACCTCGAAAGATTCATAAATTCTCTAAAGCGGTCTTGAACTCTTAAATATTCCAAATCTTCTAAACCTTGCGTACTAAATTTCTCAACGCAGAACGAAGCCATTGCGCTGCCATAAATAACTGCACATTTCATATTTTCCGGGCTTAAATCTTGAGTTTTGTGAAGGTAACCGATAAATCCGCCGGCAAAAGAATCCCCCGCTCCAGTTGGATCATAAATCATTTCCATTGGATAAGCAGGAGCAGAAAAAATTATATCATCAGCAAAAAGTAAAGCACCATGTTCACCTTTTTTAATTATTAAAATTTCAGGGCCCATCTCACGAATTTTTTTAGACGCTTTAATTAGATTTGGTTCATTAGCAAGCAGTCTGGCTTCTGAATCATTTATTATTAATACATTTGCTTTTTTTAGAACCTTTAATAAATCATCCACTTTTCCTTCGATCCAGTAGTTCATTGTATCACAAACAACAAAATGAGGATTTTCCAATTGCTCTAAAACTTTTAACTGCAAGGTTGGATCAATATTTCCAAGACAAACAAATTTGGATTTACTGTATTTCTCCGGAATTATAGGATTAAAATCCTGGAATACATTTAATTCAGTTAAAAGTGTATCCCTGACATTTAAATCGTAATGATATTTCCCCGACCATCTGAAAGTTTTTCCACCTTTAATTATCTGAAGCCCGTCAACATCAACATTATGCTCTTCCAATAGGTCAATATATCGCTGTGGAAAATCTTCTCCCACAACCCCAACAAGATAAACAGGGCCACTGAAATAGCTTGCTGAAAGTGAAATATAAGTTGCTGATCCCCCAAGTGCATTTGTAACTTTGTCAAATGGTGTGGCTACATCATCTAAACCGAGTGAACCAACTACTAGTAAACCCAAATTGTACTCCCGTTTTTAATGATTAAAAAGTGAATAGTAAAAATATGAAAATCGGTTTTTAATACATAATTTTTTTTACATTAAAGCCGAATTTCAATGAAGTTAAGAAAATTTATTTCTTTAGTAAAATACTGTGTGATTATATCGACTGAAGTTCTTTGTCCAACCCAGGCTAAAAGTTTTTTTGCTTCTTCGGGATTTACCCATTTATAATCACAATGTTCATCAGATATTTTACAAGAAGAATTATTATCAACCAAAGCCGCAAACACGGGCATCATAGAAATATAATTATTTTCATGCGAGTAAAATGAATCAACATTTGGAACAACCCAAAGTTTACTTGGTTTTAATGATGTTTCTTCTTTTATTTCCCTCAGTGCAGTCTGATGGGCTGTTTCGCCATCTTTCATTTTCCCTGTAACCATTTGCCATAAACCTGGATAGATTTGATTTTCATTTCTTTTTAATAGCAAAAATTCTAATCCATTTTTCACTTCTCTAAAAATGTGAGCTTCAATCATGTTGGAAATTATTTGCAACTTTTTTCCTTTCTAACTCAATATTAACATTAGTAATTACAAAACAGATTACATTAAAACAATAGACCACGGATTTAACGGATTAGACGGATCAAAACGGATTTAAATCTGCGAATGTCAGTTGCATCTGTGTTCTTCTGTGTCCTATTGCTTTTGCTCCTTCAGAATCTAGGAATGACTATTGTCAAAAATAAGCTCTAACTTCAGCTCGTGCAGTATGAACTACCGGAAGCTTTCCTTGTACTCTTCCATTATAGCTGATTGTTGATTGCAAGTTTGATGAAATTCTATAATCAAAATTAAATCGCCAATAAAAATTCTTTCCGATAGAATTTGAACCGACTAATTCAAAAGGCAAATAATTATCAGTTGTGTTTGCTGATAATTCATCTCTTTCAATTTCTATTCTTAGCCTTCCAGTTCCGGCAAAGGATAAATTAAATCTAAGAGTTTGAGAATTTAGATCTATTACAGTTGGTATTGCAGGAAATTCATCTGTGCTTCTGCCGGCTTGTATTTTTAATCCAACCTCAATATTTCTTTCCGGGCGATATGAAAAATCAGTATTTACCGTATTGCCGGTAATCGCTCTGCTTCTATTGGAAGACGAATTTGTAAGCGCATTATCATTGCTGTTTGTATATTCAGTTTGATTCGTCATTTCTTTCACCATTCTAAATTTAATTCTCATACTTCTCTCACGTTTATAACTTCTTTCGCTTCCGCCACTGTATTGATCCAGGCTTTTGCTTTGATCATATCGAAGCCGGATTGAAAGATCTTCATTATTTTCAAATAAATAAACGTCCTGCTGAATATAATTTGAACCTCTAATTGTTTTATCCGGATTTTGAAAATCAGAAAAATGCAGCAAGTAAATTTTCTTATAATCCTCTTCCCTGCTGTTTTCTTCAACCCGCCAGAATGTTTCGGTAGAAATTGGCCGTAATAAATTTGAAATCAAATTATTATCATTAAAAGCATCCTTAAAATTAAATTTCCACCTGGTGCTTGTCTTTAAATCAATTACAGGATAAAGTTGATCAGTTGGAACAGTAATTTGAATATAATCACCATCGTAGACAGTGGATTGGAACTCATCATCATCTGCAATCCCGTTCTTATTTAAATCTCCGAGGTACTTAAAATTGCCCGTCCCTTGTGTAACTCTAATATAAACTTTTTGAAGTTTTGCAGACCGCTGAGTTGAGACTTCATAATAAAGATCACCATTTAGTGGTTTCCACAAATTAAATTTTGATTGCGAACGAATCAATACCGATTGATTATCCAATTGTCCTTGTTTCTTAAACACATCTGTGTATTTTTTATTTCTTAGTGTAAAATTTAAAGTTGAATTAACTTGCCTGATGCCGCTGTATCTCAATTCATAATATTGAGTAATTGAATTTGCTTCTTTAAACATAATTCCATTTATCGGCAGATAATCATTCCGGTTTGAGTACTTTGCGGTTAGACTTAATCCGCCTAAGTCAACTAACTCAAGATATGGATCGACTTCAAGATATCTTAAACTTCCATCCAAAAGAGAATCGGTTTGAAAGCGATCCTTTTTATCTTCAGCAAGAAACTCTACTCCCGGTTTCAATTTCCATAGTAAATAAGATGCATCGCCTTTTTGTCGAAGCCAATCACTTTTCAATAAATTATTTTTTGAGCTTACATAATCAAGATTATAATTAACATTTATATTTTCGTTATCCGAATATCTCAATGTATTATTATATCGGTTTGAACTAAAGCTGCTTCCCTGTTTCAATAGTCCGTAAGTAGAATTTATATTTAAGTGATCGACCGGGATTAAAGTTAAGCTTGCTTCTCTTAAAGATTCATCTTCCTGCTGATCAGTAGTTGAAATATTATAGTCTCTATTAAATTCAATTTCATTTATTCTATCTGCAGAAGTGAATTTACTTTGCGTAAATCTATCCTTATAAGAAAATCCTATTTTGCCTAGACTAATATTTCCAATATTTATTTTTTTAGGGTTCATGCTTAAAAATATATTTCTTGCATATCCAAAATTATCATTATCATCTTTGGTTGAGAATCTATTCTTATCCCATGAACTTCCGGCAAGCTCAAGGGAAAGAGAAATATCTTTTATGAAATTCAAGTCCACAACTAAGTTCCCAACTTGTTTTAACTCTGGAAGAGGAAGATAAATTATCGGGAGATAATTTCCGTTTTTAATGCCGACGAAGTTATAATTCCCTAAACTTTGGCGGGTATAATCTCCTAACCCATCACCAACATAACTAAATGCGACATTGTATTTGGCTAATGAATCGCCTGGCGCATAAACATAATATGAAAAAGCCTGGTTATTAATTAATGTGTCAACTTTTTGATAAGTCCCATGAATATTTCCAAGTGAATCTGGCTTGGCTAAGCTTATACCGCTTTTTGCAGCAGCATTTCTATTATCCCCCGCAGCTGCAAGAATATTTTTATCAGAATCACTTAAAGAAATATCAATCGGAGCATCCTGGTTATCTCCTTCTCTTATATATTGAAATTGAACTCCAAGTTTTTTATCAAATAATTTTGACTGTACACCGGTTCCGAAAAAATTTCTTGCATATCTTCTATCAGTATATTCAAAATCAACTGTAATTCTGCTTGCCGAAGTAATTAATCTATTTGGAGTAAAAGTTATTCTTGAATTTGAATATTCAATAATATAATCATTTCTTTCACCGCGTTTCATCTCAACACCGTCAACATATACTTTTTCACTTCCGGCAATTATTATAATATCTTTTTCATTATTAATTCCCGAAAGCAAATAAGGCCCTTGAACTCCATCCTGCCCATTAAAATTATTTGTTGTAAACTTACCGCGCGAACTGGCAATTGCCACATATCCGTTTTCATTTTCAAAATTAAATTCTCCCATTAAGCCTTGCAGTTTCCTGTTAATGTATCCAAACTCACCCTGTTTTCTATTTAGTTCATAATCACCAAAAGTGCCAGTTGCATTCTTATGTTTTATTTGAATAAAAACTTTATCAAGTTCATCCAGCCTTTCTGTGTTGCCTTCAGGCTGGATTGGAGTATTTTCATCTGTTAATGCGGCTACGATTTCAATATCATTTGAAAGTTTACCTGAAAGCTGGAGCCTTAGCCCGCTGTTCAAGCTGAAGTCCTGTGTAGTGCCCACTGTAAAACCTCGAACGATAGTTCCGCTCTTCTGTAAATTAGATCCGAATATTTCATCAGCACTAAAACCCGACGAAGTTTCTTCCACATATTTTAATGTATCTTTTGTACTTTCATCGACTTTTAATGCCAACTTTCTTTTTTGATAAACCTTTTTTAATGCAAGATTAAGCGAGCGGTAGGTTACAATTAAAGTATCAAAGATTGAATATGGCAAAGTATCGGATAAAGTAAAATATCCTTCAGTATAATTAAAATTATAATCACCTTTTTTAAGTAACTTATTTCTTAACTGGATAGTTTCTGAGTTAGGAACAATTGAAACTTGAGATATTGAATAATGATTATCAAAATTAATTTGAATTGTATCGGATACAATCCTGGATGGAAATTCCTGCTGTGCAAAATTAATTCCCTGCACGGCAAAAAAGATTAAAAAAATATTTATAAGTAATTGCTTAAATTTCAAAGAAGAAGCATGTTTTTTGAATTTGAAATCTAAATTTACATACTTCCATTATCAAGTCTATATTGCTTCGGTTAAAAAGTTATACTGATTACATTTCAAGATGATTTATTAAGAAGCTTAGTGTTTCTCAGTGATCTCATGTCTAAGTGGTAAAGCTCTTTTTCACCACTAAGACACTGAGAACACAAAGTTACACTTAGAATACTCTACTCCAAAAGCTAATCCCCCGGAGCAGGAGGAATATTTTCTGCTCCTTCCAGTTTACCGATTAATTGTTCTGGGTGATGGATTAAAAGCGGTAAACAATTAGAACAAATATTTGCCGGTTTTCCCGCATAAGTTAAATTCACCAAAGGAATTTCATCCTCTGATCTATTGCAGTTTAAGCAATGCTTTTTTTCTGAACTCATAAGATACTTTCTGTATTAAATTTGTAAATCGTTTATAACAATTTAAACTTTTTGCTAAGTAAATGAATGCTGATTTATTATCTTTTAATCTCTTCATCATATTTAGCCATTTAATCATTCACTATCCACTCATTTACATTTTCTTATTGTGACTTAATCATATTTATTTTAATTTGAGTTCGTCATTAAGATTCACACCAAGCTTCTATTAATAAGAGTCGCTTATACTTATATTCAACTCAAAGACACTACCGGATTATTAATTGTTCTTTTATCAATCAATTTTTCGAGGAGGCTTCATGAAAAAATTTGCTGCAGAATTTATCGGGACATTCTGGCTGGTATTAGGCGGGTGCGGAAGCGCTGTTTTAGCCGCTGCATATCCCGGCTTAGGAATTGGATTTGCAGGAGTAGCGCTTGCCTTCGGTTTAACCGTATTAACTATGGTTTATGCAATCGGACATATTTCCGGAGCTCATTTAAATCCCGCTGTAACAATAGGACTTTGGGCTGGCGGACGATTCGATAAGAAAGAAATATTGCCTTACATTATAGCACAAGTATTGGGAGGAATTTTTGCGGCTTGAATTCTTTATATAATAGCGAGTGGAAAAGAAGGATTTGAAATCGGAGGTTTTGCTGCCAATGGATACGGTGAACACTCTCCCGGTGGATACGGATTATTAGCGGCATTAGTTTGTGAAATTGTAATGACTTTTATGTTTCTATTTATAATATTAGGTGCAACACATTCAAAAGCACCTAAAGCATTAGCTGGCGTTGCTATTGGATTAGGATTAACTCTTATTCATTTAATAAGCATACCTGTAACAAATACTTCTGTAAATCCAGCGAGAAGTACAAGCCAGGCAATATTTGTCGGCGGCTGGGCTCTTGGACAATTGTGGCTTTTTTGGGTAGCTCCAATAATCGGAGGATTGCTTGCCGGTTTTGTTTATAAGTTTATTTCACCAGAAAGCAAAAGTTAATTATTTAAAAAAGTATGACAGAAGAACAGCATAGAAAATGGGATATAATTATTAAAGCGGTAATCACTCCAATAATTGCAGTGATTACCGTTTTAGTCGGTATCTATCAATATACCGATGCACAAAAGCAATCTCTTGAAAGAGAGTATGAATTAAAAAGATTAGAAAGACAGGAAAAGCGGTTTGAAGAAAAGGCTGCACTATATAAAGAAACAAGACAGCTATTATCTTTTCTTTCCACTAATGACAGCAAAACTTCGGATATATATGAAACAAAGAGAAACAAGTTTTGGGAATTATATTGGGGAGACCTTGCATCTGTTGAAACTCATCCGATCGAATCTTTGATGGTTCAGTTTGGAAATAAATTAGATCAGATTAAAAATGAAACAGATGGGGCAAAAATAAATTCCGTTAAAAATGATTTGCAGCAGATTTCCTTGTCATTTGCCCATCAGACTAAAAAAGAATTGAATGAAGATTAATGACTTTTTGTCTTTTAATCTATTAATCTTTTAATCTTTTTTATTGAGTCTTATCCGTAATTATTTTAATTTGAAATCGTCTTTACAATTCTATTCAAGCTTTTATAATTAGGGTGGGCAAAAGTGAATTATCTTATTAATGAATAAAAATTGTAAGTTAAATCATGTTAATATTAACAAATCAAAGTGATGCAGTATCTCTTATAGAAGAAGCTAATGAAGAATTTAAAATCATAATCTTTCCAAATATTATTAATAGGATACAATTATATCTTACCGGCAAAGCTACAAAAGGAATTCAAATAATAGGTGTCGGACCTTCTGCAATGAGAGCTTATTATTCATTACTTGATTACAGCAAGCTTGTAGGAAGTGCTTTAAGCAAAGGATACAAAATATTTATAGTTAAGAAAGGTAGCGTATTTAATAAAGGGCAATGGTATTTGGAGTTTAGGTTATGAGTTAATTAATAATGGCAGAGAATTAGAACAAATATTTGCTGGTTTTCCAGCATAAGTGAAATTCACCAATGGAATTTCATCTTCTAATACTTATTATTGCAGTTTAAGCAATGTTTTTTTTCTGAACTCATAAAATATTTCTATTATATGCAGGGGTTAATAAATTTCACCGATCATCAATTATTTTTCATATTGAGTATTAAAAGTATTTATTATATTTTATAGTTACAGACCTAAAGGCTTTTATAATCAGGGATAATAAATTTCGATGTTTCATCAAATGATTTATAAGAATTCAATAAAACAAAATGTATATTATTGAAAATTACTAAATTCATTTATTTTTTAAGTTAAATAAAAAATTGTCTATATGAAATTTGATAATATAAATAAAAGTTCATTTGGGAGACTAATAAATGGGGATGGATTATTTAATTGTTATTCTTTTACTAATAAAAAAAATTGAAAATACAAGTTGGATTTTCCAAAATATTTTGACATTTATAATATTGAAAAAGACTTTTTAAAAGAATTCA
>CAVZQU010000013.1:0-311263 GCA_963777515.1 uncultured Bacteroidota bacterium
AACCAAATTATCTACTTGAGAATTACTTTGACGTGTAAAAGAGATAACTGTAAAAGCCAATATAATTATTGACAGGATTAATAAAACTCCGGTAAGTCTTTTCATATTTCTCTTCCTTGCTTTTAAAGTTTATTAATAATGAAATAAATATTGTAAAAATACCTTTGAAAGTTAAATTTAGACAGAAATATTTCTATAACATATGTCGTTTATGTGATAGCTAATTCACAAATCTTTATTTCATTAAAATCATTTTCTTTGACCGCACAAATTCTCCTGCCTGCATCCTATAAAAATATACTCCGCTTGAAAGATTTGAAGCATCGAATGCAACTTCATAATTACCGGGCTGCTGGTTTTTGTTTACTGAGTTGCAACTTCTCTTCCAAGCATGTCATAAACTTTTAATTGTAGGAACACAGCGCGCTGTGTCCCTACAGAGGGCACGGAATATTTTATTTTTGTAGTTGGATTAAATGGATTCGGATAATTCTGATTCAATTTAAATTCCGTTGGTTTATATATTGGTTCGGCAGATGTTGGAGTCAAATCATAAAACCGTAGACCGTCATTTGTTGCCGCCCAAATCTTATTATCATTTATATAAAGTTTTAAAAGATATTGAAACTCATGAGCCATTACATTCCAGGTATCGCCGAAATCATCGGTGTACCAGATAAAAAAATCATTGCCGCCTGAACGAGTGAAACCGGCGTAAATTCTTTTTCCGTCCTTTGCAAATGCAACAGCCTCGATAGGCATTTCTCTTACTCCCACTGAATCCCAGGTATTACCATTATCAATACTCCTGTAAATTCCCCACCTGCTGCCGGAGAAGACGGTATCGCCAAAAGCTAAAAAAGCATTTGTGTTTAAAGTTGTTCCACCGGGCCTTACAATAGTCTTTTCCTTCCATTCGCCAGAGCCTTTAGAGCGTATATAATAATACCCGCTTGCGCCGGAGCTTAAAATTATATTTGTGTTAGAAACAGCAATATCGTTTACTGTCCAGGCGTAATTAGATGGAAGGTTTTGATTATATGACTGCCATGTGTCCGAATCCAATTTTAAATAATAAACGCCGCCGCCTTCGGTTCCATAGAAAAGCGTGTCACCAGACATCTCCATATCTTTAGCATATAAAGCAAAATCGGAAATGCCTTTATTAAATGATTGCCATGATTCACCCGAGTTTGTACTATGATAAATTCCGTTACCGTAAGTTCCCGCAATAATTCTATTATCTGCTTTAAATAAAACTGTAATTTCTGGGGATGCGTTTGAAATAGATTTTGATTCCCAAGTTAATCCTTTGTTGCGGCTTATGTATAAACTGTCGGCTCCTACAAAAATATTATTGCTGTCAAATAAAACTGCGTTTATAAAAGAGTATTTAATATCTTCAATTTTTTCCCACTGCGCTGATGATGCAGCAGTAAGAAATAAAAAATACATAAAAGCATAGATCTTTTTCATGTGCATATAAAAGTTTGTTTTTGGGATTCGGAAAAATAATAGAAGTACTGAAAGTTACAAATAGATTATTTCAGAATTTTTATTACCTATAGAAAAAGATGCGTTGTCATTAATAAGCCAGGAGATTATAAGTGGTGAGCATCTATCTTTCGGAATTTAGAAATTAATTCCACATGACAATAAACCCACCCCTCCATAGATGTGATTATATACGTCTTTGACCAAATTGTTATTCATTTTTATCATTAATTATAAATGAAACTAAAATTGAAATTTTGAAATTATACTCCCGTGACCTTAACTTTCAATAATCCTTATCCGTATTTTTCATTTTTATAACAAGAAAAGTAATATCATCTGTCTGCGGATATCCGTTAAGCCATTTATCCGCAGCGTATAAAAAATCTTTTATAATATCGCCGGAATTTTTTCGGGCTGCATCCAGGAAGATATTTCTTGCTTCATCAATATCAAGCATTTCATTATTGGCATTAAATAGTTCAGTAAAACCATCTGTTAAAAGAAGGATTATATCACCAGGGTTAACTTTAAATATTTTCTGCTGATATTGATAATCATAAAATGCACCTAACGGCATTCCTTTTAAAACTACATCTTCTATTGAATCAGTACTTTTCCGGTAAATAAAGAACGGCGGCATACCGGCTGCTGAAGCTGTAATCCTGTATTTCTGAATTTTCAGAACTGTCATTCCCATATAAAGATTTCCCAAATTCATTTTCTTTATTGTTCTTGTGCAGTAATTAAAAAAATCCGGTATAAAAAAAGTATGAGCCATTGAGTCAAACAAACTTTTAACCAGAGCTACCATAATGCCTGCTTTTATCCCGTGGCCTGTAGCATCACCAATAGCGAGAGTAATTGTTCCATCGTCGGATAAATAATAATCGTAATAATCACCGCCAACTTCTGCTGCTGTTCTCATCCTGGCAGAAATTTCAAGATGCTGCATTTGAGGAAAGCCTTTAGGCAATATCGAAAGCTGAAGCTTACGTGCATCTTCAAGCTCGCCTGATTTCCTTTTATTTTCCGCATCAAGAAATTTGTTTTCAATTTCCTGTTCTTGGTTCAATTTTTCCTGCTGGATCAACTTCTGGTTCGATTTAGCAAAACTTTTTGAAAGAAAAACGGACATGCAGATAAATAGACCTATAGTGCCGAACGGATAACCATTATTAAAATTTCCAATCATGGAAATGAAATTCATATCCAGCAGCCAATCATAAAATGAAAATAGAAACAGGATGGCAAACCCGGTGGCTATTATCCATACTCCTTCGGTTTTTTGTTTTGAAGCTTTTAAAATAATTCTTGAACTTTCAGCAAGCATAAGGATAATGCCTATTTGAAGATATATAAAATTGTCAACCGGTTTTATAAATGCGGCAATAGCAGCAAAGAAAAAGTATGCAAGCAGCACCCAGAAAAGCGGTATAATTTTTTGCTTTAATATTGAATACAAAGAAAGAAGAACTAAAACCTGTGTTAACGACATTAAGATTCTATGCACTTTTAAACTAAAAACCAGTCCGGTTATGTTTACTGCGAGGTTTGAATTATAATCCATAAAAATTGATGCTGCATAAACAAAAAGGAAAATAGAATAAATAAGATTTTCCTTAAACCGCCTGTTATATAAAAATAAAATGAAATGAAGTAGTCCGAATGCCAAAGTAATTGCGGTGAAGAACATTTGTTCATTAGAATATCTTCTTACTTCTTTCAATTCAGACTGCATTACTTTTTCTATATTTCCAAAACCAATCATAAAACCCTGACTGAACCCGGCATCTTTGTAATACTGCGAATCATTATTTGTATACTTAACCGCTAAGATATGATCACGTTTTTGATTGAAGGTGATTACTTTGGAATGCTTCCAGTCGGAATTATCCGTAATATATTTTCCATCCAGATAAACTTCTTGTTTTCCTGCCGACCAGATGCGAAGGAAAACAGATTTATTAAATAAAGAGGAGTCGATTGTAAATTGAAGCCTGAACCAGCCCATTCCGTTCCAGCCGGCGGGGAAACGTTGGTTTTGAATTGTATTTACTTTTATCCAATCGCTGTCGTTAAACCCGGGAGAGCTCCAATTATGAATATCTGCTGGACTGTATTTCCATCCGGAAGTAAAATAATAAATAGTTGTATTTTGTATTTCATTCCGGGATAGATTAAGCGGCTTTTCATTTTCTGCAGCAAACTGATTAACAGAAAAAATTATTGAAAGAAATACTAATAATATCCCGTTCATTTGATTGGAAAGTTATTTTGAATTTTATGAAAGGTAAATAAACAATTTTACTTCCACAATTTCTATATTGTTTTCAAAAATAACTTATTAAAAATATTGGCGGGATGGTTAAGATTTTATTTGACTTCTTAAGGTTATGCTTCATGCATAGTATTCTTACATTGTCTGTGGTTAATGAAGTTCCGCCTTTTGAAAATGGAAGATCATGATCGTAGTGTAAATTTTCCGTTGAGCCGCAAAGAACACAACGTCCTTTGTCTCTTGCCCAAACTTCTACTTTAACATGTGTTGGGATTAATTGAAGATAAAATATTTTCTATAACAGAATCAAAATCCTTTTTTATTTGATGTTCCCAAAATCTTAAAACTATCCATCCATCTTGCCGTAACTTTCGATTGTTTACTTTATCTCTTTTCATATTTCTTTCAATCTTTGGAATCCAATATTGCCTATTTGCTTTAATCTTTTTCTTTTTTTCTTTCCATTTATAACCATGCCAGAACTCACCGTCAATAAAGATAATAAGCTTTAATTTTGAAATTACTATATCTGGTTTCCCTGGTAAGCTTGAAACATTGAGCCTGTATCTATAACCGACATTCCACAGATATTTTCTTAATTTTATTTCAGGTTGTGTGTTTTGAGATTTTATTTTGCTCATTAATAAAGAGCGAGCGGGAGTTGTATTAAAGCCGTATTTTGTATGCATGCTTCATCTCTGTTTTCATTTTTCGTTTCTGTAAGATCTGAATATATCTTTTTTGCCAGATGATATGCAAAATTAGGAGGAACCGCATTCCCAACCATCTTATAACCTGCAGAGACATTTTCATATTTAAAGATAAAATTATCAGGGAATGTTTGTATTCTAGCACATTCTCTAATTGAGAGTCTTCTGTATAAATGTTCTTTGCCAGGGACAAATTTTCTTTTGTTTTGTTCAATAAAAAGCATCTTCGGTGCTTGTGGGTGGAGTGGTGCATGGCGCCCACCTGCTTGAATTGTAAATGATGGTTCATTCCAAGATCTGACTCTATTTCTGGACATGTAAATGGTTGAAAACCCTCCATTCATATATTCATGATTAGGGATATTACATTTTTGTTTTTGTGATTTATTATTAACCCCAGCAGAAATTACATTGTCTTTTAAATCCCAAATAATATCTTTTAAAACAGGTATTTTATTCTGTTCTTTTGGAAAGTCTAAAAACCAAATTTAAATCTGAGCGATATCCAACAAAGATTACCCTTTTTCTATCTTGTGGAACATCAAAAAATTTAGCATTTAACAAGTTCATGGTAACTTTATACCCAACATTACTAAACATTTCAATTATATTATTTAAAGCTAATTTATGTTTAGCAGCTAACATTCCGGAGACATTTTCGGCTAGAAAAAACAGTGGTTTCTTTTCTTTTAATATTCTTACAAAATCAAAAAATAATTGTCCTCTCGAATCATGTATCCCTCTTTGGGCACCAGCCTCACTCCAACTTTGACATGGAGGCCTCCAATAATCCCATCACAGTCTGGTATTTCATCTGAATTAATTTCTGTAATGCTTCTTTTATCAAGTTTATATGAGGGAAATTACTTTCAAAAGTTTCCCAAATTTCAGAGTCATATTCATTTGCCCAAGTAATTTCAAACCCAGCTTTTTCAAAGCCTAAGTCTAAACCCCCGGCACCACGAAAAAGCGAAATGACTTTCATATTAAATTGTCCTAATTAAAATTGATTCAAGCAATCTTGCTGGGTTATTTGGGTTTTTAATCTCAACATTTTCTTTTACAAGTTTTTTCTCTGAAACTAATTTCTGTATAATGTCTCGACTTTCCTTAGAAAACGAATCATACTTTGTTTTGAGCATTAAACTGTAAAGTTCAAGATTTTTATTCGATTCAGTTTTGCAAATATAGTTAAATACTTTATTCGGATTTTCTATATCCCACATTCCTCTTATTCTTAAATCTGTAATTCCTAATGGGTCAACTTTTTTTACTTTCCCCAATTCTTTAGTTTCACTAAACTCCACATCTGTGATTTTTTCAACTCCTGCAGTTATAGTATGCTTTAATTTTTCATAAACCTCCGCATCAGCAGCGTAACAATTACCATAAACTATCCATAGTCTTTTTAAAACACTTTTATTCATAGTTCCTATTAAATAAATGATGTCTTTTTGTTTCCAATCCTCACATTGTTTGCATGCAGTAGTTAACATCGGATTCGTGACATCTAAGATTGCTTTGGGATAAGAACTATTTAATGCTATCGCAGAATTGTCGCTTTCTATTTTTTTTACTTCTATAGCATCACTATTTTTTAGTATCATATCAGGTGGATTGTTTTGATTGCCTAAATATGAAAAAATGCTTGAATATTCTTTATTTCTAACAACTTCACTCTCTTCATCAAAGGTATTTGTAAAACAGTCTTTCACATATTCTTCCAGGGCATCTCCCATATTATTAGCTCTATTTTTACTCTTATATACTGCTTTTATATCTTTTATTGGATTTTCAATGATATTTTTGATTGCCTTCAATAAATCCGACATCATTACTCCTTTATTTTACATAATTATTATTATAAAATAATAACTTTGGAAAAAAAATTAAATAATATAAAATGTTCTTTCATAATTAAGTTACGTTTCTCTTAATTATAACTTCACCGATACACCTCTTGAGTTTTCTCATTTATGTTTTTAAAGATTGATTTTATTTATTTTCAAGTAGAGATACATCGCGACTAGCAGTACTTCAATTTCGGTCAGGCAGGTGCGTCTCTACTAAAGCAAGGTTATTATTATAATTTGCATTCTACCTTTTTCTCTTTCATAAGTGCTTTCAGCAAATTCCTTTTTGTCTTCATAAAACCAATATTAGAATAAACTTCTTCAGTTGTAACAGCAGGAATAATTTTTATTCCATCTCCTTCTTCACGACAAATATATTTTTGTTCCCGGTTTTATTCCGTACTTTTTTAACAGTTTTGCTGGGATTGTCAACTTTCCTTTTGATGTTACATAGCCAATTTCCATAATTACTCCAATATTCCTGAACTATAACTTGTAAAAAAATTATTGTTCCTCCTAATTCTTCAACATTCTTTTTAAATTTTCTGCATCGGGTCTTTGCGGGTTAAATTTTAACAATGAATCATTTTCTTAATTCACAACAGCTCAATTAGAATTATTAATTATAGGTTTAATGTTTTTATTCTTTCTGAATTTTCTGTAAGTCCCTTCGACCAGGAATGCCAAACCGAACATAACCACTAACACCCAAATATTACCGGGCGAAGTTTTTATAGTCTGTACAATCATTAGAACAAGTGCAGTCAAACATAAAAGTATGCCCGCAAAAGAGATCCATTTAATTGATTTTGTTTTACTGCTCATTTTAAAGTTGGAAGCATTCACGGCAGCAAAGATCAGCAGAAATCCTGCGCTGCCCATGGTTGATATTCCGCTTACATCGAATATGTTGGCAATTATTAAAGTCAGTACAGCAGTAATAATCAAACCTTCGATAGGCTTGTTCCAAATTTTATTTTCCAGCTTTGCTGGGAGCTCTCCCTCTTTGGCAATAACAAAACTAACTTTTGCCGCTCCATAAAGCGTAGCGTTTATTGCCGAGCCGGTTGAAAGTACAGCCGCAATTGCTATCAATGTAAAACCAAAGCTGCCCATAAAAGGTTTGGCGGCTTCTGCAAGCGCGTAATCTTTTGCGTTAATTATTTTATCTACGGGTAAATTACCGACTGTTACCAGTGCCACAAGAATGTAAAGTATAATCACAAATATTACGGAAGAATAAAAAGCACGGGGAAGATTCTTTTTTGCATCTTTAACATTTCCGGCAGTGTTGGCTATAAGTTCAAAACCTTCGTACGCTAAAAAGATTATCATTCCGCCGGCAATTAATTCCAGCGAGCTGCTCCATGCTGCGGGTTGTATTCTTTGTGTGTCAATTGAACTAAAGCCGATACCCACAAATGATAAAAGTATCAGCAATTTTACAGCAACGATATATTCCTCTGCTTCACCGACAAATTTAGCCCCGGTTACATTAAGCAAAGTGAAAAGTATAATTGATCCGCTGATGAGAATATGTTTCCAGATTTCATGGGCGCCGGGGAATAAGCTTGCACCGTAGCTGCCGAATGCATACGAATACAACGAAAGCATTACAATGTAGCTCAGCCATAAAAGCACATTCATTCCGCCTGTAAATAAGCTTCCGCCGAAAGCTTGATTTAAAAATTCTACCGTCCCGCCCTGGCTGGGAAAAGTGATTGATAATTTTGTGTATGAATAAGAAGTTATTAATGCCACTATACCTGCTAAAAGAAATGCGACCGGAGTTCCGCCGTGAGCTAATTTTACAGCTAAACCTAAAACTGCAAAAATACCGCCGCCAACCATTCCGCCTATTCCTATGGCTGCAGCAGATAAATAACCGATTTTTTCTTCGCCGTTTGAAGATTTACTCATAATTACTTTCTAACTTTTTTTTCATTAACAATATGTGATTAGACAATATCTAAGTAATGGGATATAAAAGTCAAAGTAAAGTATTAGATTATTTTTTAAATTAAAATGGTTATATAAAAATATAAATTTTAGTGACTTCTGAAAAACTAGTTCTACGTAATGTTGAGCCTTCATGTATGAAGCCGTTTCGACATAGACAGGCTTGTCGAAACATGACATAATCTTTTAAGTATCAAGCGAATAAGTTTAACAAATTTTTTAACCGGGTTTAAAATAAAAAAGGCACCTTAAAAGGTGCCTCTATCAGAACTAATAACAGAATATCTATTTAGGTGCGTGCTTTAGCTTCGTTAACTATAATATTTCTTCCATCAATTTCTGAATTGTTTAATTCTCTGATAGCTTTGGATGCATCATCTGAATTTTCCATTTCAACAAATCCAAAACCCCTGGATCGGTTAGTGTCGCGGTCCAATATAACTTTAGCGGAAACCACTGAACCATGTTTTTCAAATGTTTGCTTTAATCCATCGTCGTTAATCGACCAGGGCAGAGAACCTACAAATAATTTAGTGCTCACAAAGAACCTCTAATAAAAAATAAATAATATACCGGACTAATTACCGGATAGCACAAGCTACGTATAATAAAATCAGTAACCTAATTAATTGTAATCAATTTGAATTGCAAAGGAGAGAAAAGCTGCTTTTGATTACTCTTAAGCTGTCTTTCCACCTTGCAAAAATAATTACAATATATTCATTTTTTATAAAACTAATATTAGAATCCACATTTTCCGGTCTATTACTTAATGATACCTATTTAACTATTATCACCACTTGATTTACAACTTTTCAAGTTATATCTTCAAATAATCCTCAAATTTATTCCGCAAAAACGAAATTAAATTAACCGACCATTTTATGAAAGGATAAATATATGAAATCCTGTTTACTGCTATTATTAATTATAAGTGCAGGCGCAGAGCTGTTTGCCCAGATTCAGATTACACAAACTGATGTTGAAAGCATTTTTGAACCTGGCAAATCATGGATAGACTTCAGCAGTGATAATCCAATGACAAGCATGGATATCGGCACTGCAAGTTCATCATCGCAAAGCTGGACGATTCCCAACATTTCGTGGGGAGACACAGTAGTTACAACTAATGTAACTCCGGCAAGCACTCCTTATCAATCAGAGTTTCCAGATGCAACTCATGCACAAACCGCCACAGATTATTTTGAAGGCTACAAGGCAACCGGTTATACTTACTATCAGATAAAAAGTGACGGCATTTATGAGTTAGGCACAGCCATTGAAGCGAATGTTGGCGGTACCGATACTGTTCTGATTCAATCCGGCGGAAGTGAATTAATTTTCCCGCTGCCCTTAACATATGGTTTGGTGCTGGATGATTCCAGGGATTCAACAGATGTAGGGAGAGGAGTCTATAATATAACAACCAGGTCGACTTCTGTTGATGGATTTGGAATGTTAACCTTTCCCTTTGGTAGTTTTGAAGCTTTGCGAGTATCAGGTATTGAAGAAACAACCGTTTATTACAACGGCACACCACTAAGTCAAAGTACTAGCAGCAGCTTTAACTGGATAGCCAAAGACGGCGGAACCTTCGAAGCTGATCTTGATACAGGTTCTGCAGTTTCGGGTAATGTTCAATTAAATTATGCATCAATGACACAATTTAATTATACACCGCCTACAGCTGTAAATGAGGATTTAAGTGTAGTGCCTTCAAATTTTCAGCTTTATCAAAATTACCCGAACCCGTTCAATCCGGCAACAAATATAAGATTTGGTGTTCCGCAGGAGGAATTTGTTAGCTTAAAAGTATATGATATTTTAGGAAATGAAACTGCAAATCTTGTTAATGAAATTAAGACACCGGGAATTTATACGGTAAAATTTGATGCATCAAAACTTTCCAGCGGAATTTATTTTTACCGGCTTCAAACCGGAGAAAGCAATATCTCACTAACTAAGAAATTAATATTGCTTAAATAATTTTTATAAAAGCTGCGGGGGCAATAGAAATGAAATTATTTAAATATAAATACCGCATTGAATCAACAAGATTAAAAGAATGGGATTATTCCACGCCATGTTGGTATTATATAACTGTCTGTACGAAAGATAAAAAGCATTGGTTTGGTGAAGTTAAAAATGGAAAAATGATTTTAAATAAACTAGGAAAAATTGCAGAAGAAATGTGGAATGCTATAACAAATCATTATAATTCAATCACTTTAGATAATTTTATAATCATGCCAAATCATATACATGGCATTATAATTATTAATTTCGTAGAGACGGGGCATGCCCCGTCTCTACAACCCGCGAAACATACTTTAGGCAATGTAATTGGAAGCTTTAAATCGGCGGTTTCAAAGTCAATAAGAAAAAATGGAAATATAGATTTTAATTAGCAGCCAAGATTTTATGATCACATTATACGAAATGAAAATGATCTTCATCGAATAAGAAAATACATTGAATTGAATCCGCTTAAATGGGAATTGGACGAGTATTATTCTTAATTATTACAAATAAGTAAAATTGTTTTTACTTACTCCAAAACAATCTCCGCAAACACCGGGAAATGATCGGAAGGATAATGATTATTAAACTTGTCAGCCAGCGTTTTATGCGAGTTTACTTTAATTCCTTTGCTTACAAAAATAAAATCTATTGGTCCTGTTGGTGCTTTGCTCGTGTCAAAGCCTGTAAAAGTTCCTTCAGGCCCTTGGTGTTTTGCGGTAGAAGTATTTTCTGAATTTTCAAATAAGTATTTATTACTTCCTTCAGTTGATGTTATAATTTTGTAAAGGCTCGGAATCAATTGAAGAATTAAAATCTCCCGTAATAATAACCGGCTCTCCATTGCAAAGCGAATCAATTGTTCTTTTAATAAGCAGCGCACTGTTTCTGCGTGCTTCAGTTCCGATATGATCAAAATGAGTATTAAAAATAAAAAACACTTTACCGGTTTCTTTGTCTTTAAACTTTCCCCAGGTTACTATCCTATTACAGACGGCATCCCATCCAAAACCTGGTTTGTCAGGCGTTTGCGAAAGCCAGAAAGTATTTGATTCAAGCTTATCAAACCTGTCTTTTTTAAAAAGACTGCTGAATATTCTCCGGCTTCTTTTCCATCATCGCGGCCAATTCCTATATAACTGTAACCACTTAACTTTTCTGCCAGGTAATCAACTTGTTGTTTTAATCCTTCCTGTATACCAAGAATATCAACATCATTTTTTTTAATCATCTCAGCAACATAACTTTTTCTATATAGCCAGGCATTTTCACCGTCATCCGGGTTATCATATCTTATATTAAACGTCATTACATTTAATGCAGATGAAGACTGGCAGAAGATTGAAACACTTAATACAAAAAAGGATAATAACAGAATTAAAGTTTTTATTTTATGCATATAATTAAGCTTTGCAAATTGATTGAAAAGGTAAAATAAATAATTACAGTTTTGTTAAAAAACCGCTGACTATTTTCAATTCTAATTTAGTTTAAATTTACTCTTTTTCTAACTGCTCCAGCATCTTTCTTGAATTTTCTGCAGCGGGACTTTGCGGATTAGTTTCAATTGCTTTTTTGTAATATTTAATTGCCTCTTCTTTCTGTCCGTCCGTTGCGCAAGCTTCTGCCAGGCTGTCCCAGGTATTTGCAATTCCCGGGAATAATTCTGTATTAACTTTAAATATTTCCAAAGCTTCTTTAACGTTTTCTTCTTTCATCAAATCATAACCTACACGGTTTAGCAGATTATCTTCATTCATATCATAAAATGCATTTGAGACTATTTTGTTAAAATACTTTTTAAGATATTCCTTTCCGTTTTGCTTATATGAGAAATAAAGTTTTTGAAAAACATTTGGAGATGGTTCTATAATTTTCTTGCCGGCAAGCAAATTGAAAATATTCTTTCCTACTTGTTCAGCAATCGGTTCGTCATAATTAGAAAGCACTACAATAACATAGCCTGAAGCCGGCTGAGAAAATACAACAGAATTTCTTCCGGGGGCACCGCCCGCATAAGCATTTGTATATGAAGCGTCAGATAAAAATTCACTCCACGTTTTTGATTCGTTTTTCTTAAAACGGTTTGCAATAATTACTTTCATACTGTCGTCAAGCAGTTTGTTATCATATAAAAAGGAATGTTCAAACTTCAACAAATCATCTGCCGTTGCAAAAGCGGAGCCTGCGGGAGATGGTGTTTTTTCATAATCAATTCTCTCTCTTTTATTTGTAGCAGAAAACATATAGCCGTTGGGAATTTCATTATCGCTGCGGATTTTTAAATAATCAAAATAAGTGTTTGTAAGTCCGGCCGGAGTTAAAATATTTTTTTGAATGTAATCGAAATAACTCATGCCGGAAACACTCTCAATAACAGCGCCCAGCACCGCGTATCCTTCATTTGAATACCTGTTATCTGTTCCGGGCTCAAACAAAAGCGGTTCATTTTTGAATGTGTCAATTAATTTATTAACGGTCGTTAAATTTTTCAGATTTTCAATTTCGCCAGGTATCATAAAATAATCGCCAAAACCTGCTGTATGATTTAACAGCATTCTAACAGTAACTTTGTTAAGAATATTTTGAGGAAATTGATTTAAATATTTGCCGATATTGTCATCTAACTTTATCAATCTTTTTTGAACAAGCTGGAGTATTGCTACCGAAGTAAAGCGTTTATTAATTGAACCGATATCAAATTTAGTATCTATTTTATTATCTCTCGCTGTTTCAAAATCAGCTTTGCCGAAAGCTTTATAATAAACCGGGGAATTATTCTTTGCCACTAATACTACGCCGGAAAAATAATCGTCAATCATATAATCCTGCATAAGATTATCAACCATGTTTTTGATTTCTGAATTAGAGAATTGTTTCATTACAGGAGGTTTTTGCCGGTTTTCTTCTTGAGCAAAAATTAGAGATGTCAAAAAAAGAAAATTAATTATATGAAGTGAAAACGGTAATTTGTTTTTCATTATAACTCCGGGTAAATAAAATTGGTTGAATTTCAATTTTAGACTTAATTATACGTGAATTGTTCCTTTAGACTATAAGAGAAATGCTTCTTTGTAAGAACCAAAACTTAATATAAATAATAACTTTTTATTTAAAATAAGTGTGGAAAATTATTAAAATATTTATATGTTTCGTCGGCTAAAAACTTTCTTTCAGATAATCATTTCAACTACTATTATTTCAAAAATATAATTCCTTGTAAAGGAATTATTGTACATTAAATAAACTCAAGGAGGTTCCTATATGTTATATACAATTTCTTTGTATCTGCATATTGTGGGGGCTTTGGTTCTTTTTTCTGCTGTGGGGATTGAATGGATGATTCTAACTAATCTTAGAAAATCGGTCTCACGTGAAAATATAATTACCTGGCTTAAGCATTTCCCGATTTTAAAAAACTTTTTTATGGCAGCATTCTTTCTGTTATTAATCCCCGGCATTTATATGATGATCGAAATCTGGCAAAGTGCCGGCTTTGTTATAATAGGAATAATAGGGTTGATAACTCTATCAATTTCAGGGCGTTTTCTTTCCGGCGGCAGAATAATGGCAATTAGAACCGGAGCAATGCAAAGTGAAAGCGAATCTCCTTTATCAAGCCTTTTAGATAAAACACGCGATAGTTATTTATGGGATACATTATCTTGATTAGAGTTGGTGCTGCTTTAGGAATTGTATACACAATGACTTTTAAAACAGATCTTGTTGATTCAATTATTTTAATAATAGTTATCGGATGTATCCTTGGATTTTTAGTCGGTAAAATGAGCAAAGCGCCAGAGGTTTTGCAAAAAGCTGAGGCGTAATTAAAAAACAAATGGGAATTAAATATTAATTTAGAAAGCGTCGTTTAACACGGCGCTTTTTCTTTTAAATGACGGAATAGAAAGACAATATTTTCTTTGATATATTATTCTATCTTTTCATGTACAATCTCAAACCTTTTGTTAAATTCAAATCGTCTTCCTTTCCAGTGCATTAAATCACCCTCAAATTTAACTTCCCAATAGCTGTCATCATTTTCACCGGCATCACTGTCAATGAACAATTCTTGTTCTTTTTCATCAATTGACCATCGGCCTGCATTCTCAGTCTTTTCCCCGGCTCCACTTTCAAATGTTGAATCTTCCTTAAAGCTTATCCACCTGTTATTATCCGGATTATGCTTCTCGGTTACGTCTTTAGAAAGTTCCAGGACTTTTAACATCTTCCACTTACCAATGATTAATTTGCTCAAACTGTCGCTTTGAGCATAAATAAAGTTATATGAGAAAAGTATTGAAATGAATAAAATGAATTTTAGCATAGTACTTCTGATTATAAGTAACTTATAGTCAGGAAGTTAAATATTATTTGCTTTACAGGCAATTGGTATTAATAAAAGTATAATCTATTTCTTACTAATTGCAATGCTGCCGTTACCAACATTTAATATAATATTTCCAACACCGCTGCCGAGCGTACCATTAAACTGCTTATTATTCGAAAACTGATTCTGGAAACTTAAGCCTGAATTGCTTATGCTTCCATTACCAACCGTGGAAGTTAAAGAAGCATTTGTTGTACCCGGAATTTTTAAATCAATTGAACCGTTGCCGATTGACATAGAAACATGACAGGTGTCCATCAAAACAACATTAGCATCTGCGTTTCCGTTTCCAATATTAATAACCAAATTTCGTGTTGATGAATTTAATAGTTACATTTCCATTTCCCAAATTTAAATTGTAATTGAATTTATTAGGCATTAAAATTCCAAATTTTATTTCATAATTTCTGTTGTCACTTTTGGGGTGGTCTACTTTTATTTTAACACCGGTATTACTTTTTGTTGCGGTAATATTGATTTCCGCCAAATGAGCTTGAGCATCATTTATACTCTCTTTGCTTTTAACCTTCTTGGCGATATTACAATAAATGTTTTTTGCAGTGTCGGATGTAGATATAAGAATATTTCCGTTTGTGTTTTCAACAGTAAAATTATTTTGGCTTGATATCTCTATAATTTGTGATTCACTCGACTCAGATTCAAATTGGTCGGACATAAAAGAATCTTCGCTGCAGCCGTAAACAAAAAGGAAAATTAGCGCAGGTAATATAAAATGGATTAATGCTTTCATAGAACCTCCAATAAATTCTATTTAAGAAATCCGGGAATGGATAGAATAAAGAATATATATAGATTAACTGACTGCTGCATTTACACCCCGATCCCACACATAAATGAAGTTAAAATTTCATTATCAAATTGTTAATCCGAAAATATAAAGTCAAGAAGAATTATATGAATGGTATATTCAATTTATTTTTGGGTGTAATTTCCTGGTGGTTAATTTCACTTTCATTTATTATTATCGAGCTTTCATTTTTAATTTTATGAAATTCTTTAATGAATAATCTAGAATTATCAAAAACAGAAGCGGCAAGTATTGTTTTAAATTCACAATTGCTTGATGGTAAAACAAAATTCTCAAAGGGGAAAAATGGTTTTGCCGATATCATAAATAAGCTTGGCTATGTTCAGATAGATACAATTTCTGTAATCAACCGGGCACATCACCATATCCTTTGGTCAAGAAGGAACGATTATAGAGAAAAACATTTGCATGATCTGCAGACTAAAGATAAATTAATATTTGAGTACTGGACTCACGCAATGTCTTTTATTCCAATGCAGGATTATAGATATGCACTTCCGAGAATGCAAAATTTTAATAAGCCTAAAAGTGAATGGCTAAAATACAGGTACAATCAATCAAAGAAATATTTTACCCCTGTTTTGGAAAGAATTAAAAATGAAGGCCCTTTAAGCTCAAGCGATTTTGAAAATGACTCAGGCAAAAAAGGCGGAACCTGGTGGGAATGGAAGCCGGCTAAAACCGCACTTGAATATTTATTTTGGAAAGGTGATTTGATGATAAGCGAAAGAAAAAATTTTCAGAAGTATTATGATTTAACTGAAAGAGTTCTTCCAAATAATATCGATACAAAATTTCCTTCTAAAAAAGAATTGAGCTATTACTTTGTAAGACGTGCATTGTCCTCACTTGGAATTGCATCGGATAGAGAAATATTAAAATTCATGCAGCCGGGAAAAACAACAGTATCCGATTTGCAGATTGCGGATAAGAATTCAATTACAAGAGCAATTAATGAATTATGTGAGTCGGGAGAAGTAATACCAATAACAATTGAAGCTGATCATAAATTTACAAATTATGCTTTAAGTGAAACTATAAAATCAGCGAACAGCCGGAAAAAATTTCCTTCTAATATTCATTTGCTTTCACCATTTGATAATCTTATCATCCAGAGAGAAAGAACAAAAAGATTATTCGATTTTGATTATGCAATTGAATGTTATTTGCCGGCACCCAAAAGGAAATTCGGATATTTTGTTGTCCCCATACTTTGGGGGGATAAATTTGTAGGCAGGTTTGATCCTAAAGCGGATCGTTCAACAAATACATTAATAATTAATAATATTGTTTTTGAAGATATTCGAATTGATTATGATGAGCTTATTCCAAAGTTTGTCACAGCTCTTTCGAAATTTGCTTCATTTAATAATTGCAATAAAATAAAAGTAAAGAAATGCAAGCCAGGCTCAGTTAAATCGTTTCTAAAAAACTCAATTAGAAATAATCTATCGGGTAATTTTTAAATATCAATTATTGAACTCTCTCCAACCTCTCCCTTGGGAAGGGAGAGGCTTATAAACAATTTGTCAAAAATATTTTTTATTCTATCATAATGGGAAGTGAGTTTCTTTAACCTTTAAATGATTAATTAAATGCCAATCTAATCGGTATAATTATTTTATTAGCATCATCTTCTTTGTTTGAACAAATGACCCGGATTTGATCTGATATAAATAAATTCCACTTGTTAGCGATGAACCATTGAACTTAACTTCATATTTTCCCGTGGTTTTATATTCATCAATTAGTGTTGCTATATCACGTCCAAGAATGTCATAAACTTTAATTGTTACATGTCCTGCTGCAGGTAATTGATAACTGATTACAGTACTTGGATTAAAAGGATTTGGGTAGTTTTGATAAAGTTTAAACGCGTTTGGGATTGTTTCTAATTTATTTTTGTTCTCTTCAACACTAACAATCGTGTTATAATTATGCCCGATAAGATAAATTGAACTTAGCGAACCGATTTCCGAACAACTTATATCAAGTGTTGCAGTTGTGTCACCGCCGGTTGGATTGAATTGAAGATTAACAGAATATGATTCATTTGGCGATACAGCCTGAGTTCCTCCACCTGAACTTATTGCAAAAGAATTTGCGCCGCTTCCCGAAATAGATGAACTATCAAATTGCATATCTGTACTATTCATATTAAAGCAATTTACCGAACATTCATTATGGTTCTTAAAAAAGTATAAGTAATTCCGGAATGCATTCCAGGTTCCTTTATTTGTTATTGTCCCGTTAACCTTTACGTTTAGTAAATCATCATAAACATTACCTATAAATCCATTATTAAGAATGCTGCCGTAAACTGTTATCTCGTAGGTTGCTGTTCCTCCTCCATAAGAGGTCGCAGATATAGTGTCGTTTATTATTATTGATGCAACCGCATCTACTTTATTACCAATTTCTACCAGTCCATTAATTTCTATCTGATCTAATAATCTTATATAAGATAAGATTCCGTTTTTAAGTTTTACATTTTTTAGGTATCCGTTATGAACTGAATTCCCTGCATTTAATTCCAGGCTATAATTATTCATATCAAGAACAGTTCTACCTAAATAAATTGATCCGGTGTTTTTAATATCTGTAAGAGCTTTTAGTGAGCTTGTTGAATCAACATCTTCAAACCAAGTTTCAAACATCTTCCCGGATTTAAGTGAAATTTCTTGATCAGACGATCCGTTAAAAACAGTTTTATAATTTGTCCATTGGTTATTGTTTATAATATTTCCGGTTGTATTTAGAATGAGTCTGTCACCAAACGGATTATCATCTTTAATTATTCCATTATTAACTATGTCTCCATTAACTTGGAGATTATAATTATAGCTGCCTCCACCGTAGACATTATTTTGCAGAGTATCAGTGATTGTAATTGAGCCTTCGAAATTGTTTCCATTATCAACAACTACTTTGCCTTTTATTTCAAGAGTATTTAAAGAAGTAATGTTTTGAAGATGACCGTTATTCAGAACTGCATTTTCTAAGAGCCCATTATAAAGCCATCCTGAAAGATTTAATTGATGATCATTCATAATTAAGTGGCTTCTATTTAAACTATAATCTCCTAAAATTGTAATATCAGTATTTGCAGCAACACTACTTGAAGAATCAAGATCAGCAAAGCTTCTTTGAAAGTACATATCTTCTGTCTGGGCTATATATTGTGTTTTGCTGCCTGTAAAATTAGTGATTGAGTTTTCCCATATGCCATTATTTGTAATATCTCCTGTAACATTAATTGTCAGTCTATCATCCTGGAAATTAAAGTCTTTAATAACACCGTTATTAATTATATCACCATCGACATTCAACTTATAATAAATGCTTCCCTGTCCATACTCATCATTTTGAAGTGTGTCTTCGACAGTGATTGTCCCTTCCATATATAGAGGATTGGATTGGTTTTCCCATACTAAAAAGTTTCCCTTAATATTAAAGTCTCCTTTAATTCTGCCGTTATAAATATTATAAGGGGCAACACCTATAATAGAATGATTTCCCATTTCTAAAGTTGAACCACCAAGATTAAAATCGCCTTTGAATTCTAAATCAGATCCTGCAAATATTTTTCCATCAACCCCTTCTTTAACAAATGGATTTCCAGCGTAGCTGTCTGCAGCCATTGTTATATTTCTGTCTGATGAACCTTTTAAAACAGTTTGATATGGGGTCCAGTTACTATTACAGGTAAGATCTCCATAAAGATGAATGTGTATTCTATCATCATTAAGGATAGGATTAATAGTTCCATTAATGGTTGCATTACCATAAACCTGTAGAATATAAGTTCCGGCACCGCCGCCATAATTTCCTGGTTTAAGTGAACCTGTGGTATTTATTAATAAATCATTACAGATGTTTGGATTATTTGGGGGGGCATGATATGTTAAAATTACCGGGCCATCAATCACAACATTACTGGATGCAGAAGGAACTGTGCCACCGATCCAGGTTTTGCTTGAATCCCACATTCCGCCCACTGTAGTGGAATTAATTGTAGTCTGCGAATATGATAACGCGGTAAAGAGAACTAAAAAGATAAATAATTGTTTAAGGAGTTTCATTTAGTATTCCTTCAATTAATTATTGATTGATTAATATTGTTTTGAATTTTTAAATAGATTGACCGGATGTATTTCAGAACGCATATTTCAGTTTCAGATAACTCGCGAGCAACTGTTGAATAAGATTTTCCCGAGGCAATTTTTTGAAGAATTTTTTCTTCCTGTTCGTTCAACCTGAATTTTTTAAATGATTGATTTTTGAATTTAGCAAGAATATATCTCGCCGCATTTGGTGTTAATGGTGATCCGCCAATTGATATATTCCGCAATGTTGATAATAAGCCTTTGGCTGAAGTCTTTTTGGATATATAGCCAGCAGCCCCGGCAGTAATTGCTTTAACGATTTGTTCATCATCTTCGAATGCTGAGTAGACAACAACCAAAATTTTAGGATGATGTTTCTTTAAGTATTTAATTCCTTCCTGTCCTGAGTATGCCCGGAAGCCTGATATCCATTACGATTAAATTTGCTTCATAAATTTTGTCACTCTTGAATGCTTCTTCACAGTTTGCATAAGAACCGATTAGCTTAAAATCATCCTCGGAATTCAGAATCATCTCAATTCCACTTCGGATGAAACGATTGTCCTCGATTATTATAACCCGGATTGGAGTATTTCTTTCAGTGCCCATTTTCCACTGTTAAAAAGGAGAATTATTCTGTTTGAATTTTAAGTGGTAAAAAGGAAGGAAGCACTACAGGTATCTGTAGTTTTTAAGAGTAAAAATCAATTTTGAATTTTGAACCTTTTGAAATAGCAATTAGGCCATTTAACAATTAATAAGATTATAATTTGATTATCCTCTTTTTCAATCCTTCTGCAACAGCTTCTGCGCGGCTGTGTACCTGAAGTTTTTCATAGATATGCCGAATATGATAATAAACTCCGTCTACAGAGAGAAAAATCTTTTTTGCAATTTCTGAATATGATTTACCCATTGACATTTCTTCAAGGACTTGCTTTTCCCGTTCAGTTAATTCGATACTTTTGCCAACAGAGGATTTTAAAGTAGTTTTTTGAAAAGATGCAATTACCCTTCGCGCAACAGTTGGAGTCATTGGTGAGCCGCCGTTATATGCATCACGTAGTGCAGCTATTAATTCTGCAGGAGTAGTTTTCTTAAGAAGATATCCAACAGCTCCGGAGCAAATTGCATCAAAAATTTTTTCATTATCTTCATGTACAGTACACATTACAATAATTAAACCGGGGTATTTTTCTTTTAAGAATTTAGCACCATCTATTCCGGACATTCCAGGCAGCCCGATATCCATTAAGACAATATCTGCAGTTCCGATTTCTTCATTCTTAAATGCTTCTTCACAACTACCAAAAGAGCCAGTAACTAAAAAATCTTTTTCGTTTTGTAATGCAAGCTCCCAGCCTGTCCGGATTAATTTATTGTCTTCAATTAAATTTAGTTTTATGATTTTAGAATGATTCATTTATTTTGAAAAAATGCAATTACTCTAAGTTTATTAATTGTTAAACCGGGATAAGGATCTTCCATTCGGTTCCTTTATCTATTAAACTTATTAAATCTATATGACCGTTCAAAGCTTTTGAGCGTGTTTGAATATTTTTTACTCCATTTCCTTCGGTATTTTTTTTAACATCAAAACCTTTCCCGTTATCAGAAACAATTAATTTTAATTTATTTTCTTGAAAAGTTATTGAGATTTTTAATTCATTACATTCGGAGTGTTTTACGGCATTTGTAACAATCTCTTTAAAAACTAACCATAGGTTTCTTCTTCGTTCCATATCAAGAGGCTTAACAGAAATTACTTCAGGTATTTCTATATTATAATTTATTCCTTTGCTCTCACATAAGTCAGATGCAAATCGGCGGAATTTGGGAAGTATAATTTCCCACTTATCATTTTCAGGATTTATTGACCAGATAATGTCACTCATAGATTCTTGAACACTGAATGCACTTTCCCGAATTAGTGTAATTAATTTTTGAAGCATAGGTGTTTTTGCGTCACCCACTTCCTTATCAATTGCATCAGAGAAATAAACCATCCCGGTTATAGTAGCACTAACATCATCATGTAAATCCCGGGCAATCCGAAGCCGGGTGCGTTCAACTTCAAGCAGCTTGTTCAAACGGTATTTATGCAATGCGAAAAGAATAAATGCAAGAAAAATTAATGATAATGTTCTAAACCACCAGGTCTGCCAGAAGGGGGGAGTAATAATGATATTTATAAAAGCTTCCTGCTTACTCCAAACACCATCATTGTTTGAGCCCTTAACTCGAAAAGTATATTTACCGGGAGAAATATCTGTATAACTTGCATATCGTCTGTTACCTGTATAAATCCAGCCGGCATCAACATCATCAAGCATATATGCATATTGATTTTTCCCCGGAGCTGTATAGTCGAGTGCAGCAAATTCGAATGAGAAAAAATTTTGTTTATATGAAAGTGTTATGTCTCTTGTTAAATTAATTGGTTTTTTAAGTTTCATACTCTTATTAAACACACTGAATTTTGTAAGCACAATTTGAGGAGGGTTGGGATTATCTGTAATATTATAGGGAAAAAATTCAGTGATCCCTTTAGTACCGCCGAAATATAATTTACCGTCACTTGCTTTAAAGTATGATCCTTGAATAAACTCACCGCTTTGCAGCCCATCCGAATGGTCAAAATTTTTGCAAACATAAGTCTTTTTGTTGAACCTGCTTAATCCATTGTTTGTGCTTAACCATATATGGCCAATACCATCATCTAAAATTCCAGCTATTACATTGCCAGCCAAACCATCATTAATTGTAAATCTTCTAAAAGATTTTTTATCAGGTAAAAACTTGTTTAGCCCGCCACCTCGTGTCCCTATCCATAAATAACCGCTGTTGTCTGTAAGAATACATTGAATTGCGTTATTACTAAGACTATTTGTATCATGAGGATTATTTTGGTAATAAGTAAATTTATCTGAGAATGGATTATATTTATTAAGTCCTTTATTGTATGTGCCAATCCAAATAGATCCATTTTTATCTTCGCAAATGTCTGTAATTCTATCTTCGCAGATAGTATTTGAATTATTGTTTTTATGTTTGTAGACCGTTACATTTTCTCTTAATGAATCCAACCGCCGAACACCATCGAAGCTTGTACCAATCCATAATTCACCGCGCGCATCTTCAAAGAATACTCCAATACCTGCAACAACCGGGGAAACCTCCTGCTGTGTTTTGAAAATGTTTTGTTCTCTATTATAAGTAATTACTTTCCCAGCAGATGTTCCAAATCCAGGATCAGCCCCGATCCATATGGTGCCTTTATGATCTTCAAATATCGCAGTGATTGTATTACTGATGATTTTGGGAGAAAGATGGTTGTAATGTTCAAATTCTTTTTTCCCGGCTAATCGTTTATTTAATCCTCCTCCATCAGTTCCTACCCAAAGTGTCCCTAAATGATCTTCACACAATGCCAGAACTGTGCTAATTTTTAAACCGTCAGGATCATTTGCAATATGAGAGATATTAAAAAAGTTTTGTTGCCTCATATCAATTCTTTTAGCACCATCATTTGCAGTACCAATCCATAGAGCTCCGCTTCTATCTTCAAAGAAGCACATTATCGAGCCGAGGTTCAATGATGATTGTAAGGAAGAGCCAGAGCGATAATTTTTAAATACCTTCTTAGTATGGTCATATAAATCTAATCCGGCATCAGCAGTACCAATCCAAACATTTGATTTTAAATCAGGATAAATGCAAAATACTCTATTGCTTGAAATACTATTTAAATTTTTAAGGTTGTTTTGAAATACTTTAAAAGAACTTCTCTTTTTATCGAATACACTTACTCCTCCATTAGCCGATGCTATCCACAGGTTTCCCTCTTTATCTTCAGCTATATCAAAAACTGCGTTGCCTCCTAAAGAGTTTGGATTACTTGGATTATGTTTATACTTTGCAATTTTACCATTGGTACAATCATAGCTAATTAAACCTTCCCATGTTCCGATCCAGATTAATCCTGAGTTATCTGCATGCATACTTTGCAAATGAATATCTTGCGAGTTGTTCTTTTTATTTAGAATAATATCTTTTTTAATAAATCCATTTTTCTCCCAATCGAATCGATATAAAATACCTGCTACTGTTCCTACCCAAATGTTACCGGAAATATCTTCAACCACACAGCGGGCGAGCGGGTTTTGATTAATAGGCCGGATAGCAGTATCAAGCAGATAATTTTTAAAAATGTCTCTTTTGTAATCATATCTGTTTACTTCGCCGGTCAAAGTAATTATCCAAAGATAGCCGCGGGAATCTACAAGTAACCTTCTGATACCTGTTGCAGATATTGATTCAGGATTGAGCGGATTCGGCCTGTAAATTGTAAAATTATAACCATCATATTTATTTAATCCGTCTCTTGTGGCGAACCACATAAAACCGATGCTGTCCTGAACAATACTATAAACTGTTGATTGTGATAATCCCTGTTCAATAGAAATATTTTTAAAATTTATTTGATCGGGCTGGCAAATATCGGATGAATAAAATACAAAAATAAAAACAAGAATATTTCTCCCGATGAATCTCATTTGAAGGAATGAAGATTTTATAATTCTATTATTTGATATATTAATTTAGCTAAAAGTAGAAACTAAATCTTATAATGATAGTTAAATTTTTATTTTAAAATTATTTCGATAAAGACTCTCTATAAGAACATTAGCAGAGACGCATAGCGATGCGTCTCTACTAAGGAAGGATATTTTTAATGTATAAAAATTATGAACAATCATCCTTTTTTATTTTTTCTCATCAATCTGCATTAATAACTGTTCAACTGCTTCCTTGCCCCAATGCGGCATTAGATCATTTGCAGGAACAAACTTTTCATATTTTGCCATAGACTTTTCTAAAATTGGTTTTGCATTTGCAGGCCCGCCGCCAAACTGTTCCGGTGTGTGAAATATTCCAACTCCAATTAAATATTCAGGTCTCGGATTTAAGGAATCAATTGCAATTGCCTGCTTAAAATTTTTATCTGCTTCTGCACCATACTTCTGCCATCTATTCATGGGATCAACCTGCATACGTGCTTGAGCAATCATTCCTTTTAATGTATATATTTCTGAATTATTCTGCTCCAATGAATCAGCCATATTGGCCATCTCAACCGCTTTATCTAAATATGCATCTGTTTGTGTTTTGGAAGTATCATTAAATGCGGCTATCACATCGGAAAATGAGCTGTAATAATAAGGCAGCCATTTATCATTTTCTGCCCGTGCTATACGTTCAAAATTATTTGCCGCATTAATCCAATCCTCAGCAGTTCGGCATTGGTCCATTTTTTTAAGATTAGACTTCATTGCTTTTTCATATTTGTCCTGGGCAAAAGTTCCGGTAAGAAATAAAAGCGAAAGAATTATTGTAAGAAAAATTTTCATTTTGATTCTCCTATTTAATTATATGGATTAGATTCACCTAAAGAAATAAACATTCCCAGAAAGGCAAAGCGCGTTGCCGGCGGAAGAATTGGTGCGCTTAATTTTCCATCCGTTGAATAATTATAACCGTAAATGTTATTGAATCCAAGAATGTTATCTATTGAGAAGAAAATCACTGTAAAATTATTAAAAATAGTAGTAATGTGACTAAAATTGAAACTAAGGTTGTTATAGCTTTTTGCACGGTCTCCTAAAAACTCAGAATTGTTTGGATTAAAATAAGGACGGCCTGTCGCAAATGTATAAGTTATGCCGAAGTAAGTGGTAATATCCTGGACCCATCGCTTAGCAACAATCGATAAAGTATGCGGAGTAGAAAAAGGTGGAGCCGCAAGCGAGGGATAATTTTTATAATTTCGTTTTGTATCGAGATAAGAATATGAAATCCAGTAATCGGTGAATTCAAAAGTTTTACTGTCTCTCCAAAAAACATCGATACCTTTTGCATAACCTTTTCCAACACTGTTGAAAGGAACTTCAGGAAGATTTAAATAAGGATAAGTATAAACAGTCCCTTTAGCGAGATGTTCATAATCTTTGTAATAAGTTTCGATCCTAAAAGTTCTGTTATCACTAATGTATTGGTAATTAAAAATGTAATGTGTTGCTTTTTCAAATAAAAAATTTCTTGATTGTAATAGAAAATCTTGTCCCGGAGTTTGATAAAATTGACCATAAGCAAAATTTAGTTGATCATATTTACCAAGCCGATAAGCAAGCGAAACACGTGGAGCTAAATTTGATTTATTAATAGTTTTTGAATGCTCAGTTCTTAATCCAATTCTTGCCGCAATATCATTGGTTATAAATATATCGGATTCAATATAACCGGCAAGATAAGTTTCATTTACACTTCCGGCTAAATCGTTGTAAGAAGATTTTGCTTTTAAGTTCTGTGCCTCCCCGCCAAAAGTTAGAACAGCTTTTGAAAATAAATTTTTTGTTATAGTAACTTTACCGGTTTGAAAATAATCATCCTGTTTTGCCAGATCAGTGTTTATATCATTTTTAACTTTATCTGACGCTGTAAGAATAGCCGGCAAAAATTGTCCAATCATCCCAGAATATATCATGATAATTCAGGTTTGAAAAAAAGTTGCTGCTCTTTTGATGTATAAAATCTTTTTGAGAAATATTATCAAGATTTGGAATATTTAGCGATAAACCTCCGGAGTGATAGGAAGTAAATGCCTTTAGCATACCTGTCTTTGAAATTTTTTGACGGAAGTTTGCAGAGCCTTCAAAACTTTCAGGAGCTTTTTCCCAATCGGTTCTTTGTTTTTGAATATTGAAATAAGGGTCTAGATTATAATAACCTGCTTCAACAGCAAGAGATGAGTTTTCCCATCGTTGGACATGAGAACCGCCAAATCCAACGGCCATTAAATTTATTGCTGTTTGAGTTTTTGGTGCAAGGTCTTGTGTTTTAAGAACAAGTACCGATGAAAGCGCCTGTCCATATTGAGCTGAATATCCACCGGTGCTAAAGAAGGTTCCTTTAAATAACATAGCAGAGAATCTTCCGCGAGATGGAATATCCGGGACGCTGCTATAAAATGGATTTTCGACAACCATCTCATCAATTACTGTTTTTGTTTCGGATGCAGATCCGCCGCGTACAAACAGACCCTCAGTTTCGCCAACTTTTTGTGTGCCGGGTAATGTACTTAAAGCAGAATAAATATCTGCATCTGCCCCAGTAGTTACTACATCAAGCGGACGAAGTATAACCGACTTTTTTTCATCGCTCGCTTCAAATGATCCTGCTGATATAACTACTGTTCCAAGTTCGGATGATTCCTCTTCTAATTCTATATTATAAAATTTATCTTTCCCATCCAATACAACAGGCTGAGAATAAGTTTTGTATCCAATAAAGCTTACTACTAAAGTTCCATTGCCTTCTTCATCAGTTGTAAATGAGAAAGTCCCATCTGAATTTGATGAAATACCATCATAGGTATCTTTTAAATAAACATTAGCACCGGGAAGTGGTTCGTTGTTCTTGTCGGTTACTTTACCTGATATTTTTGTTTGTGCTATAAAAAAAGGAGAAAGAAATAATGATATAAATATGGTAAGTGAAAATTTAAGCAGCATCTTTTTTGAATGTTCCCGCTTGTTAGTAATATTGTCTCATTAAATTTATTAAGAAGGAATGAACCATCAAAAATTATTTGGATGATTGGTAGTATTTAACTGTGAGATGGGGATATTATTATTTAAATGAAGTTTCGGGGGAAATTAACTTAAAAAATTACTGTTCTTTTTTCGGAAGCTGTTTTTTTATTCTGTTGGAAATCCATAAACAAAGAATTCCCAATACAATGAAAAGAATAGTTATGATTGTAAATATTTCTACATCGGCAAAAAGCAAACCGCTTCCCTGCTGCAGTCGTTCGACTATTGCTGATACTGCATAAAATCCTGACATAAGAGCAACTAGCAAGAAAATAAAACCAATTATAGTTAGTAATGAAGTAAAAGTTTTTTTCATGAAGTAAAAATAATAAAGCTGGGCATACTTACTATTAAATTGACATATTTATCATGATAATATCCGGCATGTTTATATTGATTTCAATATAGTATCTCCATAAACTCAATTTGAGTTTAACTATATCGTTGCTTTAATTAAGTAGTTTAACCTTCTTTTGAACCAGACTTGGAAAAACTAAAATAGCCGAAACCAATTGTTAAAAAGAGATATATTACTACAGTCAACCATCCCAAAGCATTAATAACACCATTAAATTGTCCAAATAGTGCGATTAAAAAACCAATTCCATCAGCAATGAAGAATGATAAAATAATGTTCTTTATACAATCGGAATAAGTAACATTTCTTGACTGCCAGGATATTATTCCTATTGCTAGAAGAGCAGCCCCAAATAGTCTGCCCATATAGTTTAACGGTGGGTACGATTCAAGGCCATATAGTGAATACATTTGTGTAGGAATAATTAGAAATAGAATTCCAAATACAAATGCAATAACAGCTGTAATTACAAATAAAACATTGAGTTTCATTTTATACCTCCTATTATTTTTTAGGTATTGTATCTTTTAATATAAATATTAATGTCATATTACCGATAGGTCTTTAATTCAAAAATTTAAGATTAAATTTTCCATCATCTACTAGTGAATATCATTTTAATTATAAAGTGTTAAACCTTTTGATCAAAAAAAAGCAAATAAAAATCTCTGTTGTAGTAAGATCAAATGCAAAAAAATATTAGCTCTATAAATAACTAAGATTGAAGATAGACATTATAAAATCAGTATCGAGAGAGTAGTCCGGATGTAACGCGATAAGAGGAATGAATAAATCTCTAAAATTCTTGCTCCCTAAAAAGAAACAAAATCCTAATTAAATTGATAAATTAATATATTATAAGCAACAATAAATTATAAATATGAAAAATAAAAAACCTCAATCATATTTCTAAGATTGAGGTTTTATAATAAGAATAAATCTGAGTTTGATTATTTCAAGAGAATAAGTTTTCTTGTGCTTGAAAAGCTGTCGGTTTGTAACCTATAAAAATAAATACCTCCGGGAAGTTCATCGGCATTCCATTTAATACTATGATTTCCTTCTTCTTCAAAACCATTTGTTAGAGTGGTTATCTTTTCACCAATAGCATTAAATATTTCAAGTTTAACATGTGAAGAGTTTAACAAACTATAACGTATAGTTGTTGAAGGATTAAATGGGTTAGGATAGTTTTGTGCAAGAAAATATTTTTTTACGGAACTTGATTTTACATCTATATTCTTTTGGGAGATTTTATGAGGAGAAAAACTTTCAGTTACGTTTATAAATTGATTAACAGGCACATTCTCCATAACATCTACAATTCCCGAAGGCCAATCAAAAATAAGTGAATCTATTTTCAAAGCATCGCCTAAACCAAAATGTACACGAAGACTATTTTGTCCGTTAAAACTATTTTGAGTAGAAATTTCTCTCATCTGCCAAACAGGCTTTCCATTTATTACGCTTTTTGCACGCACCTTAGTCCCAACTGCCGTTGAATTGGAAATTGTTCCGCGGCAGGTAATTGTTATCCAATTATTATTGTTATTCAAATCATTTCTGAACATCAAATTTTTTCTAAATGCATTTCCATTATCAATGCCAAGTGTAGGTACAAATAAATCAATATCGCCGTCATTATCATAGTCACCTGCTGTTGCGCCGTAGGTGGGGCTTAACCCGGTATTAGTCACGACACTGTTAGTAACTTTTGAAAATGTGCCGTCTCCATTGTTTGAATAATAATTATTATCTTGACCGCCATCTGTAGTTACATATACATCAAGGTCTCCATCATTATCAAAATCTTCCCAGATGGAACCGAGTGAAAAACTTTCGTCAGTAACTAAATCACCGGAAGTTATTCGAGTGAATGAAGTCCCGTCATGCCTGTAAAGTTCATTGGGCAGTCCATTCGGCTGTCCGCCCCAATAATTTGTTATATAAACATCAAGATCGCCATCGTTATCATAGTCAATCCAATTATAAAGCTGTCCGTCTCGATATGTTTGCGCAATTTCTCCGGTTGTAATTCTTTCAAATGATTGAACGCCATCTTCAGTTAATAAATTTTTATATAAATAATCAGGTCCAATGGTACCAGTAACAGCAGGGCCGCTTCCAATAAATAAGTCCAGGTCACCGTCGTTGTCATAATCAGACCAGGATGGAACTGTGTAAGAAGTTAATCCGGTTGTTATAGGAGTTGCTCCATCTTCAATCTTTGTAAAATTGCCGTTCCCATTATTTAAGAATAGATGATTTGTTTTATTGGGAAGCCCGTTAAATCCAGCCGGAAGTGCAACTACAAGGTCCACAAACCCATCATTATTATAGTCTCCCCAGGCGCAGGCAAAACCTCTGCTGTCTTTAGTTCCGATATCGCCTGATGAAATTAATGTGAAGGTATTATCTCCATTATTATGATATAAACGGGAGGCTGCTCTGCCTGCAACAAAACAATCTATGTTTCCATCGTTATCATAATCTGCCCAGCTATGGCCAAATGAACCAAGTCCCGGAGTTGCCAAATCACCTGCAATCCAGCGGCTAAAATTAGGGTGGCCTGTTTCTTTTAGTAAATTTTTATATAACAAATTTCCTGATTTAACTGATGTATTACTAACAAATAAATCAAGGTCCCCATCATTATCAACATCAATCCAGCTTGCACTAATTGAATTTAATCTTTTACTGACTATTACATCGTTTGTTATTTGTGTAAAAGTTTGGGCGTCAATAAAGGTGGAGAATAAAAGTAAAGTACTAATCAAATAAAGTACATTGCAATATTTCCTTTTAACAATTTCTTTATTTGGAATTAAAAAAGATTTCATAAATGCTCCTCTCAAATTGACTTATTTTTAGTCAATAATTTTTTTTAATGATTAAAATATTGTTGAAATGAAATTCTTCTAAAATCAATTTAAGTCAATAAGCACTTATTCGAATCACCCATATTGAGGTATTTTATAGAGTTGATAATGGATTGGATTAACAATTGTAGCTAATGTCAATAGTTTACTTTTAAATGTTAATTATTATTAACATTATGTCGTTTCGGAAAAAATTTGATTTAATATTTAAAAATATTATTGATGATATAAAAATTTTCTTATCTTAAGCACCATCTAATCGCATCTATCAACAAAAAATTTCCGGAGGGCAAAATGACTCGTAAATTATTAGGAGTTATTGTTGGATATATTGCTATGGCTGCTTTTATGTTTCTTACATTTACAGTTCTTTATTTATTACTTGGAACAGAAGGAGCCTTTGAACCAAATTCTTTTCATGTAAACTTTGTATGGATTTTATTTAGTATAATTTTAAGTTTTTTAGCTGCAGTTGCCGGAGGATATGTCTGCATGCTGATAGCAAAAGACAGAAAAACCTCTATGGTTTTTGCCGTTATTGTTTTTGTACTTGGTATTTTATTCGCAATTCCCAAATTTGGCCGTTATGATGATGTTAAAGATCAAGTGCGTGAAAGCACCTTGTCTAATATGGAAGCTATGAATATGGCAAGTCAGCCTGACTTCATTTTACTTTTAACTCCTATTCTTGGAGCAGTTGGTGTTGTTATGGGTTCAAGATTAAAAAAGAATTATAGTAATGTTGAATCAACTTAAACTTTTATTATAAAATTAATATTAATTATCATTTTCTATTCAAGGAGAATAAATGAAGAATTTACTTGCCTTACTGTTTGTTATTTTATTGACGGGCTGCAGTTCAAATTATGATTATGATGTAATAATTCAAAATGGAAATATATATGATGGTACAGGGAATAAACCATATAAAGCAGATATAGGAATTAAGGGAGATAGCATAGCCGCAATTGGTGATTTAAATAACTCCAAAGGCAAAGTTGAAGTAGATGCTTCAGGGCTTGCTGTCAGTCCGGGATTTATTAATATGCTTAGCTGGGCAAATGAATCATTAATCCAGGATGGGAAATCGCAAAGTGATATTAGACAGGGAGTTACTCTTGAAGTTATGGGAGAAGGCTGGTCTATGGGTCCTTTAAATGATAAAATGAAAAAAGAAATGGTTGAAGAAGAAGGGAGATATTAAATATGATGTTAAGTGGACAACCTTAGATGAGTATTTAAAATATTTAGTTAACAAAGGAATTTCTTGCAATGTAGCATCATTTGTTGGCGCTGGTTCTGTTAGAATTTACGTCTTAGGATATGAAGACAGAGCGCCAAATAAAGAAGAGCTTGAGAAGATGAAAGATTTAGTAAAGCAAGCCATGGAAGATGGCGCATTGGGTGTTGGTTCTGCTTTAATTTATGCTCCAAATTTTTATGCGAAGACCGACGAGCTTGTTGAACTATGTAAAACAGCTTCAGAGTATGGTGGAATGTATATATCACACATCAGAAGCGAGGGCAATCAGCTTCTACAAGCTGCAGATGAATTAATTAAAATTGCAAAGGAAGCAAATATTCCCGCTGAAATTTATCATATAAAAGCTGCCGGAAAATCTAATTGGTACAAACTTGATTCGCTAATCAATAAAATAAATAATGCTCGTGCTAAAGGATTACATATTACAGCTGATATGTATACATACACTGCCGGTGAAACAGGCCTTGATGCAGTAATGCCGCCGTGGGTTCAGGAAGGCGGATTTAAACAGTGGAAGAAAAATCTTCAAGATCCTCAAATTAGAAAAAAAGTTATAAAAGAGATGGAAACCCCAACAAATAAATGGGAAAACTTTTTTACTGCGTCAGGCTCGCCTGATAATATTTTATTAGTTGGATTTAAAACAGACAGCTTAAAATATTTAACAGGAAAAACACTTACTCAAATTTCAGAAATGCGACATAAATCTCCCGCCGAAACCGCAATTGATTTAGTAATTGATGATGACAGCAGGGTTGGTACAGTTTATTTTTTAATGTCGGAAGAAAATATTAAAAAGAAAATTTCTGTTCCATGGATTAGTTTTGGTTCTGATGAAGCATCTTTAGCACCAGAAGGAGTATTTCTAAAATCTAATCCACACCCGAGAGCATACGGAAATGTTGCAAGGCTGCTGGGGAAATACGTTCGTGATGAAAAAATTATTCCATTAGAAGAAGCAGTTAGAAGACTTACAGGATTACCTGCACAAAATCTTAAAATTAAAAAAAGAGGCTTGTTAAAGACCGGCTACTTTGCAGATGTTGTTGTGTTTGATACCTCAAAAGTTCAGGATTATGCTACATATGAAAAACCTCATCAATATTCTAAAGGAATTGTTGATGTTTTTGTAAATGGAGTTGAAGTGTTAAAGGATGGTAATCATACCGGGAAAACCCCTGGACAAGTTGTAAGGGGCCCGGGATGGAGAGGATATAAATAAACTTTCTTGGAAAAGTTTAAAACAAAAAATCCTCCTAATTTTTTAGGAGGATTTTTTTTCATAATTAGTACGGTGATTATGCCATTATTTTAATACAATTAATTTTTTTGTCTCTTGATAATTAGCTGCCTCCAGTCTGTAAAAATAAATACCATTTGATAAAGCTGATGCATTATATTCAATCTCATGATTACCTGCTGTAGTATATTCATTAACTAAAGTAGATACTTCTTTTCCTAAAACATCATAAACCTTTAAAGATATAAAGCACGCTTTTGGAATACTATAAATAATTTTTGTGGATGGGTTAAAGGGATTAGGATAGTTTTGATGCAGAGAAAACTTCGTTGGAGTTGTGTTCTCTGATTTTTCAACGTCTGTTATAAGTTCCAAATAACTAAATCCCGTAGTGTTTCCGTCACTTGTCGTTGCCGTTACAGATACTGCTTCTATCGAAGGATCAAGTATTTCGTAGGAAAATACTCCATTGGCACCAACAGTAGTTGATCCTAACCATTCATAAGCAGATGCGGGAAATTCGTTAATGTTTGATTTATAAATATCTATTATTGCGCCTGGAGTATCGTGTATACCTGCAATAGTATTATTATTGAAAGTAAGACTATAAGGTGGCAATATTCCATCATTGGATAATGGTGAAACAAAAAAGTTTGATGAGTCATTCTGATAAATGAGATTTTTTCTAGCGGTAATTTTAGAAGGATAAAAACCAAATTGATCCGCAACGGAAATTCCATATCCTTGGTTTCCAACAATAATGTTTGGTAAATAATTTCCCGAAGAATTTGTGCCTATTGTAACATCTTCCACGTTGCCCCAAATATTAATCCCATTCTGGCCATTTGGAAATTTAATTCCCTTATCATTGATGCCGACTTTATTATTAGAAATAATAAGTCCAGTGGTTTTGCTTTCTTGATCCTGGCCAAAAATATGAATGCCGGTAAGCTTGTTACCAGCAATGATATTTTCTTTTATGGTATTATTCTTCACTCCATTGGTTATAGTAATACCAATTCCATTTGGTATCGCCTTAGTTTTAGAGCTATCCAAACCTATTATGTTGTGATAAATCAAATTATTTTTTGAATAACTTTCTCCAGGGACACCATCAATAACTATTCCCTCAATGTTATTTCCAGAGATTACATTATCATAAACCGAATTACTATCAGAACCGCTGATGAGAATACCTTGAGTATTACCTAGCCATAGGTCTCCATCAGGTGTAGTTCCTATATAATTACCCTCTATAAAACTTCTATTACCCTCTACTATTGAAATACCAGCAGTGGTGCTTCCACAGATAATATTTCCTTGATCTGAATCGACCAATCCTCCAATGATATTGAAAGTTCCAATGCTTAAGATTCCGGTTCCATTGGGGCCGAGAGTTTTAGTGAAATCAATTCCAAAATAGTTATTTCGAACAAAGTTAGAGTCACCATCAATTTCCAAAGCTATATAACAATTGGTAAATGAATTCCCTCCTGCTAAAGCAAAGTCATCGCCAACAAAATTATATTTACCGTCAACTATTATGGCGGTAAACATGTTGTTAAATTTAAAACCCGATATATAAGTTCTGTCATTAATCTCAAATGCACCATCTTGATGAAGTATTCCACTCGAAGTAATTTCAATTGGTATGTTTGCCGTCAAATGTGAACGATCGTAAGGATATAGAAAATCTATAAGAGTTATTGTCCCGCTTACACTAAAATTTAGCTCTACTGGTACTTCCATATTATTAGATTCTTCAATAGCAGCTCTTAATGTGCATCTTCCCAATTCATCTTTACATATCCCATCTCTTGATTCATCTAACTCTGTATTAGGATCGTCCCAGGGATAAGAATTTTCATCGTCAGCCAAAGAGTTTACAGTCATTACCACTTGACCAAACATGAAGGATGATCCGAATACAAGAATTAAAATCATTATTGTTGTTTGATAAAATTTGATTGATTTCATTTGAGTGAACCTCCTACAATATATAATTTAGAATTTTTACTTAATAAAAATCAGTTTTCTGTTTCTCAAAACTTCCAGTTATTAATTAAACTTGGCTTACGCAAACACAGAACTCAATCCAGAGAACCGCATCCACGCTTAAGGATTGAAGAATGGTTTAATAGGGGTAGATAAATAGATTTGTTAAATTTATTCACCCTTCCTCAAGTGGGAGCTTTACTATTAACTATAAAATCGAATATTAGTTGATAAATAGCAAGTAAAATAATGTTTGTTAGAGGCAATTAAAATCAATATACAAAATAAGTAGAAGTTTTATTTTGCTATAGTTAATTATATAACTTTTAACTTATTAAAAATTTACTATAAGATTCTCGATGATTTAAGTTCAACATCGGAATATTTCCATGCTTCTTTAAATCTTTTTTCCACCGAAATAGCTTCATTATTTTTATTTTGTTTAAGTAGTGCTTGATGCAAACCAAATAGTGCCCATCCGTTCTCAGGAATCTCTTTTAAATCTTCTTCATATATTTTTTGAGCTTCATCATATTTAGCAGCTTCAATTAATACTGCACCAAGATTATTTCTACACGGATAAAACCAGGTTGGGGGTTCATCATATCTTAATCCATCTTCAAGTTCAACCGCTTTACGCAAATGTTTAATTGATGCAGGGTAATCTTTTTTCTTAGCAGCAATCTCTCCGGCAAGAACCTCATATCCGATTTTGAGTAACGAACCGGCGGAATTAATGCCCCAGATTGCCAATTCATCAACATCTTTTTCATCACGTAATTTATTAAGTTCAGCTAATTCTTTATCAGCATCTTTTAAATTATTTTTTGCTGTATAAGCCATTCCTCTTGCATAATGCCACACACCTCGTGGATATGGACGAGATTCCAGAGGTTCAACTGATTTTAAAATTTCATCCCATTTTCCAAAAGTTACAAAAGCGTAAAGAGGTATTACGGCGAAATGCTGCAAAGTTTTATAACCGCACATATTCATAAGCGAATCAGGAGGTTTTTGAGAGGTGTTTATAGCCGCTTCTATTGCTGTTTTACTGTCTCCTTCCAAAGTGGCTGTCGCCCACATGAAATGATAATTGTGAGGGTAATATGCTAATGGATAAAATCCTTGCTGGTTACACTGATTAATGTAAGCCTCATCAGATTTAACTGCCCGCTTATTAGCAAGAGTTCCTTCATGATATTTTCCGGTTCTTATATAAATATGTGCAGGCATATGTACTAAATGCCCTGCTCCAGGCACAAGTTGTCTTAATCTATCTGCGCTTGCAAGCCCTCTTTCAGGATTTTTTGAAGCTTCAACTGCGTGAATATATAAATGATTTGCTCCACAATGATCTGATTTTCTTTCAATTACGCTTTCAAGAGTTGAAAGTATTTCATGAGTCCAGGGTTTTTGAGTTCCATCTTTTAACCAATAGTCCCAGGGATGAAGATCCATTATCGATTCTGCGAACATTGTAGCTATGTCAAGATCATCAAGATATTTTTTACTCAAGTCCCTCATTGCATCTGTATATGCCGAATCAAGACTATGCCTGTCTTTTACCTGCTCGTTAATGTATCGTTTGGAAAGAGCCATCACCCAATCTTTTTCTTTTTGAGTTTCATTATCAAGTAAAGTGATTGCTTTTTGGACCGCATCGTAAGCGGTTTTAACCACGGAATTATCCATTGGCAAATTAATATTAGGTCCAAGAACCATTGCCATTCCCCAATAAGCCATTGCACAATTTGAATCTAAAATTGCTGTCTCTTGAAAAGAACGGAATGCTTCTTCATGATTAAACCCATAAGCAAGGACAATTCCTTGATCAAAATAATTCTGAGCTAATTCTGAATTAGTGGTTATTGGCAAATGATAATTACCGAGGTTATCAAATAGCGGCGCTTTTATTTCCGGTTCATTACTGCACCCAACGATCAACATAAATAAACAAGAGAAAAACAAATTAATTCGCATTGCGGAACCCTTTAAAATTAGTTACAAAAAATTATTAAATAAGATAAAGCTGCGATACAAGATGGGAGATTATGGGAAAGCTTTTTTGTGAATTGAAATTAAGCTTTCAATATAAATTTGTCAATAGTTGCTAATTAAAAATTATTTTAAGCAATCAAGAAAAGGGCTTGAGGTTAATTCATAAACATTATCAATTAACCTCATTATAAATTATAAATATTATTCAACCGGATGAAGATTTAATTCTTTTAAACCTGAGTAAAGCTCGTCATCAGTAAGTTCGTGATCTACAAGTTTTCCGGCAAAGTAATCATTGTAGGCGCTCATATCAAAGTAGCCGTGACCGCTCAAATTAAACAAAATGGTTTTTGAAGTCCCTTCCTGTTTGGCTTTTTCTGCTTCTCTAATAACTTGTGCAATTCCATGTGTTGATTCCGGCGCAGGGATAATACCTTCTGTTTTAGCAAATTTTACACCGGCTTCGAAACATTCAAGCTGTTGTAATGCTGCAGCTTCAATAATTTTATCTTTTAAAAGCTGGCTGACAACAGCTCCTGCACCGTGGTATCTTAATCCGCCGGCATGAATTGGAGCAGGCACAAATGTATGCCCCAAAGTATACATTGGAATTAAAGGGGTAAGTCCAACCGTATCTCCAAAGTCATAACGAAATTCACCTTTTGTTAGTTTGGGACATGAAGCCGGTTCAACAGCAATTGCTCTAATTTTTTTACCTTCGGTTAAATTATATCTTAGGAATGGAAAAGATATTCCCGCAAAATTAGAACCGCCGCCGAATGGAGCAATAACTATATCCGGGAAGTCTCCTGCTTTTTCAAATTGCTTAACAGCTTCCAACCCGATTACAGTCTGGTGCATTAAAACATGATTAAGAACGCTGCCTAAAGAATATTTTGTATCATCACGAGTTGCGGCTCTTTCAACCGCTTCTGAAATTGCGATGCCTAAACTTCCTGGTGAATTGGGATCTTGTGCTAAAACTTTTTTACCTGATTCAGTAAGATTTGTTGGGGAAGAAAAAACTTTTGCGCCCCAGGTATTCATCATTGATTTACGATAGGGTTTTTGATCAAAACTGATTTTTACCATGTAAACTTCAAGATCGATTCCAAATAGCTGGCAAGCAAAAGAAAGAGCGCTTCCCCATTGTCCTGCTCCTGTTTCAGTAGTTAGTTTTTTAACTCCTTCAGCTTTATTATAATATGCTTGTGCAACGGCTGTATTAGGTTTATGTGAACCGGCAGGGCTTACACCTTCATGCTTATAATAAATTTTAGCCGGAGTATCCAATAATTTTTCAAGACTATATGCCCGATAAAGCGGAGTAGGCCGCCACATTTTATAAACCTCTCTAACTTCTTCCGGAATATCAATCCATCTTTCTTTTGAAACTTCCTGCTTAATTAATTCCATGGGGAATAATGGGGCAAGATCCTGCGGCCCTATTGGCTGTTTTGTTCCCGGATGCAATGGCGGCTGAAGAGGATTAGGCATATCAGCCTGGATATTATACCATTGTTCAGGGATTTCTTTTTCTTCTAAAAGGATTTTTTTTGTCTTTTGCATAGCTCTTTTAACTCTCTCTGTTTGTTGTGGGCAACGAAATTAACAATTTAAATTTATAGTTGAAAGATATTTAATGATTTATATAAGATTTTTTTAATAAAAGAGGATAAAATTGAAAGTAATTTGAATTTATATTAAGATGGCTTATTAAAGCTAATATCACATTGAACAGTTTATAAATAAATTTCAATTGCTTTTAAATCTATTTTATGTTTTATTGGTTTTAGATTAATCTTGCTTCATTAAGAGCGATGACATCGTACTCTTGAAGTATAATATTAAATACATGCCAATAACCCTTCTGAAGCAAATATTCTCTCCAATTTATTTTTAATTAGGTCACTTTCAGATAGTAATTGGTTAATTATTGGTAATGTCTGTTAATCAATATATGGTAGGCAGTTTTTTCAAATATAAAATCAGTTTTAATCAAGATTAATAATCAAGTTTATATGTATTAATAACATGTAGAGGTTTAAGATGAAAACAATTTTACTTTTTCTAATTGCATTTTCAAGCATAATTTTCTCATGGAATAATCATTGGGAACAAACAAATAGTCCCTATGGAGGTAGAGGGGCTATTATTGATATGGCAATTAATTCTAAAGGATATATATTCGCCGGCTATGGATTAGACTTAGGAGTATTCAGGTCAACGGACAACGGAAAAAGTTGGGAAGAATGTAATAACGGACTAGCTAATTATCTAAGCAAAAGTATTCATTCTATAACAATAAATTCAAAGGATTGCATTTTAATCGAAACTAAAGTAGGTCTTTATAGATCAACGGATGATGGGGAGCAGTGGAATTGGGTTAGAAATGTACCTGGGTCACCAAATTTTGATCCTCTAACATCAAATTCACGTGGGGATTTTTTTGGTGTTGGTCATATTTTTGGTGCGGCACATCATAGTATTTATCGCTCAACTGATAATGGAGATACATGGATAGATATTACTAATGGGTTACCGCTTGATAACAATTTTGGAGGAATTGCAGTCAATTCAAAGGATGATATTATTATAGGTTTGAGTAATAAAGGAATTTTCAAGTCTACAAATAACGGCGATATCTGGATAAATATTAATAATGGCTTTGCAGGTTATGACAGTACTTCTTTACAAATCGATGCTATTGGAATTAATTCGAAAGACCAAATTTTTGTCGGAGCTAGATATAATTCATCAGGTGAAAGAGCCGTTGTATTAAAATCTGCTAATAACGGAAGTATCTGGACTTCATCAAAATTGAGCACTCTGGGCGATCATGTGATAACCTTTGCATTTAATTCAAAAGATATAGTATTTCTTGGAGCTACAAATGGGGCATATCGTTCAATAGATGGAGGTGAAAATTGGACTGAATTAAATAATAATGGAATTAGTAAAGTTTATAAAGAAAAATATCCGGTATTTGGTATTGTAATAAATTTAAGCGATGATATTTTTGCAGGAAATCAAAAGGGAGTTTTAAATTAGAAAATAATGGGGACGATTGGAAACTGATTGGAGTATCCCATAGTAGCTGCAATCTTATAACAGTAAATTCAGTTGATAATATTTTTGGAGCCTTTGATATAGCAGGATTATACCGCTCTACAAATAATGGTCTCAATTGGACTATGGTAAATGATGCAAATATTGCTGCAGCAACCTCCAATAAATTAGGCTATATTTTTTTTGGAACCGGTTTAGGAGGTAATCTTGATAATAATTATAAAAGTGGAATTTTTCTTTCTACAGATAATGGGGATAGCTGGACAGAAATTTATCATTATTCCATTTCACAAAACGATTCAATTCGGGAATATCAATCTACTGGTTCTATAGCTGTAAGCTCAAATGGACACATTTTTTCAGGGATAAATGATTATGAATATCAATATTTTGACGGTTTTGTTTCTATTGCTTTTCTGAACGCAAATGTTATCAAATCTACAGATAATGGAGTTACCTGGATAACAACTAATATTAATGTTGGAAAAAATAATGAGATTATAAGCATGGCAATTAATTCAAACGGTGTAATTTTTGTCGGAACAAATCAAGGAGGAATATATCGCTCTAGTGATGAGGGAACAAATTGGACTAATATAAATAATGGATTTGGAACTAATAATGCAAATGTAAATAGCATTGCAATTAATTCCAATGATGATATTTATGTTAATGTACAGGATGAAGGAGGCTTATATCCTACTATCTATAAATCGACAGATAATGGTGACAATTGGAATTCAACAGGGTTTACAAGTGGTTATGATGGTTATATTAAAAATCTAACCATTAATTCTAAAGATTATGTATTAGCAAGTACTAAATTTGGAATTTATCAGTCAACAGATGGCGGTGATAAATGGACTGCCATGAATAATGGATTTGATAATTATTATAATTTGGTAAACTTTATAGCCGTTAATTCAAAGGATTACCTATTCGCAGGAACAAAAAATGGGGTTTATAGAAGGCGCAATACGAATACTGATACTATTAGTGTTCCTACAACAATCTCGCTTGTCCCACCTGCAGTTAATATTGGTGATAGTGTGGATGTATCTGTAAAAGCAGAAAATTTTAATAATGTTGGAACGATAACTTTAAAAATAAAATATAACCCGAATTATTTAGAATGGAGCAGGGCAGTTAATTGCAATAACCAGTTAAACAATGTTTCTGCAGAAGATAAAAATGATACAATTACAATTATCTGGAATGGAACAAGTGGAATTAATTTTGTCGATAATAAGCTTTTGGATTTAAGATTTCTATTAAAGGACGGATTTCCTGAAGCAAATTTTCTTTATAATGAATGTGAAATTAAAGATGTGAATGGAAAAGTTATCCAAACATATTTTGGATCTGGTAATCTTCCAGTTGAACTGACATCATTTTCTGCAAATGAGAATGGGGAAAAGGTTTTGTTAAAATGGTCTACTGCAACAGAAATAAATAACAAAGGTTTTGAAGTACAGAGGAAAAATTCTGACGCAAATGAGAAGGATTTGACATGGGAAGCAGTCGGATTTGTAAATGGTAACGGAACTACTACAGAGAAAAAATATTATTCATTTATTGACAAAAGTGTTTCAAGCGGAAAGTATTTATATAGATTAAAACAAATAGATTTCGATGGAACTTTTACTTATTCAAAAGAAGTTGAAATCAATTTCGCTGTGCCTTTAACATTCAGCCTATCACAGAATTATCCTAATCCATTTAATCCCTCAACTACAATAAAATACTCATTGCCAGAGGATAGTAATGTAAAATTAACCTTAATAAATTCACTTGGAGAAAAGGTTATGGATTTAGTAAACGGGAATGTAAATGCCGGAAATCATGAGGTTAGACTTAATGGTTCAAATTTAGCCAGCGGAATATATTTTTACAGATTGCAAACTGGAAAATATACTTCAGTTAAAAAATTAATTTTGCTGAAATAAGAAGTTAAATTTTATCTATTAGAAGTAGGAACTTCATTAATGAAGTTCCTACTCAAATACTAATTTGACTAATCACCTTTTCTCACACTAGAACCGCCGCTTGAATGCGAACTGACTGAATTTGCATTGCCGTAATATACTATGCTTGAGCCCCCGCTTTGATCAGAAGATAAATTTCCATTCATGTTTACAGTAAGTTCAGAGCCACCGGAAAATTCGGCATTAACATCTTTAACAGAAAAATCTTTTAATTTAAATTCACTTCCGCCTGAACCATCAACATTTAAATTATCACCACTGCCGGATAGTTTTGTTGTTCCCCCGCCGGAAGAGCTAAGAGAGATATCCCCGCATTTTAAATTACCATTTAGCTGGGCGCCTCCTGATAATTCGCATTCAAATTCTTTGGAAGAAATATTCATATCAATATTTGCTTCTGCGCCGCCGCTTAAATCCAAACCTGTTAAAGCCGGCATTTTGATTGTTATATCAATATCACCTCTTTTTCTATATGAGTTTTTGTCGATATAAAATTTTAGAGAAGAGCCGTGTTTTTCAACCTTTAGATATTCAAAGTCTTTTTGATCTGCTTCAACTTCAATGTAATAATTATCCGATTGAGTTATTTTAAGTTCCATTCCCCAGCCAGCTTCAACTTTTGTGAAATCTCTATAGTCATATTTTTTTGATTGTTGTGCCGAAGCTGAATTGCTTATTAACAAACAAATAAAAAGAGCAATTATAAAAGTGAAATATTTTTTCATGGAAATCTCCTTTAAATATTTTTGCTAATTCCATTATTAGACCATGCAATTAATAAAATGGTTGGTAGAGGATTTTAATTAATAATAAAATTATTCAATATGGGTTTTTATTAGTTAAAAAATATCTCCACGTTTAAATCCCCAGGCACTTATTAAATTAATTATTACTGCCATTAAAATTAAAACCCCGATTATTGGCAGAAGCTGTATTAAATTAGCGCCGCGCCAAAGTACTTGAAGAAATCCTTCCATCGACCAGTAAACAAGAGTAAGCTTACTTAATGTTTGGATGAACGGGGGAAGAATAAAAGTAGGAAACCACGCACCGCCGATAGCACTCATTGTTAAAATTAAAAAAGTGCTAAGACCTCTGTTTTGTGATGGAGTTTTACTTAAGGAAGCCAGCATCATTCCAAATGCTGTACTTGCAGCTGATGCAGCTATACATATAATTACCAGGTTTACAAAATTTGAAAATATGTCTATACCGAAAAATAAATACCCTGTAAAAAACAAAGTTATTAATTGAATGATTCCGAGAGAAATATTGTAAAGATATTTGCTCCAAAGAATGTGAATTTTTGAAACCGGCGAAGATAAAATTCTTAAAGTTACGCCCATCTGTTTTTCTTCAAATAAAGATGCGCCGGAAGCAGTAATACCGAAAAGCAAAAACATAATTGCCCAGCCGCCGACACTTCTTGTTGCGCCGGGATTGTTTACTTGTTTTCCTACAAGCTGTTCTTTATCAAGCTTTACAATATTGTTAAAAAAGTTTGAAGCTTTATTTCCGGAATCGGCCACAGTGTGGGAAGACGAATCGCTCATAGTTGAATCATTAAAAGCATACGTCATTGAATGTAAAATTTTTGAAGTATCAACATCAAAATATTGGCTAACAAGTGTTGCCATTTTTCTATTGAAAGTTTTTCCTTTTAGCTTGCCAAGATATTCTTCGGACCGATGCATCATGCTGCTGTTAAATATTTCGGGAATCTGCGACATTACAGTTTGCTGAAGCAACCCTTGAGTAATTTGAGATTCCATTTCATTCTTAGGATCAAAGTAATATTTTAATTTTAGTCCGAATGAAGTGTCTGTATATGCATCTTTTGGAATTACAAGTGCGGAAGAAGCTTTCCCTGTTCTTACAAATTCTTTAATCGAAGTTGTATCAAATTTAACTTCTTTTCCTTCATCATTTTTATACGTTTTAATTAGGGTAAATGTTTTTGTGGTATCTAAAGTTGATTCTATTTTCTTTCCAATCTTTGAATTGCTGTTATTAAGAAATGCAAGTCTAATTCCACTTGCACTGCCGCTTGATGCTCCTCCGAATATGGAACCGAAAAGAAGAATTAAAGCAGCGGGAATTAGAAATGTTAATGCAACAGCTACTTTGTCGTTCCAGAAAAGGATGTATTCTTTTTTAATTAAGCTTAAAACTACTTTCAATCCCTTAATCTCCTCCCGGTCAAATGAAGAAATAAAAGTTCAAGTGAAGGCTTATTAATATTTAATAGATGAATAGTTGATATTATTTTTTTCAACTTCATTAAAAAATTCAGATAACTTAAATCCATCTGTTGGCTTAAGTTCAAACTTTTCTTCTTCATCAATTAATTCCCCAAAAGTTTTGAATATATTTTTATTCTTTTCGGTAACTTGATTTTTATTTATTGAAATTGTCTGATTGAATTCGAGTTCTTCCAGTAATTGCTGTAGAGTTCCCGAAGAAATAATTTTACCAAAATCAATAATTGCAATTTTACTGCAGAGCCTTTCCGCTTCTTCCATATAATGAGTTGTATAAATAATCGTTTTGCCGTCATCATTAAGTTTTTCAAGATATTCAAAAATTGCATTGCGAGATTGTGGATCAATACCAACAGTGGGTTCATCACATAAAATTATTCTTGGATCATGTAGAATTGATGCTGCTAAATTTAATCTTCGTTTCATGCCGCCGGAAAAGTTTTTTACTTTATCCTTTTTCCTTTCAAAAAGTCCAACCATATTTAGCTTTTCAGCTATGTTGTATTGAAGAGTTTTTTTCGGCAGACCAAACAGCGACCCAAAGATTTCCATATTTTCCTGCGCAGATATATCATCATAAAGAGCAAGTGACTGCGGCACGAGTCCAATCTTTTTTCTTATCTCAAGATTATCGGTTGATATTTTTTCATTGTCGATTAAAATTTCTCCGGAGTCTACGTTGAGGTAGCCGATTAATATGTTCATCAATGTTGATTTGCCTGCGCCGTTTGGGCCAAGCAAGCCGAAGAATTCTTTTTCTTTTATATCCAGTGAAATATTATCGAGTGCAGTTACCTCAGAGAATTTTTTTGTAATGTTTTTAATAGATATCATTTAGGTTTAGCTGCAAGTTTGTTGAAAAGGATGAATTGAAACTAAAAGACAATCTATTTAAATACAATAGTTATTTGATGAACGGTACTTATAATAACTATTGTAAAGGATTTGACTTAGTTTCAAGTCTTAATTATTAATCTAAAGTTTGAAGTAATTTTTCTTTTTTATCAAAAACCCATCTATAAATTAATAATGCAATTGCTGCTGTTAATCCTATTGCAGCAAAATAATACCATATATAATGTGAATGATCATACGCATGAATTAATTGTTCTGAAGTTAATGTAAGTGGATCGGGGGCATAGGCAGTTAATAAATATCCTGAGATTCCAAACCCAAGAACAGAAGATAAGAATGAATGTAAATGACTAAATCCTAAGTATAATCCTTCTTCTCCTTTTGTTGCTTGAAGTGAAAAGTATTCCAAATAACGCGGGGAGATAAAACATTCAGCAATGCCTTGTACAATAATTCCGGCAATCATCATTACTGTAACTGGGATGTGCAGAAAATAATCCTAAATATAGAAACAGATTGGCCGGTTATTGATTCTAATATTGGACTTGATGCCATTAGTAAAGCTGATATAGGCATTAAAAACATGCCCACACTCATTGAAGAAACAGCGCGAACGTTTTTCATTAAGTTTGTTATAAATACCACGGAAATCATTACTACAAATGGATTAACATTTGCAATCCATTCCGGAGAAGCATGTTCGCCCACGGTTCTTAAAACATACTTGGGCATAGTAGCATATAGCTGATGTTGTATTATCCAAAATCCAGTTACTATAATTATTAGTAACAGAAGTTTAACATTTGTTACAACTTTTATTAATCCGTTCCACGCTGCTTTAAATGATTTTCCTTCACCGTCAATATTTACATTCTTATAAAAAAAATAAACAACTATAAGGGCAACTAAAGTCATAAAAGCTGCATAAAAGTTAATTGACTCCAATCCCCAGTAAATACGTAATGGATATGCAAATGTTTTTCCTAAAAAGGCCCCAACATTTACAAGTCCATAAAAAATAGAATATCCTTTTGCTCTTGTTGATTCATCTGTTGTTTTAGCAACTGTACCAGTTATAATTGATTTAATAAATGAACCGCCAAACATTAAAACAACTAATGCTGGAAGAACTGTTACTTTATACGGTAATGCCCCAAGGGTAAAGTATCCGATTGTTAATAGAGTGAAGGCTAGTATAATTGCCTTACGAAAACCAATTTTATCTGCAAAGGCGCCGGTAAATGGCGGAAGAAAATAAATTCCTGCTGCAAACACTCCACCTATCCATCCGGCATCTATATCACTAAATCCTACAACCCTGGAAAGATATAAAGTGATTGCTATAAATACTGCATAATATGCTGCGCGTTCAAATAGTTCTACAGTGTTTGCTGTCCAAAAAGCTTTTGGAAAATTCCATTTTTGTTTATCGGATATATTCAAAGCGGTTCCCTTATTTATTTCTTAAAGAATTTAATATTTCTTTTGCTATGTTTGAAATTTAATTTCCTCTAAATTAGGAAAAAATTTAATCTAAATGTATTAGCAGTTTTATTTTTTAGTTATAATTTTAGTTGAATGCAAAAAGAAAATTTTAAAGCATATGCTGCGTGGATTGCTATATGCATAATTTGGGGGACTACTTATTTAGCAATAAGAGTTGGGGTTAGCCATTTACCTCCCATGCTTTTTGCAGGATTAAGATGGTTAATAGCCGGGAGTGTGCTTCTCATCTATTTTAAAATTAAAAAAGTGAAATTACCGAGAGGAAAAGATTTTTTAAATCTTTCAATTGTTGGATTAGCTTTAATTGGATGCGGCAATGGATTGGTTGTTACGGCAGAAAAATTTGTTCCTAGTGGAATCACAGCTTTATTCCTAACAACACTCCCATTCTGGATGGTTGGTGGAGAAGCAATATCTGGACTCGGACAAAAATTGAATTTAAAAATTATAGTTGGGCTATTATTCGGTTTGGCGGGAGCAGTTTTAATTTTTAGCCATGATATAGAAAATTTTTTTAATCCATCTTATCTAATAGGTATGCTTTGTTTGACTGGTTCTGTAATATGCTGGTCATTTGGTTCGATATACTCAAAATACAAAAAAGTAAGTGTCCCTTTATTTGTTGGCTCGTCAGTTCAAATGTTTGTCGCAGGGCTTGCTCAAACAACAGTAGGCCTTTTATTAGGTGAGGCAGCAAAATTTCATTTCAACTACGAAAGCTTATTAGCATTTTCTTACTTATTAATAATGGGTTCATTAATTGGATATGGATCTTATATCTATGCTATTGCACATTTACCATTGTCGTTGGTTTCAACGTATGCATATATAAATCCAATTATTGCACTGTTTTTAGGCTGGCTAATTCTTAATGAACAAATAACAATAACAATAATAATTGCGGCTGTAATAATTTTTATTGGGGTAATAATTGTAAAGCAAGGGGTTAAAATAGTAAAAAATCCTGGTTAGTCAAATAGTTGAAATTATCATAATATTATTAATTTAGCGGTCGGAAGATTTGAAAAGATAATTTTTTACCTTTTTCAATAGAAAAAAAAATCGCCGATTAATTTGCAGGGTAAAAAAATTCGTCATATTTTAATGTATTGAAATGTTGAAAGGTCAAAAACTTAATTTTATTCAATAAGTTTTTTAATTATAAGAAATGTGTTTTCTATCAAAAAGTTTTTGAACCAGGGAAATTTTTAATTAATAATAAGGTGCATAGGAAGTTATATTGAAAAGAAATTTACTATTTAAATTTTTATGACTCTTTTCTTTAAAAACACTCCGCATTTATTCTATGGAATAAATGGCACCACTATTTTATTTTAAATGTTTAACTTCTTAGACCATAATAAAAACAAAACTATATAATTAAATCACCATTAGTGCTAAAAACCATCATTAAACTTTTTTTAGGAGGTTATATGAATAAAGCTTATAAGCTTAAGCTTTTATACATATTTGGTATCAGCTTAATATTTTATCTAGTCGGTTGTGTGGATACATCTGTAGAGAATATCCCCCAACAATTAACTTACAAGAGCATGGTTAGATTTGTTAACGATGCTGATACAACGGCCACTGTTAATATAGATGGCGGCCAGGTTGCTACTTTGGAGTCATCACAGACATCCGGTTACTCTGAAATTAATTCTGGTTCTAGGAATATATCTGCTACATATGCTAGCGGACCAAACGTTCAGCAAACATTGTCTATGGACACTGATTCTAAAATAACTGTAACTATTATTCAAGATACTTCATATATAGTTCAAGGAGAGGATACAGTTGGATTTGATCTAGTTCGATCATTTAAGAAAAGCGTTGACGGATATATATTTTGAAAAACATTGAATTAAATCAAATTTTCTTTTCTGATGAGTTTAAAAAAATAATAATTTTCGGAGGAAATTATGTTTAAGAAATTTTTTACTGTAACTATACTTTTCCTTCTACTTTTTAGTCTGGATGTGCTTGCACAAACAGGAAAGATTGTGGGTAAAGTTACAGATAAACAGACAGGAGAGCCATTAATTGGTGCCAATATTATAATTTTAAATACAAACTATGGTGCGGCAACAGATGCCAATGGAGATTATCAAATTAATTTGGTTCCTCCCGGGGTTTACTCGATAAGAGCTTCATTTATAGGTTATAAAAGTGTTACTATTGAAAATATTCAAGTAATAACCGGGTTAACTCAACAAGTAGATTTTTCAGTTCCTTCTCAAACTATCGCTACTGAAGATATTGTAATAGTATCAAAAAGGCCGTTAATTCAAAAAAGTTCTACAAACGCAGTTAGAATAGTCGAATCGGCTGATCTTGAAACTTTACCTACTCGTAACCTTAATGTAATAGCTGCATTGCAACCTGGAGTTGTATATCAAAATAACTTGATCACAATACGAGGCAGTAGGCCGGATGAAACCGGATATGTATTGGAAGGTGCTGATGTTAAGAATATGCTTGATAGAACTGGTGGTTCGCTGGTAACTGTTACCCCGGATGCAGTTCAGGAAATTCTAATTCAGGCTGGCGGATACAATGCAGAATTTGGTAATGCCAATGCAGGTATTATTCAGTCTAACTTGAAAACAGGTAAAGATAATTATAATATTTCTTTAAGAACTGAAACAGATGATTTTGGAAATTATCCTGGTGATAAGTTTTTAAATACTTATTCTTACGGATATTCTGATTATGTGCTTACTTTAAGCGGTCCGCTTTTAACAAATAAAGTTAAAGTATTTCTATCCGGTGAAAATAATTTTGTGAGGGATTTTAATCCTATGTTCTTTGAAGGTAATCCTACAGCTTATAGTGACGGAGCTTTATTTGATACAACAAAAGTATTTGATACAGGGTTTTTCGGTGGAAATACAAGCGATTCACAAATTCTATCATGGAACGGTGGAAATATACCAGGGAATATGCAGAATCGATATACTCTATCAGGTACTGCTTTAGCAGATTTGAAACCTTTAATTCTTAAATTTTCAGGTGATTTTTCTTGGCAGCGTACAAGATTTAATTATCAAAACATAATTAACCTTTTTAATCAAGAAAGATTACCGTTAACTGATAGGTCGAATTTATTATTAAACCTAAAAGGTACCTATCTTGTGAGCGATAAAATTTTTGTTGAAGGTATTGTGAATTATGTTGATCAAAGACGTAAAACTTATGATCCGACATTCAAAGATGATTTGCTTGCTTACAGCGACAGTTTACAAGCTGCAAAATATGGATGGACTAATTCAAGCTATACGTCTCAACCAGAGCCTTATGATTTTTATGGATTCCCTTTCTTGCGCCCTGGAACATTAATTGTCGGTGATCCTATTATAGGTACCATTGGTGGTAACTTTGGGCAAATATCATATACAAAAGATAATAATAATTATATCGGCGGTTCTTTAGCTTTAACAGCACAAATGAGCAAGCATGATGTAAAAGTCGGTGGATCACTACAGCGATGGACAGTAAGACGTTATAGAGTTGGTTCTATGCCTTCTCTTTTATCAAATATTAGATTGAATCCGGATAATGTTAGAAGTAATGCTGACTTTATTGCTTTCCTTCAAAACACACAATACTCTATTTTTAATAATTACGGGTATGACTTATTTGGTGATAAAATAGAATCCGGGCCTTATGCTCCAAAACATCCTTTATTTATATCTGGATACGTTCAGGATAAATTCGAAACTGAAGATATTATAATTAACGCTGGTTTGCGTTTTGACTATATGAATATGGACAGTTATGCTTTTGCAGATCCGACAAATCCAACTTATGATGCTGTTACCCATTTACCGCATCTTTCTGATAAAAAGACAACATATCAGTTTGTTAGCCCTCGTTTGGGATTTTCATTCCCGGTAACAGATCAAACAGTTTTCCACATGCAATATGGAAAATTTGTTCAGTCTCCTAGTCTTGATGTTGCTTATAGAGGAGCGCATCAGGCAGCTACACAACTTATTGGCGGTTTTGCTTTCCAGGACCCGATTGCGTACAACCCTGAACCAATTAAAACTACTCAATATGAAATTGGTTTCTCACAGCAATTTGCAGATTTTGCAGCATTTGATATTACTGCGTTTTATAAAGATATAAATGGGCAGTTGGTTTATGCTTTTCAACCTGTTGTAGCTGGAGCTCAGGTAGGCCGTTATCCTGTTTATCTTAATCAAGACTTTTCTAAAACCAAAGGGTTGGAATTAAGCTTGAAAATTAGAAGAGTACAAAGAGTTAGAGCTGAAATTAATTATACTTATTCTGATTCAAGAGGAACAAACTCATTTGCAGCAAGTGCATTTGGATCTGTACAAACCAGCTCCGGTGTCCCAACAGTGATTATTCCTTTAGATTATGATCAAACCCATAGAGGTTCAATCTCCTTAGATTACCGTTTTAACAAAGATGATGGTGGCCCAGTACTTTCACAATTAGGAGTAAATCTTCTCTTTACTTTTAACAGTGGTCATCCATATACTCTAGCACAGCCAACAAGTCTTGGCCAAAATTCTGCATGGACTGGCGGAGTAATAGCTGGTGATACAAGGCAGCGGAAACCTGCTGAGCCTATGAATTCATCTTCAACACCATGGGTATATAGTCTTGATTTAAGACTAGATAAAACTGTTCCTATTGCAAATTTAGATTGTAACTTTTATGTGTATGTCCAGAATTTACTTAATACTAAAAATGTAATTAATGTTTATGACCAAACCGGGAATGCTTATGATGATGGGTTCTTGTCATCCGGTGACGCCTCTACTATTATTTCTGGTTCAAGGTATACACAAAGATTTGCCGATTTGTATACTGCCTTAAATTTAGTTAATAGGCAGAATTTTATTGATGCTAAAGGATTTGATACATTTAGCACTCCAAGGCAGATTATTGCCGGTGTTTTTGTTACTCTTGATTTTTAATAGTAACATAAATTTGTGAAAAATAAAAATATAAAGTTAAAAGCCTATTAAACTGGAGGTTTTAATATGATTAGATTTAATAAACATAACTTATCCTTAAAACTATGGATGAGTTCAATGCTGGTTCTGTTATTCTTTTTGGCGGCTCCTTTTAATACATATTCAAAGGAGAACCCAAAAGATAAGAACAACAAAAAAATACAGAAGCCCGCTAGTGTACAGGATGATCCGCAAACTACCTTAATGGACATAAATAATATTACCACCTTTACGCAAGATAATGGATTTCACAATTCATTGTACGGAGGAAGTTGGAGCGATGCATTCCCTAAAGGAACTGCCGGCGGTATATATCAGGAAGGTATACTTTGGGGTGGCTTGGTGAACGATGGCGGGTCTCCAACTCTAAGAGTGGGCGGTAATACATATTTTAATGGTACTGAAGCAATAGATAGAGTGTATAGGGTTAGGCCTGATTATAAAACTGCTGATTTAACTAATGATGCTGCAAATTTTTACTATTATCAAAATTACCCATTAGATCAATCACAGGTTACTGATGGAGATATTTCTTCTATACGGGCACAATATGAAAAAGATTGGATGGAATGGCCTGCAGATAAAGGTGCTCCTTATGAAGACGTAAATGATGATGGGATTTATGAGCCGGATACAGATATACCTGGTATTCCCGGTGCATCACAAACTATTTGGATACACTATAATGATGCAATTGCACCAAATGCTTATGGTACAACTGCTATAGGACTTGAAGTACAGGAAACATATTGGGCTTATTCTGTTTCTAATCCATTGAGTAATGTTATATTTAAGAAAGTTGACGTTGTGTATAAGGGTACTGAAAACGCACCTTCAAATGCTACAATAGATGATTTTTATTTAGTACAATGGGCAGACCCTGATATTGGTCAATATACAGATGACTTTGCCGGTTGCGATACTTCTTTAAACTTAGGATATTCATATAGTTCGTCAACACAGGATGCAGTTTATCAAAGTGTAGGTCTTGCACCTGCTGCATTAGGATATGACTTCTTACAGGGTGTTGCACAGTATTCTGGAAATATGAATGACAGTGCAATTGTTAATCTTAAATGGAGAAAAGGATATAAATATGTTAACTCAAAACCTCTAACAACATTTACTTATTTTGCTGCTGGCGGTGCTTGGGGAGATCCTACCGGACAAGATCCTGAAGGTACGCCACAATGGTATAACCTGATGCGAGGATTTTTACCTAGGCCTCAATATCCAGCTAGCTCTCCTTTCCCGGGAAATGTAGGCGGTACTTCAACGGGCGGTGTTGGCACTTATCTTTTAAGTGGTGATCCAATTACTAGAACCGGTTTTATTGATGGTATTGCAGAGGGGCCTGGTGATAGAAGAATTGTTAATATAACTGGTCCTTTTAACATGGCAAAAGGCGATACTGCAGAAATAGTAGTTGCTACAATTGGAGGAATAGGCAGCACTAACTTAAGTAGTGTATCGGTGCTTAAGTTTAACGATATATTTGCACAATACGCTTATGATCAATTATTTGATCTTCCTAATTTTACTAAGCCTGTTGTTAGCTTTACACAGCAAGATCAAGAAATAATATTGAATTGGGACAATGCCACTGCAACTTCATTAGAGCTTTCTGCACCTAAAGGATATGCTTTTCAAGGATATAATGTTTACCAATATCCCGACGCCTCATTCAATTTAAAACAAGCTGTTAAAGTTGCTACCTTTGATAAAAAAGATAATGTTACAACTATTTTCGACAATCAGTTTGATGAAGCATCCGGGTTGGTTCTTAACTTGCCTGTACAACAAGGTACGGATATAGGGCTTCAGAGATATATTGATTTAACTAAAGATTACATTAGAAATAAGCCATTGAGAAATGGCCAGGAATATTATTTTGGAGTTACTGCTTATGGCTATAATCCTGATACTTCAGGAACCCTACCTTTTAAAGCTTTGGAATCTACACCGGAACAAGTTACCGTTGTGCCACAACTGCCAACACCTGGTATCACTTACAGTGAAAAAACAGGAAATGATATAGATGTTACACACTCAGCAGGTCTTGCAGATGGTAGCCCCGCAGTTACTATAGTAGATCCTGCAAAAACAACAGGCCATGATTATCAGGTTTATTTTACTGATAGACAGGAAATAAGAAATCAAGCGGGGGATTGGATTCCGGCGTCAACCTCAACAAGCTTAAAGAAAGCTGATACCTTAAGCAGCGCATCTCTTGATATTTCAGCAGTATATGGGCCGCAAGCTGGCACGTATCAATTAAACTTTTCATTAAGTTATGACTCTCCGGATTTTGATTGGGTTGATGGTCTGCTTATTACATTCCCTTCAGGGACACAAGTACTTGAAGCAGGTAATTTTGAAAGTGGGAATGGGACAGTAGCACCATTGATTGTCGGTAATAAAGTGCTCTTAGGAGATTCTTCCAGGTCTGCAAATGGAGTATTTACCGGCGGTGAAGAATGGAGTATGATAGTAAAAGCTAGTGTCCCTATGAATGTAAATTGGAAGGTATATGATGATGGTTATGGTGGAGGTCCTGTTGATTTCGTGGGTATTACACAGGTTACAGAAGTTGGCGTAGCCCAGCGACTAGCTAAATATTGGAATCTTAAAGATGTTTCAACAGGTGAAGTGAAACTGCAAAATAGGTCCGAGATTAATGGAACTGATTTATATCCGCGTAGGAGTGATATACCAACAGATCTTGGTATAAATGCCTCCCCAGTTGTGGACGGATACCAAATTGACCTGGATATTGGATATGCTGCACCAATTGTTCCATTCTCATATAGCATACAAACTGATGCAGGTTCCGTGATTAGAACGGGTAGTTCTGCTAGTGAAACAAGAACAATATTTGCTAATTATACGCTTTATGGTTTACCCACAAGTTGGGCAGCAGATGGTTTTGGTTTTGGAACAACTGAAATAAATAAACTTCAGCAAGATTACGAAATAAGGTATACCGGGGTTATTCGTGATACAGTTATAAATGGAAGAAATATAAAATATGTTGCAAGTGGCGGTCAGATGGCTACAATATTTTCAACAGTATTAGGTTCTGCTGGCTTAGCTGATCATCCAATGAATCCAAACCCAGGTACAGCGGCTCCATTTTTAATTAGGGTCCCATTTGAAGTATGGAATAAAGATACTCAAAAACAAGTTAACTTAATGTTTAGAGATCGTGAACAAGATTTAGCTGCAGATCCTTTCAATGCTTGGAATCCTGACAATAGAAACTATTTAGTTATTGTTAATACAGATTATGACCCTACGCATGTATTTTCTACAACTGATCCAGCTGCTGTAAGTGATGCCACATGGATTATTGTTATATACTCAACTCATTTGGCATTAGGTGATGTAGTGACTATATCATATGCAAACCCTGTTCAAATTGGGGTTGATACCTATGATTTTAATGTACCTACAGCAACAACTTATTCGGCTGATGAAGCTAAGAATGATGTAAATAAAATAAATGTATTTCCTAATCCATATTATGGTACACAGAATAGGGAAACTACTAGAGAAGGTAAATATATAACCTTCAGCCATTTACCTGATAGAGCAACTATTAGAATATTCGATTTATCTGGTGTTTTAGTTAGGACCATAGAAAAGAATGATCCTTCACAATTCACTCAATGGAATCTGCAAAACAATAGTAACTATCCCGTAGCAAGTGGCGTATACATTGCATACATAGATATGCCTGATTTAGGAACAACAAAAGTGTTAAAACTGGCTATTATCCAGGAACAACAAATACTTAGAGTTTATTGATTTTGGAGGCAATCCTGATTAGTTCAGGATTGCCTGCTAAAAATTTTATATATAATTGGAGGAAATTATGAGTTATTTAAATAAATTTCTTTTTTTACTGACTGTATTTATTTGTGCTGCTGGTGTAATATTTGGCCAGGGTGGACAAGATAGGGCAGGTACTGCTGCAGCACCAGAATTGAGGATTCCTATTGGAGCTCAATACTTAGCACAAGGCGGAGCTCCTGTTGCTACTGCAACCGGCCTAGAAGCTATTTATTGGAATCCTGCAGGAGTCTTTCTAAAAGATGAAGATGCCAATGCTTTATTTTCTTATAGACAATATATAGCTGATATGAATATGAGTTATGCGGCTGTAAGTGGAAACTTCGGTGATCTGGGAACATTAGCTATATCATTTAGGGATTTGAACATAGGTGATATAAACGTTACGACATTAGATCAACCGGACGGTACCGGTGAAATTATAAGTCCAACTTATTTTGTTCTTGGACTTACATATTCAAGGCTGTTATCAGATAGAGTATCTATTGGTGCTACCATCAATTTATTAAATGAAAGCTGGACAGGCGTAAGTGCTTCAGGTTATAGCTTTGATGCCGGTGTTCAATATAAAAATCTCTTTACAAACGGACTTTCTTTAGGCGTTGTTGTTAAAAACTTAGGCGGCGCTTTAACATTCGGAGGTTCCGGTTTATTTGTACAAGCTCAAGATCCTAATAGTGCAAGAGGTTTAACTTTCTATCAAATTTCAGCAGCATCATTTGAACTCCCTTCTGAAATTTCTTTAGGACTATCATATACCCGTGCACTTGATGAAGAGAATAACATATCAGTATCCGGTGCTTTTGTTAATAACAACTTTGCGTTTGATGATTATAAAGTTGGATTAGAATATTCTTACAAAAATATAGCTTTCTTAAGAGGTGGATATTTGTTCTCTCCTCAATCTACATCAGATCGTGCTAATATATGGCAGGATTATTCTTTAGGTGTTGGTTTGAATTTCAAACAATTTACAGATATGGATATTTCTTTAGATTATGCCTACACCCCTGTAAAATATTTTGATGCAAACAATACATTTTCTATTAGAATGGGTTTTTAAGACCTTAAGTTTAAAATTTTTAAAGTGCGGTTTTTCGAATAGACTAACCGCACTTCTTATTTTAAACCTTGCTTATTTATAGAAAATATGATATTTAGAATAATAATTTCTGCAAATTTAAGGGAATAAATTGAAGCGGAGCAATTGGATACTTTTCTTGATAAGCTTTTTGTCCTTTCTTTCTTTTCAAATTTTTGCTCAATCTGATAAAGTTATTGTTTCTGGATTTGTAAGAGATTCGTCCAGCGGGGAAGCCCTTATCGGAACAAACATTCTTTTATACAAAGACAGTTTGGATATAAAAAAAACTCCCTTCAATGGAACTGCCACCAATACTTATGGATTTTATGCATTAGCAGGATTAAATAAAGGTATATATTATATCATAGTAAGGAATATTGGCTATAAAACAATAATTAGAAAATTAACTATTGCTGCAGCAAAGGGAAGAGTTCAATATGATTTTAATATGATTCAGGAAAACATTCAATTGCCTGAGGTTGTAGTTAGAGATAAAAAGCAGTCGGAAGTAAACACCAGCACGATTGATGTTAGCCCTAATTTATTAAAGCAGCTTCCTTCACTTAGCGGTGAAATGGATCTTTTAAAAACACTTCAATTATTACCTGGAATTAAGGTCGCGAATGAAATATCCAATGGAATATATGTACGCGGGGGCTCACCAGACCAAACATTAACCTTGGTAGATGGAGTAATTCTTTATAATCCTTCTCACCTAGGTAATTTTGCTAGTACATTTAATTCAAACGCAATTCAAAATGTTCGTCTAATAAAAAGTAATTTCCCGGCTGAATACGGAGAAAGATTGGGAAGTGTGCTTGATGTAAAATTGCGGTCGGGAACAAAAGAAAAAGAAAAGGGAAAAATTGGCCTTGGTTTAATTAATTCTAATTTTATGTTTGAAGGGCCGGTAGGAACTAAGGCAACATACATGATTGCCGGTAGAAAAATGTATTATGATTTTATTCAAAACGACTACCTCAAAAGCGATATCATACCAAGATATAATTTTTATGATGCAAATATAAAGATTACAATAACATCTTCTGAGTCGAACATTTACACGCTTAGTGGAATGTTCAGCCGGGATAATCTTTACAATCCTGTTAATAGCGATGGGGTTAATTATAATATACAGTGGAAAAATGCTTTAGCAAGCTTAAGATGGCTGCACATAAATTCTAAATCATTATTCATTACTAGTTCACTTAGTTTTATAAATTATGAATCCAAGTCTGTGCTGGAAGATAAAACAAAGAGTGCTACTGCTACAAGCTTTTATTCATTATCAAACCTCACAGATATTTATGCAAGTACAAATGCGGAATCATACTGGTCTAAAAACAATACTTTTAAAGCAGGAACAGAAATAGCTTTTCACAAATATTCGCTTATTTACAGTAACTTTTATAATCCCTTGCTTGAATCAAATTTAAATTATTTGCCTGATATCATTTCAATGAAAGCTGCTATCTATGTTCAAAATGAAGGTAAAATTACAGACTGGTTTAAAACAAATATTGGTGCCAGAGGATATTATTTTCGTCAAAAAAAATACTTCAGCATTGAACCCCGTCTTTCCGCTCAATTTATACTTAGCGACAATTTAACTTTAAATGCTTCTTATGCTATTGCACATCAGTTTTTACATTTAATCGTTAGAAATGATATTACGCTGCCTACAGATCTTTGGTACCCCTCAACCAAAACAATTGACCCGAGTAAATCAGCTCAATATGTTATTGGCTTGGATTATAATTTATTTAATAAGCAGTATGTCTTTTCACTTGAAGGATATTATAAAGATATGAAGAATCTTTATGAATTTGAGAATGCACCTACTTTCAAAATTGGAGAATCAATTTCCGAACTTCTTCAAAAAGGTGAAGGAGAAGCATATGGTGTAGAATTTTTTGCAAATAAAACAATGGGAGATTTTGTCGGTTGGTTCGGCTATACACTTGCCTGGACAAAAAGAAAATTTGATTATCTAAATGCGGGAAAAGTCTATTATCCAAGATATGATAGAAGGCATGACATATCACTTGTTCTAACGTATAAACTATATGACCATTGGCATTTTGGCATGACCTGGTCGTATTCAAGCGGGCAAGGCTATACTATTCCAACCGGTCAATATCAGTTTCAATCTGTTAGTCCTGTTGAACAAAACAGACTCCAATTCAATTACACCGGGAGAAATGAATACAGGTTTCCGGCTTATAATAAACTTGACTTAAATGCCACGTATAAATTTGATTGGGGAAAATATTCATTTGAAACCTATTTGAGTATATACAATGTTTATAACAGGCATAATCCTTTTTCATATTATATCACATATTCTAATCAAACTGGAGCAGACAGTAATTTTGAGATACCAGAACTTAAGCAGATTACACTGTTTCCATTTATTCCAACAGCAGGAGTTAATATTAATTTTTAATAATAGATAAGATGAAAAAGTTAATTAAAATTATAGCCTTATTAGTTATTTTTTGTGGAATAGGGTGTGAACAAGTTGATGTTATTACTCCTGATATAACTTACCAGGAAAAAACAGTGGTTCGTGCAGAATTAAAAGCAGATAAGAGTTTTAAAGGAGTAACATTCACCAAAACCATACCTATTAACGAATCGTATGATATAAAAAAAGCTGAACTAAAGAATGTTATAGCTTTTATAGTTATTAATGGAATTCAGGTTGTGCCATTGCATTATACCCAAGATGGTTTATATAATTCATTATACGAATTTACTATTCAACAAGGTTATACTTACGAATTATATGCAGAAGTAGATAACAACTCCATATACAGTACTACTAAAATTCCTTATAAACCCGTTGTTCAATCGGCAGAGTATAAGAGCGATAATCATATTGAAGTAGGTGCTTCTGGTCAGTCCAATGAAGTATTCGGTGCAAGCTGGTTAATATTAAATCCTAGTACGAATAATCCCATAGACATTTCATCCGATTTCCAAGAATTAGTAAATTCGCCGAAAGATACTTTATCAACGGTGTCGGTTGGAACTATGGATATACCGGATACATACAATAATAGTCTTTATAAGAATTCAACTTATGTACAAATTTATTCATTCGATAAACAATATCTTAGTTATTTTGAAAGCAGAAATAATAATCAGCCTATTGTAAATACCTTTACACAAGGTGGTGGACAAATTGCCTGGAATGTTCAAGGTAACGATGTAATCGGACTATTTATAGGACTTACTGTTAGTGATATTTACAAAGTTCCAAATCGTTAATCATATATTTATTAAATATGAAGCGTAAAACATTTTTATTTGAAATTTCTTTTACTATAATCTTTGCATTCTTATTTCAAAGCTGTTTGAATAATAGTATCTCCCCCGAAGTTAGTTTTAATTTATCCACATCATATTTGTTATTGAAATATGTCGAAGATCAGGGTGACTATATAAATTCGGATGATATGCCTTCAATAGTAGATGTTGATGAAGTTCAGAATAATCTTGGCAGCTATTTAATTTTGGATGTTAGATCTGTTGGAGATTATGGAATGGGGCATATTCCAGGTGCAGTTAATATTAAACCGGATAGTTTAATTGATTACTTAACTATTAAAAACGCCGCAAATACCTATCCTAAAGTGGTAATTGTAAGTGCTAGCGGGCAAGCTTCATCATATTTTACATGTTTATTGAGGTTGTATGGATTTAACAATGTTTATTCATTGAATTTTGGAATGGCGCAGTGGAATAATGTATTTTCAGATGGATGGCTGAATAATCTAGATAATCAAATGACTCAATATAATTTCAATAATGTAGTTTATCAATTTGGTGCTAAAAATTCTCTTCCTATGTTTAATCTTAAATATCCTGACTCTAGTATCCAAAAAAATACCAATGCAAGAATATTAGAATTAATCAAAGAAGGTTTTAACGAAGACAATGTATATGAAAGAGTATATAAGGGTAACAATAAATATCTTAAACCTTCAGATTATTATATTGTATGTTATGGTACTATTTATCTTTATATGCATGACAAAGCAAACGAAATAGGTTCCGGCCATTTTGAAAATGCTTTATTATACCTTTCAGACCGGGATCTTAAAAGTACAGAACATTTACAAAACCTTCCGGCTGATAAAAGTATTCTAGTCTATAGTATCTCGGGTCAGCAAAGTGCTTTTGTTGTTGCTTATCTTCGTTTGCTTGGATATGATGCAAAAACTTTATTGTATGGAGGATGTAATTTATTTTACGATCATTTATTATTTAGAATAAATTATTTCGTTCCATATGTATTCCTTAAAGATGATATAAGAAACTATACATTTGTTACGGGCCCCTCCCCTAATTAAATAATTGTTTGGAATGTTTAGAGAAAAGATGTAATTGTGTTATATATCGTACTTGCAGTTAGTTATCTTTAAGAAGTTCCAAATAGCTAATTAAAATTTTTATTTGAGTTTTTTTTCTACTGCTTTTTGTATCTTTATATCAAGGCTGCTTAACCAACAATATATCTCCCGAAGTTAATTTTAACCTACCTTCATCATACTTGCTTCTAAAGTATGTAGAAGATCAAGGTGATTTTATAAATTCGGATAACATAGCCTTCAATTGTAGATGTTGATGAAGTTCAGAATAATCTTGGCAGCTATTTAATTTTGGATGTTAGGTCCGTTGGGGATTATGAAATGGGACATATTCAAGGAGCAATTAATATAACACCGGATAATTTAATTGACTATCTAATTACTAAAAATGCGGCTAATAAATTAACCAAAGTTATTATAGCTAGTGCCTCCGGTCAGGCTTCATTTTCCCCTTTTGTATTTCATCAAAATGATATTAGAAATTATGCTTATGTAATAGGTCCTTCACCGAACTAAATAAATATTTATGTATTAAATCCATTCTAAACGCACTTAAAAAAAATTCTCAAATTTATCCTTTACTCTTAATATTTTTTTCATCATTTAAACGGTGATAAAAAACAATTCTTTTTATTCCAGCGGGCAACAAATAAAAAGTCTTTATCAAGAACATAGCTTCTTGTGTGAGACTAAAAAATAATTTTTTTCTAATCATTAATCTTAGGAGAGGTAAAATGAACAGAAAACTTACCATTTTATTTTTTCTGCTGATGTTGCCAACAATAGTTTGGGCGGGGACGGTAGGGAAAATTCAAGGAAAAGTTACCGACCTGCAAAGTGGGGAACCCCTTATCGGAGCCAATATTTTAGTTGTTGGGACTTCCTTTGGGGCTGCTACTGATATAAATGGTGAATATAATATTCAAAATCTGGAGCCGGGAGTTTATCAGCTTAAGGCTTCTTTTATTGGATATCAGACTATCACTGTTTCTAATGTTCGTGTTAACGCGGACCTTACTACCGAACAAAATTTCAAGCTTCCTGGCGAAGGTGTTACAATTGGAGAAGTAAATGTTGTTGCTGAACGTCCGCTAATAAATAAAAGTTCAACAAATGCACAGCGAATTACAACCAGCGAAGATATAGAGGCATTACCTGTTAGAGGTGTTAATAATATTCTTGCCCTAACCCCGGGAGTAAATTATCAGGATAATACAATTTTTATAAGAGGCGGACGACAGGATGAAGTTGGATTTTATCTTGAAGGAGCATCTATAACAGATCCATTTGTAGGAGGACGCTCTGTAAACCTTGTGCAGGATGCCTTGGAAGAGATTCAAGTTCAATCGGGTGGATATACGGCAGAATTTGGAAATGCTAATGCAGGAATTATTCGCCAGCAATTCAAGTCCGGAACATCTGATTTAAAATTTAGTATTGAATATGTTACGGATAATATAACCGCCCAGGGTAAAAGTGAAAGATACAATGGGAAAAGTAGATTAGGGGCATACTGGTTTGGATATAGCGATTTCATTGGAACAATCAGTGGTCCAATAATAGAAAAGAATATTAAATTCTTTGGTTTATTTAATCATAATTTTCAAAATGATGTAAACCCGCAGCCATATCCGGGGATTAATCTTGGTTTAATCGGGGATCCGGTTTCTGGCGACACGTTAAATTTCACTTATCCTGCCGGAGCTCTATATAAAAATTCATTGGAATCATATACCGGAACAAGTACTCTAACTTTAGATTTTAACCCAATCATATTTAGATTAACAGGTACCTATACGGCATCCACAGGTTTTAATCCGTTCAATACTGCCAGAATTACCGGTAATATTGCAAATATGTTAAATCTGGATCGAATCGAACAAGTAGATAGACAAAACGGTTCTTTCAGTTTAAAAGCTACTCATATTATAAATTCAACTACTTACTATGAAATAAGCGGCGGTTATACTTTTAACAAAGCGCAGCTTTTTGATCCCTATTTAAAAGATAATTTTACAGCTTACGGCGATAGTGTTGCAAATGCAGCATTAGGGTTTGTTTGGGATAGACGTCCGCAACAGGGAGGAAATCAGAGATATACAAGAGAACCACAGTATAATATCTTTTCATTTTCATTCAACGCCCCTGGGGATGTAACAGCAGGCTATGCAAAACGTAATCGCGAAACCTTTAATTTTAACGGGGCTCTTTCTACAGCAATTGGAGAATCACATTCGTTAAAGGTTGGGGGTGAGTTGCAAATGTTTAGAATTAGAAATTACAGTCTTTCAAATGAAGGCGCATTTGCTCTATCCGGCTTACTTGCTAATCCAGGAACATTAACGCCTAAGGATATATTTATCAATAGAGGTGTAAATAATTATGGGTATGATGTGTTTGGAAATGAAGATGATTCTGGAGGCGGTGATCCTTTCAATGCAGTTAAAAAGCCGACCTTTGCTGCCGGTTATGTACAAGATCAAATTACCTATAAAAACCTTATAATTAATGCCGGTATACGATTTGATTATTTTGATGTTGATAATTATCAATTAATTGATCCTGCACATCCGGAAAAAACTTTTGACAAATCTACCGGGAAAATATGGCAGGATGCTAACGGTAATCCTACTGGATTGGTTAAAGTTCCAACCTTCAGCTCTTTAAGTCCACGGCTAGGTTTTTCTTTTCCGGTCACTGACCAAACAGTATTTCATGCACAATTCGGCAAATTTGTTCAACAAACCAGATTAAGAGATATCTATCAAGGTCTTTATTTAACCTCAAGCAATGTTGGTGGCGGTTTCTTTATCCCCGCACCGGTAGGATTTAATGTAAGGCCAACAAGAACAACTCAATATGAAATCGGTTTCTCACAGCAAATTGGGAACTTTGCTTCATTTGATATCACAGGCTATTATAAAGATATTACTGATCAGGTTGTTTATGACCAGCAATATACCGGGACCGATGGACAAAGTTCCACATACGGTGGTTACTTTATTTTAAAGAACGGTGATTTTGCTACTACAAAAGGATTAGAAATATCATTCAATATGAGAAGACAATCCAGGTTCCAGGTTAACGGATCTATTTCTTTTCAGGATGCACAAGGAACAGGTTCTTTCCCTAACTCAAATAGAGGTATTGTTGCAGCTCCATTGGACGGAGTCACAATATTTAGGCCTCAGTATATCTCGCCACTTTCATATAATAATGCAGTTAGCGGTAATTTTAATTTTGACTATAGATTTAGTAAAGATGATGGCGGAGACATTTTAAGTCAATTGGGATTATCTGCATTACTAACATTTAACAGCGGACATCCATATACACAAGGTATAGGCGGCGCAAATCTCGAAGGTGATGCTAGGGATAGACAACCTACCGAGCCTTTGAATTCATCTACTACGCCATGGAACTATCAAGTGGATTTAAGAATTGATAAAACATTTTCTATTGCTGATATATTAAGTGCTAACATTTATTTATATGTAATAAATGTTTTTGATACAAAAAACGTAGAAAATGTATTTCTTAGAACAGGTACTGTTGATGACGACGGCTATATAAGTAATCCGGCTACCGGAGGAAAGTTAGTAGAGCAATTTGGTCCTGAGTATGCTAAGCTTTATCGCGCGATTAACATTGATTATTCAGAGCAATGGCAGTTTGCGACAACAGGAGCTGCGTTTACTACTTCACCATTTTTCTATGGGCCGCCAAGACAAATAAGATTAGGTCTAAAATTAGAATATTAACAGAACCTATAACTGAAAAAATCTATAGGAGTTTAAAAAATATGTATTCAAAATGTTTAAAATTCTTACCACTGTTAATTCTGGGTATTGTTGTTACAATTGGCAATGCACGGGCTGAAGGTGATAAGAAAGAATCAAATAATTCATTAAGTAAAGTGCAGGGAAGCCCTGTTCGTACTTATTTAGATATTAATAATTTATCCACAGTATTAAAAAATGACGGTATTTCTGATATTGATGCTCAGGAACAAAATTCAGGATTGATTTTTCCCAAATTTAGCGGGAAGACAGCTGTATTTACTTCCGGACTTCTTTGGGGTGCTAAGATAACCGGTGATCCCCAGGTAAGAGTTGGAGGTACTGCATATAGAACCGGGTTGCAGGGAGGACGAATAACAAATAGTGGACTCCCGTATTCGCAATTAACAGCTGAGGACCCGGATGCTGACAATGTTAGAATCTACAGAGTGAGGCCGGATGTTTACCCTGGTGGCGCTGATGTAGATTTGTCTTCTGAATCAGCAGTAGAAAATAATTCTCAAAGTGCTATTAGAGATCAGTATGAACAAGACTGGACAGAGTGGCCGGCTAGCTGATGGAGCCCCTTACTATGATGGAAACGGTAATGGGCAATATGATAGTGATCCGAGTTCAGGCGATATTCCTGGGGTTCCCGGAGCTAACCAAACAATTTGGTTTGTCACTAATGATCTTAATGAAAGTCGTACAAATAATTTATACGGAGCCAAGCCGCTTGGTGTTGAAATGCAAGCAACATATTGGGCATACTCACAAACTGGAGCGCTTGGAAATATGTACTTTAGAAAATATAAAGTTATAAATAAAAGCGATGAAATATTTAATGATATGTATTTATCGATGTGGTCAGATGTTGATTTGGGTAATGCTACGGATGATTTTGCCGGATGTGATACGTCGCTTAGTTTAGGTTATTGCTATAATGCAAATGCAAGCGATGCTACTTATAATCCACTTCCTCCTCCTGCTGTTGGTTATGATTTTTTCCAGGGGCCGGTAGTTGATTCCCCCGGGGACTCAGCAATTTTTAACGGTAAAAGAATACATGGTAAAAAAAATCTGCCAATGACTTCATTTTATTATTTTGCCAGAGGCGATTTAGCTGTAACCGACCCAACACAAGGTGATCCTCAAGGTTCAACACAATTTTATAATTTCTTTCAGGGCAGAATAGGAAAGACCGGTGATTTTTTTGTTGACCCTAACACAGGTCAAAACACCACTTTTGCTCTATCAGGAGATCCGCAGACAAAGAAAGGGTGGATAGATGGAGATTTGATTGGTGCAGGCGATCGTAGAATTGGAATGGCTTCAGGCCCATTCCAAATGGCGCCAGGAGATACTCAAGAAGTAGTTGTTGCAGAAATCATTGCTGGAGCGATTCCAGGGGTAGACAGAATATCCGCTATAGGCTTGCTTAAATATTATGATCAACAAGCACAATTAGCTTATGATAATTTCTTTAATCTTCCAACAGCTCCAAGTGCTCCTGATGTAAATGTAGTTGAGCTTGATAAAAAAATTATTTTAGACTGGGGTGAAAATCAATCAAAAGTTTCCGAAACAGAATCCCAGGATTCCAAGGGTTATAAATTTCAGGGTTATAATGTTTATCAATTGCCTTCTGCTTCTGCGGGTATAACTGAAGGAAAATTAATTGCTACCTATGATCTTGCAGATGGTATAGGAAAAATATTTGACGATGTATTTGATGTGAATACCGGTACGGTAGTGAAACTTCCAATTAGGTTTGGTAATGATACGGGTGTAAAAAGATTTATCGACATTGCAACAGATGAATTGAATGGCGGTGTCCCATTGAGAAATGGCATTAAGTATTATTTTGCTGTTACTTCATACAATTATAATCCTGATGTCCCGGTTTCAACATCTTTAGAAAACCCACTTAAAATTATTACAGTAGTCCCGCATTCTACTGACCCTGGTAACGGTTATGAGTTTGCGTTTTCAGATACAATATCCGGAGTGGCACATACCGCAACTAGCGGTTTAAGCGATGGTAATGTTTACCCCATAGTTGTCGATCCAACTAAATTAACCGGCTTAACATATACTGTTTCTTTTGATACAATGACGGTTTCCACTATTAATGATACTGGCGGCGTGGAATCTAGTTTAGTTGATGTTTGGAATGTAGATAGATCAGATGGTGTAAGAGTTCTTTCAAATCAAACTGATCAAAATTCAGATGCACAATCACCTATTATAGATGGAATTCAATTCAGGGTAATTGGTGCACCTCTTGATTTCAAAGGATTTGATATTACTTCAAATGCTAATGGCCCCATTACAGGTGCTGAATGTACTTATGAAATCACTGCAGCACCAACAGATGGAATGGGTATTTCTGCAGACTGGTATAGGGATGTTGCTTTGTCCACAAATGGAGGAGCACTTAGTGGCTGCTTCGCAAATGGAATGCAAGCTGCCGGAGGATACTATTTTATAGTTGCCGGCGGACCTACAATTGCCGACCATGAAGCTGCTGTTGGCAGATGGACAAGGGACGGCGCTAATTTTTCAACGCTTATTCCCAATAATTATGAAATTAGATGGACTGGAAACGGTAAAGGATTATGGCCAAGTGAATTTCATGAAAATGTAACTGCCGGTGTCTATGATGTTCCTTTTGAACTATGGTTCTTAGGTCCTAACCTGGATGATCCTAGTGATGATGTTAGGATGATACCGGTAATACTTGATAATGAAGATGTAGCCGGAGCCCCAACATTTAATTTTATTCTTGATCATGAAGCATCCGGTGGAAATAATGATCCTTATTCCGATTGGATTTATTTCTATATGCCGGCTGATAATTCGCCAGGAGATGCCGGATATCAAGCTTTTGTGACACAGAATCCAACAACCCGTGATGATTCATGGACTGAGCATATTGCCAGACTTGTTTTGATGAATTGGAATCAAAACCAAGGAGATGGAAGTGTAGATGCTCAACCTGAAATTGGGACTACATTTAGGGTTAGAATGACTATTCCTAATAAAGCAGGCAGTGATGTATTTACGTTTACTGCACCTAAACCAACAAGTAGTGTTGAACAGGCAAAAGCCGATGTAAATGAAATAAATGTATTTCCAAATCCATATTACGGTGTAAATTCGGAAGAACTAAATAAATATAACCGTTTCGTTACATTCAGTCATTTACCAACAAAAGCAACCATACGAATCTTTAACTTAGCTGGTATTTTGGTTAAAACTTTAGACGAAAATGATGGAAGTAGATCCGGTCAATTCCAAAGATGGGATTTAGCAAATCAATCCGGATTACCGGTTGCTAGCGGATTATATATAGCATATATAGATATGCCCGAATTAGGTGTAACGAGAATTCTAAAATTAGCTATAATTCAAGAACAGCAAATTTTGGATAGATTTTAAAATAAACAAAGTTTTAAACTCAAGGAGTAAAAATGAAAAGAATTTTTATTTTAGCGTTTATCCTCCTGCTGGCAATGGCTAATACTTATGCAGGAGGTGGAAATCGTACCGGAACTAGCGGTGCATCTGAATTATTAATTCCTATTGGTGTTAGAGGCATTGCAATGGGACAAGCAAGTGTAGCCACATCCACTGGAATTGAAGCTTTATTTTGGAACCCGGCAGGTGTTTCTAAATTGGAAGGTTCAGCCAGTGTAATGTTTTCACATATGAACTATATTGCTGATATCGGTGTTGAGTATGGTGCAGTATCCGCTAACTTTGAAGGCTTCGGTGTTGTTTCTTTAAGTATTAAATCGTTAGCAGTTGGCGAAATTCCTATAACCACAACTCAAAGTCCGGATGGAACCGGAAGTACTTTTTCTCCACAATTTCTTACCGCCGGTCTTTCATATTCACGTGAATTAGTGGATAGAATATCAGTTGGTTTAACAGCCAATTTAATTAACGAAACTCTCGGTGATGCTACTGCCAGCGGTGTGGCTTTTAATGTTGGTGTAATCTATGAGAACCTTGGAGATGTTGATGGTCTAAGTTTTGGTGTTGTAATGAAAAATGTTGGTCCGCAAATGAAATATTCTGGCTCTGCTTTATTTGTACAGGCTGATGTTACAAATTATAACCGTCCGCCGCAATATTATACAATTGATGCAGCAAGCTTTGAACTACCGTCAACATTCGAACTTGGATTAGGTTATAAACCGCAAATAAATGCCATGAATAGTCTAACTGTTGCCACTACTTTCCAGAATAATAATTTTTCAGGAGATGAGTATAAATTTGGTTTAGAGTATGGATATAACCATTCGTTCTACTTACGGGGTGGTTATTCCATGTCTCCAAAATCTCAAACAGATAATTATATTTATGGATTGTCGATGGGTGCCGGTATTGATTATAGCTTTCAAGGTATTGACTTAAAACTAGATTATGCTTTCAGAGATGTCAAATACTTTAGTGGAAACCATGTTTTCTCATTAACGCTGGGTTTCTAAAATATTAGCTGGATTTAATTTATTCAGCATTTGCTTATTAAAAAATCCGTGTGGTTTTTAGCTGCACGGATTTTTTATATAAATTCCGTTAGGGTTAAATATTGTGCGCATGCTCAATCTATAAATCAATTTTTCATTTGGAAAATCAAATAACAAAAATTTATTGTTAATTTTGTTGACGTTTTTTTATAGAAATTTTCTTTAATCTATGCTGAAAAAAATTCTGTTTATTGTTTTAATTTTTGGTTTTATAAAAATAAGCTATTCACAATCTAACATTCGTTTAGAAGGTATTGGGGGAAAGATAGGTTATATTATTCCCGAAAGTCCTATTTACAACACATTCAGCTTTAGTGCACATGCAGATCTTGGAAATATTTTTAATAGGATTTATGTCGGAGCGATTGCAGAGTTTTGGAGTAAGTCTTACAACTCAAGTGCATTGCCTAATAATTATCTTGACGGTAAATGGACGGAGTTTATTTTAGCTCCAACATTTAAGTTAAAATATTATACGGGAACAAAGGCTATTACTTATATTGGCGGTGGAGTTGGTTTTGCGATTGTAAATTTTATAAACGATATGACAAATTTAAGCCAATCTTTTAAATTAAATTCAACAAGGCTTAACGCAGCTTTATTTTTATTTGGAGGAGCAGAATATCCTATTACTCCAAGGTTAAAAGGAATTGGCGAAATAAAATTTCATTTAGGTGGAGCGAATTTTTTAGGTATGTATTTAGGAGCAACCTATTTGCTTCCAACGAAATAATTTTAACTTTTTTATCAACCTGTATTTCTAACCCCTGCAGCTATTCCATTCACACTTGATCTTAAGAGAGAAAGAAGCTGTTCTTTTCTTTTGTTTGAAATATTTTTTGCACGAAATTCTTTTATAAATCTAACCTGTATAAAGCTGATTGGATCTATGTAAGGATTACGAAGCAGCAGAGAACGCTGTAATGATTTGGCATGATCCAAAAGATTTTCTTCATTGATAATTTTTAAAACTGCGCTGTTGGATAGTTCATATTCATTGCTAATTATATTAAAAATTTCTTTACCTGTATTGTCTTTAACCAGAGATAAATATTCCTTCCCTATAATCATGTCTGTTTTTAATAAAACCATTTCAATATTATCAACTAAAGCTTTAAAAAATTTCCATTCATTGTACATTTTTGAAAGAGTCTTCCAATCAGTAATTCCATTTTCTACGGCTTTATTAATAGAGTAACCAAATCCAAACCATCCTGAAATTGTTTGCCGGTTTTGCGTCCATGAAAAAACCCATGGTATAGCTCTTAAAGCCCGAATGTCTTTGCTTTTTTTCCGGGAAGCTGGGCGCGAACCGATTTCTATGTGTTCAATTATATCAATTGGTGTAACAGTTCTAAAATAATTATGAAAATTTTTATGATTAATTAAATTACGGTAATGAATAAACGCCTCTTCCGAAATTTTATCCATTATGGTATTAAATTTTTCGAAATGGTAATCTCTTTTTTTATTGGCTGCCTGCAGTGATTGGGCAGTTGAAAGTATTACTGCCGAAGTCATAATTTCAAGGCTTCGCTCGGCGATCTGGGGAATCAAATATTTGGAAGAAATCATTTCTCCCTGTTCGGTGATTTTAATTTTGCCTTCAATTGTGCCAACCGGCTGCGCTAAAATAGATTGACTTACAGGCCCGCCGCCGCGTGAGATGCTGCCGCCACGACCATGAAATAGAATTAATTCAACTTTATTTTTATCGCAAATTTGTTTTAGCTTTTTTTGTCCTTTATACAATTCATAATTTGAAGTAACAATACCGCCGTCTTTATTGCTGTCTGAATACCCAATCATTATTTTTTGAACATTCTTCCGTATTGAAATATGCTTTGAATAAGCTGCATTTACAAAAAGGGTTTGCATTACCATATCGCAATTTCTCAAATCTTCAATAGTTTCAAACAAAGGGAGAATATCAATTAGAGATTTTTTAATTCTATTTTTGTCAATTTCAACCAGGCCGGATTCCTTTGCTAAAAGCAAAGCGGTTAAAACGTCACTTACGGAAGTACAGTTGCTTATTATATAATCATTGCATGCATTTGGAGAAATATGTTGTTTCCCCCATTTTATTACAGCCAGCTCGTTTAATACCTGGTTAGTTGTTTCTTTTAAGTTGCTGAAAATATTCCTCAGCGGGCGTTGGCTTAATATTTCCTTAGTTAAAATTTTTATCTTTTCATCTTCATCTAAAGAATCAAAATTTTTAGCTGCCCCTGAATAATTAAGTATGTCATTTATTGCCTCTCGAAGCAGAGATGAGTTTTGCCTAATATCCGTTGTCACTAAGTAGAACCCAAAGGTTTGTGCTTTATAAATTAACGGCAGAACTTTATCTTCAGCAATTAACTTTCCTTTGTTTTCAAGCAGACTGAATAAATTAAATTCAAATCATTAATAAATTCAGAAACATCTTTATAACCGTAAGTAGAATTTTCGATTGTATTTTGAAGTTTTAATGAAATAAGATAAAGCTTGTTTCTATATTTCTCGGAAGGATCACGAAGGATGCCGTCTGTGCTTTTTACTTCAAGCTTATCCAAATCAGAATTAATTGACCGGATTAATCTTTTGTTTGCTTGAATGATATTTGAAGATGTACTTAGCGAAACATAAAGCGGATCCAAATCCTGAAGGTAAAGAGTTAAAATTTGTCTTCTATTATTTAGCAAGGTTTCTTTAGTAAGTTCAACTGTAACATAAGGATGTCCGTCTCTATCTCCGCCCATCCATGAGCCAAAATTAATTATTGGTGGAACAGGTTTGTCATAATTAAAAAAAGAATTCATTTTAGAATTTAAATGCAGATAAAACTCAGGCAGGATATTATAAATAACATCTTTAAAGAAAAATAAACCTCGTTGAATTTCATCTTTTACGGTTACCCTGTGAAACCTAATTTCATTTGACTGCCACAAAATTGTTATCTCGGTTTGAAGCTGGCGGTTTATCGCATCCAGTTCATCTTTTGTATTTTTATGAACTTCGCGTTTAAGCAAAAGCTGGCTTATGGTTAAAATCTTTCTTAAAATTGTCTGTCTGGTTGCTTCTGTAGGATGAGCTGTAAATACCGGCATAACTTTTAAACTGTCAATAACCTTTTCTAAATTTTTGATTGAGATTTTATCTTCAGATAGTTTTTCAAAGGTGTAATCAAATGTTCCTACAACTGATGGATCATTATTAATTAAATTTCTTCTCTGCAGCCGCACTCTATTAACTTCGTCTGCAGCATTTACAAGAATAAAATAAACAGAAAATGCCCGCACAACTTTATATGCTTCTTCAATTGATAATGAATTGATCAAGCTTATAATTTCCTGCCTAGTTCTTTCTTTGTATTCTGTTCTTAAAGACTTTGTTAAAGCACGAAGTTTTTCTTCTGTTTGATAAAGAGCTTCACCTTCCTGTTCTTTTAATACATTCCCAAGAATAATCCCTAATTCGCGTATATCGGTTTTTAAGGCTTCGTCCTTTGCAGATGTTTCAAGAAGATTTAAGGATCTTTTACTCATAAATTATTAACGATTTTCTTTTAATTTTAAATTAGTCCGTAATTAGCAAGTTCTGCTTTAGTCTTTTCAAAATTTATATGATGAATTCCCTTTATTCCTAAGGTTTCAGCAACTTCAATAAACATGTGGCGGTCGTCTAGGTAAAGTACATTTTGTGGTTCAGACTGAGATACATCAAGCGCAATTTTATAAATATCAATATCAGGCTTACGAAAATGTACAAAACTTGAAGCCACAAAAGCATCAAACAACTTATTTAACTCAAAAGTCTTTATCCGATGCTCGGTAAGTTCCCTTCCTTCATTACTGACTGCTGTTACATTTAATTCATATTTCTTTTTTAACGCTGAAATATATTCAATCATATCCGGCAGCTTTTGTGATTGTGAAAACATAAATGATTTAAATGCTTCGGATGAAAAATCTCTTTTCTCATAAAAAATTACTCGATGCATATATTCTTCAAGATCCAATTTACCGGCTTCATAAGTATCAAAAGTTAAATGATGCCGTTCATTTATTTCTTCTTCATCGAGGTTAAATTTCTCCACAGCTTTTTTCCTGGCTTTTCTATCCCAGCCGTTTGTTAATAAAACTCCGCCAATATCTAAAAACAAGGTAGTAATGTTACCTGCTGCCATTTGCTGCTTCCTTAATTTTTAATAAATTTTTCTTTTGAAGGTAGGCAAAAAGTAAACATTTACATATAATGATACAAATTTCATAACTATATTTATACATAAATTTAATAAAAGCTTCAGAAAGTGGTGACACTTTTTTACAATTAACTTGGATAAATTGGAAACAATCTTTACTATTTTTAGCTAAGTAATTTAATAACTTTCAAAATAAATGAATAAAACTCTTAAAAAAATAGCAGCAGTCTTGGTAATAATAATTTTGCTGCCGGTCGTTTTTTTTAGTGTTTATGAAATTTCAACCCTCAATAAAAATGAGGAGGTGTTAAAAGGAGTTTATAATAAACAGCTTGATGCAATTCTTTATTCCGTTAATCAATATTCGGATGACATTGTCAGTTCCTGGCGAAGCAATATTAATCTGCAATTTTTAGAGCAACCTAGCAGGGATAAATACAAAACAACAATAGACAGTATTGTGAAATTTAATTCTGCAATTCAATATCTATTTTTTGTTGACAGTCTAAACTCACACAAATATAATTTTTCAATTAGTAAAAATCGTTTGATAGATACCGTTGAACTTAGAAATGTTTTTAAAAATGCTAAAGATAAAATTAAGAAACTTTATACATACAAGCGTGGAGGCTTTTATAAAATTGAACCGATAGAAACACCAATTAACAATAAATATATTCTTTTAATCTTTTTAACAAATGACCCGGTTAAAGAATATAATATAGCTGGAGTTTTAATAGACCCGGGGAAATTTGTTGAAAACTACCTTTCACAAAAGATTCAAAGCGTTGCCGAAGACCAATTCATTTTAACTGTTAATGAAAGCCATTCAGGTAATCAAATCTATTCAACCGAACAAAGCAAGATTGAAAATGTTCAGCAGCAAAAGGCTTTGTGGCTGCTTCCAAATTATTATTTGGGAATTAAATTCAAAGGGAAAACGGTTGAAGAATTAGTTAACGAACGTTCGTCAACAAATCTTATTTTAATTTTAGTTTTGTCAGTGCTATTGATTAGTGCAGGAATTATTGTTTTTATAAATATTAAAAAAGAAATTGAGCTTTCACAGCTTAAAGCGGATTTCGTTTCAAACGTATCTCATGAAATAAAAACTCCGCTTGCGCTTATAAGCATGTTCGCAGAAACTCTTGAAAAAGGAAGAGTAAAAACAGAAGAGAAAAAGAATGAATATTATTCTATTATAATTCAGGAGACAAATAGACTTGGTAAAATTGTTAATAAAATTCTAAGCTTCTCCAAGATAGAAGCAGGTAAACGTCTTTATAATCTTACCGAAACTGATGTTAACAAAGTAGTTGAAAATGTTTATAGCACATACAAGTTCCATCTTAATAACAATGGTTTTGATTTTAATTATGAATTGCAGCCTAACCTACCGATTGTAAAAGCGGATGAAGAAGCAATATCTGAAGCAGTGATAAATTTAATTGATAATGCAGTTAAATACAGCGGTAATATCAAATCAATAAAGATTTTTACCGGAAGGAAAAACGATTCCGTTTTTATAGCTGTAGAAGATAAAGGAATTGGAATTTCTGAAAAAGATAAGAAGAAAATATTTGATAAGTTTTTTAGAGTACAATCCGGGGACGTTTACAATTCTAAAGGAACCGGGTTGGGTTTAACAATTGTTAAGCATATAATGGATGCACACAACGGCAAGATTGAGTTGAACAGTCAATTGGGTAACGGTAGCACTTTTAAATTAATTTTTAATGTTGATAAAAAATAAGTTTAAACTTTTAAGTTAAAATTAAAAGAGATTCGAAATGAGTAAAATATTAATTGTTGAAGACGAACCAAACATGAGGCTGGGGCTAAAGGATAACCTGGAATTTGAAGATTATGAAGTTGATGTTGCTGAAGATGGTGAAATAGCTTTAAATCAAATTAGGAACAACAATTATAATTTGATTTTACTTGATGTTATGCTTCCTAAAGTTTCAGGCTTTGAAGTCTGCAAGCAAATAAGAAAAGATGGGAATCAAACCCCGGTTATTTTATTAACGGCAAAAGGTGAAGAAGCAAATAAAGTTAGAGGTCTCGAACTTGGGGCTGATGATTACGTTACAAAACCTTTTAGTCTAATGGAATTATTGGCTCGAATTAAAGCCGTGTTACGAAGATATGAAAACCAGGCCTCAAACAAGAAAGATGAGATTGTGACTATTGGTAAGCTCAAGGTTAATTTCTCAACTTACAATGCGCAGGAAAAAGATGAATCTATTTTGATGTCACACAAAGAATTTGAAATACTTCATTACTTATGGAATCATAAAAATGAAACAGTCAGCCGTGACGGTTTATTGGAGGATGTTTGGGGTTATGATGAATTTCCAACTACAAGGACTATTGATAACTTTATTTTAAAGCTTCGTCAAAAAATTGAAATTGATCATGCGCATCCCCATATTATATTAACCGTTCATGGTATTGGCTATAAGTTAGTTTATTGACAATTTTCACTCAATCTGCAATGACAACTTTTTACAATTGCTTACTTGCAAATGACTTTTACTAAAATAATATTCAATAAGTTTTGTATGGTAAAAATAATGTTGGTGTTAGTATGAAACCGAACTTAAAAATATTATCTATAATTATAATTCTTGTTTATTTGTTTTCAATTAATGTTCTGGCAAATGATAAAGTTAAAATAATAAATCTTGAAGGAAAGTGGAGATTTTCAATAGGTGACAATCCTGATTGGGCTAAACCTGGATACAACGATAGCCAATGGGAGAAAATTTATGTCCCTGACTCGTGGGAAAACCAGGGCTTTAATGGATACAACGGATATGCCTGGTATAGAATCAGTTTTAATCTTCCGCGTGAATATGATGGAAGAACTTTATATTTATCTTTGGGAAGAGTTGATGATGTAGATGAAACTTTTATAAACGGGAAAATGATTGGCCGATCAGGTTCTTTCCCGCCAAATTATCAAACTTCTTATTATGCCTGGAGAAATTATCCAATCCCTGCTGAAATATTAAACCGGGATGGAAGTAATGAAATCGCAGTTAGAGTATATGATTCCCAGCTTGAAGGAGGTATTGTAGAAGGAGATATTGGAATATTTACATTCGTTAATGCATTAGTTCCTGATATTAGTTTTGAAGGCAAATGGAAATTCAAAACCGGTGATAATGAAGAATGGGAAGCAAAAGATTTTAACGATAAAGATTGGGACAGTATAATAGTTCCCGGTTATTGGGAATCCCAAGGATATAAAAATTATGATGGAATTGCATGGTATAGGAAAGAATTTACTATGCCTCAAAGTCTGCTTGGCAAACAGTTAGTTTTGCTTATGGGAAAGATTGATGATTATGATGAGGTTTATCTTAACGGACAACTAGTTGGTTCCACAGGCGATATGAAAAAAGCGGGTTCAAGATTTGATTATGGAAAGGAATATGCACAATTCCGCGGATATTATATATTGGACAATAAATTGTTGATTCCAGGAAAAAATGTTATTGCAGTTAGAGTTTATGATGGTTATAACATAGGCGGAATTTATGAGGGACCTATTGGATTAATTACTCAAAACGAATATATCCGGTATTGGAAGTCATATAAAAGCAAAGACAAAAAGAACTTTTGGGATTATTTCTTCGACAATTAAAATTCTTTTACAATTAATGTGATAAGTTTTGTAAAGACGCTCCGCCGGAGCGTCTTTCGTTTTAAATGTTTTCACCAATCCTAAAATTTTGTTTTGTATAATGTTAAATGAAAATTTTATTTGTCAACAAAAAAATTAAAATTATTTTCATCCTCTCCATTCATCATACCATACAACCATTCATATATAGGCCATGACAAACTGTGACATTCATTTACTTTAAGGTGACAACGTAAACATTTCCCTTCCGTAGCTTTGAACTAGAGATTGAAACTAATTAAAAAATAAAACAAGTAGGAGATCATCATGAAAACAGCAGTATTTACCAATGCAAAGGTTAGTGTTTTTTTATTAGCAGCTTTTATGTTTTTATTCGCTGCTCCATCAATATTCTCACAAAGCCAAAAAACCGATATTGAACCTAAGTTCATTAACAATTTGAACGTAGGTATTAAGTCAGATAACGAAGGATTAAGAAAAAGCTGTATTTATTTCACAGGGATATACATGTTAAAAGAATGTGTTCCTACTCTTGTTGAACAGTTATCAAAAGAAAACAATCCTGATGTTAAAATATTAATTGCTTTATCGCTTTATAGAATCGGCGAGGAAAATGGAATTAAAGCAGTTGAAAAATTATCAATGCATGATGATAATTTAAGAGTAAGAAAAATGGGAAATGCAATTTTAACCAAGTTTGAGAAGGAAAAAATACTTACTTCAAAATGAGTTTAGGGGAAACATAACAACCACGTCGCACCGGTATTCCTTGAACCAAGAATACCGGTGTTTTATTTTAAACATACTATTCAGCAATTATATCAATACTCCCTTTATCAGGAATTTTAATAGAATAAGTTTTCAATTGTTTGTTTGTCAATTTGGAATCGCGCAGCCAGGGGTTATAAAATTTTAATGTTTTATAGTTAATTCCATTAGCAGTTGCAAAGTCAGCCCAATCCGGGACAGCAGTATTTACATTTACTTCGTGATATTTTAAGGGGGGATAAAGATCATCCTCATTTAAATAAAACCCAAAACTCTCCGGATTTTTGAATACTTCTTTGAACGCAACTGCTCTCGGAATATATCTTGAAGTTTCCTCACCTAAAACAAGATTATAATAATTTTTAGCTTTTTGTTTTTGCATTTGAGTTGTTATTCCATTGGTCCCGAAATTATATGAGGCCGCTGCTAAAGTCCAGCTTCCGAACTGCTGGTATGCATCATTAAAAAATTTACATGCTGCTTCCGTTGATTTTTCAACATCATATCTTTCATCAACCTGGTCATTTACTTCGAGTCCGTACTTTTTTGCAGTTCCTTCCACAAACTGCCAAAAGCCAGTTGCACCTGCAGGAGATACAACGTTATCCATAAGACTTTCAACTAAACATAGATATTTAAAGTCATCGGGAATATTATTCTCTTTTAATATTGGTTCAATTACCGGGAACCATCTGTTTGCTCTCTTAAGTGCTAACAAAGTTGCAGAATGCCAGTAAGTATTAACTAATATTTCACGGTCAATTCTTTCTTTAACTTCAAAATTTTGTAAAGGAACATCTTCGCCGGCAAAGCTAAGATGATTTGAAAATTTAGGTGAAATAATTTTATAATCTTGCGGTGCATCTGCTGCAGATTTACTTTTATCAAGAGTTAAACCGGATAATAGAAAAATAATTATTGCCGTTGCAAAGCCCAATGAATAGTAAATAATTTTTGTTTTATTGGAAGTATTAATATTCAATTTGTAACCTATTTTTTAAAAATTTTGATTTTATTTAAAATAAAATCGAACCTAACTTATAAGATTAAAATTAAAGATTAAAGTTAAATCCAAAGTTTATGTCTAATCAGATTTAGTTTCTATGTGAAAAGCTTTATTTTAATTAAATTTGCTTAAAGAATTTATTAACAAAATTTTTAAGGATAGATCAAATGAAATATTTATCACTATTACTTATTTCATTGCTGATATTGCTTGTCGGCTGTAAATCACAAAATGATGAAACAGAAAATAAGGAAGTTACCATGTTAAAAGAAAAGATAGCTCAATTTGTTCCTGTTGAATTAAAATATGATTCATCTCATCTCACAGCAAAACAGAAAATTGTAGTTGAAAAACTTTTTGAAGCATCTCAATTAATGGATTCAATATTTCTGAATCAAGTTTATTCAAAGAATGAAGAAATTAAAGCAAAATTAGAAGCATCAAATGATGAAGTAGATAAACTAAAGCTTCAATATTTTAATTTGATGTTTGGGCCATTTGACAGGCTTGATCATGATAAACCTTTCATTGGCGACAAGAAAAAACCTTTAGGCGCAAATTTTTATCCTGAAAATATGTCCATGGAAGAATTTAATAATTGGATAAAAGATCATCCGAATGATGAAAAAGCTTTTACTTCGGATTTTACCATAATCAGAAGAGATGGGAAGAAATTAATTGCAATTCCATATTCAGAAGCCTATAAACCGCAATTAACCAAAGCTGCAAAACTGCTTCGCGAAGCTGCTGATAATGCTGAAAATCCGTCCTTAAAAAATTATTTGAACTTAAGAGCAAAAGCATTTGAAACAAATGATTATTATGAAAGCGATATGGCCTGGATGGATTTGAAGAATAATGATATCGAAATAGTGATAGGCCCGTACGAAGTTTATGAAGATAATCTTTTTAATTACAAAGCATCTTTCGAAAGCTTTTTAACAATTAAAGATCCGGTTGAGAGCGAAAAGCTGAAAAAATTCGGAAGTTATTTGAAAGACATTGAGAACCATCTTCCGATTGATGATAAATATAAAAATACTGAAAGAGGTTCCGAATCACCCATAGTTGTGGTTAATGAAATTTATTCCGGCGGTGATACAAAAGCCGGAGTGCAGACTTTGGCCTTTAATCTTCCGAATGATGAAAGAGTGAGAAAAGCAAAGGGTTCTAAAAAGGTTATGCTGAAGAATATAAGCGACGCAAAATTTGAAAAACAGTTAAAGCCTATTTCAGAAATTGTTATGGAAAAAGACCAGTTGCCTTATGTGACAGTTAATGCATTTTTCAGCCATGCATTAATGCATGAAATGTCTCACGGTGTCGGCCCCGGCTTTATAACTGTTAATGGAAGAAAGACTGAAGTTAAAAAAGAGTTGAAAGAAACTTATTCAACTATTGAGGAATGTAAAGCAGATGTTCTTGGAATGTACAATAATATTTTTATGATTGATAAAGGAATGTTTCCTAAGAGTTTTGCTAATGAGACTTATACAACATTTTTAGCCGGCATATTTCGTTCAGTTAGATTTGGAATTACAGAAGCGCATGGGAGAGGAAATGCTATAATTTATAATTATCTTTTAGAAAACGGCGGCTATCAATATGACAAACAAACTCAAAAAGTCAGAGTAAATTTTGATAAAGTATATGATGTTATCAAACAACTTGCACATGATCTGTTGACGTTACAAGCAACAGGAAATTATCAAGGCGCAAAGGATATGATAGCAAAGTACGCAGTTATTACTCCAACAATGAAAACCTTGATTGAGAAGCTGTCAAATATTCCTGTTGATATTAAGCCTGTATTTGAAATTGAGGAAGAAGTAGAATAAAAATTTTATTTCGATTGTTGGAGTAATGGGACTTTGAAATTATACCTCATTATCCCAACACTACTTCTTTAATTATTGAATGACAATATTTATTTATCTAATTCATCTTTAACGATTTTAGTAGCTTTATCTATTTGTTCAGCAAATTGATCAAGAGTTTTTGAAACTACAACTATTTGTTCATTAGCTTGCTTCCAGTCTCTTTGCTCAATTGCTTCTCTCACTGCGGGGAGTGTTTTTACACCATAGCCGGTATAAAACCCCGGAGCATAAATTTCGTGAATGTACCATGGGCGTTCGGGCAACCCATTTTTATTGGTTAGGTATCTTTCAGTCTTCATTAATATTTCATTTAAATTTTTAAGAGCTGTTGGTGATAACTTTTTATTACTTTCATTAAGTTTTTTCTCCACATCTTCATAAGCAGAAGAGCTTTTTTCAACTTGTACAATTGAGTTTTGAAGAGGGGCGAAATCTAAAAAGGGGACTTGATCTTTTTCTTTTGGGGGATTATAAATTTCTGTTGGATCAGAAGCATAAATATAATCACCGTCATTTAATTTTTTATTTTGCTCCTCTGTTTCTTTTCTCATGTTGTCGGTCAACTTTGAAATCTCATTAAAATATTTTTTAACTGTTTCTGAAAAATCATTAAATTCAAAAGGTAAGATATTTGCATCTGCTAAATTCAACACTGCATGCCCGCCGGTTTGTGATAAAGCTATTCCATATTGAAATCCTGGATCACCAAATCTAATATAGTGGTCATAAGAATCGTAAATGGAATGATACTCGCCGCCGCCGTCTTCTCCCCCATAGCCAATATTTAATGATGCAATACCGGCATGCTGTAAGAAAGGGCTAAAATCAGAACCGGAACCTAGGGCAGATATTCGAAAATCTTTTCTATCCGCAATATTGTTCTTTGCTTCTTCAGAACCATTAACAAGTATATTTGCCCGCAGTCTTTTTGCAACACTTATGTTTTTTTCGGGATCATTAATCCCATTTGCAATTTTATTTACAAAATGCTCAAGAGTATGTGAACCGCCGGCATATAAAAATCCTCGCCCGTTGCCATCAGAATTAATATACGCCACTGCTTTCTGTTTTAGTTCATCAATATGTTTCTCAACCCACTCTGTAGAACCAAACAAACCTTCTTCTTCACCATCCCAACTACAGTAAACAATCGTTCGTTTAGGTTTCCATCCTGTCTTTAAAAGTTTCCCTAAACTTCTTGCTTCATCAAGCATAGCCACTTGGCCGCTTATTGGATCTTCTGCGCCGTTTACCCATGCATCTTGATGATTGCCTCTAATTACCCATTCATCAGGATAATCTTTGCCGTTAATTTTTGCAATCACATCATAAAGGGGAACCATGTCCCAATTGAATTCAACTTTTAAATGAATTTTAGTTTTACCTGGACCGATATGATAAGTTATCGGTAGAGCGCCTCTCCAGCTTTCCGGTGCTACAGGTCCTTCGAGAGTACTAAGAAAATGTACAGCATCACCATATGAAATAGGTAGAACAGGAATTTTGCATAATGTCGTTGCATCTTTAATGCTTAATCGTTTTGCGTCTTCAGTTGCACCAATAAAAGGTGTTAACGGATCACCGCAATATTGAGGGAAGTCTATCACCGATCCTCTTTGAACGCCATCTTCACTTCTGTAAGAACCTTTAGGATAAACATCTCCTTGATAATAACCGTCACCTTTGGGATCAGAATAAATTATGCATCCAATTGCACCATGTTCTGCAGCTACCTTTGGTTTTATTCCCCGCCAGGCAGCACCATAACGGGCAATAACGATTTTTCCTTTTACGTCAATACCTTTTTCAGCTAAAACTTCATAATCTTTTGGAATTCCATAGTTAACATAAACCAGTTCACCTGTCACATCTCCATCTGCAGAATAAGCATTATAAGTAGGAAGCTGATCATCTATTTGATCCGAAGTCCTATCTTCTTTTAAAGCTGGTTCGAAAAGTTTTGCCGTATATTTTTGAGGTCCAGTCATTTCAAGAATTCTTGTTTTGGGAGTAGGGAAGAGTACTTTAAATTCCTCAATGTTCGAATCAAAACCCCATGATTTATATAATGAATCAATATATAAAGCATTGCTTTTATCATAAGCGGAACCAAGATGATGAGGATATGCGGCTAAACGTTTCATCCATGTATCTTGATCCTCTTTATTTAAGTTTGTATCAAATTTTTTTTGTAAATCATTTAATGTTTTTTCTTGTGCGGATAATGTTCCTGAATAAAAAAACATAAAGAAGATAAAAATGATGGTTAATAAATATTTCATTTTAATCCTACGGTAGGTTTTAGATTTTTAATTAGCTAAAGTAGTAATAATTATAATTATAAAAAAAGAGCGGGTTAATTAATTAACCCGCTCTATAAAACTACACAAAGATGTTATCTTTATTTCAAGAATACCATCTTTTTAGTTGAGATATTTTGGCCTGCAGTCAATCTATAAATATAAACTCCGGTAGAAACTGTTATATTGTTATTGTTAGTTCCATTCCATTGTAATTTATAGTAACCTGCATCTTTGATATCATTAACTAAAGTTTTAACTCTTTCGCCAAGAGTATTATAGATTTCCAAAACTACTCTTTCCTGTTTTGGAAGTTGAAACTTTATTGTAGTTGATGGATTAAACGGATTAGGATAATTCTGTGACAGCTTAAATACTAAAGGTACAGCAGTAACTTCAATAGTTTTTGAATAACTAAAGCTTCCGTTGAAATCTATCTGTTTTAATCTATAATATAATTTGCCGCCGGAAGAAGAATTATCAACATAGGAATAAGATTGTCTATCTGTTGTTGTCCCTCTACCAGGAACGTTACCAATCTTAGTGAAAGTTTTGTTATCCCTGCTTCTTTCAATATCAAATCCTTGATTATTCTTTTCAGTAGCTGTTGCCCAGTTTAAGGTAATTTTGTCTTCAATATTGTTAGCTGTAAAAGAAGTTAATTCAACAGGTACAGGGGTTCCTTGAATATTAAGATTATCGATTGCCCATCCCCAGCCATGAGCTGCATCATCAGCATGAAGCCTAAATCTAATAAGTATTGTATCGTCTGCTGAAAATGTAGAAGCCATATCTATCATATGATTTCTAAACATTGTGGAATCTCCGCTGCCATTTGAATTAAATGCGTTAAACCATGCTGTATCTGTTCTTGAATCATATCCATCCAATAAAGGCATCCAATTAATGCCGTCTTTTGTCCCTTCAACAATTACATAATCCCAGAAATTACTATCTCCAAATTTACTTCCGGGATCGCCCGGTTCAACTATAGCGATTTCATCATAACTTATAGTTGCGTTAGATGAAGCAACTATTATAGGAACCAATAATTGGTAAATATAGTTTGTACCATCACTATAAGGATGTGGAGAATGAATAGCACCATTGCTGAAACCGGTTGGTGTAGTAATTGAAAATCCATTACCATCAAAATCAGAAGATGGTGAATTAAAATCGTTTACATATTTATCTTGAGCCTGTGCTAAAACTTTATCATCGGAAACCCTCATATAAGATTTATATGATTTACCGTCTTTATAAGCTACTACTTGAACTGAATCTGTTCTTGTAACTGTTACTTGATAATGAATTATAGAATCTATGCTCGGCAGTATTTGTTCCTATAGTTGCAATGCTCATTCCATTAAGATTAACATGAGTAGAATCATAACTTGATCTAAGAGTAAAAGGAATTAACAATTCTCCTTGTGGATTTTGAACGAGAGGACTTAATCTTGGCGATTTTGTAGCTGCAGGAGGTTCATAGCCTGAAAGCTGCGGCATATGCGACACTCCAAATACCTCTTCCATGAGTAGCCACTATAACTTGATCATTTACTATTAACATTTCCCAAATAGCAGCTGCAGGCGCTCCATTATTAGCATATGCCCAGCTTCCGCCGCCATCTGTTGATTCGAAGATTCCGATATCTGTTCCAGCCCAAATAATATTCGGATCATAAGGCATAACAAGCAAACTATAAACAGCTACATCAGGGAACCCGGTTGAACTAACTGTGTCGGTACCAAATCCAGAAATGTCAGTCCATGATTGTCCCAGATCAGTTGTCTTTAATATTTTAGGTGCTTTAGCAAAAGAAAATAGTACATATGCAGTACTGTCTTCTACAGGGTCAGTTTCTATGCTTGAAATTCTTCCTAAAGTTACAGTTGGATAAACAGAGGCTGCATTAAAGGTGAGGCCACCGTCTGCAGAAACATAAACCGGATTACCAGTTGCCATCGTTTGTCCTGCCCAAACAATTTGAGGATTAACCAGTGAAGTTTTAACTTGAGAAAAACTGCTGGTTCCATTAAAGGCTGACGGCATGGGTGTTAAAGTCCAGCTATCTGCAAAATCATCCGATCGCCATACACCTGAAGCTCCAACTGCAAAAACTAAATCCGGATCTTGTTTTGATTTAGCCAGTTTAGTAATAAAAGGTCCATTTCCATCATCAGTTAAACCACTTGCGGCTGCTGCATCAAACCAATGCGCACCACCATCTGTAGTTTTATATATTGCATCAGAATAAATTGAACCAAGAATTTCATTGGGATTATCATAATTCCAATCTACTTGGAATCCATCGCCGCCCAAAACTGAAGTCCATGAACTTGCATTTGTTGGATTTGAAGGTGAAAGCCATGTTCCATTATCTTGAGTTCCTCCAATGTATATGTCGGAACCATTCATTTTATCTACGCCGTAAAATTGGGTTGTATTATAACCGTTTTCAGTACCATTAAAAGTAGTTCCTTTATCATCTGAATAATAAACGCCGCCGTCATTTCCATTTATAAGCCTGAAACTTTGAGTAGCTTCATTTGTTTTTACTAAAGTGATATTATGTTGGTCCGGATGAACCCCTTTTGAAGTACCGCCAAATCGTTGATATACATCTGCTATAGGAGTAGACATTATACGTTTTGTAACAAAATTCCCCCAGTTGATTCGTAAAGTTGAGGCCGGTAAATTATTTGGATCCCAGGTACCGCCGGAAGCAAGAGTAGGCCAAATTGAAAATATATTTTTATAGTAAATTCCATCATCCTTTGCAAGAGAAGTATCTGCAGTAGCACTGTAAGGGACAGCATTTATCATCATATACTCCCGTTGAGGATTATTTCCATCAAATGGAATCAAATCAAAAACTCCGTTATTTGCCCAATCTCTGAAAGAAAATGAGATCTGCCTGTTATGAGTAATATCCCAAACTTCAAATGGAACATCAATGTAATCTTGATACTCATAAACACCTGTTGTACCATTGCGGACAAACCGGTAAGCTTTTTGAGACATTCCCGGGCCAAACCGTAATTCAACAGAAACATAATCGGTATCATTAACTCCAACAGAACCTAAGAAATCATCTCCTTTACCAATACTGCCGCCGTTATAAGGCCCGCCCCAATTAACAAATCCTAAAAATGAAGAAGTGTTTTCAAGATCCACACCTTTTACTTGGTTAGCAGAAGTATCTGTTCCGGCAATTCTATCTAATCTAAAAATACTAACTCCGCCAACATATACACTATTTTTATTATAAGGATCAACAGCGATACAGTTATCATACCATCCTTGTCCGCCTAACCAATCTTTATCATTACCGGTAGTATCGCTTAAAGCATACCAATTAGCAGCAGCGTCATCAGAAACATATAAGATTGATCCGCTTGTACCGCCTTGAGCGGAAAAATATAATGTTGATGTATCTGTAGGAGCCATTGCAATTTCCATTCGTGCGACTTTACCAATCCCATTTGAAACATCTTCCCATGTAGCTCCACCATCAAGCGATTTTATAACTTTTGAATCTAGGCTTGGGGTATTAAAAACGGCATTAACAGTGGCATACTGAGTGTTAAAATTATCTGGATTAGATATTAAATCTTCTACATAGCCATCACCTGCATCATAAACTTTATTCCACGAAGTACCTCCATCTGTAGATTTAAATATGCCAGAGGATGGTATATAAGATCCAGAAACATAATAAAATCCGGCAGTTGCAGAAGCTAATAAAGTATTCTCGTCATTAGGGTCGACTATAAGACGAGTGATGTTTTGCATTTCTTTATTGTTAGCAGTACTAGCTAATTGCATCCATGTAGTACCCTTATCAGTAGTTTTCCAAATCCCGGTTCCATCTATTTGATCGACATTAAAAAAGCCTTCACCGGTTCCGACATAAATAACATTGTGATTTGACATTGCCATAGCAATAGTACTTGTAGATAAGTTTGCAATATCCGGCGTTAAGTTTGACCATGATGCTCCTGCATCAGTTGTTTTCCAAACTCCCTCCGCCTACACTTCCTACAAACCATGTATCATGAGTAGCATCATCAGGGTCTACTATTATACCTCTCGTTCTACCGGCTACATTTCCCGGGCCTCGTTCTACCCAGCTTAATGCCTGAGATTTACTAGGCTTGTTTAATCCTCTTGTGGAACTTAGATTTCTTGCTTTTAACAGCTCTTTAATTTTATAGTTCATTGGATATTGAGGAGAAGTTTGTCCGTCACGGGTTCTAATATCTCTTTCATATTGTGCAAAGAGATCAGGACGGTCGCTTTTAAAACCTTCCATTCTTTTTTCATGCTCAGAAGGAAATTCTTTTCATCTCTTTAGATGAGTGAGTCTTATTCATTTCCTCGTGCATAATCTTTATCATTATATTCTTTATTTTCTGCTGATGTACTAGTTTCAATTTTCTTATTTTCATTTAAAGAAGCGTAGGGAAGTGAATTCATTTCACGTTTTTGGACATTTTTGAGTATTGATTTGTCCTTTATTTTCCTTTGCATATTTTGAAATAGAAGTAAATCCAGGAAAAATAAAATATACAAATACTCCTGTCAGTACAAACAGAACTGCATATAAATGTATGCGATTTTTCATATAGGCTCCTTAATTAATTTTGAAAGTTGACAAACGAGTTATTTATTTTTGTCTAATTGTGGAAGTTTTCTTTTATTAATAACATCATAAATATAGCCGTACATTTTCTTGTTGTTTTCTTCCTTCCCCGAAACTATTTCCGGCATTGTTGAAACTTGAATTTGCCGGTTATTAATCCACTTTATTTTACCATTAGTTAAATTATCTTCAAAAATTACTTTTTCATTTTTATGTATCATAGACAAAAAATCTCAGCGGGGGAGGCAAAACTTTATCAACGTTTTTCTGAGAAGCACAAACAAATAGATATGTTGAATCGGTATTGAAAGCTGTATCTGTATTGATTATTGTATTTTCCCTCAGCAATTTCTTTATATGCTGGAGTATTATTCATTAGTTTTTTTGATGTTTCACTCGAACTACAGCAAGCGGCTATTAATAAAATAGGAAAAAATAAAATGCTGATTTTTTTTATCATAAATTCAGGAGAAATTAAATTTAGCAGTTTAATTTACTTTTAAGGTGGTAACGAATGAGTGAAAATAGAGAGTTAAATTTTAATAGTCAACCTTTTATTTAATAAAAATAAAATCTAAAAATATTATTGATGAAAAATTATACTTGATAATTAATTACTAAACCAAAATTCCTATATTTGCCAAATCATTAATATTAAAAAAAGTATATGACTGAAAAAGAAAATAATTATTCTTCAGATGTTTCAATAGTAAAAGATGGAGAACGTGAATACATCGTTATCGGAACAGCACACATTTCAAAAAAGTCTGCGAATCTTGTTCGGGAAGTAATTGAAAAAGAAAAACCTGATTGTGTATGCGTTGAACTTGATTCACAGAGATTTAAAGCTCTTTCCGAAAAAAAGCGTTGGGAATCTTTGGATTTAAAAACTTTAATCCGAGAAAAACAATTAACTACTCTTATTATCAATATTTTGCTTTCAAGTTATCAAAAAAAGCTTGGGGAAAAATTAGGAGTAACTCCAGGTATAGAGCTGCTTGAAGCAACAAGTACAGCAAAAGAGCTGGGCCTGCCTATCGAGCTTTGTGATAGAGAAATTCGTATTACTTTACGAAGAGCGTGGAACTCCATGACTTTCTGGCAGAAATTAAAATTAATAACTTCAGGTTTTGCCGGAATTTTTGAATCACAGGAAATGACTGAGGAGAAGCTTGACGAATTAAAGCAAAAAGATGTTCTTTCTGAAATGATGAATGAACTTGGTAAATCAATGCCTGTGTTGAAAAGAGTTTTAATTGATGAACGTGATCAATATTTAACTCAAAAGATGAAAGAAGCAAAAGGCAAAAAGATAGTTTCTGTTGTTGGTGCCGGGCACGTTAAAGGAATTGTAGAGTCATTAAAGAATAATAAAAAAGCTGATTTAAAAGAAATCGAAATTATTCCTCCTACATCACCAATCTGGAAAATAATCGGCTGGGGCATTCCAACCATAATAGTGGCTTCTATTTTTTATATAGGATTCAGTCAGGGTTTCGTAGCGGCAAAACATAATGCTATTTACTGGATTTTAGCAAATGGAATTCCTTGTGCTATTGGTGCATTGCTTGCATTGGCTCATCCATGGACAATAATTTCTGCTTTTATTGCTGCCCCGATTACCAGTCTGACTCCATTAATCGGAGCCGGTTATGTTGCAGCTTTTGTTCAAGCATATTTTGTTCCCCCGGTTGTTAAAGAAATTCAGAACGTAACTGATGATGTCCGGCTATGGAAGAAATGGTGGCAGAATAAATTACTCAGAGTTTTGCTTGTGTTTATTTTGTCTGGATTAGGCAGTGCTGTTGGAACTTATGTGGGGGCTTACGAGATTATTTCAAATTTATTTAACTGATATATATTAAGTTAGTTTTAAAATAAAAATTCCCGCTCAACTACTACTGGGCGGGAATTATTAATTATTTCAGATAATATTTTATCCTAAGTAAGCCTTCAATCTAGTGCTTCTTTGTGAATGTCTTAAACTTCTTAAAGCTTTCTCTTTAATTTGTCTTACTCTTTCACGGGTAAGATTAAATCTATCGCCAATCTCTTCCAAAGTTGCGGAATGCTCGCTGTTAATTCCGAAATAAAGCCTGATTACTTCAGCTTCTCTTTCGCTTAAAGTTGATAGAACATTTGCTACTTCATTTTTAAGAGATTCATTCATCAAAGTTGAATCCGGTAAAGGCTGTCCTTCATTAGGAAGAACATCCATCAAGCTGTTTTTATCATCGTCGCCTGAAAATGGAGCGTCCATTGAAACATGTCTTCCTGAAATTTGTAGAGCATAAGCAACTTCGTCGGCTTTCATATCAAGAACATCAGCCAACTCGGACGTAGTAGGTTTTCTTTCAAATTCCTGCTCAAGGTCCCTATAAGCTTTACCAATCTTTCCTAAAGAACCAACTCTGTTTAATGGAAGTCTTACCATCCTAGACTGTTCTGCAATTGCCTGCATGATAGATTGTCTAATCCACCAAACAGCATAAGAAATAAATTTGAAACCTCTGGTTTCATCAAATTTTTGTGCGGCTTTTATTAAGCCTAAATTACCTTCATTAATAAGGTCACCCAGGGATAATCCCTGGTTCTGAAATTGTTTTGCAACACTAACAACGAATCTTAAATTAGCTTTTGTTAATGCTTCTAAGGCAAACCTGTCACCTTTTTTAATTCTGATAGCTAATTCAACTTCCTGTTCGGGGGTTAATAAATCAACTTTTCCTATCTCTTGCAAATACTGATCTAAAGACTTACTTTCACGGTTTGTGAATTGCTTTGTTATCTTCAAGTTACCCTCTCTGAATATTAATGTTTATTTTGCCTTTTTTAGCTGACAATTCCGTCTCCTATTGGTCTATAGATGGTTCAAAAAGACTAAATAAGGCTAATTATTTAATTTACAAAAATTTAATCCGGCAAATATAAGCAAAGTTTTAATACGAAGTAAGAGAAAAATGTGTATACACCACACTTTTCTTTAAAAACTAGCTTTTCAGTGTTTTTTCGAATTTTTTTGCTTTATTTCAAAAAGTCAAAATTGCCGTTTTTTACAGTTTCTTATATTAGACAACAGAACTGCATTTTTTGTTTCACTATTTTGAATAATAATCTATTATCCTCTTAATTGCATTGCTGCAAACCACACAATATGGTTTTTTGCCTTTAGAAAACATAATACAGTCTATCATTGGACGATAAAGTCCGGTAGATTGGTAACCGGCACCTTCGAAAGCCCCGACTTTTCCGTAATTCTTGCAGCCCCTTAAATAATTGTCTACAACTTTGGCATGTTCTTTATCTTTTTCTGCGTAATCTTCTTCAGCTTTTTTTATTTCGGAATAAGAAGATTTAATTTTTTTTAATTCTGCAATTCTATTATTTAAATCTCTTCTTTCTTTTTGCCATTTGTAATCAAGACTATCAAATTGATGTTTTTCCCACGGTGTTGGAATTTGAACACCTGGAGTTTCATATGCTGCCCACTTTAATTTGGAATTATCAAGAAGTGCTGTAATATTTGGTTCAACAGGTTCTACAGTTGGTTTATAGAAATTGTTGTATGAAACATCTGAAGTATAATATTCATCTGCAAGTCCGGAAAAAGAATGTCCGAACTCATGTAAGAATAAATAATCACTCCACTGATTATCTGAAGTGAAAGTGCAGAATGAATTATAAATTCCACCTCCTCCGTAACGTGTGTGGTTTACCATTATTACTATTGCATCATAAGGAACTACTGCAGCTAAATTTCTCATAGCCTTGTTGTCTTCTGTTAGTAAATATCTTTCAGAGCCAAGCGAGTTGAAAGTAGTATTCAAAACCGTGTTCTTAAAAATATTTGCTCTCGGTTCATCAGTTCCACTTTCCTGTGAAGGTTTAAATACACCATGGAAGTTAAATTTTTCTTTATTTGATTTATACGGTTCCATGTTTAAGAAAGTGTGTGTAAAGTTTTGAAGGTCCTTGGCAAATTTATTTTTTTCAAACGATTGATAACCTTCCCCAATTATTGCTATATCAACTCTTGTATGCGGGTCACCATTATCTTTATCATCAAAAATGTAAATTGCATTATTGTTAAATGATTCTTTTATAATTTTGACATCGTTGGGATCAATTACGGACGAATAAATTTGGTTAAGCATATTTTTATCATCACGCTTTTCAATAGCAAATCTTATTTTATTTTTTGGAGCAGGAATTATTGCAGATTCACTATAAGTTTTTTGAATTCCTTTTTGTGCATTTTCACTTGTTTGGTATTCGCCGAAATAGCTGTCAAAGCCTTTTGAATATATTAATGTGTTGGTTGCATCGTCATAAATTTTTATATAATATTTACCATTATTAAAATTATCAATTAGATATTTTAAGCTGCCTGCCCAGGTTCCATAAGTGTATATTTGATCAATTGTAATTAATTCAGAAGAAGAATTGCCTGTATGGAAATAATCAATTCTCATAGTTTGGTCGGAGAAATATTTATCGAAATTAACTGTTCCTTGAGAGAATAAATATTGAGTCATAATAAAAACCACTAAAATAATTTTTGCAATCTTCATTTTATCCCTTTTGAATTTAATAAGTACCAAGAAATATTTAGATTTAACACTTAAATTAGAATAATTAATAAGGCAATTCAACAAAAAATAATAATTTATACAGAGCAAACATGACCAAATTCAAATATCTTCTCTCCATCTTCATAATAATTTTAATCTCCGGCTGTGCTACTCAGGAAGTTTTAAAAGAAAGTGTTTCAGTCAAAAGTAAACTTAATGAATTTAAAGCTGATTTCGCTAAAGGAAATTTAGCCTTCGAAATTCCCTACGGTACAAAAATAGATACGGTTATAATTGATTCAATTGGGAAAAATCTTCAAATAGATTTAAGCAAAGAGTTTTCATATCAGCCTTTTAGGGAAGATAATGTTAAACAAATATATTCTTCCGTTAAATCTTATTTAGGTATTAGTTTTAATGATTATTCAATTAAAATTGAATGCTTGAACTATCCGATTAAAAATTTAATTCCAAATTATTATAGAAGCGATTCAGCAAAGTACGATTTTTCAAGACTACCATTAACCAAAGAAGAAAAAAGAATCCCGATAGTCAAGAATACAAGCAAGTCTTATTCAATTAAGAATGGATTGGAGAATAGAAATATAATTGTGTGGCATAGCCATGGTTGGTATTACAATAATAAAATGGAGAGATGGGAATGGCAGCGCCCGCGGTTGTTCCAAACAGTTGAAGATTTACTGCCGATGTCTTTTACAATTCCTTACTTAATTCCCATGCTGGAAAATGCCGGGGCAAATGTTTTTACGCCGCGGGAAAGAGATATACAAACAAACGAAGTAATTGTTGATAATGATAATCAAACAGATAAAAATCAAAAAAGATATTTAGAAATTAATGACGGTAAACAAGGAATATGGAGAAAAGGTCTTGATCATGGGTTTGCCGTTGGTAAGCCGCCTTATGACGAAGGAATAAATCCTTTTAAGCAAGGCTCATTCAGATTTTTTATTTCTGATACAAATACTTTTGGTCATATAGATTGGATTCCTCAAATTCCAGAGACCGGCTATTATGCTGTTTACATTTCTTATCATTCTTCAGATAATAATGTAGATGATGCACGCTATACTGTTTATCATGCCGGCGGGAAAACTGATTTCAGAGTTAATCAAAAAATTGGCGGAGGTACGTGGATTTATCTTGGCAGATTTAAATTTTATAAAGGAATGAATCCCGAAAATGGAAGAGTTGAGTTAAGCGGTGAAAGCAGAGAAGTAAATAAAATTATTTCTGCAGATGCTGTAAGATTTGGTGGAGGAGTTGGTGTAATTGAAAGAGGCGGAAGCACCAGCGGCAGGCCTAAGTTTGTTGAAGGTGCAAGATACTGGCTTCAATTCGCCGGTATGCCGGATACTTTAATTTACAATTTAAATAAGAATAAAAATGATTATAATGATGATTATCAGAGTCGTGCAGAATATGGCAACTATTTAAATGGTGCGCCAGATGGCCCTAATAGAGATAGAGAAAATAAGGGGCTTGGAATTCCAATGGATTTATCTTTGGCTTTTCATACCAATGCCGGTTTCACAAAAGATGATACTACATATGGTACACTTTCAATATATAGCTTAAAAGGTTCTAAATCCGACACAACATTTCCAGAAGGGATGTCAAGATTAGCAAATAGAGATTTAGCTGATATAGTTCAAACACAAATTGTAAATGATTTGAGATCTAATGTCGATCATATCTGGAGAAGGCGTCAACTTTTAGATGGAGATTATAGTGAGTCTACACGTCCTAATTTTCCTTCACTTTTATTAGAACTTCTATCTCATCAAAATTTTTTAGATATGGAGTTTGCTTTGGATCCCCGCTTTCGTTTTGAAGTTTCTCGTTCAATATATAAAGGAATGCTGCGGTTTCTTTCTGTGCAGTATGATTTTAAATATATAGTGCAGCCGCTTCCTGTTGATCATTTTAGTTTAGAGTTTACTAATACAAATAGTTTAAAACTTAAATGGAAAGCTAAACTTGATCCTTTGGAACCGACTGCAGATCCAACTAAATATATTGTTTATACGAGAATTGGTGATGGAGATTTTGATAATGGACAACTAGTTAAAGATACTACTTTTGTGATAAACGATATTGAACCGAATAAAATTTATTCTTTCAAAGTTACTGCAGTTAATGAAGGCGGAGAAAGTTTTCCTTCCGAAATACTTTCAGCAGGCAAGGCAGATAATGATAAAAAGCCATTATTAATTATAAATGCATTTGATAGAATTTGCGGGCCGCAGTTCAGTAAATACAGGAAAGTTTTCAGGCTTCTTAAATAATTTGGATGCCGGTGTTCCTGATAAATATGATATTAACTTTACAGGTGCACAATACGACTTTGATACAAGTTCCAAATACATTTCAAATGATTTTCCGGGCTTTGGAGCAAGTCATTCGAATTATGAAACAAAAATTATAGCTGGTAACACTTTTGATTTTCCTTATGTTCATGGTAAGGCAATATTGAGTTCAGGTTATTCGTTTGTTTCATCAAGTGATGAATCGGTTTGGGATAAAGATATAGATATTACAAAATATAAATTTGTGGATATTATTTTAGGTGAAGAAAAAGAAACAAGCTGGCAGAAATCTTTTGCAGATTCAGTTGATGGGAAACAGTTTAAAACATTTCCTCTCAAATTTCAAAATGCAATAAAAAAGTATACGGAGACTGGCGGCAATCTATTTATTTCCGGAGCTTATGTTGGGACAGATTTATTTTCAAAGAAAGATACAATAGATATAAAATTTGCAACTCAAGTTTTAAAATATTATTGGGAAGCCGGATATGCTTCTGTTGATGGTGAGGTTCAAAGTATAAGTGATTCAATATTAGTAAAGAATGCTAACCTCAAATTTAACACTCAACTAAATGATTCAATTTATGCAGTTGAAGCGCCTGATGCTATTTTACCTGTTAAAGAAAGCAAAACAATATTTAGGTACTCTGAAAATAATTTTAGCGCTGGTACTGCTTATAAAGATAAATATGGAGTTGTGGTTTTAGGATTTCCATTTGAAACTATATTGAATGAAAACACGAGAGGACCAATTGATGCATGGCATATTAAATTATTTGGGACTGTAATTATTAATAAATAATTTTCATTTTAAGATTTTGAAAAAGTAAAAAGGACGTTAATGAACAAATTAAAATTTATCTTCTTAATTCTTATCTCTTGTCTCTTTACAGTTTACGCTCAAAACCAGGATACAATTACAACAAAGAGCGGATTAAAATATATTGTCCTTAGCAAAGGAAAAGGAGAACATGCTGTAAATAATAAATCTGTTGAGGTAAATTACACCGGTTATTTACTTGATGGAAAAGTTTTTGATTCTTCATTTAAGAGGAAAGAGCCAATTCAATTTGTTTTAGGAACGGGACAAGTGATAAAAGGATGGGATGAAGGAATTGCTTTAATGAATGTAGGAGATAAATATAGATTAATCATTCCGCCGGATTTAGCTTACGGAGAAAAAGGTGCCGGCAATAATATTCCTCCTAATGCAACTTTAATTTTTGATGTTGAATTGTTGAGTGTAAGTGAACCAAAGACTCCAATAACAGATGCTCTTGTTGAAGAAATTATTAATGGCGGTATTGATGCAGCAATTAAAAAATATCATGAATTGAAAAAAACAAAACCAAATGATTATGATTTTAGAGAAAGTGAATTAAATACATTTGGTTACCAGCTATTGCAGAATGGAAATGTTGATGAGGCTATTAAAATTTTCAAAGTTAATGCTGAATCATTTCCAAAATCATTTAATGTTTATGATAGTTTGGGTGAAGCTTACGCGGCAAAAGGTGATAAAGAAAACGCAATTAAAAATTATAAAAAATCTCTTGAGCTAAATCCGGATAATGAAAATGCAAAGGATATGCTGCAGAAATTACAGAAGTGAAAAATAAATAAAAATCGGGAAGATTTTTATAGTGGTAAGTGTTTTCTAATATAAAATAACAAACGGAACTCTAATGAAAGAAGAAATTATAGAAACTGTAAACAAACTATTTGTTTATACAGATAATAGAGATTGGGATAAACTTCAGGAAGAAATATTTACAGAATCCGTTGATTTTGATATGTCATCATTAGGCGGTGAAAAGGTGGTAAAAACTTCAAAACAAATATGTGAAGATTGGGAAAAAGGTTTTGAAGGAATAGACTCAATAAATCATCTTGCCGGAAATTACATTGTAGAAGTAAATAATAATTCAGCAGATGTTTTTGCTTATGCTACAGCCACTCATTATAAAAATTCGGCTGTTAATGGAAAAACAAGAGAGTTTGTCGGCAGCTACAATATCCATTTGCTAAAAGTTGAAGAAGTTTGGAAAATTGATAAGTTTAAATATAATCTGAAATACGCAGCCGGGAATCTTGAATTAAAATAAAAGCGCTTTGCTAATCCGGATTAATAATTATATTTGGGGACGTGTTGGTGTTATTTACTAATCAATCCTCAAAATACTCAACCCCATTTCTATCAATAAAACCCCAACGGTCATTCAATCTTGCGTAAGCTAAATTTTCATCAAAGTCTTTAATATCATCATATTTAATTGGAGTAATTCCTTTTCCGTTTTTATCAATAAAACCCCACCAGCCGTTCAATCCTACTTTAACAATGCCGTTATAAAATTGACCAACTTCACTATAATTATTTGGAATGATTTCTTTTCCTTCAGTATTAATAAATCCCCATTTGCCATTCATCATAACTGCTACTAAACCTTCTCTAAATTCAGCGAGCCTTTCATATTTTATTGGTGCGACTGTTTTTCCTTTTTTATCAATCAATCCCCATTTGTTATTCAACATCACCGGGAATAATCCATCATGATATTTCCCGATTTGATGATATTGAATTGGGATTACTTCTTTGCCTTCCGTATTAATAACTCCCCACTTGCCGCCAAATACAACGGTATCTTCGCCTTTCTTTTTTATTCCCATATTTACTTTTGCATAGCCGTTATCAAAGTTTTCAGCATCATCGTAAACTATATCGGTTATTTCAATCCCGGCTTCATTTATAAAACCCCATTTGCAATTCAGGCTAACTTTAACAAAACCTTCTAATAAAAACTCCAACCTTATCATATTTAATCGGGATTACAATTCTTCTTTCTTTATTGCAAAAGCCCCATATATCGCCTTTGCGGTAGGCGATTAATTTTGGGAGGTTCAATTTCATACGTAAAATCTTTCTCTCGTTAACAAATATTCATTTTAAATAATAGTTTACAATGATAATAATTAGAGAATTAAAAATTATAAAATATAGAGTTCAAAAATTTTTGATGTGAGCTAACTCTCATCATCCACAGTTTGTATAAAGATAAATTTAATGATGCCTCGTTCACATCAATAAAATTTATGTTAAATTATGATTGTTATTAAAAATTATTTTTTTAATCTTCCTGAAAAACCAAAAATCAAAATTATTTAATCATTTAATTTTAACTTATTATGAAAAAAACTATTAAAATCATTGCGATTATAGTTGTTGTTTTTCTTGCACTTTTAATTATCCTTCCGTTTTTCTTCAAGGGTGAAATAACCGATTTAGTAAAAAAGGAAGCGAACAAAAACATAAATGCTACTTTAGATTTTCAAGATGTGGGATTAAACTTGTTTTCACATTTTCCAAATCTTAGTCTTACTCTGGATGGATTGACAATTGTAAACAAAGCTCCTTTTGAAGGAGATACTTTAGTCAGCCTTGGGCAATTTCAAGCAACAGTTGATTTGTGGAGTGTAATCGGCGGAGATAAAATAAAGATTGAAGGAATCACTCTTAAAAGCCCCAAGATTTTTGTTTATGCAATTGATGATACTACCGCAAATTATAATATATCTAAAACCAAAAGTGAAGAAGCAAAAGCAGCAGATACAAGTTCATCCGGCGGAATGGCAATCGCATTAAAAAAATATTCAATTGAAAATGCTGACATTGCTTATCTCGACCAAAAATCTAATATGACAATGATTATCAGAAATTTAAATCATGAAGGCTCAGGTGATTTCAGCGCTAACAATTTCACTCTTGAAACAAATACAACTATTGGACAAATATCTTTTGAGAAATAGCGGGATTAAATATTTGAACAAAGCAAGCGTTAAAGCGAAGATGGATATTGCCGCTGATATGCAGAATAAAAAATTTACTTTTAAAGAAAATGAATTTAGCCTTAATAATTTAAAATTAAGTTTTGACGGAAGTGTTGCAATGCCCGACAGTAATATTTCAATGGATATAAAATTTGCTTCAGTTGATAATAGTTTTAAAGATATTATTTCACTTATTCCTGCTGTTTATTCAAATAACTTTAATGATTTGAAATCTTCCGGTAAAATGGGATTAAAAGGGAGAAGTAAAAGGAACATATTCTGCAAATCATCTTCCTTCATTCAATATTAATTTGAATGTAGATAATGGAAAATTTCAATATCCCAAACTTCCTACTCCGGTAAATAATGTAAATGTTCAGCTTGATGTTACTAATCCCGGCGGCAGTGCAGACAATACAGTTATTAATATGAAAAAATTTCACATGGAGCTTGGCAGAGAACCATTTGATGCATCTCTTCTTGTAAAAACTCCAACCACTGCTCCTTACGTCGATACAAAAATGAAAGGCAGAATTAATTTAGCAAATTTGAGCAAAGCAATTTATCTTGAAAATGTTTCAAAGCTTGAAGGAATAATTGATGCTGATTTTCAGGCAAAAGGAACAATGGCAAATGCTGATAAAAAAACTCTTGAGAATATTTCAGCAAATGGAAATATGAGTCTTACAAATTTTGTTTATGCAGGCAAGCAGTTAAAAGATGAGGTTAAAATCAGTAAAGCTTCTCTCAACTTAACTCCTAAACAATTTAAACTGAATAATTTTGCAATGACAATTGGGAAAAATGATTTGAGTGCATCAGGCCAAATTGAAAATATGATTTCTTATGCTTTAAGCGACGGTACAATTAAAGGGAATTTAAATTTATCATCCAATTATTTTGATCTAAATCCTTTCATGTCAAATGAAAATGAAACTGCAAAAAAATCAGGCACACAGGACACAAGTAAATTACAGGCAGTAGCTATACCTGATAAAATTGATTTTACGATGAATGCAAATTTCAAAAAAATAATTTATGATAATTTGAATTTGACGGATGTTAAAGGAACAATGGTTATTGCCAATCAAAAATTATCAATGAAAAATGTAAGCATGAATACTCTGGGGGGAACTATTAGTTGCCGATGGTTATTATGCAATGGCTGAAGGCGGAACACCGGATATCTTATTCAACTTGAATATTAAAAATCTTGGAATCAAAGATGCTTACGAAAATTTTGTGACGGTAAAACAAATTGCTCCAATGGCGAAATATGTTGAAGGGAAATTTAATTCTTCTTTATCAATGACAACAAAGCTTGATAGTAAAATGATGCCTGTGTGGGATTCATTTAACGGCAAAGGTTCTTTAAATATTCCTAATGCCTCGGTAAAGGGATTTAAGCCTTTTGAAGTTGTAGGCGACAAACTAAATATAAAAGAGTTACAGAATCCTGCGCTAAATAATGTTAATACAACTTTCACAATTACAAAAGGCCGGTTTTATGTTTCGCCGTTCAGTTATACTGTGCTGGGAAATAAGGTAACTTTGTCAGGTTCAAATGGATTAGATAAATCAATTGATTACGTAATGAGTGTAAATGTTCCTGCATCGAAATTAAAAAACCAGGGTAACAAAGCAATCAGCAGCTTACTTGGTAAAAATGTTAATTTAATTACTGCAAACAGTGTTGAAGTTAATGCAAACATTAAGGGAACAGTAGATTCGCCAACTGTTACAACATCTGCAGGCAATATTATTAAAGATACAAAAAAGCAAGTTACTCAAGAAGTTAAGAAAGAAGTAAACAAGCAGATAGAACAGAAGAAAGAAGAAGTTAAAAAAGAAGTTCAAACCAAAGTTGATACGGTAAAGAAAAAAGTAGAAGAAAAAGTGAAAGATAAATTAAAGGATTTATTTAAGAAGAAATTTTAAACAAACCCAAATGAGGCTCACTTTGTAGGTGAGCCTCATTTTATTAAAGTTTCTTTTATATCAATTTCCTTTAAAAACCCCCAAAAACTCCTTCTCGAACTTAGGAAGTACCCCTTCAAAATCATCTTGTATCTGGCAATTAATTGTGTTGAAATTATCCACTTTTATTCGATTTTGCAACTTAATCCCGATTAATTTCTATCTGGCATGTATGTTGAATTTTCTGCTTCAAATGAAATTTTAACAATAATAAAGTTTTACCATCATGATTAGAGGAACAGTAATAATAGACAAGGAAACTTGCAAAGGATGCGAGCTTTGTATAGTTGCCTGTCCTCAATCAAGCCTCGGCCTCTCTCCGAATATCAACGAACAGGGCTACCGATACGCCGAGCTGATTCAGGATAATTGTACCGGCTGTGTTAACTGTGCTATTGTATGTCCGGATGTAGCAATAACTGTTTACAGGCAGCCGAAAAAATCCTCGCAAAAAGCTGTAGCAGCTTTATAATACTCTAAGTTCTTTGGTAACAAATTTTTTAAAGGTATAAAATGGAAAATCTTAATCTCAAAAAAGAAGATGTCCGTTTGATGAAGGGGAACGAAGCCCTTGCAGAAGCAGCCATCAGAGCTGGGATTGACGCATACTTCGGCTATCCAATAACCCCTCAATCAGAGATACTGGAATACTTAACAAGAGAGGTTCCTAACCGTTCGGGTGTTGTTCTTCAAGCAGAAAGTGAAGTTGCATCTATAAATATGATATACGGTGCAGCCGGTGCCGGTGCAAGAGTTATGACTTCTTCATCTAGCCCCGGAATCAGCTTAATGCAGGAAGGAATTTCTTATATCGCTTCAGCTCAGCTTCCATGCTTAATTGTAAATGTAGTAAGAGGCGGCCCTGGATTGGGTACTATTCAGCCTTCTCAGGGTGATTATTTCCAGGCCGTTAAAGGCGGGGGACATGGTGATTATCATTTAATTGTTTTAGCTCCTTCATCAGTTCAGGAAATGGCTGATTTTGTTTTTGATGCTTTTCGTTTGGCAGAAAAATATAAAAATCCTGCAATGATTTTAGCGGACGGTGCTCTTGGACAGATGATGGAAAAGTTAACTCTTCCCGCAGAAGGTTCTTTACCAAAATATGAAAAACCCTGGGCTACAGTCGGTAAGCCATCAACACGAGAAAGAAATATTATTACTTCGCTTTTTATCCAGCCTGAAAAAATGGAAGAAATAAATTTAGGACTGCAGGAAAAATATAAAGCGCTTCAATCCGAAGTCCGTTTTGAAGAAATTGAAACAGAAGATGCTGAATTTCTTTTTGTTGCTTTCGGATTAACCGCAAGAATCTGCCAGAAAGCTGTTGATATTTTAAGAGCAGATGGAATTAAGGTTGGTTTGCTAAGGCCGATAACTTTATATCCATTTCCGATTGATAGATTACATGAACTTTCTCAACAGGTTGAATCGATGCTTGTCGTTGAAATGAATGCTGGACAGATGGTTGAAGATGTGAAGCTTTCGGTAAACGGAAAATGCCCTGTTAGCTTTTTAGGAAGGATGGGAGGAATGATTCCATCACCTGAAGATGTAGCGGTACATTTTCAGTCAATAATAGAAAATCAAAATATAACGGTTGGAGGTTGATATGGCATTAGAAGTTTCAACACAAGGATTAGAAGAAGTTTACAGCAAACCTTCAACATTAACTGATACAAAATTTCATTACTGCCCGGGATGCGGCCACAGTGTTGTTCACCGCGTGCTGATGGAAGTTGTTGAAGAGCTTGGATTACAGGATAAAACAATTGGCGTTGCTCCAGTTGGTTGTTCGGTTTTTGCTTACCATTATATGAATATCGACATGCAGGAAGCTGCTCATGGACGTGCGAGTGCAGTGGCAACTGGAATTAAAAGAGTTCTTCCCGATAAATATGTTTTCTCATATCAAGGTGACGGCGACCTTGCCGCTATCGGTACTGCAGAAACAATTCATGCGGTTAACCGCGGCGAAAATATTTTAATGTTATTTATTAACAATGCTATCTATGGAATGACCGGCGGGCAAATGGCTCCAACTACTTTGCTTGGCCAGGTAACTTCCACAACTCCGTACGGAAGAGAATCAAAAGCAATCGGTTACCCGTTAAAGATAACTGATTTAATTTCAAACCTGCCCGGTGCTTATTTTGTAACAAGGCAGGCAGTGCATACCACTAATGCTGTTAGAAAATTAAAGAAAGCAATTACGAAATCATTTGAATATCAAAAAGAAAATAAAGGAACTTGTTTTATAGAAGTTGTTTCAAACTGTCCTTCCGGCTGGAAGATGACGCCGGTTGAAACAATTAAATATTTGGAAGACAGTATGTTCCCAATGTATCCGTTGGGAGACATAAAAGTTCCGGATAAACAATAAGATTTTCAAAAAGGAAATTAAAATGGAAAAAACACAAGAAATAATTTTTGCAGGATTCGGCGGGCAAGGTATTCTATCGATGGGGCAAATAATTGCTTACGGCGCCATGATAGAAAACAAAGAAGTAAGCTGGATGCCTTCTTACGGGCCTGAAATGAGAGGCGGAACTGCTAACTGCACTGTCATTGTTTCGGATGATAGGATAAGCTCTCCCATTATCACAAAATTTGATTCGGGGATTATAATGAATCAGCCGTCGCTTGATAAATTTGAAAAAGGGATTAAGCCCGGCGGGTTATTAATTTATGAAAAATCCAGCATTATAAATCCTCCAACGCGGGAAGATATAGAAGTGCTTAGTGTACCTGCATTTGAAGAAGCGCAGAAGCTGCAGAAAAAGCAGGTAGCAAATATGATAATGCTTGGTGCTTATCTCGAGAGACGCCCTGTTGTAAAAATAGAGAACATACTAAACGCGTTGAAGAAAGTGCTGCCGGAAAGACATCATCATTTAATTCCGGTTAATGAACAGGCTTTGGAATTAGGAAAAGAATTAGCTCACGAATTTGAAAAAATATAAGGATAAAACTAATGGGGACTAAAATGGATCCTGAAGATGTAAACTGTGTGCATGCATGTAAAAACTCATGTGCAATGCTGAACGAGGCTTTAAGAAAAGAAGCTTCAGCAGTAAAATTTTACGAAGGCGTTTATGCAGAATGCAACTTCCCGGAAGTGCAGTCATTCCTGCAGGAAATGATAGAAGAAAGAAGGAACGCAATACTTCGTATAATAAAAAAGCTGAATGAAATTCACGCAAAGTCTCAATCATTGGATGGAATAATCTCCAGCTTTGAAACAGGAGTAGTTTAATAGAAAATTCCTGAATTTGCGGGCATTCAGTTGTTTGACATCCCGAGGGCATTTGCCTATATTTGGAATCCAAATATCGCGGGGTGGAGCAATTGGTAGCTCGTCGGGCTCATAACCCGAAGGTTGTAGGTTCAAGTCCTGCCCCCGCTACAAGAATTAAGAAAGCCGAAATTAAATTCGGCTTTCTTATTTTTAAATAAAAAACATTTATCTTAATGCTGAATAATACAGGATATACTTTATAAAAAAATAAAAGAATTTAACAAAAACATTAGTAAGTAGAATGAAGAAAATCGGAATAGCTTTCGGCGGCGGCGGGGCAAGAGGTTTAGCCCATATTTCAATGATTGAAGTTTTAGAAGAACTTGGTTTAAAACCATCTATTATATCGGGTACCAGTATTGGTGCCGTCATAGGTGTATTTTACGCAGCAGGCTATTCATCTAAAGAAATGAAAGCGATGTTAAAGCGCTTGCTTTTCCCAAGAAACGATAAACCATTCGACTTTCTTTGGAAATCGGATTTAGTAAAAATGTTTTCCATGTTCGATCCGCAGTTTTTTAATAGCGGACTGATGAAAGGCGAAAGATTTTACAAATTTCTACAAGCGGAACTTGGCATCGATACTTTTGAAGAACTGAAAATACCTTTAAAGATAGTTGCAACAGATTATTGGGAGAAAAAAGAAGTGATTATTGATAAAGGGAAATTATTACCTGCAGTAAGAGCAAGTTATTCTTTACCGGGTTTATTAACTCCGGTTAAAATTAAAAATAAGATTTTGATAGATGGTGGGGTGGTAAATCCGCTTCCGTTTGATATTTTATTAAATGATTGCGACTTAACGGTTGCAATAGATATTACTGCATTTAGAACAAGCAGCGGGAAAGAATATCCTCCAACTTTTGAATCCGTTTTCACGACATATCAAATTATGCAGAACTCAATAAATCAGCAGAGGATGAAATTTATAAAACCAGATATTTATATCAGGCCGGAAATTTATGATGTACGTGTTTTCGATTTTTCCAAGCATGAATCAATATTTAAACAATCGGAAACTGCAAAAAATAAATTGAAGAGGGAACTGGAAGAACTTTTGATGAGTGAACCAAAAACTGATAAGTTGTAAATCCTCTGCCTGAAGCGGATTATCCCCGCTTTTAAAAATTAAAACCCCAGTCAATCGACCAGATTTTGGGTTAAAGTAAATATCATTTATTCTAACCTGACCTTGAGTATCTTTTGAGGAACCTCAAGGTCTTAATACAAATGAAGACGATTAACCGCTATTAAACCAAATTTTTAACCTAAACCCCTTGGGAAATTAAGAGATTCCCTGATTGTGAAACCCGCCTAATAATCTTAATGTATGATATAATCTTTATTTTTTTGATGTAATCAGCACTTAATATTATTCATAAAATTGTCGAAGTTAAAGGTGAATGATTTGTTTTCCGGCAGATTTGAATTAACAAATTCTAATATTGATAAATATGCCCCCGATTCACCGGGAGTAATTGTTATTTATAATAATAAGGGAAAAGTTGAAAACGCCATGATAGCAAAATCAGGCATAAAAACCAGTTTACAAAAACTTATTGGAAGTACTTCGGAATCATATTTTTCGTTTAGAAAAGTCAATATAGATTCCTATGAAATTGATTGACAAACGTTAGTTCTCAAGAACAATTCCACTAAGTATAATTCTAAAAATAATTGTTTGTATATATTGAGGAGTAATACATGGAACAATATTTAATTACCTTTATTAATGGTAACAGTAAAACAATTCAAATTGATGATATAAATAAAATTTTATGCTCGAAAGAAAAATTCGTTCAAGTGGAAAATAGTGGAGTTAAATTTTACATAAATGTAGAAACTATATCCTACATTATAAAAAGTTAAAGTATAAGACCAAAAATTAAGTATATCTAAACCTTATAAATACCATTTCAAAGTAGAATAAAATTTGAAAAATTGGATAAGATAAGGAGAATTATATAATGACTTTAAATGCAGATATTTTATTAGAACAAGTTAGAAAAGTAATAAAGTATTTATTTGAAGGGGAGAGAGAAAAGTTACTTTTAAGGCGCAAAAAGTATCTAGAGAAAAAGAATTTATTAGGCAAACGCCGGGCAGAGACATTTAGAAAAACTAATGAAGCCCTCATGAAATTCATTAATTCAAAAGATTCCTCAGAATTTGGTAAGTATTTCTACAAACAGGATGGTGATGTTATACTATTTTTTTACATACGGTTTAAGGAATTTGAAGAAGAATTAATTGGAACGCCGAAAGATAAAACATTAGTTGAATTTGGTTCGGATATTTTACAATATGATGATTTGAAAACATATCCTGTAGATCACCCGATATTTCAAACAGTACATCAAAAAATATTTTTTTATGGATTCTTTAGCCACAAAACAAAAGTGCTCGATTCTTTGAAATCAAATTAAAATACATATGCCTTTGGTTATTACTAATTCTGATTTTAATAGCTTGTGATGATTGAAAGAAAAAAAGTTGAAATTAATTAATATCTAGAATTGTATCTAATTTTACTTTGTGTAATTCATTCATAACAAATCCGCCTACCCCTTTAATGTTAAATTTAACATTTCTTTTGGTACATGTTGTATAAGCATGTACAAGACTACCGATTCCTAAGCTTGCTATGTATTCTACTTTTGATAAGTCAACGGAAACATTTTTGCTCCCTTTATTTATAGAATCCTGTACGAAGTTTTGGAATGTTTCATTTTCAATACCAACCAAACGTTTGTTGTCTACAATGATAATAGACTTATCTGTATAAAATTCAGCATGAAATCCCATAGGTGCTCCTTAGAAATATTCTGGCTAGGAATAGTTTTAATCTTTTAGAATTTACTTGTTTAACTTTTATGACCGAGATAATCTACAATTTTTTTTACTTTCAATCCATAATCATTCTAATAAAAAAAGCAGTCTCGAATTTTGAGACTGCTTTCAAACATTTAATAAATAATTATTTCTTAATTTGTTTCATTATGCCATTCGGGAAATCTTCCGGGAGTATAAGGCGCGCCATATTTTTCAAGTTTTGTTTCAAGAGTTTTTACTTCTTCATCAATTGATTTTAAAGTTAGACAATAAACCCTTCAAACTGATTTGCAGCAGCATTATAATTATCAATATAAGTTGTAGTTGGTGCAGATGTTGTATACCATAATGAAGAAGTTATCATATCAACACGCTGCTTTACGGATGTAGGAGAAAAGCCTTCATACTGTGCTTTCAAAGGATCACCGTTAAGCTTTCTGTTAAAATCATCAAGCTCTTTTTTAATTTTAATTGCAGTGTTGTATGATTCATCCGGAACTCCAGCTCCGTCAATTACAGCTTTTTCGAGGTACTTAATTTTTTCATCTAATGATTTTCTATATTCATCAGCACCAGAAACTGCACGCGTAAGGTTCGCAACTTTTTTGTTAAACTTGTCTAACGCTTGTCTATCTTTTACTGGTAGAGTTGTATTGTTTAATGACTTGCAGACAAATTCTTGCGGTGGAACAAGCTCTGTAAATTTTCCATCCTGGAATTTTGAAAGAGATACTTTATATTTTCCAGGCACAACCATATAACCTAGATCGGGTTAGTATCCAGGGGATTGAATTATCATATGGTTTTAATGAAACAGCATTAAAAGGATTATACCTAAAATCCCAGACAATTCTGTTAACTCCTTTTTTAGGATCAGCTTTAATTTTTCTTATCACATTGCCGTCTTGATCGGTAACTGTAAATAGAAGATAAGCTTTTGGTTCTTCTTTTTCATTTAATTGAGTTTGATACGATGGATATTTAATATCTTCTTTTTTCTTCTGCTCTTCTTTTTCCTCATCTCTTCTTTTTTCTTTTAATGATTTTATATCGTCTTTTAAGTAATAAGTGAATACTGCTCCAACTTTTGGATTAGGTGCGCTGAAAAAATTTGCTCCTTGAAAAGAAGTCCCGGTGGAAACCAAAAGGAGTAGATTCAACAAACATTAAAGCATCTTTAATCGGGAAGATATAAGCATCTTTCTTTAAAGTTTCTTTAGTCATATAACGCAGTGGGGAATAATCATCAAGAATGTAAATCCCTCTTCCGAATGTGGAAACAACTAGATCATTTTCCCTTCTTTGAATAGTAAGGTTCATAACCATGTGAGTTGGAATTCCGTTTTTGAATTTTATCCATTCCTTTCCGCCGTCAACAGTAAAATAAACGCCGAATTGAGTTCCAAGAAAAAGTAAATCTTTATCTACATGATCTTCGGCAATTGTAAAGGTTGATCCATAATCAGGAAGATTGCCGTTAAACAAAAACCATGATTTACCTCCATCAGTTGTTTTATATACATACGGCTTGAAATCCCCGCCACCAAAATTCTCACACGCAGCATAAGCAATATTTTTATCAAAGTGTGAAGCAGCTATTTCTGATATTGTTGCATATTCCGGTAAACCAGGAGTTGAAGATTTATTCCAATTCTTACCGCCATCTGTTGTATAATGAATTAATCCGTCAACAGAACCGGTGAATAAAAGATTTTCATCAAGAGGTGATTCTGCAATTGAAGATAGTTGAGCCATTGAACCTTTCTTTGCAAGATCATCAATACTCCAGCTTCTATCCATTAAGTCCTGCATTTCTTTTGGAACGCCTCTTGTTAAATCCGGACTAATTACTTTCCAGGTACTGCCCATGTCATCTGTTCTAAATAATTTATTTGCTCCAAAGTACAATCTTTTATTATCGTATTTTGAAATAAGAAGAGCAGCATCCCAATCAAATCTATAAGCTGTATCGGCATAGTCATAAGGTTTAATATATAATTGCTCACCGCTTTTTTTATCATATCGAACTAACCCTCCGTATTGCGATTCAGCATAAACTATGTTGGGATTTTTCCAATCAACTTGAGATTGAAAGCCATCGCCTGAAGTTGTGAAAAACCAGTCCTGGTTTGTAATGCCGCCTGAACTGATTGTTCGTGAAGGTCCGCCGAAACTATTGTTATCCTGGCTTCCGGCATAAACATTATAAAAAGGAGTATCATTATCCGTAGTTACTTTATAAATTTCTGCAATGGGGATATTTGATTTAAAGTTCCAGCTCTTTCCCTGGTCATAAGTCTCATAAACACCGCCATCACAGCCGTCTATTAAATGATTATTATCATCCGGGTCAATCCATAAATAATGATTATCAACATGCTTTTTATCTTCACCAAGATTTTCCCATTTCTTTCCGCCGTCTATAGTAACTTTCATAAAAACATCCATGCTGTAAACACGGTTAACATCTTTTGTATCGCAGAATAATTTTTGAAAGTAGAAGGGATAAGATGAAACATAGCTGCTTTGTTTTGCCCAGCTAACTCCGCGGTCAGTACTTTTATAAACGCCGCCATCTTTTGCAGCTTCAACAATTGCATAAAGAATATCCGGATTAACAGGTGAAATAGCCAATCCTATTCTTCCCATATCTGCATCGGGCAATCCTTTTTTCATTTTATCCCAGGTTTCACCGCTGTCAGTGCTGCGATAAATTCCGCTTTCAGGTCCGCCGTAAACACCGGTATATAAATTTCTCATTCTTTGGTGAGCAACTGCATATAAAATGTTATTATATCTTGGATCCATGTGAACTTCAAAACAAGCCTGTGTATTTACTGATAAATAAAACATTCTTCCAGGTTTTACCGCCATCTGTTGTTTTGAATATTCCTCTGTCACCGCCGGCAATTCTTGATGGCCCGTAAGCAGCAACATAAACTATATTTGAGTTTTTAGGATCAATAACAATTCCTCCAACTTGCCTGGATTCTTTAAGCCCCATATTTTCCCAGGTACTGCCACCATCTTCACTCTTATAAACACCATCTCCGTAAATAACATTATTCTGATTATTATTTTCTCCGGTTCCAACCCAAACAACATTTGGATTAGTTGGATCAATCGCAATTGATCCGATTGCATAAGAATTCTGGTTATCAAATGAAGGAGAAAATGTAGTACCGTTATTTGTAGTTTTCCATAAATTACCATGCCCGGAACCAACAAAGTATTCACTATGATCAAATGGATTAACAGCAAGAGCAACAACTCTTCCACCGGTTATTGCAGGTCCGATACTTCTAAATGATAATCCTGCTAATGAAATATTTCTTAAGGGAATCAGGTTCGGATTGATCTGATTTATCTTGAGCTAAAAGATTTATGGAAACTGTAAAAAGAAAGAAAGCAAAAAAGGATATTATTTTTTTCATGTTAATAACTAATTTTTATTGATGGGAATTAAAAAGATTGAACTTAACTAAATAAAGTTAAAAGAAAGTTTTATTTAATTCTAACCAATTAAAAATATTTTTGATGAAAGGTTTTATTTTGGGATAAGTAAACGAATAAATTAAAAAAAATATCCCTTAGTAACTCTAAATTTCTTTTAACTTATATTAAAAATTTCCGTTAGCTTTAATTGGTTTAGAACATTCATCACCTGTGGTTTAACACCATCAATAGTAAATTGAACATTTTTATTATGACAGGTAGTATAAGCATGCACAAGCAAGCCAACTCCCCAGCTTGAAATATATTCTACTTTAGATATATCAATAGTTACATGTTTGCTTCCATTTTCAATTGAATCCGAAACTAATTTATGGATTGTTTCATTTTCAACGCCGATTAATTTTTCATTATCGATTGTAATTGTAGAAGTGCCTTGAAATTTTTTAACGCTAAAACTCATTGATTACTCCTGTTTAAAATTCGTTTTTACAAAAATAGTCTTTATTTCTATTTTTACAATATAGAAATAACTCTTTAAGATTAATCTTCTGCGTGATGTTCATTATGTTTTTCAAGCGGTTCTAAATGCGTTATTATATTTACGGATGAAGAAAATTTATTTTTAATCAGCTCTTCAATTTCAGTAGCTGCCATATGCGCGTCTTCAAGTAAGGTTGATTTAGGGAAAAGAAGATGGAATTCTATCCAGATTAAATTACCGCTTTCACGGTATCTTAGTTTATGATATTGTAAATTTCTTGCAGAAGTTTCCGAATCAAGAATTTTAACAATAGCATCTCTTATTTCTTTATTGCCTTCATCCATTAATCCGCCGGCAGCTTGCCTTATAAGTTTTCCCCCGGTCCAGAATATATTTAATGCAGTTAATATAGCTACAATAGGGTCAAAAGGCAGCCAGCCTGTTAGGAGGGTTAAGCCTAATCCTGCTACAACACCAAAGCTTGTCCATGAATCTGTGAGCACATGTTTGCCGTTAGCAATGAGAATTAATGATTTAGTCTTTTTCCCTTTCCAGACTAAATACCCGCCTAAAGCGAGGTTGATTATCGAAGCACCAAAAGTGAAATAGGTTCCTTTATCAAGATTTGTGAGTTCTATTCCAAAGATTAGTCGTTTTATTGAAATGTAAATAATATAAAATGCAGCCAATACAATTAATCCGCCTTCAGCACCTGCTGAGAAATAACTTATTTTTCCGTGGCCGTATGGATGGCTTGAATCTGCAGGCTGAAGGCTAAGCCACATGCTGAAAACTGCAAAGCCAACACCGATAATATGTACAACTGATTCCGCAGCATCAGAAAGAATCGCAGATGATCCTGTAATGCTGTATGCATACCATTTAATAACAAGCATTAAAATGCCTACTGCCAACGATAGTCGGATTGCAAATATTTGCCCGGTATGTTCAGATGATTTCATTTTAAAGTTGGGAAGCTATATTGTTAAGTATAAAATGTGTAAAAAATAATCTTCTATTTTGGTTCGTCCCCTGTGTTTGATAATAACGTACAAAATTATGTAATCTTAATTAGTGTTAATCATTTATGAAAGTTAATCTAATTATATTTTTAGTTAAAAGCAGTAATTAATTGAATTATGAAAATCTGCCTTTATTCTCTTTAAGCAAACTAATTTGGGGTTGCTACCCGGATGCTTTATTTCAAAAGAATTAATTTTAAAAGGATGGAATCAAAATAGAAGTGGTTATTTATTTAGTTAACTATTTCCAAATTATAATTCTTTTCAAAAAGTTGATTATAATGAACACTTCCATCTGAAGCAACAATGAGGAAAGGATAGTTTATATTTTTATCCTTTAAAGTTTTTTCCCAGCCAATAAGAAAAACATAAGTAGCTGTAGCGTCTGCTTCTTCTGCCGTGGGCGCAATGATAGTTGAACTTTGAGATAATCTACCCGAATAACCTGTCCGAGGATCAAGTATATGATGGTAGCGAATTCCATTTATTATTTTAAATCTTTCATAATCGCCGCTGGTTGCCACTGCATAGTCTTTTAAATTAAAAACAGCCACAAGATCATTTGTATTTCGCGGATGTTTTATACCTAACTTCCATAATGTACTGTCGTCTTTTGTGCCTGAAACATAAATATCCCCGCCTGCGTTAAGTATAAAATTATTAATTCCCATTTCTTTTAAAACGGCAGATCCTCTATCGATTGCGTATCCTTTTGCTATTCCACCTAAATCAATTGACATTCCCTTTTTCTTAAGAAAAGCTGTATTGTCGTTTTCATTTACTACTAAATTTTTATAATTAACAAGCTTGTCAAGTCTTTTTATTGTTGTATCGGGAGGCAAAACAATTTCTTTATCTTCGCTGAACCCCCATAGATCTGATAGCGGGCCGATAGTAACATCAAATATACCGTTATACTTTTTACAATAGGCCTCTGCCCGTTTTAACATTTCAATTGTTTCATTACTGACTTTTACGGGATGAACTCCCGCGGCTTGATTTATTGCTGATATTTCGCTGCTGTCTTTTTCACAGCTTAATAAATTTTCAACTCTCTGCATTTCTTCATAAGAAGCTAACAACGCTTTCTTACAAAGATTTACATCGCTGCTTCTTGCGGTTGTTTCAACAGTAGTACCCATCAAATATTTCGTTACCGAAATCTTGTACATTGTAGTATCAGTTTGGGCAGAAACAAGAGAAGTAAAAAGCAAAATACTAATTGTAAAAGTATGTACGAATGTTTTAATCATATTAAAAAGTTATACTGTCAACTCCCAATAAACTTTTACCGGCAACAGCAATATTAATTTGATTTGGAATGCATATCAAGTTTTCGCCTGGCTTTGAGATCGGGTTCATATTCATACATGTTTTATGTTTGCATGTGGCCGAAGTTATGCTTACGGATTTATTTTTTATTTTGATATCAACGTGTCCTTTTAATCCGTCAACCCTATAATGTTCAATATCTTTATTTAAAGATAATTGTTTAACAAGAGTATTTCCTGTAAAAATATTTATTCCACCCGGCTGAATTGAATTTTGTTCGGATGAGAAACGAAGCATTATCGGATTATCGAGAGTTCTGGGAAGTGAAAGAGAATTTGCACTTTCATTAAGCAGCATGGAGAACTCATCTTTGTTTTTATGATAATCTATTAACTTCTGAGATTTTACATAAGCAATGTCACCAATATACCTGCCTTGTAATTTATATTCATTAAACTGTAAAGAACTATTTCCAAAATTGGAATTTTTTATTGCTTGTTCAATAGTATGAATTGTTTTTGATGGCTGGTCAGTAATAACAGATAATGAAAAAGAATCATTCCCATTTGTTGCCGCAAAAACTTTTTTAGTAAAGGGATTAAACAATCCCATCGCTGCAGTAGCAGGTAAAACTAAAGAACTATATTTAAGAAAATCCCGTCTTTTCATCTGATTAAATCCTTTTAAAATTATTTAAATTCTCTTTAACGTTAAAGATTAATAGCGATACCTGATTCCAATATTAAAATCCGTTGCGAATAAGTTACTTTCATTATTATACCAATATGGTGAATTTGTATGCCGTGCATAAAAATTTAAATTAATAATATACTGTACCCGGTCATCTTTTAAAAATGGCAGATAGTTCTGCCTGTCACCCCCGGTTAAAATTAAATTAAGTTGAAGTTCATTCGAATAACCACCATCAAGCTTTATATCCGAAGTCATATATTGTTCAGGCGCTGAATAAGTTGGTTTGAAGAAAAAAGCCTGTGTTTGGAAATTACCTCTCCAACCAATACCGAGAATAACATGCTTGGAGAGGTATCTTTCATAATTTGCAGAATAAGTATTTGCGTATAAATTCCATGTATCCCAGTAGTACCTATAACCTAACTGTACTGAAGATTCTGGACCAAGTCTATATTTAAGAGATACAGCGGCAGCTTTTCTAATTCGTAAATCAGGATGAATGGGTTGAAACAAGCTGTCTGTACCATTAATCATAATCGGAACAAGTTGATAATTATCCGACAAAAGTCCGCTATTATTAGTATAAGTTGAAAGCAATTGCACTATTAGTTTTTTACTTACAACTTGAGAGAAGTTTGCGTTAATAGTAGTTACATTTTTTGCTTTTTTCCATGTTACGGTTTTGGGATAAACTTTGTCCCAGCTTCTAACGATTCCCAATTGTAATGATGCATTGTTCTCGGCAAAATACTGTGTGAAATTTCCAATTAAAGTTGAAGAAGTGTAATCACTTTCCTTGCTGTAAATACCGTCCGCAGTCAATATCCCGTTGCCAATTAACTGTGCAAAACCGAGATTAAATTCGTTACGCACTTCATCAAATGTCGGAAGTGAGATAGCATTTCCACCACCGCCTTCCGCCGCTAACAGTTCTTCCGGAAGCTGCTGTTACAGCATCCACACTTGTTTTATTAAGATTTGTTGTTGTAGTTGTTTTTTTATACCTGCTTGGGAGTCCATTTCTAATTGAAGCAGCAGTTATCATATCAACCAGGTATCTGCCGCTTATATTTGTTGAACTGGAAATATGTTTGGTAAAATAGATACTTGGATAATAAACTTGAACATTAAAATTATCAAAATATCCGCTAAAGTTAACCTGGGTTTCATTTGCAGGTAATAGTTGAGCAAAACTTATTGAATATAAGCTTAAAAAGAACAAGAGAATTAATATGGTTTTTTTATCCACACCCGCAACCGCCACTTTCCGCACCTGTGGCACCTTCCACGCCTTCTCTATAATCAATAAAGTGTTCTTTAATTCCAGCGTTAATTGGATTTTCATCAATGATCATAATTGGATCTGATAGGCCTTCCTTTTCCCAGGGCTTTACAGTAGCACACCCGTAAAGGAGTAATGAAGCGATAACGAGTAATATTAATGTTCTGATTTTTATTATCAAATTTAATTCTCTTTTAATAATTGAGTTAATTCTGAATTAAAATCGTTTACATATGAATCTTTAAAACCATTATGCCAAAACCTAATTTTACCTTTTTTATCAATAAAAATTGTAGTCGGCATTGCTTGAATATTAAATAGAGGAGGAATTTTCTGGTTATTATCTAAAACTATTGGAAATGATGGTTCCGGAAAAAGTTTATCAAGAAAATGTGTTACGTTATCTTTTTTATCATCAATATTAATTGCAATTAACTGAAAGTTGGAATCTTTATGTGCTCTATAAAATTTTATTAGCTGCGGCATTTCTTCACGGCATGGGGGACACCAGCTTGCCCAAAAATCTAATAATACTACTTTTCCTGAGTAATCAGATAATTTTAATTCCTTTGATTTAAGTGTCTTGCCTTCAAAATTAGGGGCAGTTGATCCAACTTTTTCCTGGCAGATTCCGTTGCTTACAAATGCAGCAAATAGTAAAATGAGCAAAAGATTAGTTGTAATCCGCATAAGTAAATCTTTCGATATAGAGAGATATTATATTAGTCAGTTGGTAATTGTAAATATGTGTTGTAACAATAAAAATTACAAGTTCTATTTTCAAGAGATAAAAAACCGACTGCATTAAAAAATGGACTATTTACATGTGGAATAGTGTATTTGATGCAATTTTGTTTTTAAAGATTCTATTTGACAAAATTTTAAGTAATGAAATGAAATTTATTTATCATAAAGGTAGTTAACTATCAAAGATATTTTTCATTAAGTTTATTTAGATGATATAGAAAAATTATTGTAAATAAAAAATGATAGTTTCTGAAATATTAAATAAAATATATAAATCCGGAGTCCTTGGGGCAGGGGGTGGAGGGTTTCCAGCTTATAAAAAACTTGAAACAAAAGTTGAGCATATAATTGCTAATGGTGTTGAATGTGAGCCGCTTCTTTACAAAGACCGCGAAGTTATGTTAAGAGAAACTGAAAAAATGCTGCGTGGACTTGAAATAGTCCGCGAGATTACCAATGCAAAAAAAGTAACAATTGCAATAAAGAAAAAGAATTTTGATGTTGCAGAAATAATAAAACCTCTTGCAAAAAAATTAGGCTTTGAAATTTTCATTACAAAAAATGTTTATCCTGCCGGGGATGAATATATACTTGTTTACGAAATTACAGGAAAGAGAATTCCACCTAACGGCATTCCATTAATGGTTGGGTGTCTTGTAAATAATGTTGAGACTCTTATAAATATTTCGAATGCTGTTGAAGATAAACCGGTAACAGAAAAATTTATAACAATAACTGGTGAAGTTAAAAATCCGGTAACCACTTCAGTTCCAATTGGAACAAGCTTTAAAGATTGTATTGATTTTGCAGGTGGGTTAACTATTGATGATCCTGTTGCACTTACAGGCGGTGTAATGATGGGGGGAGTTGAAACTAATTTTTCAAAACCGGTTACAAAAACTTTGGGGGGATTGATTATTCTTCCTGCTAACCATACACTTGTTGTAAGGAAATCATCTCCTCAAAAAGTATATAACAAAACCGGCCATAGCACTTGCGACCAATGTTCCTTTTGTACACAATTATGTCCTCGATATATTTTGGGTTATCCGATTCAGCCTCATCTTGTTATGCGTTCACTGCAAATGACAGGGGAAGCAAAAGACAGATTAAATCTTTGGGCTGCGAGCTGCTGCGAATGTAATGTTTGTTCATTATTTGCCTGTCCGGAAAAGCTTGATCCTAAAAATATTTGTGCCGATACTAAACTAAGTTTACGAGAAGAGAAAAAAGGATTCACAAAAGAAGAAATGGAAGAAGTTTTTAGAGATGTACATCCGGCAAGAGAAGGAAGAGAAATTCCAATCTCAATTTTGTATCAAAGACTTGGAATAAAATCTTATGATAGAAAAGCTGATTTTAAAACATTTAATAAAAAAGTTGATGAAGTATTTACTTCCATTAAAATATAACTTTGGAAAAGCAGCAAAGCCTATTGTAAGTAGTAGGCTCAAAAGTAACTAAAGGTGAAATGATTGCTTCAACTGATGAAAACGATTTAAGTGTTCCCGTTCATTCAAGCATAGATGGATTTGTAAAATCAATAACCGATAAAGGAATATTAATTTCTGCAAAACATTAAAAAGGATTTTAAATGAAAGCGGCAATTGGTTTGATAGAACTTTCAAGTATAGCTAAAGGAATAGAAGTATCGGATGCTATGTTAAAACGTGCAGATGTTGAAATTATTGTTAACCGTACAATCTGTCCAGGCAAGTATATGATTTTAATTGGCGGAGATGTTGATGCAGTTAATGCCAGCATTGAAACCGGTATTGAATTAAGTGCGGATGAGCTTGTTGACAATTTTATAATTCCAAATGTACATCCATCAATTTTCCCGGCGATAAGCGGTATAAATCCTATTGTTGATTTGAAAGCGCTTGGAGTAATTGAATCATTTTCCGTTGCCTCAATTATTGAAGCAGCTGATGCCGCAGTTAAATCTGCTTCAGTAGAATTGATAACTGTATATCTTGCAATGGCAATTGGCGGTAAAGGTTATGTAATGCTTACCGGCGATGTTGCATCAGTAGAGACTGCTGTTGAAACAGGTGCTGCTGCTATTTCAAAAAAAGGTTTGCTGGTTCAGAAAGTTGTTATTCCTTCTCCAAGAAAAGAAGTTTTGCAATCGTGGATTTGATTTAATTAGCGTTGTAAAATAAACCTTGAGGGTTCTCTTAAACCCTCAAGGTTTAAAACATTCTTTCTATTTCAACATCAACATTTTCTTAACCGAAGTATAATCCCCGGCAGTTATCTGGTAAAAATAAATTCCACTTGATAAGTTTGCTGCATTAAAGTTTATATTATAGTAACCTATACTTTGCTGCTTATTAACTAATGTTGCAACCTCACGACCGATAGCATCATACACTTTTAATGTTACAAAAGATTCTTTGGGAATTTGATATTTAATTGTTGTTGATGGATTGAAGGGGTTGGGGTAGTTTTGAGATAAAATAAATTTTGTAGGTTGACTAAGTTTGTTATCAACATTTGTTACAATAATCTTAATTTCATTTGAAAAATCGCTTTCATTGTTGGAAAAATCCGTAGCCGATAATAGATAGCTGTATTTTACTCCCCATTCAACCTGTGTATCTAGATAGGATGAATCGATGGTTTTAGCTATTTCTATATAATTACCATTATTCTTACTTCGATAAATAGTATAATAATTAAAATCCTTTTCTGTGTTAGCTTTCCAATTTAACCTAATACTTGTGTTCTCAATAATCGCTGACAATTCAGATGGAATCGATGGAAATAAATTATCAACAGAATAACCAGAAAGTATTTTGCTTGCATAATTACCTTCATTCATTGCAGCAATTACACGGAAATTTATCAATCCATTCGACTTATTTGTCGAATCTTTTGTTGTAGGTACAAGAATCGAGTATATATATTTGCCATAAGCGACTGTTGTAGCAGCAGCAGTCCAGCCAGAGTCGTCTTCTATTTCAATAGTATATTGTTTAGGCGACTTTGTTTTTGCCAATATTAAACTATCTGTATCGTAAACACTTCCTGCAAATCGAACTTTTACCCAACCACCTTGATCATTAGGTACATCTTTTATTGAAAAAAGATTTGGAATAGAATCCAGATAGGCAATAATTTGGTTCTTTTTAATTAGGGTGTCTGAAAAAATTCCATTGGAAACTATAAGTTTTACAGAAATTGTATCAGGCTCAAAGTATGTCCATGCCGGATTTTGTTGGTATGAGTCAATGACGCCATCATTTTCAAAATCCCACTTCCAGCTATTAACATCATAAGAAGACGAATCGATAAATTGTACAGTCAGAGGAACTTTGCCTTCTTTTTGTAACGAAGTGAATTGAGCATGAGGTATGCCAAATTCTGTTGTATAACTCCATGTTTCAGACCAATTGCTGTAACCGGCAATATTTTTTGCACGAACTCGCCAGTAATATGTACTGCTTGAGTCAAGATTTTGAACTGTATAAAAAGTATCTCCAATATTCGCATTATCAATTTCAAGCTTAGAAAAATCATTAAATTTTGATACTTGCAATTGATATGAATCTGCGGATTTCGAGTATGTCCATAAAAGATTTGTATGAACAGATTGATTTCCAGCACTATCTAAAGGTTCTATTAATTTAGGTGGCCACGGAACTATTGAGAAAAACATCTCCTTCGAAAAATTCGATCCTTTATATGAATGATCTACCCCCTGAACAGTCCAATAATATACACCACCTTCCAAATTGTTTATTTGCCATTTCGTTCCACTCTGAACATTTCCGAGCTCTATAGTTTTTCTTCTGGATGTTGAAGTGTCTGAACATGCAGACATTATATCACTTGAACCGGATTTAGTACCTATTCTGATATTAAATGATTGACCTAAAACCGGCGTTGAAGAAAATTGGCTGCTTTGCCAAGTAAAATTAACTGAATGATTATTAACATTTGCAACAGGATTTGTTATTGCATTTTGAGCTGCATATTCAACATGCGCCATTTGATTATTATAGACTTTGGTTATACGGCTACTACCACCAGTATCTCCTGAAATTAAGATATCCAAGTCTCCATCATTATCATAATCTCCTAAATCAACATCACACCTGAAAATTGTAAAAAAATTATCATTTGTTTTATTGAATGTATCATTCTCGTCATTCCTGTATAAGTAACACTGGTCATGTACTGAACCATCATCATAACGTCCTGCCAATAGAAGATCTAAGTCACCATCATTATCATAGTCAGCCCATTTTATAGAGCTATAATATACTTTAACAAGATTAGTATTAATTCTGGTGAACTGATCATTACCGTCATTGCGATATATTGCTGCATCTGATAGAGAGGAACCAAAATTATCTGAAAGATAACCGCATATTGCTAAATCCAAATCACCATCATTATCATAATCACCCCAGGCGCCTGAACCTAAAACTACTTTAGGAAAACCATTATCCAGTTTAGTAAATTGACCCCCGCCTTCATTGCGAAAAATATTAGCGAACTTCTCTCCGCCGCTATATGTTAATCCTGACAAGAACAGATCCAAATCGCCATCATTATCATAATCACCAATTGATACACTACTAAAAAGTACATTTGGTAGGTTCGTTTCTACTTCCTTAAAGTCTTCATTTCCAAGATTTTGATACAGCTTAGTTACGGAAATAGAATTAGCATCACCTGATATTAAAATATCAAGATCACCATCATTATCATAATCAAACCATTTACAAGTGCAGTCTTCAACTCTTGCGAAGCCTAAATTCAGTCTTTTGAATACATCGTTACCGTCATTTCTGTAAATGTATGTAACTGGTTGTGTGTCACCACCTTGCCCACAGAGTAATAAATCGGGATCACCATCATTATCGAAATCCCCCCAATCTGCTGCACCAAACTCAATCCATCCAAATTGAATTCCACTGTCTACAAATGTACTGTCAACATTAGTATACAATTTTGAAGTAGCAGAACTGGAACCTGTTCGTCCTGCAACAAAAATATCCAGATCATTGTCGTTATCATAATCAACCCACTGTGAAACACTATTGTTGCCAACTCCTGTTAAATTTAAGTCAGCTTCCTGGTATGTTTGCGCATAATTATTTAGAGACGCAAAAAACAAAACAAATAAAATAATTATATTTTTACTTGTCATATTCACTCCAATTATTTTATATTTTTTATTTCAGCAACAACATCTTTTTAACCGCAGTATAATCCCCGGCTAAAATCCGATAAAAATAAATTCCACTTGATAAGTTTGCCGCATTAAAGTTTAAGTTGTAATATCCTGCACTTTGCTGTTTATTAACTAAGCTTGCAACTTCACGTCCGATAGCATCATAGACTTTTAATGTTACAAAAGATTCTTTCGGAATTTGATATTTAATAGTTGTTGATGGATTGAATGGGTTTGGATAATTTTGTGCGAGTTTATATTCGGTTACCTTATTTAAATTTTCACTTACTACACCAACCAAAGTTTCACTTTTATTTCCAGTGCGTTTATTATTTCCTTTGAATGTCGGCCATTCATATGTTGATTGAGCTGATTTATTTAATCCCTCATTATTTAACTTCAATGTATAAACATCACCATTTAAATTACCAAACATAGCCAGGCTATTTTCTGTTATTAAATATTGGTGCTTCAATAGGTGCATCGGTTTGGAAATACCATTCAAGGTTGCCAAGTGGATCTAAGCTATATAAAATTCCATCTTCATCGCCTACAAGTATTTGTCCGCCTTTAGAGATTGCAGCTGTTCCATATACAGGTGCATTGGTATCGTATTTCCACATTACATTACCATCTTTATCAAGACTTACTATTTCGTCATTTGAATCACCAAAAATTATTACGCCGTTATCAAGAATGATAGGGGAGGATTTAATTTTTCCTCCTGCATAATATGACCAAAGTTTATTTCCTTGTGAAGATAACTTATATAAATACCCGTCATTCGATCCAAATACTATGCTTGAATCATTTCCGATAGCAGGTGAAGAAAATATTGAATCGCCGGTTGCAAAAGTCCAGTTAACATTTCCATCTTTATCAATTGAATATAACTTTTTGTCACAGCTTCCTACATATATATCTTCATCCATTGAAACTGAGGGCGAAGAAACAATTGCTCCACCGGTTTGTACGTTCCATTTAATGCTTCCTAAATTATCTAATGCATACAATCTTCCGGTGCTTATCCCAACATAAACAACTCCATCTTTTCCAGCTGAAGGAGATGAAGTGATAATTCCGCCCATAGCTTTATCCCATTTAGGAACTCCGTTTTGATCAAAAGAATATAACCTTGTATCGGTTGATCCAACATAAATATTATTTTGATCGCTTATGCATGTGGTAGATTGAATACTTCCGCCTGTTAATATATTCCAATTTACTGTGCTGCTTGAATCGAACTGATATACTTTGTCATCGGTGGAGGTTACAAAGAAATGTATTATTTAATTCTGCGGGGGCAGAATAAATGCTTCCGGCTGTTTTTAATTTTGCGGAATATACATTTACATATACTGTATCTCTTGATTTCTCCCCTTTATATCCGGCAGCAATTAAGACAATTTCATTAGTTCCGGTTCTTAATTTAAGCTTTGGATTTGTGCCGTTAGCTGACAGAGTCTCCATTTACTAACCAAACCATATAGTTGAAGGTGTCATTTGTAATACTGCTTTCACTTCCGTCAACAGTTTTTTCTTCGTATCCATTAAAATCGGAATCTACCCAAACACTGTCGCATTTAATTACTGCGTTAATATTTGAACCGGAAAAAGTATAATTACCTGATAGCAACATCACTGCTGTCAAAATTATTTCGGTAAGCTATTGCGCCAACTACAGAATTATTATTAATATAAATTGGCTGGTTATAAACAGCAGATCCTTGATTTGGCGGAGTACCATCGACAGTATAATGAATAACGGCTGAATCTGTTTTAGTGCTTAATGAAATATATTGTGGATTTGTCATAAGTCCCAGGAGCAGGGTCAAAATCTACTTTAGCAGTTTTCATTTGATAATTACCGGTTTGTAAATCCGATGCAACCCAATCAGCTTTAAACGCTTTTACTTTTATCACTGTACTTTTATTTAGATAAAATGGAGAAGTATATTTATAAGAACTTTGATCCGGTTCCGTTCCATTGGTTGTATAATAAATATCTGCGTTTTCCGCTTTACAATAAATGCTTACAGTGATCCCATTGTTTTTTATTCCCCCGTTAGGAGTAATAAATGGTGCATCAACCTTAGCATAAATTGTAAGATTACCTGAAACAACTTTATTTGTTGAATTGTTTACATCACTAACTCTAACTTTACATTCACTCGATAAAGGAGCAACTATAGGCACGTTCCAACTATAATTATGATCTTGTGCTGAAACTGAATTTGCAGCTACATTCCAGGTACTTCCGTTATCAATTGAATATTCAATTTTAACATTGTTTGAAAAATAGTTGTTCCATTGAATGTTTACATTTGTCAACGACCGTAAGGTATCTATTCCAGTCATAGTCTCAATATTAATTATGGGATCATTATTTAATTTTATTAATCCATCCCAGTCCGCAACCCATATACTATTGTTACCATCTATTTTTAAATCAAAAACTTCTCTATCACTTGGAAATCCCTGAGACTGGTCCATACCTTGTAATATTAACTCCATCGAATTTTATTAATCCTCTTTCAGAAGAAAACATTCCAAGTCCTGCCCAAATATTTCCTTTTGAATCAACATCTAAACTTGAAATATAATTTGATGTTATGTTTTCACTTAAATCATATTTCGTCCAATTTGCTCCGTCATATTTATATAACAAAAGACTGTCGGCACCGAACCATAAATTTCCATTTTTATCTTCTGTAATGGAATGAATGTTATTATTTGTTAATAATGTATTTTGAGTATTAAATATTTGCCAACTGTTTCCGTCATATTTTGCAATTCCACCTTGATAAGTCATTAAGTCAGCCATAGCTATCCAAATATTACCGGTATTGTCTTTATAAATTTTTTGTACATGATCGGCCGGTAGCGGTGAATTTGAAGAATTGTAATTAACTATATTTGTTCCATCATATTTTATAACACCATTATCATTTGTTCCAATCCATAAATTACCTTCATCATCAGGTTCTAAAGTTGTGATTTCATTAACTGATATGCCAGGAACCGTACTCCAATTTGCTCCATCAAATTTTATTAATGTATAAATATCCATATTCCACCAAAGTAATAATTGCCATTAAATTGAGTGATTGCTCTGACTTCACCATATTCATTGAATAACGAATTACTACTTGTGTAGTTTGTCCAGTTTCCGCCATCAAGTTTTCGTAACTCCTCTTTCAGTTCCAACCCATACAGCATTGTTATTATCAATATAAACGGCTGTAACAGTATCAGAACAGATTTCTGAATTAACGGACGTAAATTTCTGCCAAAATCCTTGAGCAAACAATAAATTTGAACAAAGAGATACTAATATGAAGAAAAGTAATGTAATTTTTTTCATGGTCTCACCCTTATTTAAGTGAATGTTATTAGACATTTATTATTTATATAGATTATTTTCTTCAATTATTTTAAAGGATTAATTTTTTTGTGCTTATAAAATCACCGGCTTGAATCCTGTAGAAATAAATTCCGCTGGCAAGCTTTGTTGCATTAAATTTTACTTTATAATTGCCTGCAGTTTTTTCTTTATTTAATAATTTGATTACTTCATTACCCAATACATCATAGATTGTTAAAGTAACAAAGGAAGTTTTTGCAATTGAATAATTTATTGTTGTAGTCGGATTAAATGGATTTGGATAGTTCTGATAAAGCGCGAAAATTTTTGGCGTTTCGTTATCATATATCCCTTCAATAATTTCCGTACTGGTAGTAAAATTGGCAATCAAAGAGAAATCACTTTCCCCAGAAGTATCCTCAGCGCTAACATGCCAATAATATTTTGTATTAGCATCCAGAGGATTATTTAATTGCATCGATGTATCGGTTAAAGTTGTATCAAAAGCTACAGATGCAAAGGTACTATCAGATGATATTTGAAAATGATATTTTTTTGCAAAATTAGAAGTATGCCAAATTACAGTAGCTTTTCGATAAACTCCAGTCATACCATTCGGTGAAATTACTAATGGCATTAATGGAATCGGATCTAAAGTTTTAAAGCTTTTTTCAGAACTTACAAAATAGTTAGATGAAGTAAAGTTTCTCCCAGAAATCCTATAATAATATGAGGTATGTGAATTTAAATTATTTATATGAGAAAAGATTTGTGTTGTTGTATCTCCGTCTACATTATTAGGAACAGCATCTATACTATCAGTATAAACACCGGAATTTGTGCCATATAAAAATCGAACTGAAGTGTTATTTCCAAAAGGGAAAACCAAACCATTTAAAACAACCGAACTGTCACTGATTTTTGTTTCTTGAAGTGGACTTGCATATGAAGTGCTTCCAGGTAGCAAGCGTGCAAGAACTATATTCATCCCATTGACACTAAAAGAAAATCCACCTATGATTATCTTTCCATTTGCTTGTAAAACAGCAGACTGTCCAAAGTAACTAACATTAAATTCGTTTTCTGATGGAAATGTAAAAGACCCAACGTCGGCGAAGGTACTATCGAAAGTACCTGATGCATTAAAGCGGGCAATTGCAAAACCAAATTGTATATTCTCAGAAATACCGCCAACCAAGATTTTTCCATCTTTTTGAATGACAATTGATGCCCCTATATCAACTTTGCCATCGCTGCCATTAAAATTTGTTCTGATATTCCCTTCATTGCCAAATGTATTATCAATTGCACCATCTGAATTATACCTAGTAAGAATTAATGAATATCTTGAATTTCTATATGAATTACCTGTTATTATTATTTTTCCATTTGATTGTATTGCTAAATCTGATGCGGCAACTAAAGAATCACTTCCTTCTGGTAATGTTATTATAGTACCTTTAGTTCCGAATGTATTATCTAAAGAGCCATTAATATTATATCGTGCCAATGAAATTGCATATCCTGAACTGAAATGTGAGTTCCCTGCAACTACTATTTTTCCATCTTTTTGGATTGCTACAGAATTTGCTACATCTTGAGTCCCATCTCCTCCGTTAATCGTTGTTCTTATAGTCCCATTGGACCCGAAAGTATTATCAAGTGTTCCGTTTGTATTATAACGAGATAACGCGTATGAAATATTTGATGCCTTTTGCGAAATTCCGACGACCACTATTTTACCATCAGGTTGAATTGCTATTGAATTAGCTTTATCATAAGTTCCATCTCCACCGTTAATTGATGTTATCACTGTCCCATTATTCCCAAATGTATTGTCATATTCTCCATCTTTATTATACCTTATAACTCCAAAAGAACTACCTGAGTTTGTATTAGAGTATCCAACAGCTATAATTTTACCATCAGGCTGTAAAGCAACATCTAATGCTCCATCCAAAGTACCAATTCCACCAATAACGTGAGATTTAACCGAACCATTACTACCAAAAGAATTATCTATCGTACCGTCTGAATTGTACCGTGCAACTAGAAATGAAGAATTATTTATACCGCTTGAGAATCCAGCTGCAATGATTTTACCATCAGGTTGAATAGCTATAGAATTGGCTCTTTCACTTCCAAAATTATTAAGAATAATTGTCCTCTCGGTTCCATTAATACCAAAATTATTATCGAGTGTTCCGTTATAATTAATTCGTGAGACTGCAATTGCTGAAATTGAGTTATTAATTGAAAATCCAGCCATAATAATTTTACCGTCAGGTTGAATTGCTAAAGAATTGATTTCGTCATCACTTCCATCACCATTATTAATATTAAAAGTGAATGTTCCATAAGTTCCAAATGAACTATCGACTGTTCCTGTAGTATCAAAACGAATTGCAGCAAAATTATACCCTGAACTATTCTTTGATTTTCCAGCAAGAATTAATTTTCCGTCTGACTGTAATGATGAAGCTAAACATATGTCATCATAACCAGCACCATCATATAACTTTTTTATTACTATTCCATTTGCTCCAAAAGTACTATCGATAGTTCCATCTTCATTATAGCGGTATGCCACAAACTGATTTCCTAATATGCTAGTATTAAGAGAAATTCCTGATATAATAATCTTATTATTTGACTGTATTACAACTGAACGCCCTTCGGCATATCCATGCGGGATTCTTATTGTTCCGGTACCACCAAATGAACTATCAAGTGAACCATTATTGTTAATTCGGGCAATTGTAAAAACATTATCTCCCCCCAGAAAAGCATAAGAAGAGCCGCCAAGAACAATCTTTCCATCATCTTGAATTGCAACCGACCGGCAAAAATCTGAAATACCATCACTTCCCTGTATACTTATTTTTACTATACCATTTTTTCCAAAAGTATTATCAAAAGTTCCATTTGTATTGTAACGAACAACGGCAAAATCACCATTGGTGGAACCCGCCGCAATTATTTTTCCATCACTTTGTAATTCTACAGAATAAGCAACATCGTTATTACCATAGCCATTTATTTCAGTCCTTACCATCCCGTTTGTACCAAATGTATTATCAAGAACACCATTTGTATCATAGCGTGCAGCAGCAAATGTAGAGCCTTCTCCGTTGTTATTTGAAGAACCAACTACAACTATCTTCCCATCTTGTTGTATTACCATTGCATAGCCTAGATCCATTCCAACGCCACCATTAAATTGTGTTCTAATCAATCCTTTATTTCCAAAAGAAGAATCAATGGTTCCATTAACGTTATAGCGTATAATAACAAAGAAATAACTGTTGTTTTTCCAAGAATAACCGGCTGCTACAATTTTCCCATCTTTCTGCATAGCTACAGATTTACAAACCACATTTAATGTATCTAGTGTTACAGGTGTTTGCACAATTCCATTTGTCCCAAATGTGTTATCTAAAAATGGTAAATTAGAATTATTTTTTGATGTGATAATTGACGTAAAATTCACAATATTATTTTTTGTTTGATTTAATACCAAGAGATCTTTTTGTTGAACGATTTTACCAACTCCAGATATTTTTAATAATTCTGAAGCGGGGGAATTATTTTTTAATAGCTGAGCTTGTAAATAAGTATTTAAGAAAAGTAAAACTAAAATAAAAGAAAAGAATTTGTAATAAGTTTGCATTATAAACATTCCTTGTTGTTTCATTTTTATTTTATCAATAATAATTTTTTGGTAGACACAAAATTTCCCGCCTGCATTCTGTAAAAATAAATTCCACTGGCAAGGTGGCTAGCATTAAATTCAATTTTATAATCACCCGTCGTTTTATTTTCATTTAACAATTGAGCAACTTCATTTCCTAAAACATCAAAAACTCTAATAGTAACAAAAGAAGTTTTTGGAATTGTATATTTTATTGTTGTAGTCGGATTAAATGGATTTGGATAGTTCTGATACAAAGCAAAAATATTTGGTTTGTTATCTGCTTTATCCTTAATACCGACAATAGTTCCTGTGGTAAAATTCGCAATTAAGGAGTTGCTGGTATCACCGTAAATATTTATAGCTCTTACTTGCCAAAAATATTGTGTGTTGGCAGTAAGTGAATCATCCAATTGCATAGTAGTATCGGTTGAAGTTGTATCAAAAACAATAGATGATAAAGAACTGTCTTCCGCAATCCGAAGATTATAGAACATTGTAAGATCTGAAGCATGCCAGTCAAATACCGTTCTTCTTGGTATATTTGATTTACCATTTGGTGAAATGATTATTGGTTGAGTGGGTAACTTTACTTTCCGGGGATATTCGCCCTCAAAACAACCATTTGATTTTGTTCCAACAAATATTTTATAATTATCACTTTCTGGCAAAATATTAATAGAATTTCTTGTTTCATCTGAAAGGCTGTCAAATGAAATTTTTTCCCAAGAACTTCCGCCATCTTGAGACAAATATAATCCAGTGCCGCTACCGTTATAAGACAGGGCTCCCGAAGCAGCAAAGATCATTTTAGGGTTATCTGGTGCTATTTCAATATCCGACACATAACCTATTCCATTGCTAAGCAACCAATGGCTTCCCATATCGGTTGTTTTATATACTCCACTAAGATTTCCAAGGAAAATATTATTATCATTTTTAGGATCTATGGCAATAGCTCTTACATCTACATTATCGATATCATCATAAATGCCATTCATTTTCCTTTCCCAGAAACTTCCGTCTGTACTTATATAAAAACCTGATTTATTGACATAGTTTGACCATAGACCAGCACACATCATTACTGGATTTTTACTAGAGACTTTAATAACATGAATATCATAGTGAATATCCTTCATATCTGCCAAAAGGCTGTTCCATGAATTTCCTGAATCAAAACTTTCTAATATTTCTCCGTGAGCACCAATAAGTATATGGCTGGTATCATTTGGTAAAATTTCAATATCATAAATTGAAGTTCTGGATGTTAATAGTTTCCAACTAATTCCCCCATTGCAACTTTTATAAAGTCCGGCGTTTGGACTGTAAGCACATCCTAAATAAACAACATCCGGATTTAATGGATTTGCTTTTATAACTAAAGGCACTGGGACTTTGTCTTGTAAATCAATTGTAGTCCAAGAAGCGCCTTCATTTGTAGATTTAAATAAGAAATTATTTTCAAAGTTGTTATCAGTACCGATTAAATAAATTGTAAGCTTTCCTTCTTTTAATACAATTGAACTTTTTATTACTGAACTAATATTTAATCCATTTGAAAGTTTTGACCATTTTATTCCATTATCCACAGATGAATACAATCCATCCAATCCAATTAATATTGTTCTTGAAGAATCGATGGAAACTTTCATATCATTAAGATTTTCAATAACCAACCAATTGTTTCCATCATTTGAACTTATTAAAACGCCTTTATCTGTAGAGACATAAATGATTCCTTCATCCTGATTAATATCAGAACTCAATATGTTATTAAACTTTATGCTATCAGACAAAGATGTATCTATAATAGATACCCAATCACTATCTATACTTCTTCTATATACATTACTATCGCTAATGTAAAAGAACGATCCTGTTTTGGAATTTGTAAATGTTCTGACGGGTTCACTTGTTGAAAAATAATTTGTTGAAGTAGTTATTTTAGAATAGCTGCTATCATTTATTTGATAAATAGTCCCATCTTTCACAAAAAGGTATTGTTTAGTCGAATCTATATTATTAAATACAAGAGTAGAATTTACATATTCATTAAAAAATAAATTCCATGATTCTCCATAATCAGTACTCTTATAAATTCCGGGCCCACCACTATATCGGCAATATATATAGATTTCATTAGGATGAAACGGATTTATTGAAATTTGCCTTACAGCAGGCCACCAGGTTAAACCGGAATCTTTTGCCACCCAGGATTCACCTCCATCAGTACTTTTATAGAATCCATTTCCTGTTGCTGTTTCATCTGGCCCGGTTCCAGCATAAACATATTGTGGTTTTTGAGGATCATGTTCAATGCACATAACGATATTGTTAGGTGTATTTCCATGTGGTATTCCCTCCGCATATTCCCAAGTATTGCCATCATCTGTTGTCCTTATTATCCCGGAATTTCCAGTTCCTATCAAAATATAATTTGAAGATTGACATACAGAAATAGGAACTCCTGCTGGTCCAATTGAACGCCAATTTTGAGCAGTTAGTAACTCAGTTGAAATAAAAATTACGATAAGTATTTGTAAAACATTTCTCATTTAATATCCTTTAAATGTTTAATGAAGGATTTCATTTAAAAACTTATTAAATCTTAATGAAGCTTATGGATTTGATTATCCCCTAAAATTTGAAGTTAAGTTTTCCATATTATTGTGCGAAACAACTCAAAAAACACACCAATAATATAAGAATAAAATTAAAAAGTTAGAGACATATTTGCTGTAATTATTTCAAATTAAAGGAAAATTTACAGTAATTATTTATGTGAAGGTTAATATATATGGTAAATAATTATCGATTTATTCTATAATATCTCGACTTAATTATAAGGGAAAAACCATAAATTGATCTTACTATTTAGCTAAATCAATTAAACAATATGATGTACATTATCGGCAGTCATGCTAATATTAGCCATTAATCTTAACTATCTTCTCTATAATTTTTATTAATTCTGCTATAAAATTGCAAGAAATAACTAAGTTATTTTCTTTGACAATATATTATCTGTGGCATTCATTTTGGTTAAAACTTTTGTTATTATAATTTTCTAAACAACATAATCTTAAAGGAGAGTAATGAAAAAACTACTGATACTTTCTCTAATATCTTTTTTTGTCTTTAGTTTAACTGCTTTTTCCCAGGTAACAAATCTTAAAGTCAATGGAACTTCATCTAACTTTACCATGGCTTCCGGAGATGAAGTTAGCTGGAGTTACGATGTCCCAAACCCGGGAGATACAACTTTGCTTGATTTCTGGATTGATGCTAATAACAATAAAGTTCTTGACGCTGCCGATGTTCAGTGGGCATATTTCTATCAAATTGATGGTGATTCCCAGGGACAAAACGGCCCGCCTGATATTGATGGAACAGCTAATGGAAATGTTACATTCCAGCAAAAAGTTGGCCTCGCACCTGGAAATTATATACTTACATTTATAAATAATGATTCAGTTGAAGCTGTCGCAGGAACTGTAACCCCTCTTAATAATGTTACTTTTACAGTCTCTGGAAATGTTACCGTACCTCAAGGTTATAGCAAAGAAAATATTGTAATGCAGCTTGAATCTAATGCCGATGGAAATTCATTCTGGGATGCTTTAACTGATGCTAACGGAGATTTTACAATTAGTATGGATGGAGATACAACTGGAAACCCTTGGAGGTTGAGTATAAGTAATGCATTTATTTTTAAAGCATCAACGGTTGATCCGCAAAACTATCACATAACACTTGATTCAAGCTCTTCAAAGCAATATGCAAATAATGATTTTACAATTACTGCTGCTGCGGCTTCAATTAGCGGTGTTGTTAAAGATGGTAATAACGATCCTGTTGTTAATGCTTATGTTTATGTTAGTAATTATGATAATAGTTTAGAAACTGATGTTAGTACTGATTTTCAGGGGAAATACTATTTAGGATTATCGTCTAATGTTTTGCCTCAATCTGATTTAAATGTTGGATTATGGGCTGATTCCTCATTCATGCAATTCAATTTTTATCTCCCTTCTATAAAAGCTGGAGATAATTTAACTCAAAACATGTATTTGTTGAAAGCTAATTCGGTAATAAGCGGAAGAGTAAGTTTAGATGGAAATAATCCCGGCACATTGGAAATGATAGCTGCAACTAAAGACTCTGGTTTTATTAGAACATATACAAGCAATGAAGGTTACTTTGAATTTAAAGTAAGTAATAAAATTAATAATTATACCATTACTGCTGGATTTTTGCCTATGGGTTATGTAAGTGATAGTCTGGTTGTACATCCAGGTGACACTAATGTAAATATGAATTTAACTATGACAGGAGTAGAACAAACAAATTCAAATGTTCCTAAGAAATTTTCTTTATCACAGAATTATCCCAATCCATTTAATCCTTCTACTATGATAAGTTATGAATTACCTCGCGCTGGAATGGTTACTTTGAAAGTGTTTAATATTCTTGGACAGGAAGTAAAAGTATTGGTTAATAAATTTGAATCTGCCGGAAAGTATAACGTTCAATTTAACGCTTCGGAACTAGAGAGCGGAGTATATTTTTATCAATTTAAAGAAGGAAATCATTTAAGTACAAGAAAAATGATCCTTCTGAAATAATCCTTATAGGCCTTGAGGGTTCACACGAATCCTCAAGGCTCTCATAATAGTTACTATAGATTTTTATTTCTTAACTGCAAAGGTGGAGCCCAATCAGCATCTTTAACTCCCGGAGCAGGACGTCCCCAGGTATTACCTTTTGAATCCGGCAAATCTTTAAAAGAACCGAACTATCATCCTATGAAGCATATTCATATTCGGAAGTATCCCATGAAAACCCGCAAGCTTTGTAACGGTTCTGTCCTGTATTTCCCAGTAACCATAATCATCAGGCGTAACACAAACCAGACTTTCTATCGGTAAAAATTTAGGAATAGCTCCTTCAAAAGGAACTGTGCCGTCACCAGTATATTTTTTATTAGCTTCATCTTTATCACTCCATCCATTCATTCTATCGCTGGAATGAAATTCAAATACAGGAAATTTATCAACTAATGAAATTTGAATTTTAACTCTTGTCTCGGAATCAACACCAACAACAGCAAGCCATTTTGATTTATCAAGCCCTGCATCCTTTAAATTAAAATTATCTAGTCTTATCCCGATGTGCTTTTGCTTGAGCAAGTAAAGCTGGTTAATAATTTTTTTGCGTCTTCTTTTTGATTATCTGTTGGCAGTCCTTTTAATCGTAATAAATTCTTCAAGAGATTGATAGATACTTTCCTGCCATATTCCAGGGTCATAAAAAGAATTTGGCAAATTGGGATCTTCCTGAACCCCGTAAAAAAAACTTGGAATTAAATGGTAAAGGCCTGGTGTGATTCGTGCTGCTTCTCTTTCACGTGAGCTTGGTACTGTTGTTCCAAGATTTGCTGTGCCGGTAGTTACTTTTATGATTGCTTCAAACGAACCCTGAAAGGGAGAAGCAAGTGTAACAACTTTATGAACCGGCGCAGCATTTCCCTTGTCGCTTAAATATCCTGCTAATACTAAACCTCCCATAGAATGGCCAATGAGATTTACTTTAGCATCATCAGCATAACCTTGGGAATAATAATGTTTAAGGAGCTTTGTCCTATTAATAACTTCTTCTATAAATTCATCAAGCTGCTTTTGAGCTATTTCAAGAGGCATCCTCCAGTCGTAAGCAAACGGATAAACGGGGACGGGCTGGTCTTCTGAATTTGCTAAATTGTACCTAAGTTCTTCAATAACTTCCTTGTAAGCAATTTCAAAAACCTTTCCGGATTTTACTCTGGAAGGTTGAATTGCTTCGTACCGCAAATCGTTGGGATGCAAAGCAATTCTATCGTAGTCTTTTTTTAAAACAGACCAGATGGTTTCAGGATCAACAGGATATTCATCCTGTAAATACGAAGCAGTTATTCCCGGAATAAAAATAACCGGATATGGCAAATTCATAAATCAGCCCTTATTAGTTTTTAAAAATTAATTAATAAATCACAGAACAATTTTTGCTACTAGAAAATTTTTATTTGAAGGTCAGGTTAAAAAGAAACTATTTCAAAGGATCCTTCGGACGAACTTAAAAAGGAATTAGCAGTGAATTATTTCTTCAATAAATTGAAAGTGTTGCTTGAGAAAATACGTTGTAGTGATTGTTTTGTCAAGTTAAATCTTGTTGATTAGTTTAGAAATTTAGCTACAACTTTTAAATAGTCCTATTTTATTTTCCCCAAAATTCTTCTATAAATATATAGCTTTGTTCAACTAAATTTATTCTTTTTTAAGATGCATGTTGGGTTTCACCTGAAAAAATTTACACCAATTTATTTTCTTTAAGAATTAATACTCTCTTCGTGAACCTTTTACCATCAATTTTACGCATTTTATAGTATCAGTGCAAGAATCCTCCTATTTAGCTAATTAAATCAATTTTGGAGCTATAATGAAAGCAAAAAAGTCTGTTCTAGCATCATTATTTCTTTTATTGGGCCTAAATTTATTTTCCTGTTGTTCATCTAAATCAGAAGACCTTAAACATTTTGAAGAGGGGAAAATGATACATAAAAAATCAATTCCCCATGGTTCCGCAGATGTAAAAGCTACGGTGATGAATTATTCGGAAGGGAATATTTTTTTTAAAACTAAATTAAAGATTGAAGAAGTATATGAATACGGTGCAGGAACACAACCATTGCCCGTGGGGACTTTCTTAGATATTTCCATACCCAAATCAGAGTTTAATAATACTTCAATAAAACCGGGAATTGGGGAAACAATTTCACTAAGAATTTCAGCTAACCGTTCCTTTAATAAAGATACTTCTGCCGATTGGAAGTATGTAATGTTCATTAATAATTAAAAATATTGGAGAAAGTTATGAGGCCGGGTTACCAAAAATTATTATTGTTAATAACTGGTTTATCTTTTTTTGCAGTTTCTTATTTTTTATTCTTTCCTGCAAATCATGAATCTGAGTTTAACGAATTTGAAAAATATGAAGATGAATCTCAGGAAGCCAGATCTGAAATTAATAAAGAGCGCTGGAAATATTATTTCGACATGTTAAGAGATCCTGCAACTAATAAGATTCCTCCTCAAATACGTCAAAGAGAATTAAAGTTTGCAGAACAATTAAGCGCTGCAAACCTATCACTTAAAAAATCCATATCAACTAACATAACATGGAAGGAAGCCGGTCCAATTGATGTTGGCGGTAGAACACGTGCATTGGCAGTTGATCTTCAAAATCCAAATACAGTTATTGCCGGAGGAGTTTCGGGGGGTATCTGGAAATCAACCGATAATGGTTCTTCGTGGAAATTAAAAAGTACAACAAACCAGCTTTTAAGTATAACGGCAATTGCACAGGATCCAAGAAATGGACAAACTAATACCTGGTATGCTTCAGGCGGTGAATTTGACGGCTCGGCTCAAGATTTAGGATACACTGCTCTTTTTACAGGTGATGGATTTTATAAATCAACTGATAATGGAGATTCCTGGAACTTACTTCAAAATACATCCGATCAAAATGTCGCAAACTTTAATCAATTTTCTTATTCTTCAAGAATTGTAATTAGCCCCACAACCGGAAGCATTTTTATTGCAAATAATGGTTTTGGAGTTTTAAGATCAACTGACGGAGGTACTTCATTTACACAAGTTCTAGGCGGTCCCGGCCATCATATTTATAGCGATGTAGGAATAGCTTCCAACGGAATATTGGTTGCGGCACTGTCAATTCCTTTTAATAATATAACGCCGACTGAAACTGCTGGAGTTTATAAATCTACTGATGACGGAGCGAGTTGGACAAATATTACTCCAAATGATTATCCTGCTACTCCTCAAAGAGCTGGGCTTGCAATTACTCCATCAAACCCTGATAAGTTTTATATACTCACAAATACAGGCACCGTTGATGCAGATAAAAAGAATGTTTTAAAATTTTATAAGGGCACCATATCATCAGGTTCATTCGAAGACAGATCAGCAAATCTTCCTGACTTTACCGGACAAGGCCAAGGTTATGAAAAAGGATTTGTTGAGCTGCAAGGAAATTATAACTTAACTGTTGCTGTAAAACCTGATGATGAGAACTTTGTTCTTCTTGCCGGCACAGGTTTATTCAGATCGGCAAATGGTTTTTCAAGTAAACCGAATGATGCTGTAAAAGACTGGATTGGCGGATATAATCCTCAAACATTTTTCTATCCCAATTTTCATCCTGATATTCATTCCTTTTCATTTGATCCGACAAATCCCAAAAAAATGTGGTGGGGAAATGATGGAGGCTTGGCATATACTACTGATATTACAAATACATCTTTTACCAGTTTGTTCCCCTGGGAAAATAAAAATAATGGTTATGACGTAACTCAATATTATACAATCGCAATTTCAAAAGATGCAAATGATGACAGAATAATGGGAGGATGTCAGGATAATGGAACTCCTTTTTTTCGATTTGATGGAAGTACAACAACGCCACATGTTGATGTGAGCTTGGGTGACGGGACTTTTTCATATTTAGCTTCTAATTTTGCTTACGCGGAAACTCAAAATGGTAATTTATTGAGGCTCCATTATGATCAATCGGGTAATATTCCAGGATTGTTTGATAACAATAATTATAGTACAATTACACCTTCAAATGCAGCAAATCAAACATTTGTTAATCCATTTACTGTTGATCCGGCTGATGAAGATGTAATGTATTATTTAGCAGGTCCAGATATTTGGAGGAATAATCAGCTAAGCAGTATTCCAGATGGCGTTTATCAAACAGATGTTGGCTGGACAAAGCTGGATAACTTAAGTGCAGCACAAGGCTTAAATAAGACAACCATTGCGGTATCTACCTCGCCGGCTCATATTTTATATTTCGCTGAAAGCGGGGATAACACCACAAAACCTAAAATATTTAAACTTCAAAATGCAAACACTTCTACAAGCAGTGCAGTTGATATTTCAATACCTGATGCACCAGCAGGGGCGTATGTTCATCATATTGCGGTTAATCCAGATGATGCAAATGAAATAATTGTTGTGATGTCAAATTATAATATTGTTGGTTTATACCATTCAACAAATGGAGGCCAAAGCTACACCGCAATTGAAGGAAATTTAGCTGGCACAGAACAAAATCCGGGGCCATCCTTAAGAGCCGCAAGCATTTTACCTGGCAGCCCGAAAACATATTTTATTGCTACCAGCATTGGTTTGTTTTCTACAACCCAAATAAATGGAAGCAGCACTTCATGGGTGCAGGAAGGCCAGAGTGTTATGGGGAATGTTGTGGTGAGTTATGTGGTCTCAAGAAAATCTGACGGAAGAGTTGTTGCCGGGACCCATGGAAGAGGAGCTTTTGTCGGTTCTTCCGGTAGCGGGGGTGCTGCAGCTTTAAATTTAAATGTTAATCAGTTGAATATAGAAGTTCTTCCTAATTCAACAAGATCAACCAACTTTTTAATTAGCAACACTGGGGGTGCAGATCTATCATTTAATATTAGTGCAAGCGGCGGAAATAGTAATGTAGTTGAAAATAAACCGCCCCAAATTAATCTAACACCTGCTTATATGATGAATAATATTTTAAAAGCTCAAACAATCAAAAAATTTAAATCACAGTTAAATTTAAATACAAATCATTCTGCTTCTTCTCCATTAAAAGTTACTGCAGATGAGTTGGTATTGGATGATGGAGATGCTTTTGCTGATGGTTACCTGGGACTAGGCGGGACAGTTTATTTTTATTGGAGAAATGATTTTCAATTAACAAAGGATTTTTCTCTTGAACAGGTTAGATTTTTTATGAAAACTGAAACTGCAAATACTAATCCAATGGAAATTGCAGTTGTTTCGGGCACTGGAACAATTTTGGTCGATACAACTTTTACTACTGAAGTATCTAGCACAGGCAAGTGGTATGATTTTCAATTCCCAAATAATGTCTTAGATAATTTAAAATTTAAAAATGGAGATACATTTTCAATTGTTGTAATCAGCTTAAATACAAACTTACAGTTTCCGGCTGGATATGATGATGATGGTCAAGTACAAAACCAAAGCTATTATGCATATTATGATCCTTCTTTTGGCGGTTATTTTTCTGGTTGGGCAAATTTAAATGCACTTGCTGCAAATGGTGCTTGGTTAATAAGAGCAGTTGGAAATTCCGGGGGAGGGACAACAAATCAACCCCCAGTTGCCGTTGCGCAAGTTTCGCCTAACCCTGCTCAAATAAATGAATCAGTATCGTTTAATGGTTCTGGTTCTTACGATAACGATGGACAAGTTAATAGTTACTTGTGGGAATTTGGCGATAATACAACAAGTAATCAAAGCAATGCTACTCACTCCTACAGTCAAGCCGGACAATACAATTATAAATTAACGGTCACAGATGATAAAGGAGCAACTAATCAAGCTGTGGGACAAATTAATGTTTCAGACCAAGCTTCTCCATGGACAATTACTCCGGTCAGCGGAAATATTCCGTCAGGAAGCCAGCAGAATATTAAAGTTACATTTAATTCACAGGGCCTTGCAGAGGGTAATTATCAAGGACAGATTACTGTGAACAGTAATGGCGGCAACATGGTAATTCCGGTTAGCATTTTAGTTAGCTCAACTGTTGATGTAAAAGATAAGGGCAAGATTTTAGCATATAAACTGGAACAAAATTATCCAAATCCGTTTAACCCGCAAACCACAATTCATTGGAGCATTCCAACGGATAATAATGTAAAGCTTAAAGTTTATGATATTGAAGGAAAGGAAATTGCGACTCTTGTAGATGGACAAAGAAACGCCGGAGAATATAACACAATTTTTGATGCTGCATCATTGGCAAGCGGGGTATATTTTTATCGAATGCAGGCTGGAAATTATGTGAATACAGGTAAGATGATTTTAATGAAATAAAAATATTTTTAGCCTTGAGGGTTTTTGGGAACCCTCAAGGTCTTAAATTACTCCCCATAACTTGCATTTCTTCAAAAAAATGTTATTTTGCAAAAACATTGTTCTAAAAAACAACTGAAAAAATCCCTCAAAATGGCCTCAATTGTCCCTTAATAATTCAATAAAGTAGGTTTAAACGGCAAAGTGCTGTATAGGGTGAACCATGTTTTTTAATAAAAAAGAAAATTATAAGAATTGATTATTACGAGAGAGGAATAAATGTTAGAATTTAAAGTAATTAGGAAAGAATCGGATTTTCCTTCTGATCTTTCACGAAATAAGTTTATAGATTTTTTATTTGTACATCTGGAACGCTTCGGTGATACCAAAGACGCAATTTCAAAATCAATTGATTACGCTTTTTCAGAATCCGAAGGAAAGGGAGGCTTTCTTCTTGCTGCATATGATGAAGGTAAATTAATTGGTGAACTTATAATGAACAAAACCGGGATGGAAGGATATATTCCCGAAAACATTTTGGTTTATGTTGCCGTTGATGGAAATGTAAGAGGAAAAGGATACGGCAAAGAAATTTGCAATAAAGCGATTGACATTGCTGAAGGAAATGTAGCACTTCATGTAGAATACGATAACCCGGCAAAGAGATTATATGAACGGCTTGGCTTTACAACCAAGTATGCAGAAATGCGTTTAATAAAAAAGGGGTAGAGAAATGGCTACTTTAACAATCAACACAGATAAAATCCTTGGAAATATTAAAAAGTTAAACAAGTACCTTTCATCAAATAATATAAAATGGACGCTTGTTACAAAAATGCTTTGCGGTAACAAGCCGGCACTTGAAAAAATTCTTTTTAATCCTGAAATAAAAAATATTCATTCACTTGGCGATTCCAGGTTAACAAATCTCAAAGCTATTAAGGAAATTAAGCCTGACCTGGTCACAATGTATATTAAACCACCCGCACCAAAACTTGTATCAAGCATAATTAAATATTGTGATATTTCGTTAAACTCTTCGTTAAGCACTATTGAAAAATTGAATCTGGAAGCAGAAAAATACGGCAAGAAACATAGAATAATTGTAATGATAGAAATGGGGGAACTCCGGGAAGGTATTGTTAGAGATGACATTTTACGCTTCTATGAAAAAATATTTAATTTAAAAAATATAGATATAATAGGTATAGGAACCAATCTTGGATGCATGTATGGAGTTGAACCGACTTTTGATAAGTTGATACAATTAAGTCTTTATAAAAATCTTATTGATGCAAAATTTGGAACCAACCTTAATTTAGTTTCGGGCGGTACTTCAATTACTCTTCCTTTAATTGATAGAAAAAAAGTTCCAACCGCAGTTAATCATTTTAGAGTTGGTGAAGCAGCTTTACTCGGTGTTTCTCCTTTAGATGGCAAACAATTCCGTGACCTCTCAACCAGACACAATTGAATTTTCAGCAGAGATACTTGAGATTTCAAAAAAGGAAGCTGTCCCGGATGGAGTAATAGGCGAGGGTAACATTGGGCATACTGCAGAGTTTGATGAAAATAAAAATAAAGAGTCTTATCGGTGTATAGTTGACTTCGGACAGCTTGATGTAGATGTAAATAATATCTTTCCTAAAGATAATAAAATTGATTTTGTGGGAACAACATCAGATATGACGGTTTATGATGTCGGTAATAATGAAAACGGATATAAAATGGGAGGGCAAATTCATTTCCGTCCGAACTATACTTCAATAGCAAGACTAATGAATTCACGATATATGTCAAAAATAATTATTTAAAATACTCTATTGAGATTAAATTATAACGGCCTGTCACATTGAGCCTGTTGAAGTGTGAAATAAATCAGTCTTCGACAAGCTCAGACTGACAGTTTATATAATAAGAATAATTAATATTACTCACTTTCATTAAGGTGAGTTGTGTTTTGAATTTATTTAAAAAATAAGGAAGGTTAATGCATTTTGTAGATATCCTCATATTTTTTATTTACATGGTATCAATGCTCGGCATTGGTTTTTTCTTCATGAATAAAAATGAAACTGCCGATGATTATTATGTTGGCGGCAGAGAAATGGGGAGTCTTCATGTCGGCCTTTCCGTTGTTGCTACAGATGTAGGAGGAGGTTTTTCAATTGGCTTAGGCGGACTTGGATTTATGATAGGCTTATCAGGATCATGGATGCTATTTACAGGATTGATTGGGGCCTGGATAAGTGCTGTTACATTAATTCCTAAAGTCCATAAGCTTGAAAATTTTAGAAACCTTTTAACCTTTCCACAAATTTTTGAATCACTCTATAATAAAAAGGTTGCATTCATAGCAGCAATAATTTCTGCAATCGGTTATTTGGGATTCACAAGCTCGCAAATATTGGCTGGAGCAAAACTTGCTTCTGCTTCATTCGTCGGTCTGAATTTGAATACTGCTCTTTGGATTATGGGAATAGTAATTATTGGCTACACGGCGCTTGGTGGGATAAAAGCCGTTATCTATACAGACACGGTTCAATGGATTATATTAATGGGCGGATTAATTTTTGTCGGAATTCCTTTTACTTATTTTGCTCTTGGCGGTTATACAGAAATAGCCAAGTCAGTTCCACCTGAATTTTTTTCCTTCACCAATGTTTCATGGCAGACGCTTGTTAATTGGGCGGTTACAATAATTCCAATCTGGTTTGTAGGTATGACTTTGTATCAAAGAATATATGCCTGCAAAGATGAAAAAACTGCAAAGCGTGCCTGGTTTGTTGCTGGCATTTTTGAATGGCCTTTGATGGCTTTGATGGGAGTTCTGCTTGGAATGTTCGGAAGAGTTGCTGCTGATAATGGAACCTTTGCATATCTTGGATTTCAGTAATATTGCCTCAATGGACCCTGAAATGGGATTACCGATGTTGTTAAGAACAATTCTTCCGGTGGGATTGATGGGAATAATGATGTCTGCATATTTCTCAGCAATCATGTCTACGGCAGATAGCTGTCTTATGGCTGCATCGGGAAATTTTGTTTCTGATCTTTATGATAAAATTTTTCCAGTCGGTTCTAATCACAAAAAGTTTTTAAGAATCTCTCAAATATCAACCTTGCTTCTCGGGCTTTTTGCTCTTTTAATTGCAACTGCTATGCAGAATGTACTTCAGCTTATGCTATACTCTTATGCATTTATGGTATCTGGCCTGTTTGTCCCGCTAATAGCAGCATTATTTTTTGATAATCGAAATTCAAAAGCTGCAATTACATCCATGCTGCTTGGAGGATTTACTACTATAGTTTTAATAATAATTAAGCTTCCTTTGCCTTTCGGTTTAGATCCAAATATTTTTGGAATAACCACTTCAGCGGTTACTTTTATTTTGATGTCTTATTTTACTTCTGCTGAAGAATTTGAACTGATTGAAGAAGGAGAATAGTGAAAGGTTTAAATATTGATGAGTTAATAAAGCTAAGAAAAGAACTCCACCGTAACCCGGAATTAGCAAGCAAAGAAAAAAACACTTCTGAAAGGATAAAAAACTTTATCACACAATTTAATCCCGATGAGATAATAACAAATATTGCCGGAAACGGGATAGCATTTATATTCATCGGAAAAGAAAAAGGCAAGACAATTCTATTTAGAAGTGAATTAGATGCACTTCCTATTTCGGAACAAAATGAATTTGAATATAAGTCTGCTGTTGAAAATGTTTCACATAAGTGCGGGCATGATGGGCACATGACTATCTTATGCGGACTTGCTTCATTATTTAAAAACAAAAAACCCAAAAAAGGAAAAGTAGTTTTGCTCTTCCAGCCAGCAGAAGAAACTGGAGAAGGTGCGGCAAAAGTAATGAAAGATAAAAAGTTCGAAAAAATAAAACTGGATTACGTTTTTGCTTTGCATAATCTTCCGGGATATCCAGCCGGATCAGTTATAATAAAAAACGGAACTTTTGCTTCTGCTTCAAAAGGAATAATTATAAAATTACTCGGTAAAACTTCACATGCTTCCGAACCAGAAAATGGAATTACTCCAACTCCGGCAGTTGCTTCTATTATTCAAAAGCTGCCTTTAATCACAAAAGAAATTAATAAACTAAATCAGTTCAGCTTGATTACAATTATTCATGTAAGAATTGGTGATGTTGCTTTTGGTACAACTCCCGGTTATGCTGAGATAATGGCTACTCTTAGATCTTACCACGATGAAGATATGCAATTATATTACTGAATGAATGTGAAAAAATTGTGAAAGAAGAATCGGAAAAGTATGGACTAAAATATACTATCGAGTGGACGGAAGAATTTCCTTCTTCAATCAATAATGATGAGTGCGTCTCACTTGTAAAAGGATGTTCGGAAAAATTAAATTTAAATGTTATAGAAATTGAAAAGCCTTTTAGATGGTCGGAAGATTTTGGGCATTTCTTGAATACGTATAAGGGCGCATTATTTGGAATTGGTTCAGGAGAAGATCATCAAGATTTACATAATCCCGATTATGATTTCCCGGATGAAATAATTGAACCATCCGTTAAATTGTTTTATTCAATTATGAAAGAATTAATCTAAGAAGCAAATATTATTCTGGGTAATTAATAAAAGTATACTAAATGTTTAACACATCTATAATAGAGTTAAGTAAATCATCCCTTAAGAATAATATTAACTTTCTGAAAAAAGAAATTGGTGTGAACGTAAAAATTTCTTCAGTTGTTAAAGGAAATGCTTATGGGCACGGTATAAAAGAATTAATTCCAATTGCGGAAGAATGCGGCATGGATCATTTTTCTGTTTATAGTGCAGATGAAGCTTTAGAGGTATTTAAATGTGCAAATGAAAAATCAACAATAATGATAATGGGGATGGTAGAAGATGAACAAATTGAATGGGCAATAAATGCTGGGATAGAATTTTATGTATTTGATTTTGATCGGTTGAATAAAGCAATTGAGTATGCAGTAAAATTAAAACGCAAAGCAATAATTCATATTGAAATTGAAACGGGTATGAACCGTACAGGTTTTGCTGCTGAAGATCTTAATCATTTATTTAAGATTTTAAAAGATAATCTGAGCGTGCTAAATATAGAGGGCTTATGCACTCACTTTGCCGGTGCTGAAAGTATAGCCAACTACGTAAGAATTCAAATACAGTTGAAGACTTATAATAAAATTTATAATACATTTATTGCTAATGGAATAAAACCGAAATTACGTCACGCAGCCTGTTCTGCAGCTGCCATGAGATATCCGAAATCAAGAATGGATATGGTGCGAATTGGGATAATGCAATATGGGTTTTGGTCAAGCCGGGAAACTTTTATCAGCCATATTAATAATAAAGAAGACAAAGCAGATCCGCTTCATAGGATTATTCGATGGAAGAGTCATGTGATGAGCACAAAAAGTGTAAAGACAGGAGAGTTTATTGGCTACGGAACTTCATACCTTGCGCAAAGGGATATGAAGATTGCAACTATACCTGTGGGCTATTCACATGGATTCAGCAGAAGATTAAGTAATCAAGGAAGAGTATTGATTCATGGAAACAGGTTTGGAGTTATTGGGATTGTTAATATGAATCTTATGACAGTGGATATTACAGATAATCCGGAAATTAAAAAAGGAGATGAAGCTGTTCTAATCGGAACCCAAGGGGATTTATCGATTTCAGTAGCATCATTCAGCGAACTTAGTAACCAGCTTGATTATGAATTGCTGACGAGATTAAATCATAATATTCCAAGAGTGATTGTAGATTGACTTATAAGATATACGTTGTGTCTCCGTGGTAAAATTATTTACAAGAAAAGTTAACCACAAAAGTACAAAGTCACAGAGTGAAAAATCATACATTCAGTATCTTTATAGCATCAACTAATTGATGAAAATAATTTGGGTTCATTACAAAGTCCTCATGGCCTTGCCCCTTCCATTCAGTATAAAACTTTTGCTGACTTGATAGTTTTGGGAACATTACATTTTTAGTTTCTTCAGGATCAGCCAATGTATCAAATTCCATAGTCACAACTGAAATAGGTAAATTAATTTTATGATAGTTCTCGGAATAATTTACGTTTCCATCTAGCGAAGTCATTTTTTGATTTAGTACCGCTCTCTGATACTGAGCAAGTATACCCCAAAAAGTTGCCTGCATAGTACAATAAAAAATTCTTTTTTGTGCTTCTTTAGATACGTTCGGAATGTGATATAAAAATTCCCAGGTATTCATAGTTGAAATTATATTTAAAATTATTGTAAGAGGGAATAATAATATTTTTAATAAGGTACTGTCTATCATTTTTTGTCTTAGCTTCATTGGGACCGGGACAGGGAGTCTTTTAAGAATACTTAATAAATTTAAAAGAGAAGATGAGCTGATAATCTTAAATGTTTTTCCAAATAATTTTAAAGTTACTCCAGTTTTAACAAAGTTTTGCAGAGAAGAAGGTTTACTAAAAGTAAAATCAAGATAACTGCCAACTGTTACTAATGCTCTTAAAGCAGATTGACGTTTTAACGCTTCTTCATCAGAAAGATATACTGAGCCTTCCGGTGTTCTGCAAGTCCCCATCATACTTATTAATGCTGTGTTGCCGCCTTGACTGTGGCCAATATAAATGGGTTTCATGTGAGTTGCATCTGCTACAAAATAAATTACTGCAGGAATATCAAAAGCTGCAAAGTCATCCATACTTGTTGAAAAGTTTGTACCGGTTGAGCCGCCGTTACCCCGAGAATCAATAATCCAAACATCGTAGTCATTATTGAATAGATATTCTGCGATACTTCCTTCGTTTTTCATCAAATCATAAAAAAGCCCGTTCTGGTAAAATCCTTCCCAAAGTATAAGAGGTAATTTGTTCTCATTAATTAATCTTACTGCTCTTATCGTAAAATCTTTTCCATCGAATGTTTTTACGGGGATATCATAATTTTTTCTAGTTGCTGTATTCATAATTATCATATGTTTGATGAAATAATATCTGCAGCATAATTTGAAATTCCCATTATGCTTAATTGCGGATTAACAAATACACCAGTAGGAAAAACACTTGCGTCAACCACATATAGGTTATTAAAGTCATAAACTCTAAAGTTATTATCTAAAGCGCCAATGTCTTTGTTATTTGACATTGGAGTTCCGCCTTGAGGATGAGCTGTACTAAGGCTTATATCTTCCGGTATTTTTACTTGATTATCTATTTTTGATAAGTCACTTTCTGATCTAACCAATAGTTCATCATAAGAAGATGGAAGTACACAGTCAGCGCCGGCAGCTAAAAATACTCTGCAGAGTGCTTTCATTCCTTCTTTAAGTTTTTTAAAATCATTGTCAGTCATTTTATAATCAACAGTAGTTTTGCCGAATAAATCTAATTTTATCTTTCCATTAGGTTCGCTTCCTACAACAGGGGCGGCGGTTGCATAATGAGTATAACTTTTCATTCTTTCATTTAGTTTTTCGAACCAGCCCTGCATTATTAATGCTGAAGTACCGGGAGGATTAAAAGTTGTTTCAACCAAATATCCATCTCCTTTTATATAACAGCACATTTGCACGCCATCGTATGATTTTACTTCATCTGGAAATTCTGCCATCATAGGTGTTGTAATATTAAAAGATAACCTCGTCCCTACATTTCTTTTGATGCCGCTTTTTAAAAGTATTGCACTCGAAGCAATTGCTCCGGCAGCGACAACAATTTGTTTAGCTGATACAGTGAATTTATCTCCAGAAGAATTTTGACAAACTATCTTTTCGGCTTTGTTGCCGCTTGATTGAATTTTTAATACTTCACAATCTGCAATTATCTCAGTTCCTTCTTTTTGAGCCATAGGTAAATAATTTAAAAGCATAGAGAGCTTTCTGTCATATTTGCAGCCGATATTGCAATATCCGCTTCCGCCGCATGTACCAAAATTGGTTTCAAACCATTCCGGCTTTAATCCCAATGAATCAGCACCTTTGTAAAATCTGTTTGCTCCTTCGTTTGTAATGGGAGGATTTCTTACTAAAGATACATTGCCTATAGTTTGTTCGACTGTTTTGAAATAATTTGTAAGCTTATCCGGATCTAAATGAGTACCAAGCTTCTCCCAATTTTCAATAACAAAATCCGGAGTTCTAAAACATATTGCATTATTAATTACAGTTGAACCACCGACACAATTTCCTTGAAGTATTGCAAGATCAAAATCTTGAGTTAATTCCAAAGCTCCGTCTCTATAAAGCATTCCAATCATTTCGGGCTCAATATTAGTAAAATCATTTTTAGGGATATGATATTTTCCCTTTTCCAAAATGGTAACTTTTTTCCCGGTGTTTTTTGCTAGGTTATAAGCAGCAACAGCTCCTGCAGCACCGGATCCAATTACGCAAATATCTGTTTGAATTTCTTGATCAGAATTAATATATCTAACTTCAAGCGGTTGGGGATCAGGTTGTTTGGGTAGTTTTGTATATCTTTCTCTATCTTCAAACATTACATAGCCTGTTGATTTAAAGCTGGGCTTGTTACCGTAATAGATAAAATATACTAACTGCTTACCGCTTCTCATTATTGTTAATAAAAGACCTTTAGCATTATAGAATCTTTTCTTGATAAATTCTTTTCTTTCTTCAACTCCCATCCAGGTCAAGGGTGGATTTAAAAAGATAATCGGTAAGTATTGAAGAGCAAAGTAAACCATTTGGGCATTTAGTTTTTGTGCAGAATTAAAGATAGATAAATATTTATCAAAGTCTTTAACAATAGTATCAAATGAATATCCTTCTGCTTTGTAATCTTCTATCACTACTTCTGCCAAAGCTCTATATGAAAGTGCTTGTGTTGGTGAAAGCGACTTCAATTCAAATCTGCTTATAACTGACTTTCTCCATAATATTACGGAGACAACAAATAATAATGTTGAAACGATAAAAAACGTTAAGATAATTTGAATCTATGTGTGAATGTGCCCCTGAAATAATAACTCGTATTAGGGAATAGATTGAAATTATAAAGAAGGAAAATAGCAGCATATCAGAAAAGATATTATTATTCCTAATTCCGGAAGAAGCGGTTTTACTTAAGATGAATAGCAGAAAAAACAATGGCGGTGTAAACAAAAGAAGCAGCCTCTCTTGCTTAGAAGTAATTATGATAAAAGTATACGGTTAGAATGAAGCACAATAAAAAAATTATAGAAAGTATTAGAAGAAAATTTTTATAGACTTTTTCTTGTTGTGTGGTGTTCATGATATCCATCTTAAATTAATTAATTAAAATTTTCTAATCTTTAAATTCACATCTATCCGTAAATACATTTTCAAAGGTGCCTTTTTTATTAAGGATGTTATAAATCTTTTTCCATTTTGGTAATTCAGGGTAAAGTGATTTTACAGTTTCTGCATCCAAATGATTATACTGTCCCCAGTGCGGCCTAATTGCACCTAAGCTTAAGAAGCTCATCTTCAATTCTTTCTAACAACTGAAAGGTACCGTACGTTCCTACTAAGCAAGGCACTTCGATCATACATTTATCTTCACCCTGATTCATTGCTAGAAAAGAATTGGTTTGCTTTACGAAGCGCAGTGAAATAGGAGCTGAATGATAAATCTGTCCGTCATTTTTATCTTTTTCAGCAAGTTCAATAATTTTATCTGCGGCTTTGATGAACAAATCATCTTTTAATGATATGGCAAATTCGGATGAAAATCCTTTTACATAATTTGCATTGCCAAGATGAAGAACATGAAAACTTTTGTCTACATATCCGTCATAATCAATCACTTGCTTCATGCTGGTGTTAATAAAATATGGAGAAAGCTTATATAGATATTTAAAAGCCATTCGTATAAAGAATTCAATGTAAGGAATTATTAATTCGATAAACCAATGCCGCATTCTGCTGCCGACAGGAAGTTTAGTTATGTTTCCGGTAAAAATATTTCTCCTGGTAATTAAGCATCTGTGAGTGCCTTTTATTTTATAAGGATTTATCCAAACTTCAAAATGACGGTTACTTGAAATATTACTATGATCTTTCAGCATTACTTTAACATCTTCCCATGATGTTTCATGTACTTTGCCAAGCCGTTCTTCTTTTAAATAATATGCAGGCAATACTTTTAAAATTGCTGAATAAATAACTCCCATATTTCCAAAGCTGACTGAAACAGCATTATACCAATCATCATCCTGTATTAATTTATTTTCAGGATATTTTGCTTTATATTTTTCTGGATCTGTAATTCCGTTTGAAGGTTCAATTCTATAAATAATTCCGCCTTCTCCAACCATAACTAATGAAACGGCTTGGTCTGATATTGCACCTAATCCAATTCCGGTTCCGTGAGTTGCAGTTGATATAACTCCGGCAATAGTCTGTGCATCAAAGCCGCCCATGTTGTATAAAGCTAATTTTTTTTGATCAAGCAGTTGATTTAAATCTCTAATAGTAATTCCGTTTTCAGCATGAACCAGCAGATTTGGATCAAGGCCTAACTTCTTAATCTCTTCATCAGATTTTAGAATACTTTTATCAAGATCGATTAACTTATTCATTCCATGGCAATCAATAAGATAATCTGTTGTCTGCAGTATCTCTGAAAACGAATGGCCTGATGCAACGGCTCTAACTTTGCAATTATCCTGTTCGGCTATTTTGATTATTTGAACAAGTTCTTCTAATGAAGTTGGCTTGTAATATCTTAATGGAGAAACTTTTTGATTGGCAATTACATTTTCCCAGGTTTTTCTCTCAATAAAATCCGGAGTTTTTCGGGTACTTGAAATAGTATTTTTAGGTATGCTTTCCATTTATCCTCTTAACTTTTAAAATAATATTCAGGGTTGTTATAACAACAACTAACTAATAATAAAAAAGAATAATTACTTATACTTATAGCAGTGGAAATAAACTAAACTTTAAAACTTATTTTCGAACCGGGCAAACAAGAAAAGAAATTGTGATCAAAAAACTTTCTACTTAAATATTTTTTCTATATAAAAATTTTCAAATTGTAATCTACTAAGTTCAATCAACAAAACTGAAAGTCTTTGCTTCAGAAAAGGAAAGCGAACCGGAATCAAAATACAATGTGAGATTATTTAAGTCAAGTAAAATTTATCATTCTGTTAAATCGGTTAAATAAAAATTGAACCACTTGAATAAATCACGGTAAAGTTAATAACTATATTTTATTTGAAGTTACCTAATTCTTTAAAATTAAAAAGCTTAGACTGGCAGATGGCATTATAATTGTTTAAGTGAGAGTGTTTACTTTAAAAAAAATTCATCGATAATATAGTAAAAATATAAATATTGTCGAGTATTTGAGAGAGATTTATGGAAGATATCAATAAAACTAAAGAACAACTCCTTGAGGAAATCTCAGAATTACGTCAGCGAATTATCATACAGGAAAATGATGAAAAAGAGGGGAAAAAAACAAAAAACCAAGTTTTTCAGTTAAGTAAATCTCAGTTAGTAATTATGGATTCACTTCAACAAGCGTTTTATTGGAAAGATGTAAATCAAATCTACCATGGGGTGCAATAAAAAGTTTGCTGAAGATATAAATTTAAACCATCCTGATGAAATTATTGGTAGATCTGATAATGAGTTAAATTTAGAAAAAATAGGTAATTTATACTGGGATGATGACATATTTGTAGTTGAGAATAACTCTCCTAAGGTGAATTTCGAAGTTCAGACGGACAAATTTGATGGAACAAAATCCTGGTTAAGAATGAGTAAATTCCCTCTCCATGATGAAGAAGGAAAGTTAGTAGGAGTTTTATGCTATTATGAGGATATAACTGAGAAAAAGAAAAAAGAAGAAAAACTAGAGCAAGAAAGAATTTTATTAAGAACCTTAATTAATAATATACCTGATGCAATTTTTGCAAAAGATAATGAAGGCAGAAAAATAATAGCCAATTTGGCCGATTTAAATAATATGGGATGTGATTCGGAAGAAGAAGCTTTAGGTAAAACTGATTTCGACTTTTTCACTAAAGAAACTGCGCAGGGTTTTTACGCTAATGATTGTTCAGTTATTAATACCGGCAACCCTGTTTTGAATAGGGAAGAATCTTTTATTGATAAAAATGGAATGCGTCATTGGCTGCATACTTCAAAACTTCCATTAAAAGATGATAATGGAAATATAATAGGATTGATAGGAATCGGCAGAAATATTACTGAAAAGAAACAAGCTGAGGAAGCACTTCAAAAAGAAAGAATCTTACTTAGAACTTTAATTAATAATTTACCTGATGGTATTTATGTTAAAGATATCAATTGCCGCAAAACTGTTGCTAACACAGCCGATGTTCATAATAGTGGAGTTGATTCTGAAACCGACCTTATAGGGAAAACTGATTTTGACTTCTATCCTAAAGAAATTGCAGAAGGATTTTATGCTGATGACCAAGCAGTAATAAAAAGCGGCAAACCTGTTTTGAATAGAGAAGAATTTTTTATGGATAAAGATGGTAATAAACAATGGCTTCTCACCTCTAAGCTTCCTCTAAGAGATGAAAATGGAGATATTATTGGTCTTATTGGAATCGGAAGGGACATAACAGAACAAAAATGTTTTGAAGAAGATCTTAAAGATGAAAGAAATTTTTTAAGAACTTTGATTGATAATTTACCAGACTTGATATACTTCATAGATAATAAAGCTAGATTTGTTCTTAATAATCAGGCACATCTTAGATCACTTGGTTCCAATAAACAGGAAGATGTTTTGGGCAAAACTGCCTTTGATTTTAATCCTTATGATTTAGCAGAAACTTATTTTCAGGATGAGATGAGAATCATTCATACCGGCCAGTCTATATTGAATAAGGAAGAAGGAGCAGTTCATAAAGATACAGGTGAAAAAATCTGGCATTTAACGAGCAGAGTTCCTTTGCACAAAGACAATAAAGTTGTTGGAATCATTGGCATAAGCCGGGATATTACGCAGCAAAAAATTGCTCAAGAAAACCTGCAGAATGAGAGAAACCAGTTAAGAACATTAATAGATAATCTGCCCGATTTAATTTTCTTTAAAGATTTAAGAGGAAGATACATTTTAAATAATAAAGCCCACCTTGAATTTATAGGAGTAAAAGATCAGCAAAAGGTACTTGGTAAAACTATTATGGATTTTTATCCTCCAGAACAGGCGGAAGAATTATTTAAAGAAGAATTGGAAGTAATTGTATCAGGTGAGGCTTCATTTGAAGTTGAACAAATTATGTATCATAAAACCAATAAAGAAAAAAGATGGTACCTTCTAAGTAGAATTCCTCTAAAAGACAGTGAAGGAAAAGTAAAAGGTATTTTAGGTGTTGGACACGATATCACTAACCGAAAAGCAGCCGAAGAAGCTTTAAAACAAACCTACAGTGAATTAGAACAAACCAATAAGGAAATAAAAAAAGCAAACAAAATTAAAAGTCAATTCCTTGCAAACATGAGCCATGAAATCCGTACTCCATTAAATGCGGTTATTGGAATGACAGGACTGCTTCTGGATACTTCATTAAATGAAGAACAGCGGGATTTTACAGAAACAATTCTAAACAGCAGCGATATTCTACTTTCACTAATAAATGATATTTTGGATTTTTCTAAAATCGAAGCTCAAAAAATTGAACTGGAAAAACAACCTTTTGATGTAAGAAATTGTGTTGAAGAAGCTCTCGAATTAGTAGCTTCAAAAGCCTCGGATAAAAATCTTGAGCTAGCATATTCTTTTGATGAAGGCTTGTCTACAAATGTTGTTGGTGACCAGGTACGTTTACGTCAAATATTAATTAACCTTCTTAGTAACTCAATTAAATTTACAGAAGAAGGTGAAGTTGTTATTAGTGTTTCCGGGCAATTAAAGGATCATTATTCATATCAGCTTCATTTTGCAGTAAGAGATACAGGACTAGGGATTCCCAAAGACCGTCAAAACCGTTTGTTTCAATCTTTTTCCCAGGTAGATGCCTCTACTACACGAAAATTTGGTGGAACAGGTCTCGGCTTAGCAATTAGTAAACGTTTATGTGAACTAATGGGAGGAACTATGTGGTTCGTAAGTTCAGGTGTGCCTGGTGAAGGTTCTACATTCCATTTCACTATAAATACTGAATTATCAATTGAAAGCGAAATAAGAACCGACTTATCTGCTTTAATTGGAAAACGCGTTTTGATAGTAGATGATAATCTAACAAACAGAAATATTTTAATTCAACAAGCATCTTCACTGCAAATGTCTGCTGTTGGTGTTGATTCTGGTCCCGAAGCATTGAAATTATTAAATGGAAGTCATGAGTTTGATCTAGCTATTTTGGATTACCAGATGCCTGAAATGGATGGAGTGATGCTTGCTGAAGAAATCCGTAAGATTGAAAAAAGAAAATCACTTCCTCTTATCTTATTATCTTCATATGGCTATCATCTTGAAAAGGATTGGGATTTTTCTATTTTTGCCGCAACTCTCACAAAGCCCATAAAATTCTCGCAACTTTGTAATGCACTAACAACAGTACTTAAGAAAAATAAAGCGTTTGTTAAAAAGCAGCGCGATATTAAATCCATGAAATTTGACAGCACAATTGGAAAGCAATATCCGCTTACAATTCTTTTAGCGGAAGATAACACCGTTAACCAGAAAGTAGCACTTAGAATTTTAGAAAAACTTGGTTACCGGGCTGATATTGCATTTAACGGCCTGGAAGTTATAGACGCCTTGAAACGGCAGGACTATAATGTGATATTAATGGATGTCCAAATGCCTGAACTAGATGGTGAACAAGCAACAATAGAAATTCGCCGTACCCTTCCCCCTAAAAGGCAGCCAAGGATAGTTGCAATGACGGCAAATGCAATGAAATCTGACCGCGACAGGTATATGGAAGCGGGAATGGATGATTACATCGTAAAGCCGTTTAAGATTGAAGAATTAGTTCGTGCTTTGATAGAAAGCTATACATATTTAAATCCGCTTGAAGTAGAAAACCAAGAACAGGATTCGGAAATAGCCGATTACAATTAAAGCAGTTTCAATAATAGTCTAACTTATCTCTTAGATAAAAATAATTATTGAAATAATTTTTCCTTTGAATAATTATTTTCTTTCCCTTATTATAAAAATAATTCACTATTTGATTTTGTATCGATAGTGAATTTTATTTTACTTATCTTAATACAAATTTATTTCCTGTATAATTTTAACAAACATTATGGAACAAAATATTTTTATTCCTGTAATAATAGGAACAACAAGAAAAGGAAGATTAAGCGAAAACGTTGGAAAATTTGTTTATGAAGAAACAATGAAAAAGTCTGGTGTTGAAACAGAATTGATTGATGTGCTTAAAATTAATTTAGCGGTGGATGACGCAGGTGAACAAATAAAAAATAGCTACTTTTCTGAAGTTGTTGATAAGGCAGATGGTTTAATAATAGTTGCTCCTGAATACAACCATGGTTACCCGGGATTGTTAAAACATTTGATTGATTCCAATTTAAAAGAGTATATACATAAGGCGGTTGGAATTTGCGGTGTGTCTGCCGGTTCATTTGGCGGAACAAGAGTAATTGAAAATCTTCTACCGGTTATGCGTGAAGTTGGATTAGTTACAATTTTCTGGGATATGAATTTCAGCAAAGTAGGACAAATTTTTGATTCTGATGGAAAAATTACTGATAGTAATTATTATAAAAGACTTGATAAATTTCTAAATGAACTTATCTGGATGTCAAAAACACTTCGATATGGAAGAGAAAACATTTCACAATAAGAGTCAATAATGGAAGAAACTAACAAGAAAGTTAAATGTTCAAAATGTGGTAACGAAATGAATCATCATGCTGATAAAATTATAACAGATGTTTCAGAAGAAAATTTAAAATATTATGATAAAGCATTTGATGGAATTTTAGAAGAACATTATAAATGTCCGAATTGTGGTGCTGCTTTCAGCAAATTTGAAAAAGAAAAATAATCATGAAAAAGTATAGAGTAATAATTTCAATAATAGTTTTTATTTTAGTTGTCGGTTCCTTTATCTGGCAAATGAGTTTGGGTAAGTGCCCGGTTCCTTAATTTACTTTCAAGGATTATCTTCCGGGGCTACAGCTTTTTCATAATTAACTTTATCCATTTTGTAATATGGATTATAAGACCTGACTATTATTTTTTCTGTTGAAAATTCAGCCTCTTCTCCAGGAGAAATTTGACTAATATTAGCTGTTATTATTTTCCCACCGACATTATATTCAATTGAAATATTATTTAAAATCATGTCACTTGTATTTTTTGCTGTACCGGTAACTTGAGCCTTATACATAGGTGTAGCTGATGGTACATCAACGTCAAAATTATTTTCTTTTGTAGTTACAATGTTATCTTTAATATCGATGAGGTTTTCAGGTTTAACTTTTAGGTAGACAAATACTGCTGCGGCCACAAAAAGAATAAAATATATTAATTTTTTCATTTCAACTTCCCATATTTAAATCTGAATTCTAATAATCAAAACTAAATTAATAAAAGTAAATTAATATCATAATATTTTTTAATTATTCACTTTAACAAAGCTTTGAAGTGAAAATATTATTAATAGGCAACATTGAAATTTAAAAGTCTAATCACTATGATTTGGTCATTCAAAAGAAATCAATTTAATTATTATGGATAAGAATCAAAATTATCCCGAAAATCTAAAAGAATATCAATTTATGAATGCTGCTGATAGGTATAAAAATTTAATCAATTATTTAACAGATTATATTTACACTGTAATAATAAAAGACGGTGAGCCAACTGAAACCATACATGGGCCAGGGTGTGTATCAGTTACCGGCTATACTTTTGAAGATTATCAAAAAGATCCGGACTTATGGTACCGAATGGTACATAAAAAAGATAAAGAAAAAGTTTTAAAACAAGCTCAGCTTGCTCTTGCCGGTGAAGAAATAAGCCCAATTGAACACCGCATCATTCACCGTGACGGAACAATTCGATGGGTTAAAAATAAAATTGTAATTACAAAAGATGAAAACGGAAAGCCAATAGCTTATGATGGTTTAATTAACGATATAACCGAATTAAAGAAAGCTGAAATAGCATCAGCAGTAAAAAACAGGCAGTTAATGCAGGCTGATAAATTAGCTTCACTGGGAATTTTAGTTTCGGGCATTGCACATGAAATTAATAACCCTAATAATTTTATTCTTCTTAATATTCAATTGTTCTCAAATATTTGGAAGGACGTTATGCCAATATTGGATGAATATTATAAACAAAACGGGGATTTTGTAATAGCCGGAATGTTATACAGCACTTCAAAGGAAAAGATTGCGCAATCATTGGATGGAATTTTTAAAGGCTCGGAACGAATACAAAATATTACTAAAAGCTTAACCGAATATTCGAGAATAGACAGCGGAGATTTAACTGAATCTGTTTCAATAAACAAAGTTGTTGAAATGGCAATCACTATAACTAATAACCTTATTAAAAAATCGACAAATAATTTTTCCGTAGAGTACGGAAAAAACATCCCGGAAATAAAAGGGAATATGCAGCAGCTTGAACAAGTGGTAATAAATTTAATTACTAATGCCTGCCAATCTCTGAATAGCCTTGATGATTCAATTAAAGTTAGTACTTATTATAATCCTGAAAGGGGAAAAGTAAGAATAAAAGTGGAAGACCAGGGAATCGGGATAAAGAAAAGCGATTTAAAGTATATTCTTAATCCGTTTTTCACTACAAAAAGAAATCTGGGCGGGAGCGGATTGGGTTTATCGGTTTCTCATAATATAATTGAAAGTCATGGCGGAAAATTACTACTAAAAAGCGAACCCGGCAAAGGAACTATGGCAAGGGTCTCTTTCCCTTTAACGGATAATTAAAAATATACGAGATGATAAAATGAATCAAATTTTAATTCCTTCGAAACCAATTTTACTTGTTGATGATGAAAAGCATTTTTTACTCAGCGCTGAATTAACTTTAACTTCAAACCATATAAATAATATCGAAACATGTAATGACAGCAATTTGGTTCTGGATTTACTTGCAAAGAAAGAATATTCATTAGTTGTGCTGGATATAAACATGCCAAATATTTCAGGCCTTGATTTATTGCCAGGCATAGTTCATAAATACCCTGAAATCCCAGTAATTGTTATTACAGCAGTTAATGATGTTGAAAGCGCAGTATATTGTATGAAGGAAGGGGCCTTTGATTATATTGTAAAGCCTGTTAATAACACGCGCCTGGTTACTTCAATTAAACGCGGATTGGAGTTATCAGAAATTAAAAATGAAAATGAGCTATTAAAACAATCATTGTTTCAAAACAATATTAACCACCCGGAAGCTTTTGAAGAAATTATTACACGCTGCGATACCATCAAATCGATTTTTAAATACATTGAAGCCATTGCAACTACTCCTTTGCCTATTTTAATAACAGGGGAAACTGGAACAGGAAAGGAACTTTTTGCAAAAGCAATTCATAAAGTAAGCGGAAGAAAGGGAGAATTGGTCCCGGTAAATGTGGCGGGAGTTGATGATAACTTTTTTTCTGACACTCTATTTGGTCATAAGAAAGGTGCATTCACTGGAGCTGATATTGACCGAAAAGGATTAATTGAAAAAGCTGAAAACGGTACTTTATTTCTTGATGAAATTGGCGACTTAAAAATGGAATCACAAGTAAAGCTTCTTCGACTATTACAGGAAGGAAATTATTATCCTTTAGGTTCCGATATTGCCAAGCTTTCTAATGCAAGAATTATAGTTGCAACTCACCGTGATATTAAATCAATGCAGGGAAATAATGAGTTCAGGCAGGATTTATATTACAGGCTCAAATCGCATCATATAAAAATTATTCCTTTGCGTGAAAGAAAAATTGATCTTCCATATTTAATTGATCATTTTATTACAAAAGCTTCAGAGCAGTTACATAAAAAAAGGCCTGCTGTACCGAAAGAACTTTACACTCTTTTAAGTAATTATTCTTTTCCCGGCAACATCCGTGAATTGGAAGGAATTATATTCGATGCAATCAGCTTGCACACTTCAGGAATTCTTTCGCTTGAAATAATTAGGAATAAAATTTCAGAGTTTAATGAGAACATTAGCGGTAAAGTTAATCATGTAAACAGCAGTTCAGAGTTGAATGATATACTTATTAATTTTCCGGGCAAATTTCCTACATTAAAAGATGCAGAAGAATTGATAATCGATGAAGCTTTAAGAAGAGCAGAAGGCAATCAAACCATTGCGGCAGATTTACTCGGTATTTCCAGACGGGCATTAAATAATAGATTGAGAAGAGCGGATGATAAAAGCAGCGCCAATTAGAGCAAACCCAAGTTCATGTTCAAGATTAAGTTCAAGTAGATTCATTCATTTAAAAAATCATTCACATTATTGATATTTATGTGCATGGCAATCTTTCAATCTTTTAACTTGTAATCTTTTAATTGTTCTTAACAATTTCTTAACATAACATCTTATAAATAAACGCTTTAACGGAAAACCACTGCCACAAAAGTGTAAAGTGCCATATTTCTACTTTTCAGATAACTTATTTATAATCAATAACTTACCTTATGCTCCTTACTTATTTAGGAAAATGTGTGGCACCCATATTAATTAATTAAGACTGTTTGAAATTCTCTTATTCCTATTTAATATAATGACTTAGGGTAATAAACAATTTTTGGTATCTCTTTTGTTACTTCAATAATGACTAACTAAAAAGTAAAAGGAGCAGTTATGAAAAGAACTGGAAAATTTATTTTGATTGTATTTAGTATGGTAACGGTGTTCTCGGTATATATTTCTGCCCAGGATGGCAAATTTGTTCCTAAGAAAAGTGTAGTTGAAAAGGCATTTAATGTATGTCCTTCATCTTTAGACAGTGAAATTCCTGGTATAGTGGAATCTACAATTTATAATATAATTTGTATTAAGAAGTTTTACCCTAAAGCAAATTATTCGGATATAATTTCAAAGCTGAATGAAGTATCGGAAAAAAATTCCAATCCTTCAATAAGATTAAAAGCTCATTTGGCAAGCATATATTTAACTACCAGTGATATGATTGATATAAAACCTGAAGTCGGAAAATTTGAACATGAATATATTTTTAAGCAGATAACTGAACAGCTTGAAAATAAATTGCTTGTTTCCAAAGATTAAATTCTTATACAAGCATTTAAGAATCTCATAAATCTCTCTCTCATACTAAATACGTCCATTCATCCCCTCGGCCGAGGGGATGAGTATTTTAAACCAACTTATTTTTATGCCTCAATAGTTCAGTTGTTTTATATCACTTCAGTCAAATAGATATGATTTCATTTTATTAGTAAGAGAAAATAAAGGCCTATAATAACTTAACAATAATAATAGTCCCGATTTCCTAATTTGTTTTATACACAAATTCATGCCCTATTGTTTACCGTGAACTAAAACACATCTTATATTTTTAATCATTTGTATTATTTGATGCAAGAACGAAAAAAATAGGAAGTTTATGAAAACCATAGATAAAACCAATGCATCTGATTCAAGTTTAATTGACCTGAAAGTAATGGTTGTTGAAGATGAATTTATAATTGCCCTTGATATAAAAGATATAGTTAAGGGGTTCGGCTATAATGTTGTTGCTGTTGCTACTTCAGGATATGATGCCGTGGAGAAAGCAAGCAAATTTAAACCCGAGTTAGTACTGATGGATATTATGTTGAAGGGAAAGATTGATGGTGTAGAAGCCGCCGATATTATCCGCCAGAAGTTAGATATCCCAATAATTTTTGTTTCCTCTTTTTCAGATGAAGAATCCGTGATACGTGCCAGTAAGGTTTCTGATTATGGTTACCTGGTGAAACCTTTCGATAATATGCAATTAAAAGAAGTTATTGAAGCTGCATTAAAAAAACATGAAGAAAAAAATTATTCAAATGTAAATAGGGCCCACACTGTTACTCATGAACATAATTATGCCAAACACTGAAAATAGAAATATTCTTAATAGAGAATAGTTGTTATCAGCAATCCCACTTTTAAAATTGTTGTAAATACGTTATGGTTGACTATGAAAATGAGGGCAAAGTTATTAGTTGCTTTTTAATATAAACACTTCTTATATTCCTGCTCAATTGATTAAAGACTTGAGTTAAATAATTACTTTAAGTTTTATCGATTCGTAAAAATCTTAAAGTAAAATATTTTTAATCCTTAATAAGGAATTGAAATGAAAATATCTTTTACCATTCTTTCTATAATATTTGCTATTCTTTTATTCAGCTCATGCAAATCTTCCATTGATGTAAATGCAGAAAGCAAGAAGCTGCTGGAGACAGATCAAAAATTTTCACGAACGTCAATTGCAAAGGGTTCTGCAGAAGCATTTAATTTGTTTTTAACAGATGATGCACTTGAACTGCCTGCCGGTAATTTTCCAATAATCGGAAGAAGCAATATTTATGATTCAATGAAAGTCGGGCAGCATGAATACGAATTAAGCTGGGTTCCTCAAAAAGCTGAAGTTGCGATGTCGGGAGAGCTTGGTTACACCTGGGGCAAGTATATGGTTAAGTATAATGATGAAAAGGGAAATGAAATTACAAGTCACGGTAAATATTTGAATGTATGGAAAAAGCAGCCAAACGGCGAATGGAAAGTTGCTGTGGATATGGGAAATAAAGATCCAAAACCGGTAAGTGATTAAAATTATTTCCCGTTACCCATAGTTATATTAATATCTAAACCAATAAAACTTCTTTCAAAATTTAGATTTGCAAAAAAGTCTAAACCTACGCCAATTTCATTAGCTAATCGAAATATTGATTGAATATCACTTTGAAACCCAAAAGCTGTGAAGTTATTAACTAAATTATTGTTTCTTTTCTTTCCAAATATATATGATGGGCCTATAAAGAATGCTGTTTGAAACCACTCAGATTGTAATCTTTTACCAATTGATACATCTATAGAGCGATACACAATACCCTTACTTCCGGGTGTTAGACTTTCAGCGAGAACGACTTGATCTTTCACTAGATAATTTACTTTGTAAAAATTGCTTCCTATTGAAAAACTATAATTAAGATTTGCTGTTAAGTCTCTATCTACCCAAGCACCTAAAGTGATCCATTATTTATAAGAACTGTCGGATTTTTGGGGGAAAATTGAATAGGAGGTTATAAACATAAAGAGCACAATATAAATTATTTTATTCATTTGTATTTTAAAACTTTAATAGTCTAAAAAACACTTTGAATATAAATAATATATTATAATTATTCTTTTCCCGACTAAATAGTTGGTTGCATAAAATTTCATTCCGCTCTTAACGCACTAACAATATTTAATCTTGCTGCACGGATTGAAGGAAGCACTCCGCCAAAAAAACCCATTGCTAAGGCAAATATTAATGATACAATTATTATTACCGGATCCAGTGCGAATGAAAAAGCAATCTCGGAAAATGAAGTAAAGTTTAAGACAGATATTGAAATGAATTGCAGAAAGAAAGCAATGAATAATCCTATTATTCCTCCAACAATAGATATTGCTTCAGACTCGGTTAAAAATGCAAGCAAAATACTTCTTCTGCTGAAACCGAGTGAACGTAAAGTTCCAACTTCGACTGTGCGGTTAGCAACAGTAGAATACATGGTTATCATTGCCCCGATTGTGGCTCCAAGGCTAAATATAACTGTAATAAAAATTCCAACAATGCTTATAAAAGTTGATAATGCTTCGGATTGTTTCTCAAAATAATCTTTTTCTGTATCGGCTTCAAACTGCTGTAATCTTTTATCTGTTTCAAATGCTCTATTAAATGCGTCAAAGTTTGCGGCGTCATCTAATTTAAGTGTAACAGATGAAACAGTATTGCCGCGATTAAATGCACTTAGCAATTGTTTTGCATCTCCCCAAAACTCGGAATCAAATGCACTGCCGTCAGTCGAGAAAACTCCAACGACTTTCCAATAGTCCCCAGCAATTTTTATTGATTGTCCTAATTCTGCACCAACAATATTTTTAACAACGGATTCACCAACAATTAATTCTCTCAACCCAAAGTGAAACATTCTCCCTTGGGTGATTTTTACTTGCGGCCTTATTTCCAAAACAGTTGGAGAAACACCACGTACGGTTACATTGCTTAATCCTCCGCTGATTTTATTTAGATTAATAATCACTACCGGTTCATAACTGATTAAAGGAATACCATCAGCACTTTTTGCAATATGCGGCAAAGTACTTATTATATTTTGAGTGTTACCATCGACCAGACTTGAGATTTCGCCGTTAGCAGCTTTTCTAGTTATCATAACATTGCCGTCAGTTCCGGATGATCTTAATGTTTTTTGAATACCATTTGCCATCATTAACACCGCTGCAAACACAAACACAACCAAAGCAACACCTGATATTGTAATCACACTGGTTAGTTTTCTTGTGGTGAAATTTTTAATAATATATTTTACTGGTATTTTCATTTAAACTCCAAAGAATTTCTTCTCTTAGAAAAAATCTTAATTAATTTCATTAACCAACAAAGCGGAACCCATCAACAATCTTCGTACTCAATGCTCTTTGAATAGGGAATATGGAAGATGCAACTCCAATTAATATTGCTGCACTTACAGCAAAAATTAATGTAATTGGTTCAATCTCAAACACAGGGAAAAATCCTTTTGGAATAACCTGACTTATTCCATGAACCAATGGAAAAGTCAGAAGTAACCCAAGTACGCTGCCTAAAATTGAAATGAACATCGATTCTCCAAATATTAAAGCTGCAATATGTTTCGCAGAAAATCCGAGAGTTTTTAAAACGGCATATTCCCTGGTTCTTTCTCTTGCAGCCATAATCATTGTATTGCCAAGCACCAGCATAATGATTCCAATAATTACAAATGACATAACATTCATTGAGGTAAAAATTGAACTGTAAGCTGATATGAAAGAAGCCTGAAATGCGCGTTCTGTTTCTGTTTTTGTTTCATCAGCAGAATTCTTAAATAAAGCATCAACCTTATCTGAAATAGTCGCTGCTTGATCCGGATTATTAATTTTAATTACAAACCATCCAATTTGATTTCCTCTTCCGGGGTATTCTTCTTTCATTCTTTCATTTAAATACTCCCAATGAAAAAACATTTGTGATGCATCGGTTGATTTATCACGCGGCTTATAAATTCCTCTTATTACAAAGTCCCATCTTCCGGGATATATATCTCCTTCAAGAGTCATGTTCTCGCCAACTTTTAAATTGTATTTTTGTGCAATTGACTCTCCAACTATGCATGCATTTCTTTCATTTTTAAAATCATTAAGTTCTTTTTTACTTAATAGATATTCCGGGTAAACATCAAGATATGTATCCGCATCAATCGCTAATCTTGAGAAAAAGTTGCTTTTATCTATATACACACCGCCAAACCAATTTGCATAAGATACCTCTTCAACTCCGGGAACATTTTGAATTTTTTCTTTATAAGAATAGGGAAGTGGAAAAATAAATGATACTGCTTGTCTTGTTACAAGCCTTGTAGTTGATGATGCATCAAGTCCCGCATGCCAGGCAGTAACAACTGTACGTAAAACTCCAAATGCAATTAAAGCAACGGCAATACCAAGTATTGTTAAAGCAGTTCTTAATTTATGCCGGATAGAATTTTTTAATATTAATTTTAAGACTTTCATAATGCTCCTTAAATAAGCTCGCCTTTTTCAAGATGTTTAACTATTGTAGCTCTTTCTGCAGCATGCGGGTCGTGTGTAACCATTACAATCGTTTTATTAAATTCTTTGTTGAGCCTTTCCATCAAAGTTAAAATTGCATCAGCAGAGTTTTTATCAAGGTCGCCGGTTGGTTCATCAGCGACTAAAATTAAGGGGTCGGTAACAATTGCGCGTGCAATTGCAACACGCTGTTCCTGTCCGCCTGAAAGCTGCTTTGGCGAATGATACATTCTGTCTCCGAGTCCGACAATATTTAAAGCAGTTTCTGCCTGCCGCTTTCTTTCAGCTTTGTTTAAATGAGTTAATAGTAAAGGTAGCTCTACGTTTTCAAAAGCTGATAACACAGGGATTAAATTATAAAACTGAAAGATGAATCCAACGTTTGACGAGCGCCATTTTGCTAAAGCTGATTCTCCTAATTGTCCGATGTTGGTGTCGCCAACAACAATCTCACCTTGTGTTGGTTTATCAATTCCGGCGATTAAATTTAAGAGAGTTGTTTTCCCAGAACCTGAAGGACCCATCAGTGCAGTGAATTCACCTTCTTTAATATTTAAATTTATATTTGTTAAAACAGGAATCTCAAGACTGTCGCGCCAATAAGATTTTGAAAGGTTTTGTATTTTGATTATATCACTCATAGAGATACTTTCGAAATTATTAATAATCTAAATTTTAATTATTGTTTTATGTTATGTAAATGTCATGCTGAACTTGTTTCAGCATCTTTAGATAAACATCAGATTCCGAAACAAGTTCGGAATGACTAACTAAATTTTTGTGCGAATATCTAGTTATTGTTTAACATTTACTTTTATACCGTCTTTAATATCTTCAGTTACTTTTTCAATAATTCTATCACCATCTTGCAGCCCGGATTTTATTTCATCATAATTATTTAATTCTCTTCCCTTGACTACAGGAACTTCAACAGCTTTATCATCCTTAACTTTGAAGACTACATCTTTACCGCTTCTATTAACAACAGAAGTAAAGGGAATAACAAGCACAGGCTTTTCATTCTGTTCTTCTTTTGAAACTGGTTTTGTGAAGAAAGAAACTTTTGCACTCATTTCGGGCAATACATTTTCATCATAATCTTTGAAACCTACTTTTACCATTATGGTTGCTTTAGAGCGATCAGCTGTCGGGACAATTTTAGCAACATAACCTTCATAATTTTTTTGAGGATTTGCATCAAGAGTAATTTGACAAGGCTGATTGATTTTTACTTTTTCAATATTAGATTCCGAAACGTCAGCTTCAACTTGAAGCGAACTCATATCTGCTAATGTTACAACTGCACTTTTTGCATTTACACTTGCGCCAAACGGAGCAACAATTTCTCCTACATCTGCGTCTTTTGTTAATACAGTTCCATTAAAAGGTGCTCGGATAAGAGTATTTTCAATATTTACTTCCTGTGCTTGAACATTTGCCTTTGCCACATCAATTTGAGCAAGTACTTTTAAATATGCGGCTTCTGCCTGGTCAACCTGCATTGGTGTTGCAGAACCGGTTTTTTCTAAAGCTTTCTGTCTGTTATAATTATTCTTTGCATCTTTCAAAGATGCTTCAGCCAGCTTTAAATTTGCTTTTGCTGCTGCTAATGCAGCTTGAATATCATTGTCTTCAAGCCTTCCAATGATTTGGCCTTTTTTAACTTTGTCGCCTTCAACAACTCCAAGATAAACAAGCTTGCCGGTTCCTTTAGATGCAATAGATGCTTTACGCTGAGCAACAACATAACCGTTTGCTGTTAATGTTGCTGATGATTGTGCAGGCGACTGCATTACAGCAGTTGTTAAACGTACTTCAACAGCCGGATTAAATATTGAATTGTAACCCCATATTGCGGCAACTAATATTAATACAACAATAATTATGGTAACAATTAAATTAATCTTTTTGCCTCTGGCTTCAGGATTTTTGGCCTGAGTTCTGTCTATTCTTAAAGAGGATAAATCATTGTTTTTATTGTCCAAAATAATACTCTCAGTTTTTTTGTTAAATGTTTATATGCTTCACAAAGCTAGTTACTTATAGAAACAGAATTTGCTGCTTCTAACTTATTAAATCAGCATCACCAATTCATTTTCCGTTTTAAAGATGTGATGTGAGCCAGATGATGCTTGCAATGCCATGAATAATTAGCAATGAATTCATTTAAAGAAACAAATTTATTCTGTTCAGGATGAAAATATCTTTTCTTCAAATCATCTTCCGATAAATTTTTTAAAACCATTACCCATCTTTTATGCAGCGGCTCAAGTAAATTAAGAGAAATATTTATATCACTTTTTGTATCAACTAATTCTGCCCAGCGGTCTTGAAAATATGGCTTTATAGCCGGATCTACTTCTGTTAAGACTAACTTAATTCTGATATATGCATTCATATGACTGTCAGCAACGTGATGAACAACTTGTTTAATTGTCCAGCCGCCTGGGCGATATGTTGTATTCAACTGTTCTTCATCAAGATTTATTACTTCTTGCTTTAGCTTTTCAGGGAATGATTCAATATCAAAAATAAATACACTATTGGAATTAGCATTAGGATTATATTCAAATCTGCCAATTGGGTATCTTAATTTTTCAAGCTCTTCGTCGGTTAATTTTTCCATGTCTTTATTCATTTTTTATTTCCAAAAACTTCGATGCAAAAACTATCGATTTCCTTACTGATAAAATTTTTTAATGTGTTTATTATCAGAAGAAAAAAAATAAACGGTTGTAATGTTTTATGAAAGGGAATCAAAAATCAGTGTATAAAATAATCAAAAATATTTTTAATTCTACTTTTATTTTGTCCCAAATTATGCATTAGGATAAAATTAAATTTCAATTGTCACACTGGGTCTATCGAAGTGTGAATTTATTCTGTATTAACAGTCTTCGACAAGCTCAGACTGACAAATATCCCTAATGCATAATTTGGATTTCATATTAATTTATTTTTTAAAATCTTAAATAATCTAATTTAATCAGGCAGTTCTTCACAATAATATCCCAGCTGATTTATTTTATTTACTATTAACTCCATTTCAATATTATTTCCATACTCAACTCTTAATACTTTATCAACATCTCTTAAGTCAATAGTGCTTCTTTTTACTTGAGGGAATTTTGATAAAATAGAATTTACTATTGTAACATCGTAATTAGAATTTACATTGGTTTTGAAAATAAAAACGTTATCCATTTTCTCCTCGCTTCCAATTCTTTCTTTAATATTAAAAATTATTGACTGATTCATAAATATGATGATGTATATTTTGCAAATAAATATTGTTTATTTCTCAGAACTGGAGTTCTGAGTTACGCCTGAGATATCGTAGCTCAGTTCCAAATAACTGAGTTAATTCTATGCCTAACTTGAATTTAGCTTTATAATTATCTGCACAATAAAAATAATTTCTTACCTTAAAATTTAGAAGGTGCAATCACGTCATTTTAAGGGGCAGATTACGGCAAAAAGCTTTTTAATAGATATTATTTTTGCTCAAAATAAATTAATTCAGAAATTAGTTCGTTGATTTTTCAGAACCTAAAAGTTATGTTGATGTTGAAAATAGGGAGAAATTCTCATGACCTCAATATTAAAGTTTGTATTACCTTTCATTTTAATTATTACATTTAATATTCAAGCACAAGAATTACAAGACAGCGAAGAACAGAGCATATAAATCTTTCTCGATATCGAATTGAAAAGTAATAGAGAACAGCAGCATATAAATCTTTCTCGATATCGAATTCAAATGGGTTATGTAAATTTATTAAAACAAAATTTTGACTTAAGATTTAATCATTATTTTTTAAATATAAATCATCGTTCAAGCAATTTTGATGAAACCACTTCACCTTTCCAGGTAAAATTTGCTTTTGAACCCGGAGTAAATTTCTTATTTGAAGAGGAGGAATATTCAAAATTAGGTATTCTTCCTTATATGAAATTTGGGCCGGAAATGAGTTTAATTAAAAATATGTTTATCGGGGTTAGTGCAGGCTTAGTAGGCTCTGTGTATTATGATTATTTTGTTCCACTTCCTTTTTGGGGAGTTAATAGTTTCTATCTATCGCCAGTGTCGGAGCATTTAAATATAGAATTTGAATTCGGTTTTCATTCATCTTTTTTCTTTAGTGAACCGACTTACCTGATGTATTTTACGGTTGGAATTTCTGCATTATAACCGATAAAATTCCATTCATTTAACCTGAATTGATGAATTTCAGGCAATTAAACATTGTCTCCAGGCATTTGATTTTAATCCAGGCAAAGACCTAACTCTATTATTTTTAGCCACTTAGATTCTATTCCCATCACTGGCATAATAGTTACTCCTTTATTGGCGATAAAAATGAAAAAAGACTAAAACAATTTCAAAACTAACTATAAGGAGTACAATAATGGAAAAACAAAGAGCAAACTTGAAAAACCTGCTGGCAATTTTTACAGCTTTAATGCTGGCTTTAATGATTGGCTGTAAAGATTCACCTACTGATGTAGTTGATAATTCTGAACCTAATTCTGACCAGGAAGCATTGTTAAAAATTGCTGATGAAGACTCATCTTTAGCATCTTTCGAAACAAATTTTAACGATGAAGATTTAATGAATTTTGCAAAAGTTAATACCGATATATATCCTTTCCGAGTTGGGCATAAAGTTCGTATAGTGAATAGGAATTTGAATGTAGAATTTGAAGGCGATTCCGCAATCGGGACATTAACTAAAACTTATGAAGGCGTATTATTAATCGCTGGCTCTTATTCAGATACTGCCACTGTTCCGGATACTATTTTGCAAAAACCTTTTACTACCACTGTCACAAGGACACTTATTTTTGTTAAAATAGCTAACACAGCAAAGCCGTTATTAAATTGGAAACTTGCTGCAATATCTTTACCCGAAGGCGGTACCGGCAGTGCTAACATAGAAATACAAAAAGTAACAGTTTCTATTGAAGGCCAGGATGATTTAGTAATAGAAAATCCTAATGAATATTTCTTAAATCGATGGAGAAAATGGTGGAGAGAAATCCCGGTATTACATATGAATCAGCCTGCCAAAATTCAAGTTGTTGTTAAGAGCGCTTATGCTGATACAGATTTTGTGACATTAACTTATGGAGCTGACTTAAGAGGATCACATAGAGCTAAGAAGAAATTCGAATTAGTTTCTTCTACTCCTGACGGTAATGGATTTTATACAAAAGTATATGAACAAACATATAAAGCAAATCCATTTAGAGGATTCTTTCATGCAGTGATAAACGCATTTCCAAAACAAGTAATATTTGATGATGCATCACCTGTAGAAACTAACATGTGGGGTATTCCATACATAGTTAAGTTTTAATGTAAAGTGATTAGTTAACCCGCTATAAGGAGGCAGGTACATGCAGACAAGTGAAGGATCTTTAATAGGGATTCTTCACTTTGTTTTTAAGAAAGAGTTAGTTATAAATTTGAAATTAGCTGAAGTTAAATCAATTGAAATTATTATTTTTCAATACTAATTTGAAACTAAAATGAAATCATATTTAAAAATATTTTCTTTTTTAATAGTTGCCCTCGTTGTTGTAATTATAAGCGGCTGCGATAAGCCTGCTCCAACTGAATTAATTGATTCGGTACAATCACAGGAAGATCCTGTGGAATATGAAACAATTGCCAAAAATCCAACTGACGAAATTTATAGTAATGGTGCAGATACAACAGGTGTTTCAGATAATTTAACCCGCTATTCAAATGTGATTGTAGTTAGCGGTACTAAAATTTCTGAAAACTCTCTGACTATAAAAATTTCAACAGCTGAAGCAGCCTTTTTTGATAGGGCAAAGCCGGTAAGAGATAACGGAAAATTAATTGGTTACCAAACACAGCTTTTGGGTGAAGTAAAATTTAACGGCGTTAAAGCCCTGGTGCTTCCCTTCAAAGTAAAATATAGAAATGCACAAAACGTTATTCAGGATTCATCCTTGGGATTATTTCATTTGTTATACAGCGGGAGGTTAAGCAATATTCGGCCATTTAATTATAAATATAATTCCTTTGTCAATTTTGAGTTGAATCCGTTTATAGGAAAGTCAATAAATTTTGAGATACCCACTCCAAAAGAAATTACAGCAAATTTAAGAGTAACCGGAAGCAAGGCTAGTAATAATTTGGTGGCTAAATTAATTTGGGATAAGGGAAATGTTGACGCCAAAATTCAAATTATAATTAGCGGAAAGTTGAAAGGAAAAGATAATTCAATTCCTTTATTCAAATTGAAAACAAAAGACGATGGGGCTTTTATTATTCCGGCCAAAATATTGGATGCGATACCGCAAGATACGTTTAATAAAATAATTGTTACTCTAATTAGACAGTATGAAACGAAAGTTTCTTTTAGATTAAATACGTTAGTTGTATTATCTCAAAGTATTCATTCACTAGTTGTTGAGTCTCCTTGAAAAGAAGTTTACGCATAACTTTTGGTATAATTATGATCTTTGCATCAAACATATTATCTCAAAATTCATTTGAGCCAGGCGGCTATTGGGGAAACTTAAATAGTTCAGGAAATTTATTGAACAGCTTTGAAAGCAATCCGTCCAATTATTCATTATTAAAAGATTGGGGAGTTACACTTTCTTACGGTGCAGAAATGGGAAATAGTACAACTTCAACTTTGTATCTTTTATCATTATCAAAAAAAATCAATGGGAGTACTATTTCATTAAGATATACTCCCGGTTATCAAAAAGAATTTATCTTCACAAACAGCGAATCAATATTTATTAATGATTCTTCGTCTCAGTCCTTGTCATCAAATTATACTTACAAAGAATTATTCGGTTTAGGATACTCATATAAATTTTCTGATAAGTTCAGCACAGGATTTACTTTTAGATTTTTCAACCAGGAATTTAATAAAGAATCAGCCGTAGTTGTTTTTTCTGATACTATTCATTTTGAAAAGAATAACAACACAAAAAAATATAATTTGTGGAGATTGGATATCGGAGTTAACTATACTCCATTTCAAAATCTAAGCTTATCTCTTTCCTCAAATAACTTATTGGACTTTAGCGAAAATATTGATGACCCGGAGTTTAACAACTTTAAATTAAGAGAAACAAAATCCGCTATTATCGGATTGTCTTATGCTTTTATAAAATCTGTATCACTAAATGCTTTGTATGAAACTTCAAATTCATTTCAGCTTAGCTGCTCAGGTTTCTTTAATATTTTTAGTGATCAAATAGGAATCAGCCTAACAGCTTTTCATGATAAATATCAAACACCATATATGGCAGGAATAATTCCGTCTATAGTTTATAATTCAAAACTTTTTTCAGTGTCTCTCTCAATGTTAAAATATTTTTCGGATAGGAAATCCACGCAAGATTTTTCTTCATTTGAAAATGAGGGCTTAACAAATATTGTAAACAATCGTTACAGCTATGATAAAGCAATGCTAAAAGTTGCTTTTAAGTTGAATACTATAAAAGAAAAATCAGTTGAGCTGATTGATGTGAAAATACTTGATAACATTTTCCCAACCTTAACTCAAAATTATCTTGACCATCCGTTTGCTGTTGGAAAGGCAGTTAATTTAACGAACAGAAGAATCACAATTAAACCAATGAGCAAAATTGAAGGTTTAAACAAGGATTTAATTCAATCCAAATCAATTTCAATTGCGCCGTGTGATACAGCGGAAGTTAATTTCTTCACTATTGTGCCGGATGATTATGCAAAGAAGAAAGTTGAAATTTCTTATGCAGATTTTTATGTGATTGAATCCGAAGAAAACCCGGAAGATAAATTTCAAAAACCTATTTTGGTGAACAGTGTAAATGCCTGGGATGGAAAAGTTATCAACTTAAAATATTTTATTAAGAAGGATGTTAACTTTTCAATGACTTATGCAAAGCAAATATTAAGCGAACACAAAGCTGAGCTTGATACATTAAATTATGCTTATGCATCTTTCTATAAAGCAAAATTAATTTTTAATTCTATTGTTAAGAATATTGTTTATACATCTGATCCGCGTGCATCTGCGGAATATGTTCAATTCCCGCATCAGACTTTAGAATTAAAAGGCGGCGATTGTGATGATTTAAGTGTGCTGTTCAGTTCTTTGCTGGAAAGTGTTGGAATTGAAACTGCACTTGTTGATTATCAAACTGGAACAGGAATTCGTCATGTTAATGTTTTAGTAAATACAGAGTTATCACCAGAACAGGCAAGATTGATTACAAAGAATGATTCAAAATATATTATTCGTAAAAATGATTCTGGTGAAGACAGAGTTTGGATACCTATTGAAACAACTTCACTGACAAATTTTGAAAAGGCATGGGAGATAGGTCTGAAAAGTTTAATACTGATGCGCTTGATAATTATGGTTTGGCTAAAGGTAATGTTCAAATAATTGATGTGGAATGAGATTAATAATTAAAAAAATCTGTGAGAATCTGTGCTAATCTGTGGTGAGGGAAACTATTTTACCACGGAGAAAGACAAGATTTACACAGAGAAAAATAGAAGGAATTAAAAAATGAACTCAAAAATTAAAATAGATTGGTTAATAACAGTAATTTTAATTCTGTTTATTATTCTGACCAATATTTCTTTTGCTCAAACTTATAAAGTGGAAAAAGTAAAAGGGGATGTTAAAGCCCAAATTGGTGCAAGTGAAAAATGGTTAGATGTAAAAGATGGAATGGAATTAAATGCAAATGCAATTCTTTCCACCGGGAAAAATTCTTCACTTCAAATTGTCAACAGCGATACGAAATTTGTATTAAAAGAAAATTCGGTTTTATCTGTGAGCGATATTAAAAAGATGAGTCTTGATGATTTAATTTTAGCTCTTGCCATGGAAGATATGATAAATGCTCCAAAGAAAGAGGAAAAAACAAATTCGGAAAACACTGCTGTTTACGGAAGCGAAGAAAAAGGCGACAAGAAGTTAACTGTATCCGATGATAACTTTGGAATGAAAAGATTAAACGGTGCAATGCAGCTTTCTGAAAATGGATTTAAGGAATCAGCAATAGTTGCAGCTAAAGAGACTTATAGAAAATATCCCGAATCAAAAAACAATGCTGCAATGAGAATTTTCTTTGCCGACAATTTAAATGACCTTGGGTTATATGAAGAAGCTTACAATGAATTTAACTCAATTAAAAGCCTATCACTTTCAGCCCCACAGAAAAAAGAAGTGGATGACAAATTAAGTTTTCTTAGTAAGAAATTGATTAGTGTTCAGTAAACAGCAAGTGAGGTATGTCTTGTGCCATGCGCATCGCTATGTGAAAGACGAGCCTCACTTAAAACCATTCAATCATTAAAAAAAATAATAAAATATCACTAAATTATTCCCAAAGACAATCTCAATAAAATAAAATCTGCCAATCTTGAAATTCAAGGCTGTCACGGTCGCACCGTGATAGAAAACCAAGAAATACATAACTTGAATAGTGTTATAAAGATTAGCTTCCTCTGATTTAACTTTTCTGCAAGTTTGAAAAGCACAATAGATGTTTCATATTTGTTTACCAATTAAAAAATATGTTGACCATCTATTATAATTGTTTTAAGTTGAAACTAAACTTTTGGGGAGTTTCATGAAAAAATCCATTTCAAAAATATCAAGCCTTTTAGCTTTATTCATTGTCTTAATTTCTGCACAACTAAAAGCCCAAGACAGCCTCTATCTTGTAGGTACAATTACCGGCCAATCAACCGAACAAAAAATATATAATGTTAAAGGAGTTGGGGATGTAAACGGAGATGGTTATGATGATTTTATGGTTTCAAATAGAACTGGAAAAAAAGTCAGAGATGAAGGCATTGTGAAATTGTATTTAGGAGCAACAGACGCAAACTTAATTCCCGATGTTACTTTTCACTACCCGGGAAAAGGATACTTTAAATCGCTATTTTGGAGTAGCTTCCGGAATTGGAGATATAAATAATGACGGCTATGATGATTTTGCAATTTCTGGCAAGTTTCGGAGATTGGGGATATTATCCAAATGGGAAAGTTTTCATTTATATTAGGAGGTGCCAACAATAGATACAATTCCAATAACTGAATTTAATGAACAATGGATAGAAGATAGTTTTGGAAATGAAATAGAAGGAGTGGGAGATATTAATAAAGACGGGTTTAATGATTTTATAATAACTTCTCTTATTAATTTTTCAAACTATAAGGGTTATGCTTATTTGTTTTGGGGTGGAGATACAATCTCATGGAAAAGAAGCGAAACTTTTACAAGTGATACTTTATTTGATTTCTTTGGAGCAAGTGCAGCAAATATAGGTGATATAAATAAAGATGGATTTGATGATATAGCAATTAGCGCAATAGGTACGCCAGACTTGGATACTGGTCGCGTATATATTTACTACGGTGGAAGTTCAATGGACACAATAAAAGATACAACTTTATATTCCGGAAATTCTGAACTAGCATTCGGAGTTATAATAAAAAATACTGGAGATATAAATAATGATGGCACTGTAGATTTTTTAGTCCTAGCTGGAGAATCAAAAATTTATTTTTATCTAAGCATGGATACCATAAAGATATTTGATGGTTCAAAATTCGGCTATGGAGGTTATGTCAATATAGAAACAAACTGTGATATAAATAATGATGGTATTAGCGATTTTGTTATAGGTAATACAAATTATAAGAATTCAGATAGTGTTATGGTTGGGGGATCATTTATATTTATAGATAAGGCAAATAATAATTTAGAAAGTAAATATAAAGTCGGAGGAGAAAATAAGTGGGATGAATTTTCCAAAATTATGTCCCATGCTGATATAAATGGAGACGGATATGATGAACTTATTATTTTAGCCCCAAGTTATCCAGATTATAATAATCCCACAGGCAAACTATATATCTATTCATACAAAAAAATTACTGCCCTGAAAGAGGACAATAAAAGTATTCCAAATGATTTTAATTTGTATCAAAACTACCCGAACCCTTTCAATCCTTCAACAGTAATTAGTTACCAGTTATCAGTAACCAGTAATATACAGTTAAAAGTATGTGATATTTTGGGAAGAGAGATAACGACATTAATAGATAAGGAAATTCCAGCCGGCAAACATGAAATAGAATTTGACGCGTCAAAATTTAATTTGAGCAGCGGAATTTACTTCTATCAATTAAGAGCTAATGGTTTTGTTTCAACAAAGAAGCTTGTGCTGCTAAAATAAAATTGTTTTACGCACATGTTTTTAATCCGAAGATGAAATATTTAGTCAAGTCTCTGGATAGCCTTCCTAAGCCATTGGAAACGTTATCCGAATCCTTGGAGAGTCTTTTTTAATAATTAGGAACTTTTCCTAAACCGTTGGACTTTCTTCACAAGCCATTAGAATATTTTCCTAAATCTTTGGATTCAATCCACCAGAAACTAGAATCTTGAAATGTTTAACTTGTAATCCTCCCATTTTGATATAAAAAAAATTCTCCTATCTTATAGCAAATCATTTTCAAAATTCCTTAAGTACTTCAGGAATGGCTTAGCTCATTCCTAATTCTATTTCTTAAAACACAAAGTAAAATCCAAGGCGGTTATGACAATAGAGCTTATAATAGTCCTTATTGTATTGTGTGGTGCAGTTATTTTGTTCATGACGGACAAAGTTCCAGTTGACCTTACTGCCATGATAATAATGGCTGCCTTGCTGCTTACGGGAATCATTACTCCTGAAGAAGGAATTTCAGGCTTCAGCAATACTGCCACTGTTACTGTTGCGGCTATGTTTGTATTAAGCGCAGCATTGTTTCAAACCGGTGCCTTAAATTTTGTAGGAGGATTTTTAACAAAAGCCTTAAATAAAAATTTTTGGCTGGGAATGTTTTATATGATGTTAATTGTAGGCGTGATATCTGCATTTATAAATGTTACTGCTGTTGTTGCTCTGTTTATGCCGGTATTAGTTGCTGTTGCTAAAGATGCAAAAGTTAATGTTTCAAAATTGTTAATACCGCTTTCGTATAGTGCTTTGCTTGGGGGAGTCGGTACTTTAATTGGAACTTCCACAAACATTCTGGTTAGTTCAATTGCTTATAAACATGGAATACATGCTTTCGGTATGTTTGAAATGACTCCTTTCGGTATAATTGTTTTAGCTGTAGGAATTATTTATTTGTTAATAGTCGGAATAAGATTATTGCCGGATAGAGCCTCGACAACAGAACTTGTAAAAAAATATGAAATGGGAGATTATATTACAGAAATAATTTTGCTTCCTACTGCTGAATCAGTTGAAAAACAAATTCAAGAATCACCTTTAGTAAATGATTTGGACATTGATATAATTGAAATTAGAAGAGGTGATAATTATAGATTTTTCCCATCACCGGTTACGATTTTAAAAAGTAATGATATTTTAAAAGTAAGAACTGATTTAGAAAAACTAAAAGAACTTCAGCAGCGGGAAGGCATAAGGATAAGGCCGAATAAAGAAAACGGCAATAACTATTTAAACTTAACCGAAGCTGCTTTAGTTGAAGCTGTAGTTACTCACAACTCAAGATTAAGAGGAAGAACAATAAAAGGAATTAATTTCCGGGAAACTTACGGTGCAACTGTTCTTGCAATTAAACAGCGCGGACAATTAATGCATGAAAAACTCGGCCGTGCGCGAATCCGTTCGGGAGATGTTCTTCTTATTGAAGTAAAAAAAGATTGGCTCTCTCGTTTAAGGCAAAACCAGGATTTTATAATTGTATCTGAAGTAACTAAAACAAAAATTCAAAGGGGGAAAATATTAACAGCCGTATCAATTATGATTGGTGTGGTTGGAACTGCGGCTCTGGGAATTTTCCCGGTTGTTCAAAGTGCTGTGATCGGCAGTGTGCTGATGGTTCTAACCAAATGCATCCCATTGGATGAAGCTTATAAAGCAATAAATTGGAAAGTGATTTTTTTATTAGCCGGGGTATTAACTCTTGGGCTTGCTTTAGAAAAAACGGGAGGCGCTTTATTAATTTCTTCAGCTTTAATTAAAGTTGTCGGTGGATTAGGGAATCACGCGCTAATTTCGGCATTCTTTTTTTTAACTTTGCTTTTTACTAATTTCATGTCAAATAATGCAACTGCGGCATTGCTGGCGCCAATTGCAATTTTAACAGCCCGGTCACTTAATTTAAGTCCGCTGCCTTTTTTAATGGCTGTTACATTTGCTGCTTCTTTAAGTTTTATGACGCCGGTTGGATATCAAACCAATATGATGGTAATGGGCCCAGGTAATTATAAAGTTAAAGATTATTTAAAAGTAGGTGCTCCGCTCGATTTTATTTTATGGATTTTAGCTACATTATTAATACCGATTATCTATCCTTTTTAAGAGGTTAATTATTTGAACGATTTTAAACAAATTATTAATGACATAAAAGAGTTTTAAATGTTCCTATTACTACAATAGGAAAAAGCCCGATTACCATCTGGGACATTACTTACTTTTTAGTCTTAATTTTTCTTCTGCTCTATCTCACTGCCAAGTTACGAAAATGGATTGTTTACAAACTGCTTTCAAAAAGTAAAATTGATTTAGGTGTTCGTATTGCAGTTGGAACAATTGCCCGGTATATAATTTTAGTAATCGGGTTCATTATTATTCTTCAAACTGTTGGGATTGATTTAAGCGCACTTACTATATTAGCTGGTGCACTCGGTGTTGGTATTGGTTTCGGTTTACAGAATGTTACAAATAATTTTGTAAGCGGTATTATTATTCTTTTTGAAAGGCCGATTAAGGTCGGCGATAGAATTGAAATGGAGGATGTCTCCGGCGACGTGGTAAGAATATCAATGCGTTCAACAGAAGTTAAAACCAATGATAATATTTCTATTATAGTTCCGAATTCCGATTTTATTTCTTCAAAGGTAATTAATTGGAGTCATACAGATAGAAACATCCGATTTAATATTCCTGTTGGAGTTGCATATAAAGAAGATCCTGAAAAAGTTAGAAAGTTATTGCTGGAAGTTGCAAATGCAAATGAAGGTGTGTTAAAAGAACCAAAACCGGATGTTTTGTTTTCTGATTTTGGCAACAGCTCTATCGATTTTAATTTAAGGGTTTGGACAAGAGAATATATTAATCGGCCTAATGTTTTAAAGAGCCAGTTGTATTATGAAATTTTTAAAAAGTTCAGAGAAAATAATATTGAAATACCATTCCCGCAAAGAGATGTTTTAATAAAGAACTTTAAAGAAATCGAAAAAAACTCTCCGAAAAATGATTCAGATTGAGGTTCTTTTACTCGTAGCTTCAAGCTTAATTTTAATTAGCGTAGGAATAGCAAAGTTTTCTGATAACCTTGGTGTTCCCGCTTTGCTGCTTTTTATAGGTGTTGGAATATTTGCAGGTTCGGAAGGTCCTGGAGGTATTTATTTTAATGACGCAACTCTCGCACAAGCAATCGGCATTATTGCACTGGTTTTTATTTTGTTCTCCGGCGGACTTGAAACAGATTGGAATTCGGTTAAAACTGCTATCAAACCGGCATCTGTATTAGCATCTTTGGGCGTTTTATTAACAGCGGTTATTGTCGCAGTCTTTATTTCATTAATTCTAAATGTATCTTTTATTTGGGGCCTTCTTTTAGGATCAATAATTTCTTCTACAGATGCGGCTGCTGTTTTTTCAATTCTTAAGACAAGAAATATCAGTCTAAAAGGCAAACTGAAACCATTGCTGGAATTGGAATCGGGAAGTAATGATCCAATGGCTGTTTTCCTAACAATAAGTTCTATTCAGCTTTTGTTAAATCCTGAAAGTAATGTTTTACATTTAATTTTGATATTTATTTTACAGATGGGCTTAGGAGCCGGATTTGGTTTTGCATTCGGTAAACTTATGGTTTACCTGATGAACAAATTAAATTTTTCCTATGAAGGTATTTATCCGGTTTTCTCTATAGCAATGTGTGTTTTAATTTTTTCAATTACTAACGTAATAGGAGGAAGCGGATTCTTAGCAATATATGTTGCCGGAATAATTGTCGGTAACAATTCATTTGTTCATAAGAAAAGTATGATCCGTTTTTTTGACGGGCTTGGAACTCTTGGTCAGATAGCAATGTTTTTAACCTTAGGCCTTCTCGTTTTTCCATCTCATTTGATTGCTGTAACAGGAACCGGATTATTGATTGCAGCATTCTTAATTTTCATAGCACGACCTTTAAGTGTTTTTATTTCATTGTCATTATTCAAGTTTAAGTTGAATGAAAAAATATTTGTTTCATGGGTGGGATTAAGAGGCGCTGTTCCTATTATTTTAGCAACATTTCCTTTGCTGGCCGGCGTGGTAAATGCTGATATTATTTTTAATGTTGTCTTTTTTATTGTTTTAACTTCTGTATTACTTCAAGGATGGACACTGGTACCAGCTGCTAAAATACTTAAAGTTGATGCTCCTTTAGAAAAAAAGAAACAATATCCGATTGAGTTTAACCCCATGGAAGGAGTTGATACAGAGTTAATTGATTTTATAATTCCTTATGATTCAGGTGTTACTAATAAACCAATTGTCGAGCTTGGCTTTCCGGATGACAGCAGAATTGTATTAATATGGCGAAATGAACAAAGTATTGTTCCAAGTGGAGGGACTATTTTGGAAGAAGGTGATACGATTTTAACTCTAGTTAACAAGAGTAATATCAATGAAGTTAAAAGAATTCTATCTCAAAAAGGTAAATGAAAGTGCTTCAGTCAATTAAGTATTCCACACTAATTTATTTTATATAAACTTTCCGTTATATTTCAAGCTATCAGATAACTAACCATTTTAAAAACATTTTGGAAATGCAATGAAAGCAAAGATTTTTATTTTAATGATCTTAATCATTTTCTTGACGATTTTTATTTCACAAAACTCCAGCGATTTCCCAATAAATGTTTTGTTTTGGAGTTTTCAAATTCCTGGCATTATAATGATTTTATTAACCGGCTTGCTTGGAATTGTCATCGGTTTTATTCTGGCTTTAATAATTATGAAGCCTTCTGAAAAGAAAATTGTACCTATAAAAAAAATAGCAAAACAAAAAGATATTAAGCAAGATGTGTGAACTCTATTAATTGATATGCTTATACTATTTGAGTAGAATCATTTTTTTGGTTTGTACATAATTCTCTGTTTCAATTCTGTAATAATAAATTCCGCTTGATAGTTGTTGCCCTTTATTATTTAATCCATTCCACTTTACGGAATAACTGCCCGGTACTTGTTCAGAATTTATTAATGTTTTTACTTCTTCACCTTTTAAATCATAAACTTTTAAAGATACAAAACCTGGTACTTGGAATTTGATATTTTATAGTTGTTTCCGGGTTGAAGGGGTTTGGATAGTTTTGCTCTAATTTAAATTTCACCGGTGAAATAGTTTTTTTAATTGAATTAACAATTTGCATGACATCCTTTAAAATATAATTATTCGGATCGAAGGTTACTCCCAATGGTAAATCGTTCAGGTTAATTATAAAAGTTTGATTTTGTGAGTTGTTAAATAAAGTAATTGTAGTATCACTGTTAGAGGTTTTAAATTTAATTTGAACTGGCATTGTAAAGAAATTAGGATTAACATTATCTTCCTGCTTAATAATTAATTTAACGTCATAATTATTTTTAGATAATTCTTTATAGCTCCATAGAATATTATATTTAGGATAATTTTCTCCGTAAATCCATTCATTGAAAAAGTAGGTTAAATCTTTTCCACTTGTTTCTTCGGCTATTTTTTGGAAATCTGCAGTAACAGCATTTTTATATCTTAATTCAGGACTGGTTGCATAGTTCTTCATTATGGCAAAAAAGACATCGTCGCCGACAATTCCTCTCAGCATATGTAAAACCCATGCTGCTTTTCTGTAGGTTTTCCCAGGATCAAAAACATTAGTATAAGTTGAAATATCTTCAATATAAATAGTTCCTTTTGCATTTTTAGCTGCATATTCAGGTTGACTTGGTGATTCAGCAAAATAATTAAGTTGGTCTATGAAATTTTGCTTGCCTTCAAATTTTTCGATTTGTAATAATTCGCAGTAGGATGCAAAACCTTCACTCAGCCAGATATTATGATAATCTTTGAAAGTTACTGCATCACCAAACCAATGATGCGCCAGTTCATGAGCAGTTACTGAATGGCTCCAGGGTGCAGAGCGGTACATTGTTGTCATAGTTTGATGTTCCATTGCTCCGCCAGTAGCTTGTGCTTGTTCGTATTTTTCGTTTATGAATGGATATAATCCGAACATGTCACTAGAAAAACTCATTACTTGAGCAGTAAAATCAGCCACAGGCTTTTGTTTATCTAAATCCTCTTTCCACACATAATTAAGTATGGGCATTGATTTGGAACTATCATAGAGAAATTCATTTTTATAAACGACATAATCCGACATTGTAACACACATTAAGTAATTTGCTATTGGATAATTTGTTGCCCATTTAGTTGTAGTAGTTCCATCCCCATTATCTGTTTCACTTACCAATAATCCGTTGGATGCAACTTTATAATAATTATTTGCTGTTACCCAGATTTTAACGGAATCAGCTTTATCAGACATATCTTCTTTATAAGGAAACCATTAGCTGGCATGATAATACTCACTGTGTGTAAAAGCAACTTTATGTCCGTTATAGGTTCCAATTGTTAAAGGAAGGCCATATAGAGAATCAAGAGATGGAGTACCGGAATATTGAATATCTAAAGAAATTAGTTTTCCTTGTGCGTATGCTTTACCAAGCTGAATTGAAATAGTTCCATTCGAATGATTAAAATTAAGATTTACGTTATTGGAAATAATGTTTTGAATTGTCATGTTATTCTTTTAATCCAAGAATACCTGGTTTATTGAAGTTAAAGCTTGTAAATTTATTGTTGCTGTACCGCTTAAAAAATTTTTATCAGGATCAATATTTAAATCAAGCTTGATAAATTTTATATCGATATTATGTATCAACTGAATTTGGTTTAAGATAATTTTGACTTTAATTTATAAGATTCAATCTGTGAGTCTGTAGCATTCAAAGATTCCTGTTTGCGGATATAAATTATAACTAGAATAATACGATTGCTAATAAATAGATAATTTTGCGAAGTGAAATTTTTAATCATTTTTCTCCCACTTAATAAATATAAATATAATGTATTGAAATATATCTATTTTAACAACCCGTCAATAAAGATTCGCCTAATTTTCGATAGTAAAAAGGAAATAATCTTCTCAAATAATATAAATCAATTTGAAGTATGTATAAATAATAAGCGCATGAGGTAAAATTTAAAAATTCAGGGAATTTTCTATTGATTTTCCGGCAAAATAAATGCATTTTCTTGACGAAATAAAATATAATTATTAAAATTTGACATATTTTACACTTAGATGGGGATCATCTTTATAAATAGCGGGAAGCAGAACTTCAAAATTAAACTAACCGCATAAAATTCCTTGGAAAATATAAATACAAAGTGAAAAAGATTCCTAAAAATGATTGCAGCTTAATAAGGTTTTAGCTGATGTATGAATCTAATATAGAATTATTCAGCAAAAAATAATTCAACCATTTTGAAGTAAATATACTGCTTGGAGAAACTGCGAAGTAATCATAACTATTAAGAAAAAATTATTACAATAAAATATATAATACGGGAGCAATTCATGAAGTTAATTAAGAAGTTATTTATTAAATGTATTTACGGAATTTCTGTTTTTACATTTTTATTTTTTATTGGGTGTGGCTCTTCAGAGGTTACAATTCATCCGAATTATAATTCTTCAATCTTTAAAAAAGATACACTCATAAATAACAGCAGAGTAATTAAGACAATAGATAAACGGAATACCCCTTCCGATAAAAATATTGGAATTGCACAGGTAGGTATGTTTAACAAAAAAGTTCCATATAATTTAACCGAACCTGTGAGTAAAGTTGTTGAAAATGCAATGAATAATATTTTGAATTGCAAAAATGATGACAGCTTATTCGTGCCCATAACAATAGTAATTGATTCTTTCAATGTGCATGAGGAAACTACTGCATTTTCAGAACATGGATACTTTGATTGTGCTTTACGTTTTATATATCCGGGTTCAAAAGACTCTATGGTTGTGATAAAAACGTCTACAAATAAATCATCGAGCGGCATGGATGTAACGAATTCTCTTGAAGGATTAATGTATGAAGGTTTGGAAGATTGTGCTAATCAATTTTCATCAAAATATAATGAAAATAAAAATAACTACTTTGTCTCTTCAGAGAATGCAAAAGATATTGCTATAGATTCAGTAACTATTAGTGATGATAAAATTGAGATAGATAGTTCAAAGCTAAATAATAAAGAAGAGGTTTCAAATATTGGTTTAGCATATTTGGCTGGTAACAAAATTGTGGACGGTTTTCAATTAACCTATCAAACTTATATAAATAAAAAAACTAACAAGCAATTTCAGAATGGTTTCGGGTACTCTGTATCTTATTACAACATTGAAAATCAAAACGCCTTTTTAGAAGGACATTTCTTTTGTTTTACATACAGGTATTCGTTAAGATATTCATTCGGCGAGTCACGCAAAGGGTTATATTTCGGCGGTTCATTGAGGTTATCTTTTGGTTCAGAAACAATAAAATATTCTTATAATAATGATAAAACAAACTACTTCATAGGCCCCACTTTGGAAGAATTAATGGGAATATCAATTGCAGAAAAAGTTTTTCTAGAAGGCGGCCTTTTCCAAATCAAGCATTTCGGTTCTGATTTATTGCCGGACGATGTTGGCTTTAGTGTAGGAATTAATTTTAAATTATAAAATAATTTTTATTTGATGGCTAATTTCGGTAACCAATAATTTGTTCTTTTATACAAAGTAATATTCTATTGAGAATCTGTTTTATATTCAATGAAGAAAAAATTATACAGATGAATACTTAATTTTAAATAAGCTAATAAATAACAGAAGAGAGAAAAATGAATCATATTAAAATAAGATCGATAGTTTTGTTTTTAATAATTTATATTTCGTATTGCAATACCCAAGCACAGACTTTTAATCTTCGATCGGTTCCAACCGGTAAAATACAATTAGGCTTTAACTTTGAAAAACCATTTTTTAAAAACAGTCTTGGATTCTCCACATTATCCGGGGTATATCAATTTTCTGTAAATGTTCCTGTAAGTTCAAAGTTGAATATAGTTAGTGATATACCTTTTATTACTACAAAATATGAAGTAGATTTTGGCAGTTTTATAGGTAAATACAAGTTTGATCAAAGCGGTTTTGGAAATATTTTCATTGGTTTACAAACAAATGGTAATCCTTTTGAAAATAAAAGATCAATATTTACTTTTGGTTTATATTTGCCGACAGCTAGTGAAGATGTAGCCATTAACGGCTTATATATAAACTATTATAATTTTCAAGAATTCTTTCCTAATTCTTTGGGGCTCTACTTTAATTATGCTTATCATAATTTACCTTCTGAAGGTTTTATTTTTGGACTGGATATAGGCCCAAACATTATTATCTCCACAATAGGAGAAGGTCCAAATCCAGAACTTTTTATTCATTATGGAATTAGCGCGGGATACCGGGTTAATAAATTTTTAATAAAATCAGAATTTTATGGTATTGCTTTAATGTCCGGTGATGTTCAAAATTTTGCAGATAGATTTGTTAATCTTTTTGATATTGGAGTACAATGGATGGATGATTATGTAAAACCAAAGTTATTTTATTCCATTTACTTGGATCGTGACATAAATAGAATTATGGATGGAATGTTGGGAGTGGGAGTAACCGTTTCAATTGACTGAGATTAATTTTTAATTGATTAAAATGAAATCCTAGATGAATTATAAAAATATTATTTTAGTAATTATAATTTTTGTCCTTTGTGTAACTAGTATTAGCTGCACATCAACTACAGAGCCATCGCCGGAAAATTTTATTGCATCTTTAGAAACTCCAGTTGTTACTGGAATTTATGTCACTACAGTTGAAAATCCTGAAGGCAACAGGTGTAAGTGATTGGTAATCCTTCTTATAAAGTTAAAGATATAAATGTATTCCCGAATCCTTATTATGCGATTGTTTATCCGGACAGCCTATATAAATGTGAAGGAACCTTACTTTACTTTTAATCACTTGCCTGATAGTGTGATAATTATAATTGTAAAGGGAGAAAGTAAAGTAGAAGCAATTAATTCCGGAAAGTCAAATTTTGGAGCTTCTCCTAATCCTGCTCATGCCTGGAAAGTGAGGACAATAAAGAAGAACGATCGCGCTCAATTTTGCAGATGGGACATAAAAGATGATGATGGGAATAATGTCCCATACGGATATTATCGTGCTTACTTTTTCGGGAAGCAGATTCCTGAAAATTATTTTATAGATATGTCATTAGAAATTATAGATGGAAAATATTTTATATATTAAGAAACTTTTTATAAAAATTAGGATGTATAATAATATAAGTGTTTAATTAATTCGAATCTTGGAAGATAAAATCTAAAGGAAATTGCAAATGAAAATAACGATATTGTTTTTATTTATTTGTGCTGCTTCACTTTTCTCCATGGATAGCACAAAGTATTATTATACCATAAAATTAATTAATGATAAAAAATGGGAAGAGGCAAGTCAGCAAATTGAAAAATTAAAAGACATTAATGATCCTGAATATTTTATTTTAATATTTAATTATCAGTTCTTGAAAGCAAAGGAAGAAAATATTTCTGTTCAACAAGGCAAACCTAATAATGATAAGTCTCTTATTCTTACTGATTCGACCGGAGAAAAACAAGCTGGATACATTGAAGAAACATCTACATATAATATGCAAGAAATAAAAAAATGTATAGAATCTTTTAAACCACAAGTTTCAAAGTTTAAGAATAGAATGGATATGCAATTTGGCTTAGCTTATGTATTTAGCGAAAGTAAGATGTATAGCGAATTAAAGGACTGTTTAATTAATATTCTAAACACTTCTATGGAAATTAATAATGATTGGCTTTGGAGTTTTAATAAACCGCTGAAAGAAGATCCTAAAGAATTCATGCTTGATAACATTCAAGCATATATAAAAGGTTTGTTCGATGTAGGACAGGATAGTACAGATAGTTTATTAGTAGATGTCTCAGAAGTAATGATAAAAGATTACCCAGATTTAATTTATGGGTATAACAATATTGGTTCTATACTTAGTGTTCAAGGAAATAATGAAAAGGCATTGACTTATTTTCAAGAAGCAAATAAAATTGATCCCCAAGATATTTTAGTCTTATCAAATATGGTTCATACATGTATTAGTTTGAAAAAAAATAACGATGCGGTAAAATACCTAAATAAAATTATTGAATACGGAGACGAAGAGACAAAGAATTGGGCTAAAGAAAAAATAAAGCAATTACAATAAATGAACATTTATTTCTTCTTAAAAAAATTCTTTTCTTTTTAATATCATTTTATGTTCAAGTAATATACATAGTTTAAAAAAGCTTGATTAAAATCTCACCAATTTAAAATAATAACTTCAAACTCTGCCCACTTAACTTGAAATTAGAGTTTAAAAAATTAAATTAGTACATAATAATATATTCGTTCGTTGAAGAATTGGGAAACTTTCATTTTTAATAGGGATTTATTTAATAATTAATTAATGGAAGGGGATTATAATGAACCGAATTATAATTACGATTCTTATATGTTCAAGTGTTTCATTTAGTCAGGTCAAAACTAGCGGCGAAGCTTTAGGTACAAAAAAGTACGAAGATTTTCAAACGCCCCAGTTTTGCGGTACTTCCTGCCATACCGATTTTTATCAACAGTGGAAACAAGCTATGATGTCAAAGGCTTATACTCATCACTGGGATGAAATCGAATACTTTAAGTTAGCAGTTCCTCATGCTGAAAAAGATCCTGTTGTTGCCGAAGTAAAAGCAGGATGTAATGGCTGCCATGCCCCGATATCCTTTTTAGCAGGCGACGTTCCTCCACCAAGACCCGAAATGAATTCAAGAGCAAATGAATCTGTTTCATGCGACTTATGCCATTCTATCTCTGGTATCTCGGGCGACACTCCATTTAATTTTAATTTTATATCTGAGCCAGGCAAAATTAAATTTGGCCCAAGGAGTAACTTAAATTCTCCGGAACATGCTACTAAGAAATCAGATTTCATGCAGACAGCTGAATTTTGCGGAGCTTGCCATAATGAAAAAGATCCTTTTGGTATCTGGGTTAAATCTACTCACCTGGAATGGAAAGAAGGGCCTTATTCAAAACAAGGTGTTCAATGCCAGGACTGCCACATGACCAAAGCCGAAGGATACAGTGCTTCTATGGGTGAAAAACATCCAGATGTTTGGCAGCATTTATTTCACGGCGCACATGATCCGGGAAAAGTGAAGGGAACAATTGAATTAAGAATTCATTCGGATATTGATGAAGCTGAACCCGGCGAAATATTTAAATTCACAGTTGCACTTTTCAATCAGAAAACCGGACATAAATTTCCAACAGGCTCGGTTGAAGATAGAATAGTCTGGATGCATGTAGAAGCAGTTGATGCAAATGGAAAAGTTTATCATTTGCCTGTTGATAAAAAAGGATTTGACGGAGAAGATTATACTATTGGTGCGGATGTTCTTGCTTATCAAGATATGGGAATTGCTTTAAACGATCCAAACTTTAAAGGTGTTCAGAGAGACGGAATACCAATTGGTGATAGAATTTTCAGAATGCCTTACTTTGATCCTCAAGGCAGAATGACAATTCAGCAATGGAATACAAAATCGCAGGGAGTTGATTATAGAATCGGTCCAAGAGAAACAAAACTGGAAACCTGCACATTTAATATTCCACTTGATGCAGCACCTGGGAAGATGAAAGTAAGAGCTGTATTGAATTATCAAAAACTGATTAAGCCGGTAGGTGAATTTTTAGGTGTTCCGTCAGAAGAATATGCAGTAGTTGAAGTAAATGAACATTCGACTGATGTAACAATACTTCCGTAAAAAGGATATCTAAAGTTTTGTTAGGATTAGAAAAGTGTGTGATTAAGTATATGAAGTAAATATTCAATTTTATAATCAATGGAAGATAAATTTAAATATAGATTCGATAAATCAACTGGAATCTTCTACAAATCCTATTTTGGAGAAATAACTCTTGAGGATATTTATTCTTCGTGGGATTATGCCATAAAAGAAAATTTAATACCAAAACAAACAAAAGGATTTATTTTAGATTATAGGGATTCATCATTTAAAATAAAAGTAAGAGAATATTATAAAATAGCGGAGTATTATAAAAAGCATCTAGAAGTTTTTGGCGGTTATAAAATTGCAATAATTACTCAATCCCCGCAAGATGTTGTAATTCCAACTTTAGTTGAGACGAAGGACGAAGGCTATTTCTCAAAACCTTTTTATACATTAGAAGCTGCTATATTATGGGTATTAAATTGATTTAAGTTTATTTGTTCTTCAGGTAAAACAATCTTCCTGTTGAAGGAAAATATTGTAAATAAAAAATCTGACACTCAATAAAAAAAGAGGATTGATATGAAGGGGCAAGTAAAACTCGCAGTATATGCTCTTATAATGGTCATTCTTTTCTCGAATGATATTTTTTCCATCCCGGCTTTTGCAAGAAAATATAATATGACTTGTAAAACCTGTCACTCACCATTTCCTAAATTAAAATCTTACGCCCTTGATTTTGCGGGAAATGGGTTCCAGTTAAAAGATAAAGATGCGCCAAGGTATTATGTTAATACCGGAGACGCAGAATTATCATTAATTAGAGATGTTCCTCTAGCAATAAGATTAGAAGGCTATGTAACTTATAATCGGGGTGAAACTGATAAACCGGACTTTTATGCCCCGTCGGTTTTTAAATTGTTATCAGGCGGAGCGCTGACAAATGATGTTGCATATTACGTCTATTACATACTTGAAAACGGGGAAGCAGGAAAAATTGAAGACGCCTGGCTTATGTTTAATAATTTATTTGGAAGTGAATTGGATGTAAGCATAGGTCAATTTCAGGTTTGTGATCCAATCTTTAAAAGAGAACTAAGGCTAACCAGAGAGGATTATTTGATTTATAAACTCAAACCGGGTAACTCTAGAGTTGACCTTACTTATGATAGGGGATTAATGTTTGCATATGGTTTTGATTCGGGAACTGATATAACACTTGAAGTTTTAAATGGCAGCGGAATTGGTGAAGGATTCATGGATGGAAATTTTGACAACGATAAATATAAAAACTTATTCGGAGTAGTTTCACAAGATGTAGGAGAGCATTTTAGAATAGGGGCTTTAGGCTATCTGGGAAAAGAAAAACAGATGAGTTCAATAGATGATTTGTATAGAACAAATGATGTTTGGATGATAGGCGGTGATGCAACAGTATCTGTTGATCCTATTGAACTGAATGTTCAATATGTAGAAAGGAAAGATGGAAATCCTACTTTTGCACCTGGCGCAGCTAAAATAAAATCACGCGGTGCATTTGGGGAATGCATTTTAAGGCCCAAATGGAGATGATAGTAAATGGTACGCAGTTGCACTTTTCAATTGGATAGAATCCGATTTGACAGAGTATAATACAAAATCATTAGGTGCAGGATTAGGCTATATGTTGAGAAGAAACATTAGATTAGTTGGAGAATATGATCACAATTTTACAGCAAAGTATGGAACAGCTTCGGTTGGATTTGTAACGGCATTTTAGATTTAAGGTTGGTTCTACAAAAATATTTCAATTAGTAGCTGTAGATTTTATCCAGCTATCGTAGCATTTTTTTAAATGTGAATACCAGCCTTTGCGGACAAAAATTTGTCCGGTTAAATCCCACCTATGATTTATTTCAATTATTACAGGGCCATTGTCTGTTAAGGCAATGTCCCATCCAATTGCTTTTAATAAAGATATTTTTTGCTGGTATTCTTTTACTTGGTTAATTATATAATCCCAATCTTTAATACAAAAATTTGTTAGGTTAATCTTACTGTCGGGATGATGAGTTATATCAACTATATCATCAAAGCTCTTAAATGATATTGGATATTCCAGTTGGCCTGTAGAAGTATTTATGCTTGCATCAATATTTCCTCCTTTAAAAGCATTGTCGAACCAAACATTTTTCCTTCCAATTCTAATGAAAGCAGTTAGAATTTCTACATCACCATTTGGAAACAGCAAAGTTACAATTCGTAAAGTATTAACTGAAGAAGAATTTAATTCATTTATATAGTTAGTTTGCTTAATGCGTTTTTCAAATATCAATGTTTTAAAATTTGAATCGTTCTTCAAATAGGTATCTAAAGGTATTTCATTCTTATTTATATGGGTTAAAATTACATTATCATTTTTAATTATCCATCCGGTAAAAACATCTACATCAATTCCATGTGAAGAAGCTAATGGTTTGCAGACAAACTCAAATGGATTTTCTTTTTTAAAAAAATCTTTAACATCATTTACATTAGTTAATATGTCCTTTGTAGATTTACCTGCCGCTGCATCAAAAACAAATAATAATTCACTGGTTGGAATATTTAGAGATTGAAGATATATCTTTGTAAGATATTTATTTCCTGCTAGAAGTGAGTAGTGCTTTGGGTTTAAATAATCAAGATAAATTTTATGATTTATGGAACCTAAAAAATCATTTCTATATTCCTCCGGATAGTTTTTATCGTATAATTTAAAATTAAAATATTCTGAAAATCCAAGCTTGTTTTTACTTCTTTTTCTTATGTAGTCAATAATGGAAGGAATAAATGAAGGCCCATTTTTCTTTTTTAGTTTCGCAAATTTTGGAATGTATTGAAACTTATCCACGATACTTCGCAACTAATCTCCCTAATTTTTAGCAGAATTGAAAAACAAAAGAAAAACATTGATAAAATATAAGGTTTTACAATATTCATATCCATTAAATTTTGAAGGTGAAATGAAGATATTAAATTATATTTAAGAAATACTATTTTCTTCCACTTCAGATCTCCTAAAAGCAAACAACTGCTGTGCAAAATAATTTTTTGGAAACTTTAAATAAGAGAGTCCATAGTAAGCAGGTTTTTTTAATTTAGGAAAATATGCAGTTCCGAATACCCAATCCCAAACGGCAAGCTTTGTTGTAAAATTTATCGGCTGTGTGTTAATATAGTATTAAACTATTATTAAGTTTTTATTAAGGGTTAGGTGGAAGGAATGGCCATCCCAATTATTTTGAGATGGCCTTGTTTTTTTATTGCAATACTTATTAAACTACAATCTATAATCTTACACTGAATCCGGCATTAAAATTTATGGGTAATCCTGGATAAACTTCTGCGGCTTCGGCTGTATGAGGTTTATAAGGTACAATATGACCTACACTCGAATCATATGAACCATAAGCATTGAATGAACTGTTATCAAGTGCATCCGAAACATAAAGCGTATTAAGTACATTGAATACATGTGCAAATACAGTCACGTCAGCACCGAACATACCAGCAGAAAGGTTATATGCAAAATGCAAATCAAGTGTATTAAATGTAGGAATTTTCCAGCTTTGTGCTTTGTCACTTGGATTTGTTCTTGTCTCAGCATTCCAATTTGCATAATAATCTGTATAATAATTCCAGACTAACTGAAATTGTAATCCTTCAAGTGGGAATAACGAACCAGCAATAGAAAGTTGAGTTTGGGGAGCATCTCCGACTTTGATACCATCTAAATATGCCGTATAATTTCTACTTGTATTAGTATCGTATACTTTTTGAATTGCGTGTGGATTATTTGTTTGTTTCCATATTCCTTTTGAGAAATTCGCATCCAATTTAAATTGTCGTACCGGCTGAAAACCTGCTGTTAATTCAATACCCATATAATTTTGATCCATACCTGTCACAACTATTATACCGTTCTCATCGTTATTAGTAAAATCAGTATTCCTTACTGATCTGTCTGTCCAGTTAGTATAATAGGCATTTGCTTTTAAGGTGAGCCTTCTGTCTAAAAGAGTAACATTAGAACCCAATTCAAACGATAAGAATTTTTCATTTTTAGGATTATCTATCAGCTCAGAGACCTCATCGTTATATACTGCATCAACGATTGGAACCTTACTAATATAGCCTGCATTTGCATAAATATCAGCATTTCCGGAAACGCGGAAACTTGCCCCTCCTTTAAACTGATAACCAGTAAATGAATCGGGATTCAGTTCAAGTTCTCCGCCGCCAGTACCTCTCCTAAAATGATCGACAAGTTTATATGAAATCATTGACCAGCCGGCAGTGCCATAAGCCGTAAACTTTTCAACAGAATATTCGCCTTGCACATAACCGCCAATCCAGTTAACTGTATTAGTAAAGTTGTAGGCTATTTTATCACCGTATCTTTTCATTCTACTTGCCTCTGTTACATCAAATTCATTATCGGTACTATAGTAGTAATCGCCACCCAGTAAATCTCTAACTTCTCTCCAATGTTCGATTTCAGCTGTTCTCCAATCTACACCGATTGAACCAGTAAATTTCTTACTGAACTTATAATAAGCTTTAGAGATACCGCCAATGGTCCATTGTTGATTAACACTGTTTCTTATGATCCCTAATGAACCTGTGCTGCTTGTATCATTTCGTGCAATAGTAGCGTCCCAATCAGGAACTCTTTGATATAGCGAAGTGTTATATTTTAAACTTCCGTAGGTACCTGTACCTCCACCTTTTCCTCCTGAATAATAAAGGGTGGTATACAATGTCATTTGGTCAGTAAGCTGTGAATACCAGTTTAAATTTATCTGCGGTTTATGATAATAATTTTCTCTCTCCATTAAAAAAGTCCTATCATATCTATCCTGTATCGTTTTAGTGAAATACATTTCAAAGTATTGCTCACCACTGTAAGAGGAACTTACACCATTCCAGTTTGAATTGTAAAGAATTCCTTGTTCTCTTAAACGCGAATCATTTAGTGTTGCTTCACTGAAGCCAAGATCTCTGGCTAATTTATGACTAAATTCTGCAGCATTAAGAGCATATATTCTTTGTCCATGTCTCTGGGGAGCTCCTAATGCATAAAGTTCAATTCTGTTCGACTTATTAATTTGGTATGAAGCTCCAAGATAATATGCCCATGCATCAGTCCATGCTTTATCAACTAATCCGTCAGCAGTTTTACGAACACCTCCAAGGCTCAATGCAAATTTATTATCGATTAAACCAGTATGAGCAAATAATGAATATTTGGAAAAATTTCCACTCCCAGATTCCTTTTTGAAATATACTCCTTTTTTAGCCTGAGCGGGATCTGTTATGATATTCATTATTCCACCGATGGAAGGTGTTGTTAATGTAGTTGCACTAAGTCCTCTTTGTACCTGGATTGAAGAGGTAGCATCTCCAAGCCCGTCCCAATTTGACCAATAAACCCAACCATTTTCCATATCGTTAATCGGCACACCATTGATCATAATAGCAATATTTCTCTGATTGAAACCGCGTAGATTTATCCTTGAATCACCTGGACCACCACCGCCTGGCGTTGCATAAACTGATGGTGTGGTATTCAATACCAGAGGGATATCTCTTGAACCCAAATTAAATTCCAACCCCCTTTTTGTAACATTTGTAAATGCAACCGGTGTTTCCCTATCTTTCGCTCTATCGGATAATACAGTAACAGACAGGGAATATTGATATTCTACCATACTGAAGTTTTGGGTTACATCATTAGTTACGTCAACTTCTTTTTCTATAGTTGTATATCCTATATAACTGCATCTTACGGTATATTTCCCCTTTTCAACTACAATAGTATAGTTCCCGTTTTCGTCTGAGGCAGCTCCCCACGTTGTACCCTCAACAAAAACATTTGCTCCAACAAGCTTTTCCCCTGATGAAGCGCTGGTTACAACACCTGATATTGTATATGTTTGAGCTAACATACCAGTAGTAAAAAGCAATGTTATTAAAAGCATCTTGTATAGTTTAAGCATATAACTTTCTCCTAATAATAATTGAAAATATGTGAACTAAATTTTGTTAAATATTTGGTCAACTAAGAACGGATATTATATGAAATGTTTTTTTTCATATAAAGAAATTTGAAAAAATTTTGCTATTGTAGAGCCCTCACCAAAAATTAACAACATGAAAATTAATCATTGCAATGTTATTGGGCAACAATCGACGAAGAATTAATAATAAATTAAATTTTTATTTTAAATAAAGTTTTGAAAATGGTTGAAAAAAAGAAGAATTACTTAAATAGTTCAACAAGAATTCAGTATTTTTAAATTATATTCTATTAATATCCAATTAATTAATTTAGTAGTTTAATAAAACGTGTTTTCTTATAAATCTAACTGAAGGAAATTCAATGCATTATAGAAAACTTGGAAGAACAGGCTGGAAAGTTTCCGAAATCAGCTTTGGATCATGGGCAATTGGCGGAACCTGGGGCGAAGTAAATGATTCCGATTCGCTAAAAGCTTTACATAAAGCACTTGAGCTGGGTGTAAACTTTTTTGATACTGCAGATGTTTATGGTGATGGACGTAGCGAAAAACTTCTGGCAAAGTTGCGTAAGGAAAGTAAACAAGAATTTTATATCGCTACTAAAGCCGGACGAAGATTAAATCCCCATAATGCCGAAGGGTACAACCGGAAAAACTTGACTTCGTTTGTTGAGCGCAGTTTAAAAAATCTTGAAACAGATGCTATTGAATTACTTCAGCTTCATTGTCCGCCTACGGATGTTTATTATATGCCTGAAGTTTTCGGGATTCTTGATGATTTAGTTAAGGATGGAAAGCTGCTTTATTACGGTGTAAGCGTTGAGAAAGTAGAAGAAGCAATAAAGGCTATTGAATATCCGAATGTGCAAAGCGTTCAAATAATTTTTAATATGTTCCGTCACCGTCCGGCAGATTTATTTTTTGAGTTAGCTAAAAAACATAAAGTTGGAATTTTAGCACGCGTACCTTTATCGTCCGGTATGCTTACAGGTAAACTAAATTCAAATTCTAAATTTGAAAAAGATGATCATAGAAACTTTAACCGTCATGGAGAAGAGTTTGATAGAGGAGAGACTTTTTCAGGAGTAGATTATGAAACCGGTTTGAAAGCAGTTGAAGAGCTAAAATCAATTTGTCCTGAAGAAATGAGCTTGACTCAATTTGCTTTAAAATGGATTTTAATGTTTGATGCTGTTACTTGTGCAATTCCCGGCGCAAAGCGTGAAGATCAAGCTGAAGAAAATATTAAAGCTGCCGATATGTCTTCGCTTTCTGAAAAGACAATGGAAGAAGTAAATAGTATTTATGAAAAATATATCAAACAAAGTGTTCATCATTATTGGTAAATACTTAAATAATAAAAACTTTAGAATTAGTCATTCCGAACTTGTTTTGTGACCTTATATTTTATAATTATTAGATGCTGAAATGAATTCAGCATGACATTTTTAAATTAGTATTTAAGGGGTCAGAATTATGGAACATAATTGTTATAATCATCCTGAGAGAAATGCTTATTCCATTTGTCACAATTGCGGGAAAAGCTTTTGTGAAGATTGCTTAGTAGATGGCGGCGAATATTATTATTGTAAAAACCCCGAGTGTCAAAAATCCTTAGACGCAGATAAGAATTCTAACTATCCTGAATCAAATGAAAATTCAGAATTGCCCGAAGACATTACTTGCCCAAGCTGCGGAAGTGAGTTAGAACTTTCGGAAGAAGAGAGAGAAAGTAAAAAAGTTCATTGCCCGGAATGTGAAGCTTTTATTGATTTTACCGTTAACCCGCCAAAAGTATTAGAAGCCCAGAATTATACTTTTTTATTATCATCACTTAATCAAGGTGATATCGGTTTAATAAAATCAATTCTTGATGATAACGAGATTGATTATTATGTGACCGGAGAAAATTTTTTATCCGTTCGTCCTTTACTTGAACGTGCACAATTTTATGTAAATTCAAATCAATTTGAGCAGGCTAGAAATTTATTTAAAGATTTTGATTTAAAAATATTTGGCTTCTCTACAAGAAATGAGGATTAAATAAATAAGGTGTTAATTAAATGAAAATATTAGCAGTTGAGGAGGAGCTTCAGAAATTAATTTTAGAAGATGAAAGCACTATTTTAAAAAATGAAGCAGAACAAGTTTACAAACTTTATCTGGATGGTTTTATTAGAGAAATATATTTCAATGAAAAACATTGTGCAGTAATTATTCTTGAATGTAAAAATAAAGAAGAAGCAAAAAGTTTACTGGATGAACTTCCACTGGTAAAAAACAAAGTTATAAAATTTAAGCTCACAGAGTTAAAACCTTATACTGGTTTTTCAAGATTATTTGAAATGTAATTAAAATTTGTAGAGGATTAAACATGATAAAAGAAACAGCACATGAATTATCTTCGTTAGTTAATGAAACTGCTGAAAAGCTTAAGCAATTGGACAAAAATACCGTAAGCAAAAAGCCCGCTCCAAATAAGTGGTCTATAAAAGAAATTCTTGGACATCTTATTGATTCTGCAGTTAATAATCATCACCGTTTTGTTAGAGCGCAGGCTGTAGATAATTTTGAATTTCCGGATTATGCACAGGACTTTTGGGTAAGTGTCCAATCATATAATACTGCACCTTGGAATGAGATGGTTGAATTATGGAGATTGTACAACCTACTTTTAGCTCATATTATTTTTCATGTGAATGAAGAAAAATTAAAAGTGAAATGTAAAATTGGTAATAATAATGCAATAACTTTAGAAACTTTAATTAGTGAATATCTACCACATATGAAACATCATTTAAAGCAAATTGAAGATAGAAGTTAATAGTTTAATTTGTCAGCTGTGATAAACCCAATTTCTTTGAGAAATTGGGTTTACGGTTATTGCTATTATTGATTATTAAATTCCAAAGGAAAATAAAATCAATCCGATTATCAATCCAAAAGAAAAATTAAACAACTTAATTTTTATAGAATCTTTTAGAGAAAATGATAGTAACGGAAGCATTCCATGTCCATCCTGCACAATTGAGCTTGTAAGCAAAACCGAAAAAGGAATTAAGCCCGTTGCAAACAATGAAACAAAAATTAAATGTGGGCCTGATTCGGGAATTAAGCCAATCAATGCACCTACAAATAAAAACACGATTGCATAATCGGAAGTGAAATGTTCAAGATTCCAATACTTCAAAGCAATTTCAACAACTAATAAAGCACCGAAAGTCCATAAAGCAATTTTCCATATATGCTTTTTGATTATATGGTGAAAGATATGTTCTTTGAAGAAATGTTTTAAATTTCTCTCGGTGTTATGAATTACAAGTTCGCCGCAATCTCCACAAGTATTAATTTTAAATCGTTTTACAAGTAGGTCCGTTAATTTTCCTGCAAATGTACCTATAATGAATAAAATTACGAATAAAATGAATGCTGTTTTAGGAAACATAGCAATCATCACAAATGCTTCATCGCCTGAAACAGCTATCATAGAACCTGCTAATGCACCGAAACTAATTAAACCATGAATATATAAAGATACATTTGTAAATCCGCCGAAACAGCCTGGCAAAGCCCCTATGAATGAAGAAACCGCATATTGCCTATTTTTATTTTTGCCTCTCAACAGCATGCCAATTTTACCTTTTGTCCAGAGATTTAATACATCAATAAGTATCATCATTACAGTTACAAGTACTGTAATTTGAATTGTATCTTCAACTACCTTAACTAAGATTGCTTCCATAAATTATAAATTTAAATATCTCTGATTTCATTTATTATGATTACAAGTTAAGTCAGGGTTATTTATCAGTTCTCCGTTAATAAATTTTTTTGCTGCATCATCAATTAAATCGACATCTGTAAAAATAGGAATAATATTGTTCTGCTTTAAATCTTCAACTACTCTCCAGCCGCCGCCCTTTGAAACAAGGTATGAGCAATCTTTTATTCCTTCAATTAAGCCTGCATGACTATGACCGCCGCCCTCACCATGATGATGTTCATGATTGTCATCATGCTGATGCATTCTATGATGAGTAAAAGTATTTTCTCTAGGTTCTTTATTTATGATCTGATTTTTATCAACAGTTACAATCATAAATGATCTGCATCTTCCAAGATGTCCGGTTATGTTTGTTTGATCGTTTGTTGCAAATGCAATCTTTACCTGTAAAACTAGAATTTTCGTATGACATTTTTGTGTTTCCCTTTATTTTGAAATTTATTTATCGTTTATTTTTATTGCTTTGCCGTTTAAAATACCGTCTGCAACTTTTCTTCTGGCACTTTCCAAAATTCTTCCGAAAGTAGCTCTAGAGATTTTCATTTCCTTAGCTGCATCTTCATGAGAATAAGCAAGTAAGTCAGCCAGATGAAGAGCTCCCACCTCTTCCTGTTCGATAACTATTTCTTCTAATTCATTCATTGGAATTCCCCTTGGCTTAAAATAATAAGCCGAATGGTTGCAGCATATTTTACGATATTTTTTAGGCCTCGGCATAATTTGTTATGAGCATATGCTCAAAACTAAAAAAAGTAATTTTAATAAGCAAATGCATATTTGTTTCACTATTTGTTAATTTTAAAACATTAGAATTAAAAACAGAAGGAATTTAGAATGAATAAAGTCCAATGGGGAATTATCGGCTGCGGAGATGTAACGGAAGTTAAAAGCGGGCCGGCATTTTCACGAGTTGAAAATTCAGAATTGATTGCTGTGATGAGAAGGAATTCTGAAAAAGCAAAAGATTACGCAAAAAGGCATAACGTCTCTAAATGGTATGACGATGCAGATAAATTAATCAATGATAAAGATCTAAATGCAATATACATCGCTACTCCACCTTCTTCTCATTTAGAATACACAATCAAAGCGGCTAATGCCGGGAAACCGGTTTATGTAGAGAAGCCTATGGCTGCAAGCTATAAACAGTGCGTTGAAATGATTGCAGTATGTAAAAAAAATAATGTAAAATTATTTGTTGCCTATTATAGAAGGGAATTATACGGCTTCAAGAAAATTAAAGAAGCAATTGATTCCGGTAAGATTGGAGAGATTAAGTTTGTAAAAATAAAATTATACTGGCCAGAAGATAAGAATTTTGATAAGAGTAATATTCCCTGGAGATACAAACCTGAGATTTCCGGTGCCGGATTATTTTATGATTTAGCTTCTCATCAATTGGATTATCTTGATTACATCTTTGGTCCAATCAAAGAAGCAAAAGGAAGTTTTACAAATCAAGCTGGACTATATCCTGCGGAAGATATTGTGAGTGCATCTTTTAAATTTGAATCGAATATAATTGGTTCGAGTTTATGGTGTTTTACAGTAAATGAAGATGATAAATTAGATCAAACAGAGATTGTTGGGACAAAAGGAAAAATTACTTTTTCGTTTTTTAATCAAACACCAATTGAAATAATCTCTGAAGCAAAAAAAGAATTAATAAATCCAAACTGGGCAAAGCATGTGCAGGAGCCGTTAATTAGTTCAGTTGTTGATGAACTTTTAGGAAAAGGGAAGTCAGTAAGTACAGGCGAATCCGGTGCAAGAGCGAATTGGGTGATGGATAAAGTTCTAAATAGAGTTTAAGGAGTTAGTATGGATAAATTCATGCAAGCCGCAATTGAAGAAGCGAAAAAAGGATTAGAGGAAGGAGGCATTCCAATCGGTTCTGTGTTGGTAATTGATGGAAAGATTGTAGGACGCGGGCATAATAGGCGTGTGCAAAAGGGAAGTGCTATTCTTCATGCTGAAATGGATTGTCTTGAAAATGCCGGCAGGCTAAAAGCAAGTGATTATAAAAAAGCAATTCTTTATTCAACTCTTTCTCCCTGTGATATGTGCAGCGGGACAGTTTTGTTATATAAAATTCCAAAAGTTATTTTAGGTGAAAATAAAACTTTCCAGGGGCCGGAAAACTATGTTCGTTCCCGCGGAGTTGAATTGAAAATTTTGAATGATCCTGAATGCATTAATCTTATGGAAGAATTTATAAATGCAAAACCTGAATTGTGGAATGAAGATATTGGTGAATAAATTATTAGTTTTAAAAGTTCAAGGCCAAAGTTTATTTCAGTAAAATCATTTTCTTCGTACTTATTAATTCATCAACTTTCAATCGATAAAAATACACTCCTGAACTTAAACCATTTTGAATTGATGAAGGATTAAATTCAATTTCATAATTGCCTGCATTTTGTTTCTTATCAACTAAGGTTATGATTTCATTGCCAAGTAAATTGTAAACCGACAATTTTACATCAGCGCTTGACGGAACTGAATACTTAATTTTAGTAGATGGGTTAAACGGGTTGGGATAGTTTTGAAATAATTTAAAATCATTTACAGTTATCGAGCTTTCATTTATGCCTGTAGGAATCCCTTGTATAAGCACTTGTTTATTTCCCGGGAAATATTGAGTACCAAATCCTAATAGACTGAGATCTATTTTTGTAGTAGGTACAATCTCCTGGACTATCCATTGATTCTGTGCAATCCAAACTGTATCATTTGCAGTAATTAATGGAATAGCAATTTTCGGAGTAATCAAATAACTAATTATATTCTGTATATTAAATTTTTTGCAATTAAATTCTCCGGCTTTTGTTTGGATAATTTGATCTGCCAAACGGGTTCCTTTTACTTCAAATCTTATTGAAATTGCGCTGCTGTCAATGTCAAATGTAGTATCCATTGAAAGAATATTGTAAGCCAGGTATTGAACTTGCGTAAAATGATAATACGAAAACCACCCGCCATTGTTTAGACTGCTTAACGCTCTTGATAAACTAATATTAGAACCGGGAGTAGAAAGTAATATATTAATTAATGAATCTATATTTAAAAGTTTTGTAAACGAGTAAGCATCGCTGCCATCGAAAGAAATAAAAGTTGTATCTATTATTGGACTAAATGGAAGGCTAGCATTGAGCCCGACTTTTGACACAATAATATTAGCTATTTTACCGTTGTAATTTATAATTGAAGAAAGTGAGTCTTTTTTAAAATATGATAAGGAGCTTATTTCATTATTAACAGAGTCGAGGGGAATTTCTTCATAGTTCCATGTGCTGCTGATATCTGAAGGGAAATATAATGAAGCATTCTGGCCAAATAAATTTAATCCAAAGCTTAATACTATCAGCAAAATAGAAATTTGTTTTTTCATGATGCCCTCAAGTTGAGATTATAAATTTAATTAATAAGGAAGACGAATTAATCTGGGATAATATCAAGACATCTGCTCAATTATTTTATAAAGAATAAAACACTTTAATGCCAACTAAAATTGAGTTAATAGCAACAGCACCCATTATTAATCCCATTACCCTACTAATTACACTTGCTCCGGAATCACCAATTAATTTATGTATATATGAAGCTATTAAAAGAAACAATAATGTAATAACCAAAACAATCAACATTATTAAAGCCATATATACCTGGTAAATAATATTAAACCTGTGATTATCCGTTAATAAAACTATTGCCATTATTGCGCCTGGCCCTGCAATAGAAGGAACAGCAATGGGAAATATTGCTGTATCCTTACCGCTTTTAATAATGTCTATTTCAGTTTCCGGTTTGCTTTCACCAAAAATCATTGTGAGCGAAAAAAGAAATAGCACTATTCCGCCGGCAACCTGGAAAGCTGAAAGCGGAATTCCCATTTCTTCCAACAAAAACTGTCCGGCAATAAGAAAAAATAATAGAATGCACGCTGCTACAATTACAGCCTGTACGGCAATTTTCTTCTTATCCTTTTCAGGATGTTTTTGAGTTGAAGCTATAAATACGGGAACAGTTCCTATAGGGTCAATCACAGCCCAAAGAAATACAAATGCACTGAACATTTCACTGAAGTGCATATTCTTTCTTGGTCTGTTTCAATTCTTCTTTAATAACTGCTTTTATAAAATCAGGCCGGTACCAATATTTTACTCTTCTTCCATTGACAAATAAATAAGGAGTCCCTTCTAAATTAACTTCTTCACCTGCTTCAATGTCGCTTTTAACTCTGGCAATAACATCTTTTGCATCCATTCGTTCATTGAACTTATCTTTATCCCATCCATGTTTTACAGCAAGATCGAGAAGAAATTCCCGGTTAATATCTTTTTGATTCTCAAACAGCTCATCATAGTAATCCCAGAAATCGCCTTCTTCCTGGGCACAAATACCTGCACATGCTGCTAACCCGGAATACTTATGAAGCGGATGATCCATATAATGATTAATTTTTTGATCGAGAGGGTAATTCATAAAATAAAATTTAGTTTCATTTTTGATTTCTGGGAAAATAGTTTTCATACTATCGTAAAAATCCTTGCAAGCCGGGCATTGGAAATCGGCAAATTCAACAATTGAAACTTTTGCGTTAGGATTTCCCTTTTCCGGTGCTTTAGGATCGATTTGGACATTTACTTTATCTTGTTTAAAGTGTTCTTCAAGAGCATCTTTCATATTGAATGGCTTCTCTTTGGCTTTTAATTCAGGAATATTTTTTTCGTATTGATTTATTCCAACATAGCCGATACTAAACATCCATACCACGGCAAGACTGTATAAAACCGGTTTGGGAGAAAATCCTAAGTTTGACTTGATACCTAATATGCTTTTTAAATATGAAAGCAAGTAACTGCCTGAGCTTCTGTAAGAAAGATTTAAAGCGGGGACTAATAATAAAAATAATGATATGTTTACTATATACATTCCTACGCAAACCGGGCAAAGCTTTTCTATAATTATTAATTGTACGGCTTTGAAAATGGAAAACAACACAGCTAGTGCTGCTCCTAAAAGTACGGCAGATGAAGAAGCTATTGATCTTTCATTGTCTTTTCTAATTAATGCCGTTGATAAAGTAAGTGCCGACCATAAATAAAATAAAAATCCCAGCCATGCTACAGGGATTCCAAACATCGTTGCATATTTTGTAGAGAGAACTGCATCACAGGAAATCCATTCATTAAAATTGCAGATGCTTGAACTTACTGCTTCATGCTTGGCAAGCTGAATAGTTAAATTAGTTGCATACAAAGCAAGTGCTCCTCCTAATAAACATAACAATAAAGATATAACAAGATATCTTTTACGTATTATAGGATTTTCTATTGAATTATCTGATAGTTCCATTTTTTATCCAAAAATATTTAATAATACATTAGGCGATTATTTCGTTAAAGCTGGACGCTCTTTTTAACTGCAAACATTTTTTTAGCTTTTGAAAGTGATTCATAATCAAGTTTGCATATAACACCAACATTCAAATCACATGTTTCCGGCCTGGGTACAATTTCATCAAACCAGTTTGTAAAATCATTACCGCATGCTGTCCATACACCGCCGGCATTTTTCTTTGTACGGTTTTCCGTACAGCTAAAATTTTGAACATAGCTGAATGGAAGGCGAAACTGTTGTGAACTAGCTGAAGTATTTGATTCTAACCAAACGGGTTTATAATACCATTGAACACCTCCATAAAGTACATTACTTCCACACCATTCTGTTACCCCATAAGAAGTCGTGTACCAGCTTCCACCAGTACCAACAGCTTTGCCGTTGAAATAATAAAAGTTTGACGAAAATGGATAACAAGACCCAGACTTTACGGTTTTAGAGTTTGGAGTTATAAGATTAAATGCTTTGCTATTATCAAATAATTTATTATCCAAACTTGCCTTGCCAACATTTGTATCGAAAAAAATAACAGCGGTCTGATTAGAGCCTGAATTTGACAGACTTATAGTTGTTGTATTTGTGCTTAGGATAATCTTACTGTTCATATCTTTAAAGCCGAGTGTATTTTGAAGATAATTGCCTGCATTGCCGCTATTCCATCCGGAAAGAAGAGTGTTTAATTCTGAAGAGTTGGCAAACTGCCATCTGGAATGTCCTCTGTAAACTTCATTTGTAATATTTCCATTTCCTTCATTATATCGGCCGACAGTTACACCACACTTTCTGTTGACTGAATTAAGCGGAAAATTACAGTCATCTCCGTGTGCTAATGTGAATTCTTCCAAAGATTTAACCCACAACCGCGGAATTGTTTCGCTGTTTTGAATGACGAAGTAATCATCTGTGTATGGTGCGCCGGCATTAGTAAACTGGTCTGTGAGTGCATTGTAAACAGTATTTGTAAAAGTTCCTGCTTTTGTACAATAAAGAGAAGCACTTGCATTGCTGCATACTTCTGCTACAGAATCAGCAGGGTAATTATCATCATCCTCAGCAGCAGCAGTTTGCCATGCTTTATAGTGAAGCGCTTCATTAAGCAGAAAAAGCCCTTCAGCCTGGTAATAATAATAGTAATTTGTAAACTGGCTTACTTTATTATAGTAATCTATGTCACTAAAAGTATCATTGCTGGGAGCTTGTATTGCTTTAACGCATGCAGTAATAGCGCCGGATGAAGGCTGAATTAATTGATTTGCAACTGTAGTTAAAATCTGCCCCATCGGAGTTTGGCTGGTATACTGCCCATCTGCTAAAACCTGGTCAACCCAATTCGAAAGTGTGGTATTGGTAACTCTGCCTCCATTCCCAGCGGTCGCAACATAGCTTCTATACAATGAAGTAAGAAAATCTATTCTCCCGGTTTGAGTAGTAAGTGCAGTTTGCTGTGCACTGCAATCTAAAACAAGGAGCTGATTATTAATATCCGAAAGCTGATCCTGCACGGCATTAAGCTGGGAAATAATTTGCTGTAAACTTTCATCAATTTTATCAAGCTGAGCAGAGTAATCGGGACTGTCATCACTAAGCCCCATGGCACCTAAAGCCCAACCGGCACCTGCCTCACCAATTTTTCCGGCAGCTCCCTGTGCAGCTCTTAAAAATAAACCTGATATTGCACCGCCTGCTGCGCTAGTATTACCTGAACCGGTTCCTCTGCCATTTCCGCCATTATCAAGATCATCAATAAAATTGGTTAAAAAATCACAATTACTGACAATAAGAATAGAAAAGATAATTGAGATAACCAGGAAGGATCTCAGTAATAAATCTTTCAGTTCTTTTTTCTTTTTTGGGGACCTTTTTGAGAACATAATGTTGCCTCTTTATAATTTTAAAACCTTCTTTGTCCTTTTGAATTATTTCCAAAAACACTTTTAGCATTAGCAACAGCTTCTCCGGTTACAATACAAGAAACACCGGCACCACTGTCATCACAAGTTTCCGGTCTGGGAACATTATATTCCAACCAGGCGGTAAAATCGTCACCGCACTTAGTCCACACTCCTGCTGTGTTTAAATTTGAGCGTCCATCAGTGCATGATAATTGACTAAGCGGTAATACTGGCCACTGATATTGTACAGCACTGCTTGTTTTATTCCCGGTATACCAACCTGGAAAAGTTAACCAGTGGAAATCCTCACACCACTTTAAAACGCCCGCATAGTTGACATAACCATTTTGCGCAGCCGAAATACTATAGAAATTATTACGTGAAGACGGAAGATTTGTAGGTGATCTCCACCAATTATTATAATAAGCTAGATAACCAGTTGAGCAATGTCTCCCGGTAGAATTATCGTACACTGACAGAGATTGAAATTGAGCGTCAGTTTTAATAACTCCCTGGAAAAGGCTATAATTAATGTCCGTATCGAAGAAAGGAACTATTTGAACGTTAATATTTTGATCTGAAGGAGTAAATTTAACATACTTTGCGTCCTGGGACATTATTATTTTATTATTCATATTCTTAAAACCTAAATTATTTTGAAGGTAATACCCTGCAGTTCCGCTGGTCCATCCTGCAAGTAAGTTTGTTAAAAGGGTCGTCCCTGCTTTTAACCAACCAGTGTAACCTTTGAATACTACATTACCGACGCTGGACTCATCATAAAAGTTTGCTGTTACACCGCAGGGAATTGCAGATGTTAAAGGATCTGCACAATTATCTCCCGCTGCAATTGTAAAATCTTCTAATGATTTCGGCCATAAATAGGGATTGTCCTGGTTATACATTAAAATTAAATTTTCATTAGTATATGGTGCCCCGGCGGCAGTAAACTGACTTATTAATGCATTATATAAATTGTTAGTACGTCCTGCAGCTTCATTACAATAAAGTGCAGCATTTTGGTTAGAACATACATATGAAACAGAATCAGCAGAAAGATAGTCCGAGTTAGGTGAGCCGGCAGCTTTCCAGGCCTGGTAGTGTCTTGCTTCATTATAGAGAAATAGCGCTTGTACCTGATAGGAGTAATAGTAGTTTATGTAAAGCATCACCTTATTATAATATAATGTATCAGTGCCAAAGGAATTTTCTGAAGGAAGAGGTGTAATTGCTTGTATACATGCAGGTATAACACCTGAATTAGCTCCGGCTATCAATTGGGTTGAAAAGGCAGAAAGGATATCCGCCATGGACTTTTTGCTTGAATAGTACCCTATTGCCAGCACCTGGTCTACCCAGTCATTAATTACAGAATCTTTAACCAGTTCATTATTAGATGCAGTAGCAACATAAGTATGGTAATCAGTTAAAAGAGATGTGACCCTACTTTTTTCATCTTTGAGTGAACTAGCCCAATCAGAACAATTGATATTTTTTAAGTCATTATCGATATTAATAAGTTCGCTCTGAATATTGTCAAGCTGACCAATAATTTCTTGCAAATCCTGGTCAATTTTATTAAGTTGGTCAGTATAGTCGTGGCTTCCGTCACTTAATCCCAAGGCGCTCATTGCCCAACTGATAGTGCTTCCGCCAATTTCACCTGCAGCTCCTTCTGCAACAGATTTAAAGAGAGTTGTTACATAGCTTCCACTTTCGCTTCCGCCGAATTCCGGAGGAGGATTACCACCTCCATTGAGATCATCTATGAAATTAGTTAAAAAGTCGCAATTGCTTACAATGAAAATGGAAAATGCAATTGAAATAACAAGAAAAACTTTCAAGAAAACATCTTTAAACCTGTATGATGATTTAATCCTTTTTCCCGGTTTTTTCATTTTTTTTACTCCTTTTATAATTTATTAATTATGTTTTTAATTCTTGGTCTGTTTTTCAGATATTTAATTTTTTTATATTTAATTTCCTGGATGCCACGAAACTCTCAGCTTCCAGGTAATAGACATAACTTCCAATCTTCAATCGCTGCCCGTCACTGTCTTTACCATTCCAAGTTATAAAGTAATTACCTGGAGAAATTAATCCATCATAAAGAACTAATACAGGTTCTTCTAACCTGCAATATACAATCAGCCTAATTTTACATTGCATCGGAACGGAAAAAGAAATAGTTGTTTTAATACTAAAAGGATTCGGGATATTTTGTTCGAGATGGAATTCATTGGAAACAACTGATTGGCTTTCATCCTTTTGAAGAATGAAGGATTTGTTTTTATTAAACATTTTTTTTCCCTTCACTAACTTTTCCGCATTTTCGTGTATAAAGCTGTTCATAATAATAGGTTAATTGATTAGGGATTATGACGGCATAATATAACATATACAAAGAGAGATCGCTCTGCGTGAAGCGACTTATACTTTGCTTAAAAAAAAGTTATCCGGCAGGATGCGACATTTCATCTATTCAATGCGACATCTTGAAAAAATTTTAGAAAAGAGAGGATTATATTGAAAAGAAAAAAATCTATTTGAGTATATCGATGCTCTGATATAGATATTAATCATAAGTTTTAATGTTCCAATATAAGTCCTCTTTCAAAGGAGGATTTAGGAGGATGCATTGAGATAATTAAGACTGATAAAAAAATAGTAGTAGAAATAGAGTTATGATTTCTTTTGCGAAATTATAGCTGAAGGTAAAATATCAAATTCCTCTTTAAAAGCCCTGGAAAAAGCAGTTACATCCCCATATCCAACACTGAAGGCAACCTCTGTTACATTTCCGGCATTTTGTTCAAGAAGCTGCTTTGCTCTTTTTAGCCGCATGATACGGATACATTGTGTTGGAGTGCAGTCAATCAGAGCTTTGAGTTTTCTTTGAAGCTGCCGTTTACTGACTCCAACTTGTCCGGCGAGCTCCTCAACTCCAAAGGTTTCTTTCCCTAAATTTTCTTCAATTATATCATGCATGCGTTTTAAAAATTTCTGATCCATTGATGAAACGGAAACTTCCGAAGGTGTTAAAACAGCTTTAGAGCCAATCTGCTTTGTAAGCTGTTCTCTTATTTCTATAAGTTTTCTTACACGGATACCGAGTTCTTTAGTGCTGAATGGTTTAATTATAAAAGCATCTACCCCTGTCTCTAATCCTTCAAGCTTATCTTTTTCGGCTGATTTTGCAGTAAGCATTATTAAAGGAATGTGATTGGTAACTTGGTTTGTTTTTAACTTTCTGGTTAACTCATAACCATCCATTTGGGGCATCATTACATCAGTAATAATTAAATCGGGAATTTCCTCTACGGCAATTTTCAAACCTTCTTCACCGTTCGAAGCTTCAATCACATTGTAGTTGTTAATTAAAGTTTCATTGATATAAGTACGCATGTCAGGGTTATCTTCAACAATCAATATAAGTTTTTTATTTTGGTTTGAAGCTATTTCGCTCTCTTCTTTTTTTGATTCTTCGTTAATTGAAAGTTCGGAAATATTTTCTTTGTCGGGTTCTATTAAATCCAATGGTTTTGCATTAGTTTCAATTATCTGGTTCGGGTCAAGATGTTTTTTCCCTAGTGGAATTAAAATAATAAATGTTGTTCCAAATCCTTCCTTACTCTCTACAGAAATTCCTCCGCCATGTATTTGAACCAACTCTTTAGTGAGAGCAAGGCCTATCCCTGTTCCTTCGTATTCACGTGTAGTGGAGTTATCCACCTGGAAGAAACGATCAAAAATATGGGGCAAGAGATTTTTAGGTATACCTTTGCCTGAATCCTGCACTACTATTTTTAAATCTCCCCCCAGCATACTTTGGATATTTTCCTGCACATTAATTTCATGTCCTTTTAATTGAGCACTAACTCTAACTAAAACATTACCTCCTGACGGTGTAAATTTGATTGCATTTGATAGAAGGTTGTGCATTATTTTTTCAATTTTATCCTGTTCAAAAAAAACAGGAATATTTTCTATGGAAGATTCAAATTTTAAAATAATATTCTTTTTTTCAGCAAAAGATTCAAATGATCCTGTTAAATATTTTAGCAGTGGAACAACGTTTTGTTCGCATGCTTTAAGCTTCATCTCTTGAGCATCGAATTTGGAAAGATCCAATAATTGATTTATTAATTGCTGTAATTGTTTGGAGTTTCGGAGAGCCATTTTTGCTCTTTTTATATTATACTCTTTTTTTAAATCAGGCAGCAAATTTTCAATTTGCCCAACAATTAATGTTAACGGTGTTCGAAACTCGTGGGATATGTTTGCAAAGAAACGGGATTTAATTTTGCTTAGTTCACTAAGTTCAGCATTTTTCTCAGCTAATTCTGCGGTACGATTAGCTACAGTAGTTTCAAGTTCAATGTTCCTTTGTCTAAGTTTGCTTGTATGCCAGTTCTTATATCGGTTAATAGTTAAAATTAAAAAGCTAATAAAAATAAAACCGTATATACTATAAGCCCACCAGGTTAAATAGAAAGGGGGTAAAAGTGTAAATGCAAAAGTATCTTCTCTGCTTTCATGTCCATAAATATTTTTAGCACGTACATGAAATACATAATTGCCGGCCGGTAAATGAGTATATTCTTTCACAACTTCTGTTGTCCATGGTAACCAAATTTTATCAAAACCTTCAAGATAGATTTTATACTGATTTTTATCAGAATTATAGTAACTTGAAATAGAATATTCAAAGCGCAATTCATTAACAGCTGAAGTTAATTCTTTAGCATTTAATTTTATATTATCAGGCTTGTTGCCAGCATAGATCAAAGAATCTACATTTATAAAAACACTTCGAATTTGAGCCTGGAAATTACTGGGTATATATTTAGGTAAGTTATCATTATACCTAACTAGCCCTTCCTCACCACCGAACCAAATAATTCCATTATCTTCCGGGTAGATCGTCCAGATTCCTGTAGAGGGGATTCCGAGAAAAGATTTCAAATCTAAAGTATAAGTTCCATTCCTATTAAGGCGTGAGACAGCTAAATAATAATCAGTTCCATCATAAACCGATATCCAGATGTTGCCTTTTTTATCTTCTGATAAAAAGCCAGTGCTGAGCGAACCATCTGATATTTGTTTTCCAAATATGCTGTCCGGAATAAATCTTTTTGCATTTGAATCAAACTTATAAATTCCATGGCTGCTTGAAAACACAGGGTGAAGTGAAGTTCTATATGCATACATACGTCCCGGAGGCAATCCATCTTTAGTACTAAATTTTTGTATTTCAGGGTTCTCTTTACTATTGGAAAAGCGGATATATACAAGGCCATCACCTTCATCACCAAACCAAAGGTCGCCATTCGGCTCTTCGACAATGTTTCTAGCGAATTCATATATCCCTTTAATTTTTGGACTCTCAATCCAATTTTTGTTTTCTTTTTGTAATATTTGAAATCCACCTTCTTTAAGGCCGAGATAAATCCGGTTCGAATCAATATATGACCTTTGTGCATATCCAACTTTTTCGTCCATCATTTTGACCAGGCTTGAACTGGTTCCATTAACTTTTCGGAGAGATTCTCTTACAGCAAAAAGTGAATTACCATATTTAAAAAGGCTCCAAAAATCTCCCTCTAAACCCTGCACCATTTTAAACTTCTTTTGTGCTGAATCTAAATAATAGATACCTGTGGTTGTACTTGTATATAAAATTCCTTTATACCTAATAGGTGCGGGTAATGCCAGTACCACACCATCCAAACCGTTTTGCCTGTTGTAAAAAGAAAACACAGGATCTGTATTTATTAAATTGGCAATACCCTGCTGCAAGGCAATCCACAGGCCGCCTTGCCGTCCGGGAATAATTGAATAAGCTATATTGCTTTCTAAACCGGAATTCCGATCTACAACTTGAATAATATTTCCATGTGAGTTGAAGATTACAATTCCATTTTGTAGAGTGCCAATTGCATATTTCCCATTACTTAGATCCGCGCTGCATCTTATTCCATATCGCCGAACGAAATCATTTGCTTCTCCTTTAAGCGGCTGCAAAGATTTTCCATTAAAAATAAATAACCCCTCATTAGCGAAACCTATAAGTATTTGTTTATTATTAGTGGTTCGGCTTAATGCTCCAGATTTCAATTCTTTTTCGTATGGCATCATGACCAGAACTACATCTTCAGAAAACTTTTCTCCGCCCGGTACAATTTTTAAAGAATCATTTTCTAATTTCATTAGGCCAATCTGTTTCTCATGTATGTACAAATCATTATAAATCCAAAAAGAATTTGTGAATGAAGTATGGGCTTTCCAGGTTTTCAATTTGTTATTTTGCCAGAGGAATAAACTTTGCTGAGTCTGGAAATATACTCCTCTTGTTGTAGCATGAATCGGGGTTACCCATGTAAAATTTAGATCTTTTTGATTTACATATTTTAAAAAAGACTGGTAGTGTAAGCTTCCGATTGAATCCAGTTTGAGAAGTCCAAAATCTTTAGTTCCTCCTACATAAATTTGCCCTTGTGTGTCTTCGGCAAGAGATTCTATTGGTAACTTGTTGGAAATTGTAATATGGCGCCAGCTTACTCCATCATATTCGAGAATTGTTCCTGAATTATTTCCGGCATAAATAATCCCTCGTGAATCTTGCAAAATTGCTAAATTTTGTGGTTCAGAGTTGTAATCTTTTGGGCCATAATAATTAATATTTAACCAGCCAATTTCCTTGCTAAAATTTTTATTCAATATTTGCGCGAGCAGGGTTGAATAAGTTAGTATGAAAAGTGATAGAAATAAAAGTAAAAATATTTTTGTCTTAATTATCATATCAAATTAAGTTAAACCATTCTTATAGAAATGTATATATGTTTAGCAGTAGATTAAACTTGTTGAAGAAAAAGTTATGACCTATAATCAATTTAAAGATGATTTACATTAGAGAATACTCCTGGTTAATTACAATTATATTTTATATCCCAGAATAAGGAAAACAAATTGGATTTATAAACAAATAATATTTTATAGGAAAAGAATTTGAAAAATGAACGAATCAATTAATCGAAATCATCAATCCTATTTTAAATTTAATTTATGTGAGACTAATGTCCCTTAAATAGTAGTCAGTTGGAAATTTGAAATATTCTTATTGAAATAAATAACTTAGTTTGTATTAAAAGAATGGTTCCAGCCTTATATTAAGTAAATAAGAATGATTTGAAAATATGTTTTGTTCGTGAATTTATCAAGTAAATAAGTATTTAAACATAAAATTTAATAGTTATTTAATTTTAATATGACAGCATAATTATATTGTATTCTCTAATATTTTATAATATATAATCATATAAAGCACTTGAAGCTTTTTTTAAGATTGATTATTCCCCGATTGAAAATTAAAATCTAATAAGTTAACTTAAACAAGTTAATACTAAAAATAAAACGGGGTTCCTTTCAAATTGTGATAAAGCCAATCCAATAATCAAATATATCAGCGGGGTATTATGAAAAAATTAATATTTCTTTTCGTCATCATTCTTCCATCTTTTATCTTATGCAAAGATGAAACCAAAGTCGACTCAAAAGTTGTTGAGGCAACTATATTCAAGAACAGGGCATTGATAACCCGTGAAGGTGAAATCAATTTACCAAAAGGCAAAAGTGAAATTGTATTTTCAAATCTGCCTGTTGATTTACAGAATGAATCGGTCCGAGTATCTGCAGAAGGAAATGGAGTTGTAAAAATTCTTGATGTAAAAGTAGAACAAAGATTTACAACTGAAGTTCAGCAGGAAGATATCAAAGTACTTGAAAGAAGAGTTGATTCGATTAATCAATTAATACAAATAGCTACTGATGAAATGAATATACTTGACAGTAAAAAAGATTTTATTGAATCATTAAAAACCCAATCAGCAAGATATATGAATGAAAAAATGCTTCTGCAGGTGAACTCTACAAAAGAGTGGAGCGATATTCTAAAATTTGTCGATCAAAATTTGGAAGAAATTTATAAAGGCTTAAGAGAACAGACCAGAAAGAAAGCCTTTTATAAGCAGCAGATAAATGCTATAAACACCGAAATAAATGAAAGCAAAGGGAAAAAATCAAAAAACTATAAAGAAGTTATAGTTACTCTTGAAACCGAATCAAAAGGAAATGTAAAGTTTCAGCCATCTTATCTAGTACAAAGTGCAGGCTGGTATCCTTTATATGATGCAAGAATAACAATGGATACAAAAAGCTGTGAACTTGATTATTTCGGAATGGTTCATCAATCAACGGGTGAAGATTGGAAAGATATTTCATTAACTCTTTCAACAGCAGAACCAATGTCTATTAAATCTTTACCGGAATTAGATAGATGGTTTGTAGATACAAAACCTCTTCCGGTAAAAAGAAATTATGATAATGACTATCAACCGGTAAGTTCTAATTATCAACTAACCTATGACCAAAATTGGGGACTTCCATCCGGGATCGGTTCGGTTGCCGGTTATGTAATTGATAAAAATACCGGGGAACCATTAGTTGGCGCAAATGTAGTTATTGATGGAACTAACTTAGGTTCGGCAACCGATGCAAACGGGAAATTTTTAATAACAAATGTTAACCAGGGTTCTCATTCATTAAGAGCTTCTAATATAGGATATCAGGGTGCAAGATATAACCTTCAAGTAAGAGAAAAAAATGTGGCCAATGTAACCATCCTACTTGAAGCCGCATCAATATCAGCAAGTGAAGTGGTTGTAACAAGTGAAAGGCCAATTATACAAAAAAGTAATACTAATTCAGTAAGAATAACTTCTAATGGTGATGAGGAGATTCAGTATACAAATGTGCATGCAAATGAACTTTCAACTTCATTTGAAATACCAACAAAGAGCTCTATCCCAAGCGATAACAGTCAGCATAAAGTAACAATTTCAATTAAATCATTACCGGTTGAATTTGCATATACTTCCATTCCAAAGATTACACCCAGTGTTTACTTAAAAGGAAAAATTATTAATAAAAATGATTATCCTTTACTAGAAGGCGATATAAGTATTTTTGTTGATAATGAATTTATAAATAAAACATACTTAAATACAATTGTCCCAACAGATACACTTTCTTTAGCTCTTGGTGTTGATGATAGAATTCAAATTAAAAAAGTATTAATTAATAAATTCAATGAATCAAAAGGGCTGCTGGGAGGAAGCAGGCAAATTACTTATGATTATGAAATTCAAATTACAAATAATAGAAAGACGGAAGAATCAATTCTAGTTTATGATCAGCTTCCAATCGCAATGAATGAAGATATAAAAGTAGAGCTGCTTGAACCCAAAAAAGAAAAAGATGAACTTGGTAATGATAAAAAGCTTGAATGGACAGTGAATCTTAAACCGGGAGAAAAGAAAATTATTCCATTAAAATATTTAGTTGAATTTCCGAATAAGTTAAATGTGTATGGATTGGAATAATTTATAAACCTCAACCTTCTCCTAACTAAGGAGAGGGGACTGGGGTGAGGTTTGTTTGATATGTTAACTTATATTTTCAATCTTTACTTTCAATCTTCGACAGGCTCAGACTGACATTGTCATGTTGAGCTTGTCGAAACATGAAGTAATGTATTGATTTTAAATCTTTGATACTCTCATTCCGACATAATAAGAACATCAAATAAAATATATTACTGAGTTTTATATTATCATTGCTCACCTGTAATCGCCGAAGGCGGAACAGATTCTTCCTTTACTCCCCAGTTATAATTTGGTTTATCGCTTAAAACAAATTCAAGTGTTCCGCCGTTTGCAACTTCTTCATAAGGAATATATGTTTTATTCCAAACTTTACCATTTAATTTTACAACTTGTATGTATTTGTTTTCCGGGGAATAATTTTTTGCCGTCATTGTAAAAGTATTTCCATTCCCGAGTTTCATTGTAACTTTTTGCGCACATGGAGTTCCAATTACATAAATATTGCTTGAAGGACAAATTGGATAAAGGCCCATGGTATTAAATAAATACCAGGCTGACATTTGTCCGCAGTCATCATTGCCTGAAAGTGAGTTTGGCTTGTTGCCATAGAAAGTAGTCATTATTTGTCTTACTAGCTTTTGAGTTTTCCATGGCTGCCCGGCATAATCATAAAGAAAAGCGATATGATGTGAAGGCTCATTCCCATGCCAGTATTCTCCAATTCTTCCCAGGATATCTTCATTGCCTGCTGATATGTCTTCTGCTTTGTTTTCCATAAATAAAGTATCAAGCTTTTCAGCAAAATATTTTTTCCCTCCCATTAATTTTATTAGTCCTTCCACATCCTGGGGGACGTACCATGAATACTGCCAGTTAGTCCCTTCTGTTATATCGCGTTTGTTCATGTCTTCAATATATTCGTGTGGATGAAATGGAGTTCTCCAATTTCCTTTCGAATCTTTTCCTCTCATTAATTTTGTAGAAGGATCAAAAATATTTTCATATGACATTGCCCTGTTAATGAAGTAATTGTATTCACCTTTCTTTCCAAGCTTCTTTGCAACTTGTGCTATTGCATAATCATCATAAGCATATTCAAGAGTTTTTGAGACAGATTCATTTTCATGATCAAAAGGAACATATCCAATCCTTGCATATTCATCAACTGCATCGTAATCGGGATTCATAGCTGTTGTTTTAATTGCACTATAAGCTCGTTCGTAGTTAAAGCCTTTTACACCTTTTAAAATGGCATCTGCGATTACTGCCACGGAATGATAACCAATCATGCACCAGGTTTCATTATTATTTAATGACCAGACAGGTAAAAGATGATCAACGCTTTGATCGTAATGTGCAAGCATTGAATTAATCATATCTGCATCGCGCTTTGGTTGAATTAAAGTGAATAAAGGATGTTCGGCTCTGTAAGTATCCCACAAAGAAAAGATAGCATAATTATGAAAATCTTTTGCTTTATGAATATTCTGATCAAGACCGCGGTAACTGCCGTCAACATCTTCGTATATGGTTGGTGTCAGCAGGCAATGATAAAGAGAAGTATAGAAAGTTTCTTTCTCAGCTTGAGTTCCTTCGATAGTCATCATCTGCATTTCTTTATTCCATTTGGCTCGAGTTTCATTTACAACTTTATCAAAGTCCCAACCCGGGATTTCTGCATCAAGATTTTTTAATGCATTCTCCGTGCTTACTGATGATATTCCAACCTTTACCATTATTACATCATTTTCTTTTGTAGAATATCTTGTATAGTATTGAATGTTTGTTCCGGCAGTTTCGTATTTACTCCTGAATCTTCTTGTATTGTATATAATTTTTTCCCCGTTTTTCATTATTGTGAAATCATCATAAGGACGTGAATATCTTGCAGCAAAAAATAAATATCTTTCCTTTGCCCAGCCGTTTACTAAGTGATAACCTGTTACAAGTGTTTTGCTCTCGCATCTTACATTTGACCAGACAACTTTCCATTGCAGCACATGATTTAAATCCATCATAATATTTGCGCTGTCACTTTTAGGAAAAGTAAATTTTAAAATTCCTGCACGTTCTGTTGCAGCTAATTCAACAAGAATTTTATGTTCGGACAGTCTAACAGAATAATATCCTGCTTTTATAATTTCATCTTTATGCTTGAAGGGTGTGCAATATCCTGAATCCGGTTCTTGAACATAATATTCGCTGCCATCGCTTCTAATCTTTTTTACTGTTCCGGGAGTAAATTCAGGTTTTCCTGTTGAAGGCATAAACAAAAAATCACCAAGGTCTGGAATTCCTGTTCCGCTTAAATGCTGCATGCTGAAACCAATTATTACGCTGTCGCTGTATTCATATCCGGAAGCAGTCTCCCAGTTTTTCATATCTGTATCCGGCCCAAGCTGCACCATTCCATGAGGTGCCACGGGTCCTGGATAAACATTTCCTTCTCCTTGTGTACCAATTACAGGTTTTATATAATCAACAAGATTATTGTCATTTGTGTTTTGAGAGAAGATGGAATTATTAAAAATTAAAAATGATAGAGCGAGAATGGAGAGTTTAATTTTGATTTTCATAAATCACTAATCCGAAATAATTTTTAGTAAATATTTGGTAATGAAATTTGTTCATAAAGATAATTATTTTATTTCATTAATTTATCTTAATTTATTCATCGTCATTCACTTTTCTATTTTCGAAAACTACATTTATATAAGAAGCCAGGCGTGAAATTATTTATTATTTTTTGTTTTATGTTTACGAGTCTTTCAAATCATTTTTCACAGGACAATAAAATAAATACGGGTTTGTTTGTAGTAAGTGAAAATGATTCATGCACAGATACAGTTAACTTCAGTAAAATTAATTATTCTGATGGAACACTTTGTGTCGAAAATAAACCAATTCTAACTGATGCAAATTTTGATTCAATAAAAGTAAACATAGATACTACTTCTTATGGAATAGATTATACACTTGCAATTAAGCTTGACAGCATTTCAGCGAAGACATTTGAAAAAACTACAGAAGGACTTGTAGGCAAAAAGATAGCAATTATTGTGGAAGGCAAAGTTGTTTCTGTCCCAATTTTAAGGGACCCAATAACGTCAGGCAGAATTGCTGTATTCAGTGATAAAGAAACGATATTGGAAATTGAAAAAAAGCTAAATAAAAAGAAAGAATGATTTTGTTCTTTTGCCGTGATACTTTTTTGACGATTGGAAAATAAATTTGCAGAAATAATTTGCTGTAAAAATCAAAAAGTAATTATATGAATTTAATCTCAAAATATTTTAACTGGCTTCAAAAAGATGTTCCAAAAGGTGACGTTGAAAAATATCCGCAGATAGATTCAAAAGGGGAGACATCAGTAAAAGGAATTTTTATTATCGGAGATTTAACAGGAATTCCTTTGCTTAGATTGGCAGCAGAAAGCGGTAAAAGAATAATTGACCAATTTAAAAATGATTCTGAATTTCAAAAACTAAAATCATCAAACCAAGATAAAGATGTTCTTGATTTAATTATTATCGGCGCCGGGCCTGCTGGAATTGCTGCCGGGATTGAAGCTTCTAAAAATAAATTGAATTTTAAAATTCTTGAGTCAGCTCAAAAGTTTAACACCATAATTAATTTTCCTAAAGGAAAACCAATCTTTGCAGAGCCGAAAGAATTTACTCAGGCATCTGATTTAAAAGTTAATGATGGCACAAAAGAATCGCTTCTTGAAGATTTACACAACCAGATATTAAATGTCTCTCTTCCAATTGAAGAAAATATTATGGTTGATAAAATTGAAAAGAAGGGGAATCATTTTGAGCTTATTACAAAGAAGAAAAACTATAAAGCACTTCGTGTAATACTTGCAATCGGAAAGTCCGGTAATTCAAGAATGCTTAAAGTACCTGGTGAAAATCTTCCAAAAGTATTCAATCGATTGTTTGATCCGGCAGATGCAAAAGGGAAAAAGGTGTTAGTTGTCGGCGGCGGCGATTCAGCTTTGGAAACTGCAATTTCAACCTCTGAATATGCGGATGAAGTCTATATCTCTTACCGTAATCCATCATTCTCTCGCCCAAAAGAAGGAAACATAGAGAAGCTAAATAAGTTAGTTACTGAAGGCAAAATAAAATTACTTCTTGAAACTCAAGTAAAAGAGATTAAAGATGATAAAGTAATATTATTTGATAAAGACAAAAAAGAATTTGAGATAGAAAATTCAATGGTCTTTTCAATGATTGGTAAAGAACTGCCGCTGCAATTTTTTAAGCGAAGCGGAATTAAAATGGAAGGAGAACTTTCACTAACATCAAAGCTTCAATTTCTTCTTTTAGTTTTAGTCGCTGGAGTTATTTACTTTGGGAAAAACAGCGCAAACCTTTATCAGCATTTTTTAGATATAAAAGTTCAATCACTTGGGGACTTAATTTATCAATTTGTAAATCCTATTGCCTGGGGAAAGCTGCTCACTTTACCGGTTGTTATTATCCAAACAATTTTTTCAAGTAAAGCTTCTATCTGGAATATAAATGATTACATAAGTGCATTTGTTGCTTACATGTCTTTTTTAGGTGCGTTATTTCTTGGAATTTATCTTCTTTACAATTTTATAAAATCTAATTATAAAATATTCTCTTTCAACTGGAATACTTTCAAATATACTTACTTTATTATTGTCGCAATATTTTTTGCGATTGCATTTTTCGGAGAGAAATATTTTAACTATGAACTGCTTGGCAAACACGAAGGCTTTTGGTACACGGGTTTTTATTCACTAACAATTTTAATTTTTGGTTTAAGACGAATAAAACTAAAACCAACAAAGTATATCAAATTTCAAACCTGGACTTTAATTCTAATTCAAGCAATTCCACTTTTTATTTTGCCGGAAATTCTTCTTCCTTATCTTGGAAAAATCGGTGCATTGGGAGCAAAAGATGGATTTATTATGTCGCAAATTTTCCCCGGCGGAACCTATTGGCGTTCGTACGGATTCATTTTAGCATGGCCTTTATTTTTCTTCAATGTTTACAACAGCGGGATAACAACTTTCTGGCTGGTGTTCAGCATAATTCAAACCTTTGTATTTATTCCTTTCATCGTTTATAAATGGGGGAAAGGTGCTTACTGCGGATGGTTGTGTTCATGCGGAGCTTTGGCGGAAACTTTGGGAGATGAATATAGAACTCTTGCGCCTCACGGAGCTAAAGCAAAAAAATATGAATTCGCAGGGCAATGGATTTTGCTGGCTGCATTCGTTATTACGGGGTTAAAACTTCTAAGCGTTTTATATGATTTTAATATTCCAATTATAAACGAAAAAGTTTCTTATGCAGCAGGCTTCCTTCATAATTTTTATTATATCGGAATAGATGTGATTTTTGCCGGAGTGCTTGGTGTTGGAGTTTATTTCTTTTTAAGCGGAAGAGTATGGTGCCGGTTCGGATGCCCGCTTGCAGCTTTGATGCATATCTATTCAAGATTTTCCAAATACAGGATTTTTGCAGAAAAGAAAAAATGTATTTCATGCAACATCTGTACAAAAGTTTGCCATATGGGAATTGATGTAATGAATTTTGCAAACAAGGGAATTCCAATGAATGATGTTGAATGTGTGAGATGTTCTGCTTGCGTAGTAAATTGCCCAACTCAAGTTCTTTCATTCGGGACACTACCTAAAGCTGATACTAATAATGTTTTATATAAAACAATAAAAATCGAATTGAATGATAAACAAAACAATTGGCAAAGCGGTTTGTAAAATAATTTATGTATTTATTTCCTATATTATAATTATTTAAATTTTCTTTAAAATTAAATCATATGGCTGATTTAGAATTAAATGAGAACTATGAAATTTTAGAAGAACAAAAAAAGTTTTATAATGAAACCGGATTTGTTCTTCTAAAAGAAGTTTTATCTTTGGATGAAGTTAACGAATATAGAAAAATAATTGATAAGGTTGTTCATGATCTTACAAGTCATGATAAAAGATCGCTTGAAGAAAAGACACCGTATGAAAGAGAGTTTCTCCAATGCAGCCATCTGTGGAGAACATTTCCCGAAGTTAAAAAGTTTACATTAAGTCAAAGACTGGGCTCTATTGCAAAACAACTTTTGGATGCTGAACATGTTAGGCTATGGCATGATCAAGCTTTATACAAAGTTCCGGGGGGCGCAGCAACAGAACCACATCAGGATATTGCATATTGGCCAATGATTGAAAAAAACGGGGGAACAATCTGGTTGGCTTTAGATGATGTTACGGTTGAAATGGGGGCAATGAATTTTATTCCAGGTTCACACAAAACGGATTTCTTTAGCTACAATAATAGAATTGAAGATTCAATCGAAGGTAAAAGTGATTTGCTTTCAAAAGCAAAAGAAAAAATTAAAACGGAACCTGTCAGCTATAATTTAAAACCTGGTGATGCTACATTTCATCACGCATTGACAATACACTACACAGGTAAAAATCAAACCTTAAAAACACGAAAAGGAATGACAGTTATTTATTTTGCTGATGGAGTTAGATTTGACGGCAAATCTCCCGCAGCTGACCACCATTGTGCTGAAGGTAGTGTTGATGGAGAACCAATTAAAACCAAATGGAACCCAATTGTAATTTAAATATTTCATTCAATTATTTGATAGGCTATCAGAAATTTGATAATACAATATCATTAATTTCATGTCAGTATTTTTCTAACAAATAGTTCTTCATAAAATCCTTTCAAATTTAGACTAAAAATAAAACAAAACTAATCCTCTCTAAATTAGAATAACAAAAGCATCTAAATTTTTATCGGCATGATGATTGCCTTAATTATTTATCATATGATTAAATATCAAGAATATCATGAAAATATTTATATCAATAATTGCAATATTTCTGTTAACCTTTGGTTGTAACTCTAATCCATCAAACACTGACATTGAAAATAATTTTTCAATATTTCTGACAAAGAATATCGAAAATAATTCCCCCACAAATATTCCCCTGGATAAATTAGTATTAGAAGACGAACCGATTCTTTCAACAAAAGTTATCGAGTCTTATGAATGGGCAAAACATAAAATTACATTTTCAGATGAAGCAAAAGAGAAAATTAAATTAAAAGAGCCATTGTTTGGTCGATCCTTTGTTGTTATTTCATTAAGCCAAAGAATTTATTGGGGCCTATTTACTGACGGTGCTTCATCTATGGGTTGTAATAATCCTGTTATAATGGTTTGGTCAAGAAGTACAATGAGAGATACAAGTTTTATTACAAATGATTTTGTAATTGAGAGAGCATACCCGTCATATATTGGAAATAAAAGTGATAAAGATTTGCGGGAGGATTGGAGAATATATGAAGCACTTAAAAGTAGCAATAAATTAAAATAAATTATAAAATTAATTTTATCCGAATGATTTTATTGCTCTTAATTTTATCTTTTACTGGATGCTCGGAAAATTCGCCGACTGAAAATAATTTCAGCTCTTATCAGGGAACCTGGCTTTGGCTAAAAACAGTTGGAGGATTTGCACCAAGAGTTATTACCCCAAAAGAAGGAACAACTTTGTTACTTAATTTTGACAACTTTAATGAGTTTAGAATTTACCGTAATGATTTTTTAAAAGTAATTGCTAAATATAGAATTGAAAATTCGAAGTATGGCGATAAGATTTCTTATGCGAATGCAGAAACATATAATTTTAATTTTAGTACGGACCCGGGATATGGAACTATTTCTTCAGATACATTAAGCATTTCGGATGGTTACATAGACGGATATTTTAGTTTTTATAAAAAGATTGGAAATGTTCGTTATTAGATATGTCTAAGGAAATTTTTATATGAAAATATTTTTAATCTCCTTTTTATTTTTTATAACCTTAGCTAGCTGCAATAATCTGGTGGAAACTAATGATTATGAAAATCAAATTTATTTTAAAACCAATATGCCATCTTATTCAAACATAGACACCGTTAAGGTTGAACTTAGAAATAAAACTACAAATGATATTGTAATTGGACTAAGATGCGGGATTTATCTCGAAATGTTTTATCAAAAGAGAGTAGATGGTGTATGGACAGAAAATTTGTTTTTTACATATATGACCTTAAAATGTGCGTCAATTCCGGATACAATTGAGCCCAATAGTTTTTGTAGGTATATAATGAGTCCAGCTGATTTCGATTCGTCAGGATTATATCGACTGGTTTTAAATTATAATTATGGAAGAAAAAACCCGGCAGGAGTGATTTATTCAAATTCATTTGAAATTAAATATTAACTATTCATAAAATGGAATGTGTTTATGAAAAAAGTAATATTCAAAATTATTTTTTGCATAATGTTAATAGGTTGTTCAAACAACCCAACAGATGTTAATGTTCCGAATGGATTATATGGAATATGGGTTTTCAGTTCCTATGATAATGAAGTTACAATCATGAAAAGAGCATCTAAATTTGAAGATAATAATTCCGGATTTAACATAATGAGCAATGGAAGGTTTGTAGAAAGAAAAAATTCGGGATGGTGTGGCACTCCTCCTATTGCATATGCAAATTACGAAGGCACCTGGAAACCGAAAGAAAAAAATTTATTAAATATTCTTGTTGGATATTGGGGAGGGACTCAAAATTACGATATTCAAATTATATCGTTAAATAATTTGGAATTAAAATTTAGACAACAATTTCCCGAGAAATAAAATGAAGTCATTTTTCATTTTGTTAATAGTAGCAGTTCTGTTATTTAGCTGCAATAAGTCCAATAATCCTTTAAGTGATCTGAATAAATATGATTATTCAATAGATCAAGTAAGATCTTGTTTTTGCCCAAATGCAGGAAAAAAAGTTAAGATTTTTGTTAAGGATAATTTAATTGCAGATGTTATCAATACCTCAAATAAAACGCATCTTCCGGAAAATGAATGGGATCAATATAAAACAATAAAAGGGTTATTTGACGAAATATCTTTAGTTGATACATCAAGATTTTTATTAGAAGTTCAATACAATTCCCAATACAAATATCCTAACCTTGTATCAATTAGACCAAAACCAGTGGAAGTTAATGATTCTATAATAGGAATAATAGTTGACGGAAATATTTCTTATTCAACGAGCAACTATCAAGAATATAAATAAAAAAATGATTTAACGGCGGGTCAATAAAATGCATAAAATATTTTTAGTTCTTTTGCTGCTTGGTTTTATGGAATTTAATTGTTTTCAAAATAATAACCAGATTAGTTCAACCTTAGATAAAAGTATCTCCAGGATAGTTCCGCTTAATAAAGATTTTAATATTAAAATCGGAAGTGCAGTTGAAGTCGAAAATGAAAATCTAATAATCAGTTTTGAATCCGTTCCAATGGATTCACGTTGCCCTGAAGGCGTCAGGTGTTTTTGGTCTGGAGAAGCGCAGGTGATATTAAGATTTAGTAGGTTTGACTATCCTCAAAAAACAGATACACTAAGCTTATATCAGGCATTAAACGGAACAAAGCGGATTGGAAGTTACCAGGCATATTCAATTGAATTTAAAGGTTTAGAGCCGCATCCTATTTTTGATAAAGAGTTAAATCCTGATGATTATACGGCAGCGTTATTTGTAACGAAAAAGATTACAAAGCATACTCAATATAGAAAACAAAATTAGATAGAGATTTAAATGAAACGCTTAATATTATTTTGTTTACCAATAGTATTTTTATTTGGCTGTTCAAAAGATTCAAATGTTTTATCACCGCAAGACAAAACGGCTTACAAAGAAATTGCTTATAACAGTCTTACGGCTCAGGAGAAGAGTACAATAATAAATCCTGATACTGCGTTAATTGATGAGGGTAACTATAAATATGAAAACAAAAGTCATAAAATTTATATTGCCAAGGATCATATCATTTACTTCAGCATAACTGATACAAATACAGTGTTATACGACAATCAAAAATTGATATCGGTTTTATTTAATACAACACAAGATGCTTTACTTGGCCCTATTGATGTGATAATAGATCCGCTTACGAAGCAGACAATAGGTCAAACTTTAAGATTTTAATCCTTCTATAAGGAGAAAAGGGGATGAAGAAATAGCCGTCAAAGGAATGTTGGCGGCTATTATTCATTTTTAGGTTTAATTGGTTGTAAATGGTTTAATGTAAATTAAATTTAAATATAGTTTTAAGCTCTGATGATTATACAAAAGATATTTTGCAAAAGAATAAAGGAATTTAGGTAATATGCTCAATACAAAATATTAAGTTTGATTGGATTATAAGGAGGATTTTTGAAAATAACGATTATGTCTCTCGCTTTTATATTAATAATTATGTACTCTTCTTGTGATATAAATGAACCAGATAATAAAGAATATTCAAAGGCTGTTGATGAAAATGGAATAACGCTATTAGTAAAAAATAATAATGTATCTTCTGAAGGTAAATTTAAGATTATCAATAATTCCGATAGGGTAATATATGTTCCATATTTACATTTTGGTTATTGTAGTTTTATTCTTTATTCATTGGAACAAAAAGATGGTGATAATTGGAACAGTTTGTATTATGATGCAGAAAAAAATAAATGGATTGCTCCTAATGGGAAAGATAGTATTATTGCTATTTGTGATATATACAAACGTCCAGTTGTACTTAAACCAAATCAAAGTATTGAGCAAGCAATATTAGAAACTGAACAGAATGGAGAATTTCGTTTAAATATAAGTTATAGATATTCAGAATATTATAATCAGAATTCTCCTAATCAGAAAATAAAAATTTTATATATAGTAAAAAAGTAAAGTAGTCATATAACAAAGTATTATTAAGAGTAATTACGCATTCGGCATTCTTGAGTTCTAAAGAATTAAGTAGTGTTTTAAGGAATATGTAATTTGAGAAACCGTTAGAAGGTATTGTTAAACTTGTTTGGTTGTAAATGGTTTAATGTAAATCTATTTTTAATGAGAAAAATTTTAATTCAAATGGAACAGGGCTCTAAATTACGGCAGAAGGCTTATTACAAAATACGCATAATTACAATCTTTAGTGTTGTAACTATTATACTAGTAATTGCGCTTTCAAGAGCCGGGTATGTTTTCATTAAAGACATATATTTAAACCAATTGGGCGAACAGGTTAATATTGTAACAAGAATGATTTCCCAACAGATTGATAATGAATATTTGAATCTTTTAAGTTTAGGGGCGCCAACAGAAACAACTAAAAAATATTTTTATAATATCTTTAATCAAAATTTAGATAAGAAGCTTCATTCTGAAATTTTTATTTTTAATAATGAATATGACATCGAAATTCATTCAGACTCCAATAAAATTCTTGGTAAGCCTGAATCAAGGTTAATTCTAAATCAAAAAGAAATTAATGATTTGGCTGTAAATCAAAGTACAGCATCGCTTCCATTTAAAGGTGATGACGGCAACTGGTATTTATGGGGATTTTATAGGCTTAATGAAAATCATTTTCTTGCTGTTCGTGAAAGTGCTGCAAGATTTGAAAAGGTTGAAAGATTTTCTGCAATATTCTGGTATATCGGTATAGCCGGAACGTTGATAACGATTTTAGTGGGATGGTTAATGGCGAGGGCAATAACAAATCCCCTTTACAGATTAGTAAGATTCAGTGAAGAAATCGGGAAAGGAAATTTCAAAGTTCAAGAGCCGAATAACTTGAAGGGTGAAATAAAATATCTCGCACAGGCAATGGGAAAAATGAAAAATGATTTGTCGGAAAACCAGGACCAAAAGGAAAACATGCTTGCACAAATCGCACACGAAATTAGAAATCCTCTAGGCGGAATTGAATTACTTACAAATCTTGCAAGAGAAAATTTACAACCAAATGAAAAGAACGATGATTATTTTGATAGAATTTTACAGGAAGTTCATAGACTTAAAAATCTTATTACTTCTTTTTAAATTACAGCAAACCGGTACCTGCAAATCCTGAATGGATAGATTTGAAATTGTTTGTTGATGAAATTGAGAAAAATTTTTGCGGGCAATTGAAAGAGAAAAATATTGAATTGGAAAAAGAATTTCAGTTTTATACTTTCTGGTTTGATAGAGACCATCTTACTCAAATAATTATAAACTTGATTTCAAATAGTATTGCCTCTGTTAAAAAAGATGGAACGATTAATTTTCAAGCAAAGAAGGATGGTAAAAACTGGATAATAAAAGTTTCAGATAGCGGCGAAGGAATTTCAAAAGACAGTTTAAATTCAATTTTCACTCCGTTTTTCACTACTAAGAAAAATGGAACCGGACTTGGATTAGCAATCAGCAAAAAGTTGTGTAAAGAAAATTTTGCAGATTTAATTGTTGAGAATAATTCTTCTCAAATGACAACATTTTCAATTATAAAAGAAGCAGTAAATGAAATCTGAAAAAATTATTGTGGTAGAAGATAACGATACAATGCGGCTTGGCATTGTAGACAGCCTGAAAAGCGAAGGGTATTCTGTTGCCGCTTTTGAAAATGGAGTTGATGCCTTAAAGGATTTTAAATCGGAGCAAGCATCACTTGCTATAATAGATTTAAAGATGGAACCGCTTTCCGGCATCGAAGTGTTGAAACATATCAAAGATATAGATCCTGCTACAGAAGTAATCATGATTTCAGCTTATGGAACTATTGATGACGCAGTTAAAGCCATGCAGCTTGGTGCCGTTGATTTTTTAACTAAGCCATTTTCTCCGGGAGAACTTAGATTAAAAGTTAAAAAAATCTGGGAGAAATTTTTAAATGAAAAGAAGATTCAAAACCTTATTGAACAAACAAAATTATTAAATGAAGAGTTGTTTACAGGTTATGAAGAAATTATCGGCAACTCAAAAGAAATCAAAAGTGTATTTTCAATTATTGAGCAGGTTGCAAATTCTGAAAGTTCAATTTTAATTCAAGGTGAAAGCGGAACTGGGAAAGAACTTGTTGCCCGTGCAATTCATAAAAGAAGCACTCGATGCGAAAATGCTTTCATCAAAATTAATTGCGGCGCATTAAACGACAATCTTTTGGAAAGTGAATTATTCGGACATGAGAAAGGCTCGTTTACAGGTGCAATTAAACAAAAGAAAGGCCGTTTTGAATTAGCCGATAAAGGAACTTTGCTGCTTGATGAGATTGGGGATATTTCACAGGCAATGCAGGTGAAGCTGTTAAGAGTTTTGCAGGAAGGCGAGTTTGAAAGGGTTGGCGGTGAAACAACTTTGCATTCAGATGTCCGAATAATTTCTGCTACAAATAAAAATCTTGACAAGCTTTTATTGGAAGGAAAATTTAGGGAAGATTTATTTTACCGTTTGAGTGTTATTCCAATTAAGCTTCCGTCTTTAAGAGAAAGAAAAGAAGATGTAGTACCGCTTGTAAATTACTTTTTGGAAAAGATGGAGAAGAAAAATCATCAATCTAGAAAGAAAATTACAAATGAAGGAATAAAACTTTTAATTGATTATCCGTGGCCTGGAAATATTCGTGAACTTGAAAATTTGATTGAACGTTTAGTTGTAATTTCTCAAGGAAATACAATTGACCATGAATTAATTGCCGGACATATCAGCACAAGTTTAAAAACAAATAACGTTTATGATAATCTTCCTCTTGAAGAAGCTGTGTTTTCTTTTGAAAAGAATTTAATTGTACAGGCAATGAAGAAAGCTGATGGAGTTAAAAACCGTGCGGCTAAGCTGCTTGGAATCAGTACGAGTGTATTATATTATAAATTAGACAAGTTTGGATTATTAAAATGAAAACGATTATTAAAATATTATTTGCCGGTTTTATTATTCTATTTTTTATTGCTAAAGCAAATGCTCAAAGCTTAACAGAACTTGAAAATAAATTTGAGCATCTTACAAATGTTATAAATGAAAATAAAAACTCGCTTGATTCATTAAAAAAAATAATTGATGAAAGAGGAAAGAAAATTGATGTAGAGAAAAGTAAATCTAATCCTGACAAAGATAAAATTGTTGATTTAATGGCAAGCACAATTACAATTTCAAATAAAATTGATCAGCTTCAAAAGAAAAGCGATAAGGATGAAAAACATTATGAACTATTAAAAAATAAACTTGATAAAAAATACTCTGCCATTTTGGATTCTTTAAATTCAATAAATCCATCAACAGATAAAATCAAAGAAGAAAAATTAATCTATGTTCAAAAAAGATTATTAGTCGCTCCTCAAGTTCCGCTTCTTTCTTTTAATCCTGAAAAGATAGCTGAAATTGATTTAAGTAGATTGAAAGACAATAAGGAAAAATCTATTTATAATGATTATTTAAAAAATGCTTTAAAAGAAGTAGACAGTGTATTAAATAAAGTTAAAAATTTATCTAAGGATTTTAACCAAATTGTAAGGCTTCAAAAGAAGACTGAAAAATTTTTGGAAGAAACAGAATTTAGTAATAATGCTCAGGTTCGGAATTATTCTCCTGATCAAACTTCTTCTTCAAATGAGACTGGTAACTTTACGGGAGTTGGAATGAGAGATAAAGCTAATATTGTATCTGTAGCTAATTCGTATAATTCAATTTTGAATCAACTAAACATTTATGGTAAAAGTGATTTTAAAAATGTATTTAATTATTCAGAGGAATTAAATGGAAACAGCCTTAACATAGAACAATATAATAATCTTTTAAAAGAGGTGAAAAATAGGCTGCAAGAATATAAATTAGCGATAGTAAATAAAATTAATTCTTCTAAATGACCTTAATAAAAAATCATGCTTACCTTTTATTCATTCTTTTAACTATTCCATATTCAATCAGCTACTCTCAATTTTCGGGGAAAATCAATTTAGAATCCGGCTATTACAATTCCACACAACAAGATTCAATAAAGCAAAATGATTTTTTATATCGCCTTGACGGACAATTTAGATACAAATACTCCGAAGAGAAAAGAAACGCTTCTGTAAAACTACGGATAAGCCCCGAATCATATGGTAGAAATGACGGCTTATTTGTTTTAAAAATGAAAGCTGAGGGAAATTATTTTCAAAAAGAAAGCAGCTTTAATTGGGGAGTTAATATTACACGCCAAAGAAATATTTTTAAGCAAAGCGAATTAAAATTAAATTATGATATTTTTCTTTTGAGCGGAAATTTAAATTTATTTTTTATAGACAATTATTCAATTAATACTTCATTCGGTTATGCATTCCAGGATGCAAGTAAAGATGTAAATCAAAATCTAGATTTATTCTTTTTAGATTTAAAGACTTTTCCCGAGTATGGGTTATATTTTAATCTTGGTTACGGATTTTATATCGAGAAATTTAAAATAAAAAGTAATTTGATTTCTCAATCAGGCTCTCAAAAAATTTCCGACAATTATGGCTGGCGATTTGGGCCGCAAATCAGCGTTAATTATTTAAAAGATTTTGTAGCTAATATCGACTACCGCTTTTTGTTTCACAATTCAAAACTTACCGGTAATCCATCATACGAACAGTGGCTAAGAGTTTTAGCCGGTACATTTATTACAGAAAAAATATCTGCTTTTTTACTCATCGATTATTACTGGCGTAAATTCAAATTAATTGAAATGCAGCAAGACTATTCAAATTTATATTATAATCCTTTAAATATTGAAAACAATATTTATGCAAAATTCGCTTATGAAATTAATGAATCTTTTGAAACATATATTAAACCGGGCTATTTTAAATATGATGTCATTAGTCGAAATTATTCAATTGCAGGTTGGGATATAATGCTTGGGGTAGAATATAAAATTGAATGAATAAATCAAATCAACAATTTTTAATAAATAATAGTTAACTTTCTTATAAAGAATAAAAAAATTTGACAGTATTATTTTAAAATCATCTAAACTAAAATTTAATTTTTAACTTAAAAGGGAATTAGATAAAATGAATAAATACGTTCTTGGATTAGATTTTGGTACAAACTCCTGCAGAGCCTTAATTGTTGAGGTCTCAAATGGAACAGAATTGGCGAGTTCTATTTTTCCTTACCCTTCGGGTGAAAACGGCATTATTGTAGATTCTTCAAACCCGCATTTGGCTCGTCAAAATCCCGCTGATTATTTATTGGGTATTGAATCAACAATAAAAGAAGCAATCGAAAATGTCGAAAAAATTATTCCTGATTTTAATCCCTTAGATATTATCGGAATTGGTGTGGATACTACCGGCAGTTCACCTTTGCCGGTTAATTCAGATGGGACCCCTTTATGTTTCCTTGACGAATTTAAAAACAATCCCAACGCAATGGTTTGGCTTTGGAAAGACCACACCAGCTATGCAGAAGCAGAACAAATTACAAAGCTCGCCTCAAAAGTAAGGCCTCAATACATGAGCAAAATTGGAGGAACTTATTCTTCAGAATGGTTCTGGAGTAAATTATTACATTGTAAAAATATTGATGAAAAAGTTTTTAACAGTGCTTACAGTTTTGTAGAAATTTGTGATTGGATAACAGCTTCTTTGATTGGGAATTTAAAACCAGAAAATATTAAAAGAAGTGTTTGCGCTGCAGGCCATAAAGCGATGTTTAATAAAGATTGGGATGGGTTGCCGGATGAAGAATTTTTAGAGATGCTTTCTCCGGGCTTAGGAAAATTTAAAAATAAGTTGTACTCAAAAGCTTATCCGGCTGGTTATAATGCCGGAAGAATCTCTAAAGACTGGGCAAAAAAATTAGGGCTTAGTGAAAATGTTGCAATTTCAGTCGGCTCCTTTGATGCTCACATGGGAGCTGTCGGAGCTGGGGTGCAAGTTGGAACTCTTGTAAAGATTATTGGAACAAGCACCTGCGATGTCATGGTTTGGCCAAGTGATAAACCCTTAAATGATATAAAGGGAGTTTGCGGAATTGTTGATGGTTCTGTTATGGATGGATATTATGGAATTGAAGCAGGACAATCAGGCGTTGGCGATATATTTTTATGGTTTGTAAATAATCTTGTCCCGGAAAAATATGGTAACACAGTTGATGAAAAATTTGATTCTTTGGGAAAAGAAGCTTCAAAGCTTAAACCTGGTGAATCAGGCTTGCTTGCCCTTGATTGGAATAATGGGAACAGGACAATCTTAGTTGATACTCGTTTAACCGGCTTACTGCTGGGACAAACTCTTCATACCAAGCCACATGAAATTTATAGAGCATTAATTGAAGCCACCGCATTCGGTGCACTTACTATTATTAATAGAATTGAAGAATATGGTGTGCCTGTTAAAGAAGTTGTAAACTGCGGGGGATTAGCATCTAAAAATGCTTTGCTTATGCAAATCTATGCTGATATTACAGGACGGCCAATGAAAGTATCTCGCAGTGATCAAACACCTGCGTTAGGAGCAGCAATATTTGGTGCAATCGCAGCCGGTAAAAACTCAGGCGGATACGATTCTGTTGAAGAAGCAAGAGAGTCGATGATCGGGATAAAAGAAGTTTATGAACCTAATGAAGCGAATCATCAAACTTATTCAAAGATATATTCTTTATATAAAAAATTGCACGATGCTTTCGGAACAAATGAATGGGAAGGAAACTTATTTGATGTGATGAAGAAATTATTAGATATCAAAGAAGGTGTAAAATAGTTTAGTAAGTAACTCAATAGTTTAGGTTATCCTGAATTTATTTTATGGAAAAACCCCGGAGAGAAAATGAAAAGAAACTACTTCATAGTCATATTAATCTTTGTAGTGTTTTTTGTGATATCGCTTATCACAAATATTTTAGGCCCGCTTGTTCCGGATATTATTAAGAGCTTTAGTCTTAGTTTAACTCTTGTTTCATTTCTTCCATTTTCATTTTTTATTGCATATGGTGTAATGTCCATTCCGGCAGGAATGCTGGTCGAAAAGTATAATGAAAAAGTTGTAATGATTTGGGCATTCGGAATTGAACTTGTGGGAGCTTTTTGCTTCGCCTTATTTCCATCTTATGCGGTTGCACTTGTTTCATTATTTCTTTTAGGAATTGGAATGGCAATACTTCAGGTTGCTATTAATCCTTTATTAAGAGTAGCTGGTGGTGAAGAACATTTTGCATTTAATTCTGTATTAGCACAATTAGTTTTTGGCGGCGCATCTTTTTTAAGCCCAATGATTTATACATATCTCGTCTCAAATATCTCAGACAAAACACAGCCTAAAAATTTTTTGGTTTCCACATTATCGTCAATGGTTCCAGAAAATCTACCGTGGGTTTCGTTATACTGGCTTTTTGCATTACTGATTTTAGTTATGGTAATCGTTATCTATGTTTCTAAATTTCCAGAAGTAGAAAGAAAAGAGGATGAACGTTCAGGTGCATGGGAAACTCATAAAAGCTTATTCAAGATGAAAACGGTGATTTTATTTTTTATTGGAATTTTTGCTTATGTCGGAACAGAGCAGGGAATTGCAAATTGGATTTCACAATTCCTTTATGTTTATCATGGATATGATCCGCTGAATGTCGGATCAAGTATTGTTTCATATTTTTGGGGATTGCTAACCTTAGGATGTGTTTTGGGTTTGGTTCTTTTAAAATTGTTTGATAGTAGAAAAATTCTTATTTGGTTTTCCATTTCAGCAATATTCTGGTTGAGCACCGCTTTATTTGGATCAACTGATTTTATGGGAATAAATTTAGCTTTAATATCATTCCCAATGGCTGGTTTTTCTTTGTCTGTAATGTGGTCAATCATTTTTTCGTTGGCTCTAAATTCACTCGACAGCCATCATGGTTCCTTCTCAGGCATACTTTGTACTGCAATAATCGGTGGTGCAATTGTTCCGGTTGTAATAGGCTGGTTGGGAGATCATTTTGGATTACGCGTAGGAATGTTCGTTATCTATATTACATTAGGATACATTTTAAGTATTGGTTTTTGGGCAAAGCCGATCATTACTAATGAAACTATCGCATCTAAAAAAGAAGCTGTTACTGCATAAATTCAGAAAGAATTAATTATGTCGCTAATTGGAATTGATCTTGGCGGAACAAATGTTAGATCAGGAAGAGTAAATAACAATTCGATAGAAGAAATAGCAACCAAAAAAATTACTGCAACCGGTACAGAAGAATTAATATTAAATGAAATTTGTGAGACGATTGATAAAGTCATCAAAGCAGATGTTACAGGAATAGGAGTTGGCGTTCCGAGTGTTGTAGATACGGAAAAGGGGATAGTATACGGAGTTCAAAATATTCCTTCCTGGCAGGAGGTTTATTTAAAAGATTTTTTAGAAAATAAATATAACCTTCCAACCTATGTTAATAATGATGCAAATTGTTTTGCAGCGGGCGAAAAATATTTCGGAAAAGCTAAAAATTATAAAAATGCAGTCGGATTAATTATTGGTACCGGCTTAGGCGCGGGATTAATCTTAAACGATAAACTTTATTCTGGCACTAATTGCGGAGCCGGAGAATTCGGAACAATTTCTTTCAGAGAACATAATTTAGAATATTACTGCAGCGGACAATATTTTATACAGCAGTATTCAACCGACGGAGCAGCCTTGTATGATGCAGCAAAGAATAAAGATTCAAAAGCACTAAAAATATTTTCCGAATTTGGAAGCAACTTGGGTGAAGCCATAAAGCTAGTTATGTATTCTATTGATCCGCAAATTATAGTTTTAGGCGGTTCTCTCACTAAATCGTTTGAATTTTTTAAGGAGACAATGTGGAAATCAATAAATGATTTTGAATACAAACAAGCGCTTAAAAAGATTAAAATAGAATGTAGTGAAATTAAAGATATAGCAGTTTTAGGTGCTGCGGCATTATATCTTGACGCACAGCATTAAATAAAAATTATAAATATAAATTTAACATCATGAAAAAAATTGTTTTATTATTGTTTGTTTTACAATTCATTGTTTTTTCACAAGATGATTCACAATACTCATTTATGCTAAAAGATAATTGGAAAATACAATCGTCTGAAGAATTAATAGTTTCGGGCAAAATCATTTCTACAGATAGTTATGATGCAAAGAACTGGTATCCTACAACTGTTCCATCAACAGTTCTTGCTGCCTTAGTTCGGGATGGTGTTTATAAAGATATTTTTGTTGGGGAGAATTTAAAAACTATTCCTACGGAACAATTTAAAAAACCTTGGTGGTATAGAAATGAATTTACTGTAAAAGAAAATAAAGATTTGAATTTCTTCAAAATTAAATTTGAAGGAATAAACTACAAAGCAAATATTTGGCTGAATGGAAAACTAGTTGCGGATACATCAACTGTTTTCGGAACTTTCCGGCATTTTGATTTAGATGTCACTTCATTTATAAAACTAAATGGAAAAAATGTTTTAGCTGTTGAGATATTCCCTCCGGTACTTGGAGATTACACAATGGGTTTTGTAGATTGGAACCCTGAGCCGCCTGATAATAATATGGGAATCTGGCGAAGTGTTGAAATTACACAAACAGGAAACGTATCGATTAATTTTCCAAATGTTCAAACCAGGTTTGCTAATAATCAATTAACGGAAGCGAGATTATCTGTTTCAGCTGAACTTAAAAATAACAGTTCTCAAAAGATATCCGGCGTATTGGAAGGTATTATTGATTCAAAAACATTTTCAAAAAAAGTTGAGCTTGAGCCAAATCAAAATAAAAAAATAAATTTTTCTCCTTTTGAGTTTAAAGAATTGAATATTACAAATCCGAGAGTTTGGTGGACTTACGATCTCGGTAAACCGGAGTTATATAATCTTAAGCTTACATTTAAAGAAGATAGTGTAATTTCAGATGAACAAAGTGTTCATTTCGGAATAAGAGAAGTTTCCGATTATTTCACAAAAGATGGTTTCCGAGGATATAAACTGAATAGGAAAAAAGTTCTTATTCGGGGTGGCGGATGGACTGATAATATGCTTCTCGATAATACTTATGCAAATTTGAAAGCACAAGTTGAATATGCAAAACAAATGAATTTAAATACACTTCGCTTTGAAGGCTTCTGGGGAACAAGTCAGGATATTTATAATCTATGTGATGAAGAAGGAATTTTGTTAATGGTTGGCTGGAGCTGCCAATGGGAGTGGGGGCGTTTTCTTGGAATGAAAGACAACGAATATGGCACTATAAATTCACCTTCCAGTATTAAATTAATTTCCGAATCATGGAAAGATCAAATAAAATGGCTGCGAAATCATCCATCAATTTTTGTCTGGCTTTATGGAAGCGATAAATATCCAAATCCTGAACTGGAAGAAAACTATATTAAAATATTATTCAACAATGATCCTACAAGGCCTGTAATTTCCTCTGCTGCTGAACATACTTCTTCGATTACAGGCAAGTCAAGAGTTAAAATGAGAGGGCCTTATGATTATGTTCCTCCAAGCTATTGGTATGTTGATACTGCTAACGGCGGCGCCTTTGGGTTTAATACCGAAACGGGTCCTGGCCCGCAAGTTCCTATTGAAGAAAGTATAAAGAAATTTATTCCCGAAAATCACCTTTGGCCGATAGATTCAGTTTGGTATTTCCATTGCGGCGGAGCAGGCAAATTTAAAGAGCTTGATCGTTATACAGAGGCAATGGATGAAAGACTCGGCACTGCAAACAGTTTAGAAGAATATTGTACTAAAGCTCAATTCTTAAATTACGAAGGTATGCGCGCAATGTTTGAAGCATTTGTTGCTAATCGTTATAAAGCAACAGGTATAATTCAATGGATGTATAATTCCGCATGGCCAAAATTCTGGTGGCAGTTTTATGATTATTATTTAATGCCAACCGCCGCATTTTATGGTGCTCGAAAAGCTTGTGAACCGGTTCATATATTATATAATTATGGAACTAATTCAATTTTAGCTGTGAATAATTCTACAAATTCGCTTGAAAACTTAAAAGCTGAAGTGAAAATTTTTAATTTCGATTTGTCTCCGAAGTTTTCTTTTAATAAAACAATTTCATTAAAGCCTGATGAAAATATTATAATAACTTCATTAGATAGTTTAAAGAACCTTGACACAACTTACTTTGTTGATTTGAGATTATATAATGATAAAGATGAAATCGTCAGTTCAAATTTTTATTGCTTATCAACAAAAAAAGAAACTCTTGATTATTCAAAAAACACCTGGTTTGTAACCCCGGTAAAACAATATGCTGATTTAAAAGAATTAAACAAACTTCCGCAAGTTGATTTGAAAGTAACTGCAAATTCAATCGATAAAGATGACAAAGTTGTAATTAAAACTGAAGTTGAAAATCCTTCAAATTCACTCGCCCTTCAAGTTGAATTAAATTTATTTAATTCAAAAAATAATGAAGCAATAGTCCCAATCTTCTGGGATGATAATTATTTTTCCTTGCTTCCGGGAGAAAAGAAAACGGTTAGTTGTTATTATTATAAGGAAGATAATAAGGATATCAATTCTTCTTATATTAAAGTTAAAGGTTGGAATATAAATGAACAGAAAATTGAGATGAACTTTCAATAATACATTTATATTGTAATTGATCTTAAATCTTTTGAAAATAATACTATGTATAAATCATAATTAAAATCAATTTTATAAAGTTTAATTCAACTTTAATTCATAAAGCTTTTATAAATCACACTGTTATAATAGTTAATATTGGGGAGAGATGATTTCCAAAATATTGACTTCTATTTTTCTATCATATTTTATTATCAAAAAATATTATGTGCTTTTAATTCAATGCCGCATCTGATTCCTTAAGTAATAATCCAAATAAACCTAAAAGAATTTATACAACAACCCGTTTAACAACAGAACCCCCAATATTGATGGAATATTAAATGATGCTTGCTGGGTGACAGGTGAATGGGCAGGTAATTTCACACAATGGATTCCAAAAGAAGGAGCAAAACCTTCCCAGCCAACACAATTAAAAATTTTGTATGATGACAAAAATCATGTATGTAGCAATTAGAGCATTTGATAACGAGCCTGATAAAATAAATCGAAAAGCCGGAAGACGAGATGAATTTCAAGGCGATATTGTAGGAATAAATTTCGACAGTTATCATGATCATCGAACCGGATTTGAGTTTAATATCACTGCTGCAGGACAGAAAATAGATTTACTTTTAACTAATCCTTCCGCCTGGGATGTTAACTGGAATGCTGTTTGGAAAGGTAAAAGTGGAATCGAGGATTCAGCGTGGACAGCAGAATTTCAAATTCCATTAAGCCAGCTTCGTTACAGCAGCGATGAGGAACAAATTTGGGGAATGCATTGCTGGCGTTGGATTGATCGGTTACAGGAAGAAAGCGATTGGGAACCGCAATCTTCAACTGGTCCTGGAATTATATATCAATTTGGAGAACTTCATGGAATTAGGGGACTTCCCAAATTTCGCAGGATAGAACTGATGCCGTATTCGTTAGGTAAACTAAATACATTCAAAAGTGAAAGTGGAAATCCATACAAAGACAAAGGAAGAACCTGGCTGGGGAATTTAGGAGTTGATGCTAAGATTGGAATATCAAGTAATTTTACTGCTGATGTTTCTATCAACCCGGATTTTGGCCAAGTAGAATCTGATCCTTCTGTTATGAACCTGACTGCATTTGAAACGTTTTATGAAGAAAAACGGCCATTCTTTCTTGAAGGTAAAAATATTTTCAATTTTGATTTTAGTGATGCAAATATGTTTTATAGCCGCAGAATAGGCCAATCGCCAAATTATATTCCCGATATTCAAGACGGAGAATATATGAAGCTGCCTGATTATACAACGATTTTAAGTGCAATAAAAGTGAGCGGTAAAACGGCTGATGGCCTTGCTGTTGGTGTACTGCAAAGTTTAACTGCAAATGAAAATGCTAAAATAAATTCCTTCGGGGTTAACAAAGAAATTAGTGTTGAACCATTAACAAGTTTTACAATTGCAAGACTACAGCAGGATTTCAAACAAGGAAATACGGTTTTAGGCGGAATTTTTACTTCAACTAATCGATTTATTAATGACGGCCATCTTAATTACTTAAACCATAATGCTTATACTGGTGGAATTGATTTTCTTCATCAATGGAATGAAAAGGAATTTTATGTTGATGCAAAATTTGCCGGAAGTTATATTAATGGCAGCACTAATGCGATTAATATTCTTCAAACATCATCGGCAAGATATTTCCAGCGACCCGATGCAAATCATATAAAATATGACAGCACAAGAACAAATCTTTCAGGTTACGGCGGTGGTGTTAAAGTTGGAAAGGGAAGTGTGGGCCTTTGGCGATATTCAGCCGAGTTAAATTTTCGCTCTCCTGGTTTTGATCTTAATGATCTTGGTTTTATGCATACCTCTGATGTTGTTCAAGAAGAAAATTCAATTTCATATTTTGTAAATCAACCGGTTTCAATTTTTAGAACCTACACTTTAGGATTGACCCAGACAAACAACTGGGATTTTGGAATGAATCATTTGTCTTCCAGCGGAATGATTAGGGCTTATCTTGAATTCCTAAATAATTGGGCTTTGTCCGAATCAATTACATACACTTCGCAAGCATTGGATACTCGCATACTTCGAGGCGGTTACGCAATGTTAGTTCCTTCCAATTGGTTAAATAATTTTTATTTTAGAACTGATCCATCCGAAAAAATATTCTTTGAATTTAATACGAACTTTTCGCAATCAGGTTCTAATAGCTCACGTCTCACTGAAGTTCAGCCGACTTTATCTTTTGTTCCGTTGAATATTCTTAAGCTGTCAATAGGAATTTACTATTCGTCAAACACTAACCATATTCAATACATAGAAACAATTTCCACCAACAATCAAAAGAAATATTTATTGGGAAAAATTGATCAAAAAACCTTTAGCACGACTTTCAGAATTGATTATAATATCACGACTGAACTTTCGGTTCAATATTATGGGAGTCCTTTTGCTTCGGTTGGAAAATATTCCGATTTTAAAAAAGTTACTAATCCCAAGAGCACAAGAGTATAATAACAGATTTATCAATGCTTAAAACCACATTAAATGAGAATACGTTATGACGTGTTTGAGAATAATAGTTCACAGGCAGATTACACTTTTGAAAATCCCGATTTTAACTTCTTCCAATTTAGGTCAAATCTTGTTTTAAGATGGGAATATATGCCTGGTTCTCAGCTTTATTTAGTTTGGGCGCAGGATAGGACAAATTTTATTATGCCGGGAAGTGATTCTGTTTACGATGCAATGGATAGTCTAAGATATATTTCCCGAATAATATTTTTCTTATAAAAATAAATTATTGGTTTTCAATTTAATTATAATGGAATTTACGCTTAATAAACAAGTATTATTAAAACAATAAATATTATCAAATCCTTCATTATTAATTCAATTTAAGATATTTCATTTCATTTATGATTGATTGATTTTTAGCAATTGTCGTCTTACTTTTGCATATTATTTCACTTAATAAATTAAATAGCGTAATTTGACTTCAAATACTCCTTTAACAGATATTGAATTATTAAAAAGGGTCTCAAACAGAGATTCCAAAGCCCTGGAGATTTTATACAATAGGTATTCTCCTTTATTATATACAATAATAAAAAAAATTGTTGCTGATGAGAAAACAGCCCAGCAAGTTTTAGCGGATGTGTTTGTAATTGTGTGGAGGAAAATAAGATGTTTTGATTTTGAAACTCCAATAATCCTTATACATGGCTTGTTATTTTAACAAGAAATAAAGCTGTTGATACAATACGAAGAAGAAGAAATGCGAACTCGATTTACAGGAATACAATGATGTATTTGAAAATGAATTTATTATTCCCAGCATCTCAAATAAAACAGGTGGTTTAGATTTAAAAGATGCGCTGAAGAAAAAAAACAATTTTGAAGAAGCATTAAATAAACTTACGGATGCTCAGCAATATGTTATATACTTAGCTTATTATGAAGGCTATTCACTGAAAAAGAAATTGCAGCAAAGCTAAAAATCCCCGCAGCAGACTGTTAAATCAAAAGTTAAAATTGCATTAATAAATCTTCGTGAAAATTTAGCAATGGAAGAAATGTAATGAATGATAAAGATGCTAAATATGATTTAATGTATGCTTATGCGTTAGGCTGTTTAAATGAAGATGAAGTACTGAACTTTCAAAGAAATAACAGTAAGCGACGAAAACTTTGCTATGGGATGAATTAGGTGAATTCCAAAATCTTACCGCACTAATGGCTTCTATACTTACTGTTGAAATGCCAGAGCCTGAAGTTAAAGAAAAAGTAGCTCAAAAACTTTATAGCTTAAAGAACGAAGATGTTCAACCTGTCAGAACAATCAACAGATGTAAATAAAGAAAACGAAACATTCGATAATATAGATGAGTTTGTTGATGAACCTGTTATCGAGGAACCAAAAGAGTCTTCTATTTTTGAAACGCCATTTATAGAAAACGAAACTGTAAATGAAGAAATAGAGTTGCCAACTTTTGAAAATGATTTAAACGAAACACAGCTTCAAGAAGAAATAGATAAAGAAAAGGATTCAGAATTTCCTGATGAAGAAATTAAACCGGAACTAGTTTCAATTGCTGAGAATGAAGATTTAAATGATGAACAGGACAAAAGTGAAATAAAGGAAGACAGCGATGCAGAACTTCACCAGGATGAAGTAAAGCAGGAACAAAAATCATTCGCAAAAAATGAAAATGAGAATGAGAATGATGAGATTTCATTTGATGATGAGACACAAGGGATAGAAGTTCATTCTGAAAATGAGCTAGAAGAAAAAGTTCGTATTGAAGATATAGAAAATAAAATCGAACAAACCAGTGAAGAAAAGAATTTAATGGAAGAAAATAATGATCCCTTTGAACTTGATGATGACTTTCTGACAAAAAGAAAAGAGCCGGAAAAATTCAGGATTGAAGACGTTGATGATGAGAAGGTAGAAAAAGTTTCTGAAAACTTCATTGAAAAATTCATAGAACATAATAAGTCAAGCATAACGGAAAAAATTGACAAGACAATTGAAGGTGTAAAAGAGCAGGTAGGGAACGAACCGGAAGTTGATGAATCAGGGTATGAACTGGTTCAGCCAACAACTAAAAATTTATCTATCATCGGAAACTTTGACTTGTCTGTAGAAAAAAATGACCTTGATGAAAATTCAATTGATCATCAATTGGGTGAGGATTCTTTAAAAAGCCAAGAGCTTCAGCGAGTTTTTATTCAAAAAAATTCCGGTTCAAAACTGCCAATAATTATTCTTTTCATATTGAGTATTTTGTTTTTAGGTGCGGCGCTATATTTCTATCTTAATTTCAATAAAATTATTACTACAACTAATAAAGAAATTGTTGAATTAAAACATGACTCAGCAGCACTTATTTCATCAAAGCAGACTTCACGCGCAGTGATTTCATTTCTTGAATCTCCAAATGTAAGGGTAGTAGAGCTTGGCCCTACAGAAGCAGCTCCAAATTCATCTGGCAAGCTTTACATTAACTTTAATGCAGGAACCGGATATCTCTTCACAAAAAATTTACCTGTAATTGCCAGCGATAAAAGTCTGCAGCTTTGGTTAACAGAAGGAAGTAGATTTATTTCTTTAGGAGTGGTTGATACAAAAGGCGACGATGAATATTATCCTTTCACATTCAAATCAGTCAGTTCACCTGCTACTACTGAAATATTAGTTACAGAAGAAAATTCAGGCGGGGCAGTACAGCCCAGCAGCAGGCTGCTTTTAATTGGAGCCTTAGAATAAATTTTATTTCTTTTCAGATCTTCTTAAAAGAAAATAAATGCCCGCCGCAATTATAATTATAGGCAAGTATTTTATGGTTATATTCGCTAAAGAATTAAAAAAGACCGAAGAATTAAATTTCCCCCAGAAAAATACGGATACAATTCCCATCAGGATAAACACTATAGAAATTAGAAAATAAATTTTATCTTTTATGCTGTCAAAAAATATAATTAAAAAGCTAAAGCCGATATTAAAAAAAAGTGCAGGGTAAAATACTTCGGAATTATCTTCTAAATTCAAAATTATTAATTAGAAAAAGCACTACCCCCCAGAGAAAAATAAAAGAACTGGAAAAAACTAATGGAAATATTTCCCTTCCCAAAGAATTAAAAAAAAATCCAAGTCCAGCAAAAATTAGAGTATAACTTAATATTTCAACGATAATGTAAGCTTATAAATCCGAAAAGCTGAAGAGCAAAGAAAAAACTAAAAAAGTAAAAATATAAATTAGAATAGGATGATGTAATTTCACAAGAAAAAATTAATTATTAGTGATTTATTATGGAAATTATAAAATTCTCTGTCCCATACTTGAAGCAATAATTTCGGAAGCAAAAATAGCGCTTTTATTTTTATTATCTAAAATAGGATTTACTTCCGTAACTTCTAAAGATGACATACAGCCGCATTCGGCAATTGCTTCCATTATTAGATGAGCTTCACGATAGCTTAATCCCCCCGGTACAGGCGTCCCTACGCCCGGTACAATTGAAGGATCAACACTATCAAGATCAAAACTCACATGAATGTGATCGACATTTTCCTTAAAGTGTTTCAGCACTCGAGTTATAACCCTATGAATTCCGAGTTTGTCGATATCTGACATAGTGTAAACCGGCAGTTTTAATTTTTTAATATTTTTTCTTTCAAGTATATCAATGCTTCTAATTCCGATTAAAGCGCAGTTTTCAGGTTTTATTTTTGGTTTAAATCCGCAAAAATTTACAAGTTTTTCATGCCCAAGACCGAGTGAAGCGGACATCGGCATCCCGTGAATATTTCCCGAAGGCGAAGTAGTATCGGTGTTCATGTCAGGATGTGCATCAATCCAAATTACGCCAAGTTCCAATTTGTTTTTTTTGCAGTAAGATGAAATGCCGGCAATGGTTCCCAGCGCCATTGAATGGTCGCCACCGATACAAAGAGGAAATTGATCTTTGTCTAAAACTTTTTCAATTTTTGAAGCTAATATTTTTGAAGTTCTTAAAATTTCATTTAAGTATTTCATTTTTGGATTATGAATTTTTTGCTTTTCCATAATTTGAATATTTATGTCCCCGCTGTCAATAACTTTATAGCCAAGCGATTCAAGTTTTCCCTGAATATTTGCAATACGCAATGCGGATGGTCCCATATCCACTCCGCGTCTATCGGCGCCCAAGTCCATAGGAAATCCAATAATGTTTACAGTTTTTGTCTGATTATTTTTCATAAAATATTAATTTGTGAAGATAAAATTATAAATGATTTATTTTCAGATTAAATGTTTAAATGATAATATCACAATTTAATCATAAAGCCTCTTTTACAATACAATTTATTTAAGTTAATGCTTATATTTGATTCGCCTTCATTTCGAAAACAAAAAATATTGAATTTTATTATAACAAAACCGTATTAAATTATGAAAAAATATTCAACCGAGCCTCAAATAAATGTAGGCATTTTATCAGAAACAAAAATTAATTTTGAACTTTATGGTGATTTTGAATTCGAAGGGAAAAATTGCAGCGGGATTTTTTCAGCTGAATTAGAAAATAATAAAATTATCTGCAAAAACGGCAAAGAAAAAATTGCCGAAGCTGATGAAATATTCTTTAAGACAAAGGATCCGGAAAGGGATTCTTTTTTAATTAAAGAGGTGACAATTGGTGTTAAATTTCATTGGGAAAGAAAGGAAAAGCAGCGATTTCTCGGTTCTTTAAAAATAATAATTGAAGATGATAAGCTTACAGCCATAAATGTTGTTCCGATTGAAGCATATTAATAAGCGTTATTTCTTCGGAAATGAGCGCAAGAAGTTCGCTTCAGTTATTAAAAGCTCACGCTATTGTTTCGCGAAGCTGGCTGCTGGCACAAATTGAAAAATCAAAATCATTAAAAAAACAAAGCGGAAGTTATAATACCGTACATGAAAATGAAATTGAAATTATAAAATGGTATGATAGAGAAGATCATAAAAATTTTGATGTTTGCGCCGATGACCATTGCCAGCGTTACCAGGGAATAACAAAAGTTTATACAGAAATTGCGCGTCAAGCTGTAAAGGAAACCAAAGGAATTGTTGTTTCGTATGATAATAAAATTTGCGATGCAAGGTATTCCAAATCATGCGGCGGAGTATACCGAATCATTTGAAAATGTTTGGGAGCCTTTGAAATATGAATATCTTTCTTCAGTTGTAGATTATAAATATGAACCTGATAATTTTAATTTAGATTTTTCCAATGAATCGAATGCAAAGAAATGGATTCTAGGAAACCCTCCGGCATTTTGCAACACTAAGGATAAAAAAATCTTGTCTCAAATACTTTTGGACTTTGATCAGGAAACAACTGATTTTTACCGCTGGAAAATTGAATACTCGCAAGCAGAAATTTCAAATCTCATTAAAGAAAAAAGCGGAATTGATTTTGGGGAAATATTGGATTTAATTCCCATTGAAAGAGGAACCTCCGCAAGATTAATAAAATTAAAAATTTTCGGTTCTAAAAAAACATTAATAATAGGGAAAGAATTTGAGATAAGAAGAATACTTTCAAAATCTCATTTATATAGTTCCGCGATTGTTATTAAAAAAGTTTTAAGCGAAAATAAAAATCCGATTAAATTTATTATTTCCGGTGCGGGTTGGGGGCACGGAGTCGGGCTTTGTCAAATAGGAGCTGCGGTTATGGCATCGCAAGGTTATAATTTTGATGAGATATCTACTGCATTATTTTTCTAACGCACGTCTTTCTAAACTTTATTAAAATTTATTAAGCGTTAAATGAAAATTTTGGTATCATGTTTATCTAAAAGCTGGGGCGGAATGGAAATGGTAACCCTAATTTTTATTAAAAAACTTTTAGAAAGAAATATTAATATTGAATTTTTGTGCATAATGGAATCAAGGCTGCATATTGAAGCAAATTCATTAGGGATTATAATAAATCCTATAAAAGCCGGCGGTTATTTCCATCCAAATTCAATTTTAAAAGTTACAGTGTTAATCAGAAACAAGAAATACGATTTAATTCATACTCATGCTTCAAAAGATTTATGGCTGATTGTTCCGGCGCTAAAAATTTTACGCAGCCGAATTCCTCTTTTGCTTACAAAACATGTGGGCTCCTTTATTATTAAAAAAGATAAACTCCATAAGTATATTTACAATCGGGTTACTTTTGCGCTGGCAATTAGTAAGGTCATTGCAAAAAATTTATTCGAAACTTGTCCTTTACCGAAAGAGAAAATTTTAATTCATCATAACGGAGTAGATTTAAAAAAATTTAATGTTTCCGAAATTGATTCAACTAAAATGCGGGAAGAATTAAAAATTAAAAAAAATGAAATGGTTTTAGGAATGATGGCGAGATTCAGCCCAGGCAAAGGGCATGAAGAATTTTTGTTCGCAGCAAATGAGCTTAACAAGAAATATGAAAATCTAAAATTTTTAATTGTGGGTGAACCAAGCCGTGGTGAAAATGATTTTGCAGAATCAATAAAAAACCTTGCAAAAGATTATAATTTGAAAAATTTAATATTTACCGGATATAGAACTGATATACCGCAGATGCTTTCTGCTATGGACATTTTTGTTTTCCCTTCGCACTCAGAAGCATTTGGAATTGCACTTATCGAGGCTATGGCTATGAAAGTGCCATCAGTCTGCTCAAACTCTGATGGGATTTTGGACATAGCAGTTGATGGAGAAACGTCTTATCTTTTTGAGAGAAGGAATGGAAATGACTTATTAGAAAAATTATCATTACTTATAAATTCTGAAGAAGCACGGAATAATTTTTCTGAGGCATCACGCAAAAGAGTAGAGAAATTTTTTGATATAGAGAATATTATTGATCAATTAATTGATATCTATAATCGTTCATTAAAACCATTAACTAATAAATTATAAAAGGAGTATTTATGTTTAATATATACGGGCTCGGAAGAAAAATTTTAATGCTTGTATCTGCAGGCTTAATATTGGCAAGCTGTAGTACTACTAAAGAAATTACTACTAGTTCATTTACGCAATCTGAATGCCGAAATGAAAAAACTATTAGTAATTCAAATGAGTTTGTTTCTGAAACAGCTGAAAATCTAAATGTATTCCAGCGTGGAGATTTACTAACTGCTGCTGTTGATGTTGAAACTTATTGCAATGCTCAATTATCATTTGATGTTGTAAAAAAAGATAATGAACTATGGTTAAAACTAAAGAATACCAGCGGCGTAAAAGATTCATGTGTCTGCGTAAAAAATGTTAGCATAGAATTGCAGAATGTTGAACCAATGGATTACAAAGTGTTTGTTACAAATCTCAGTGGAAGTCAATTGCTTTCAAAGACGACTTTTACTGCTAAATAGATATTAAATAATATTTAAACTTGAGATACTGATTTTACTCAGTATCTCAATTTATTCTTTAATACTCTTTGTTTCTTCTTCAATTTAATATTTAATTTTTAATACAAAAAATAAATTTCATATCGGGATAAAATGGTAATGCGTTTTTACTTTTCAACAATGAACAGCACTCAAAAGAAACAATTAAAAATTTAAAGCTAAGCTCTTCAATTGATGTTATTTACTTACTTTCTCAAAGTGATGGAATTGGTAAATATGAAGGATGTGAAGTCTTAAAAATTAATTCATTGCATTCAACCGAGACCATTAAACTGATAGAGAATAAAACGAAAAATGATTTCATTTTATTCATCACTCAAAATACACTGATTCAATTAAGCCAGTTTGCAGTTGAAAGGTTTGTGAATGTTGCGGAGATGACATCTTCAGGTATAGTTTATTCTGATTATTATGAAATAAAAAATAATAAAAGAACTTCACATCCTGTAATTGATTATCAAATTGGAAGTGTTCGTGATGATTTTAATTTCGGCCCGGTATTGTTTATTAGAAGGTCTGCAATTACAAACGCATTAAAAGAAAATCCGTCTGACTATAATTATGCAGCTTTATATGATTTGAGGTTAAATATTTCTCAGAATTTTTCAGTTACTCATGTGCCTGAATATTTATATTCAATTGTCGAAATAGACAAAAGAGAATCCGGTGAGAAAATGTTTGATTATGTTAATCCAAAAAATCGGGAAGTACAAGTTGAAATGGAAATGGCTGCAACTTCCCATTTGAAAAATATAGGAGCTTATTTAACTTCAGAGTTCAATTCAATAAATGAAGAGAAGAAGAATTTCCTTTTGAAGCATCTGTAATTATTCCTGTTAGAAACCGTGTAAAAACAATTAAGGATGCTGTTGAATCAGCGTTAAAACAAAAAACTAATTTTGCATTTTAATATAATCATTGTTGATAATCATTCAAAGGATGGAACAACAGAAATTTTAAAATCGCTGTCTGAGAAAAATAAGAATGTAGTTCATATAATTCCTCAAAGGGAAGACCTGGGAATTGGAGGATGCTGGAATGAAGCTGTACACAGTTTGCATTGCGGAAAATATTCCTGTCAGCTCGATAGCGACGATGTTTACCAGGATGAAAATACACTTCAAAAAATTGTTGATGTTTTTAAAAAAGAAAAATGTGCAATGGTAATTGGCTCATACACATTAACAGATTTTAAAATGAATACAATCCCGCCGGGATTAATAGACCATAAAGAATGGACTCCTGAAAACGGAAGAAACAATGCGTTAAGAATAAATGGCTTGGAGCACCACGCTGCTTTTATACCCCGGTTCTTAGAAAAATAAAAATTCCAAATGTAAGTTATGGTGAAGATTATGCAGTAGGGTTAGCTGTCTCCAGGCATTACCAAATCGGTAGAATTTATGAGTCAATTTATTTTTGCAGAAGATGGGAAGATAATTCCGATGCAGCCTTTCCGTTGAAAAACAAAATTTAAATAATTTTTATAAAGATAAGATTAGAAGCTTCGAAATACTTGCCCGCCAAAGATTAAACGCAAAAAACGACATCGAATAATTTTTTTAACTTTCAAAAATTTAATGCTTGAAAATATTCTTAATTAACAATCGTGAAGTAAGTGTTTCAATAAATCAAAATGATTTTTCCGAAGCTGCAAAAAAACTTTTATTACAACAAATAAATAATTGGCAGTTTGCTGCAAATGGATTTGAATCTTTAAAGTCAATTCAAACAAAGGATTTTAAGTTTGATGAGTATAAAATTAAAGTTCAATTTAATCCAGGAAGAATCAAATCAAGCTCTGCAAAAGTGGATGAAAAATCTATTAAGGAAAGAGAATGTTTTTTATGCTTGGAAAATCTGCCGTCGGAGCAAAAAGGAATTTTAATAAATGAAGAATATTTAATTCTTGTAAATCCATTTCCTATTTTCCCGGAACATTTTACAATTCCGCATATCAGGCATATTCCCCAAAGCATTAAAAATGCATTCGTCAGATTTATTAGAAATAAGCAAAGAACTTTCAAAATATTATTGCGTTTTTTATAATGGTCCGAAATGCGGTGCTTCAGCTCCTGATCATTTGCATTTTCAAGCCGGTACAAAAAATTTTATGCCGATTGATTTAGAGTTTCATCAATTGAAAAATGAATTCGGAAATATTTTATTAGAAGATAAAAATATAATTCTAATTTGCTGTCGATGATGGATTAAGAAGATTCATTTCCATTGAAAGTCATGATAAATATTTAATTGAAAAAGTATTCAATAAATTTTACGAACAATATAAAAATATTTCTGACAATAGCGATGAACCAATGATGAATATAATTTCCAACTATGAACAAAAATCTGGCTGGAGGGTTATTATTTTTTTAAGAGAGAAACATCGTCCTTCACATTATTTTGCTAAGGAAGAAAATCAATTATTAATTAGTCCTGCGAGTGTAGATTTAGGTGGGGTTTTAATTACTCCACGGCAAAAAGATTTTGAAAAATTTCGAAAAATATAATTGTTGAAATATTTGACGAAGTGAACTCTTAATCAAGAAAAATTTGATTAGATTAAAAATAACCTTACAAGTAAAAAGTACTTAATTTTTATTTTGAATTCTAATAAAATTAAATTATAAATTTTTTCCCATCAATAAAATTTTTAGACTTCGTCTCATTATCTAACAGTTTTAAAATTTACCTCCAATGTTTGAAAAACATCGATTTTAAGATCAATTCTAATATAAATCTAATAAAAGTTTGGACTAATATTTGGTTTAACCCATTCACTGCTATAAGTGGTTAATATGTAAAACTGTTTTCTAAGACTAAATGGGAGAAAAATGTTAAAATTAAAGTCCCTCCACCAAAAAAGATTGTTTTTCTTTATAGTAATTATTCTAATTACGGCAATTCAAACAACTTTAATTGCTCAGAGATAATTCCATCCAAACTTCAAGCAAAAATATTATTGTAACAGATGGATTTGGCAACAGCTATATCGCGGGCAATTTTAAAAGTGCTTAATTAAAATTTGGAAAAACAGTTCTAAAAAATAATGGCCAGTCTGATATATTTTTAGCAAAGTATGATTCACATAGCAAACTGGTTTGGGCTAAAAATATTGGTGGGATAAATGATGAAAAATTAGAATCACTTAGTTGTCGATCCTTCCGGCAATTGTAAAATTACAGCTTCTTCTTTTAGTAAAGATATTAATATTGCTGGTTCTAATTTAAAACATGATAGATAGAGGAATTATATTTAATGCTGAAATTAATTCTTCCGGTCAAACTGCTTCCACTAAAATTGAAAAAATTATAGCAAAGAATTCCAATACACTTCAAAAATCACTTAAAAGACAACTTCCGATACTTCAATTACAATTATTTCTCCTGCTTTAGGTGAAAATTTAAAAGTAGGAACAAGAGAAGTAATTCAATGGGATGCACAAAATGTAGAATACGTTTTAATTGAATTGTCATTAGATAATGGATCAACATGGCAGCCAATTAGTGCAACAAGCGGATATGATTTTACTTATGATTGGGTTGTCCCTGATACAATTTCAAGTTCATGTTTGATTAGAATTAGTGATTATGATAATCCGGAAATTGCAGACACAAGCGAACAGTTTTCGATATATGGAAAAATGAAATGGCAATTCAAAAAACAGATTATAATTCTGTCTTTCAGGATATTTATATTTCTAAATCAAATACTACGTGGGCAGTCGGATTATAATGGTTTAATTGAAACTACAAATGAAGGGAATACATGGTCAGCCAAATTATATGGTTATTGTTTGTTCGATGTTTTCTTTTTGAATGCTAAAGGCTGGGCAGTGGGTTTGAATGGGAATATTTTTCATACAACTGATTCATGGTGAAAACTGGTTTCAAATATCCAGCGGTTATAATTTCCGTTTTGAAAAAATATTTTTTGCTGATGAAAATATTGGTTATATACTTGGCTCAGGATATTTATTAAAAACCATTGATGGCGGGGAAACATGGAGAATCTTCTGCAACCAACTGAACATGTAATTCAAAATATGTATTTTGTAAATAGAGATACCGGATGGGTTGCCGGCGGCGAAGGAATAATATTTAAAACTACGGATGGAGGTAAAACATGGGCAATCAGCAATTTAATGATATAAAATATGGAACATTAAGTTCCTTGTTTTTTATAGATGAACATATTGGCTGGGCTTGTGGAAGTGGTTTGGATAGAGACTGGGGGGAGTAATATTAAAAACCGAAGATGGCGGCGATCAATGGAAGTTACAGCAAAGCGGATTTAATACATTTTATCTATTCTGTTTGCTTTACAAATGTCACATAATGGCTGGGCGTTGGGTGATGAAGGAATTATGTTTAGCACAACTAACGGCGGCTCGAACTGGATTGAAGAAGGCAGTGGTACTTTGTCAGATTTATATAATGTTTCTTTAGAGGTAATAATGATGGTTGGGTAACAGGGAATGACGGAATAGTATTAAAGTATATTCCTGATTCAAATGTGCCGGTAGAACTTACAAATTTTTCTGCTGACTATATGATAATATAGTGCGAGCTTAAATGGTCAACTGCAACTGAAACAAATAATAAAGGATTTGAAATTGAAAGAAAGCCAAACTGAAAATAACTGGCAGACAATTGGTTTTGTAGAAGGCAAAGGAACAACTACTGATTTATCAAATTATAGTTACATAGATAAATTAGAATCCATTTCTAACAATGGAAAAGTATCTTATAGAATAAAACAAATTGATTATGATGGAACTTATACTTATTCAAAAATAATTTCAGTAAATATAGGCTCTACTATAAATGATTATAGCTTATCACAGAATTATCCGAATCCTTTTAATCCAAGTACAGTGATTAATTATTCAATTAAGAATAATGAACAAGTAGTTCTTAAAATATTTAACATGCTCGGACAAGAAGTTGCAACTTTAGTTAATGAGGTTAAACAGCCGGGAAAATATTCAGTTAACTTCAATGCTGCTAACCTTGCAAGCGGAACTTATGTTTATAGTTTAACAGCAGGTAAATATTCTCAAGTTAAAAAGATGATTTTGGTTAAATAAAAAAAGCCCCTCCAGATTTTTCCATAGGAGAGGCTTTGAATAAGAAACTGTATTTGTTATTTCTCTAATCCAGATGGTGTTTGCGGAGTAGAAAGAATTTCTTCAAATAATTTCCATCTTAATTCCGGATTGTCATCTGTTCCGCCATGTTTGATAATATAATCTTCAACGATTTTTTGGCCTACGTTATAATTTATAACATAGCTTCTATATTTTTCCATAAAGCTAATACTTTTTAATGCCCTTTCTTTAGTTGATAATTGATACTTAATCATCCAATTAACGGTCTCATCTTTAGTCCATTTTTTATCTAAATAATTTCTTGCTGCTTCATTTCCAGCAAAATCTAATTGATGAGTTAAATCAAGAACTTGATAATATTTATCAGCATCTTTTGGATTGAGTCCGGCAAGAGGAAATAAAACATCTCGTTCAAATTTTATTCTTGATGCACCTGGGAATGCTACTTTGATTCCATAGTTGGCAGATCCTTCAGCAATTAATGATTGTGGGCTAAATAAAACATACACAGAAAATTCGACCCAACCTCTTTTTTTATACAAATCTTTTTCAAGAAGTGAATTATAAACATGGTGTCCCGGATAGCCTTCATGTGCGGCAAGGTCAACTGCTCTATCAATATAAATTGGCAAATCAGTATTTACTTGAATTACGCTAAAGCTGTTTCCTTTATACCAGTTGTATGCGCCCCATGGTTTGTTCGTAACATATTCGACCTTAAAATTTTCTCCATGAGGCAATTGTATATGTTGAAGCGTTCTCTTTCTGCATTCTGAAATTGCTGCTTGAAATACAGTGTCTAATTTCTCTTTGGGAATGATGAAAGCTTTTTTAAACTCTGCCAATCTATCTGAAATTTTTCCTTTTCCCGGCAAAAGTTCTCCAAGCTTATCAATTATTTTTTGAAAATGTTCATCCGAAAAAGTTGGAACCTTTGTGTCATATAGTGCTTTTGCTTCCTGATCAAATGTTAAGTTTCCTCCAGCAATCATGAATAACTTTGTACGGACTGCTAATAGCTGCTTGTACAAATAAGTATATCTCAAGGTTTGAATTTCTGAAGCTTTATATGCGCTTAAGCCATCAAGACTATCTAATATACTCCCGGCATCATTATAAAGATTTTGAATTGTAGCAGAATCTCCCCTTGCAACTGTTAAAGGTGATGGTTTATATTCTTCGGGGCCATAATAAGCATCAATAAAATCATCGGCATGCTGACCAACTTTTAAAACCAACTTCACATACGAAACAGCAATGTCATTCATTTTGTTTTCCAATTCTTGATTTGCTTTGTTAGAATTTTTTTCACCGCATGAAAGAAGTGAGATTGAAATTAAGATTATGATAAAAAGATTTTTCTTCATTTAAATTCCAAGGAATAGTGTAATTCAAAATTTAAAATCAAAATTACCAATTACTTAAATAAGCATCAAAATAATTTGTGAGTCTGTTTAGGCATAAAGCTGAAAGGGATGGAATCTTTATATTAATTTTAGAAATTAATTTTCCAATAATTTATCTTCTTCAAGATATCTATTAATAATCTCTCTTTCCCCAATCTGCTGGCGCCACATTGCATAATATAATCCCTTTAATTCAAGAAGCTCTTCATGCTTGCCTGATTCAACGATGTGGCCTCTTTCCAATACATAAATATTATCAGCATGCATAATAGTTGAAAGGCGGTGGGCAATTAATATTGTCATTAAATCTTTACTGCTGGAAATTTCCCTTACCGTTTTACTTATTTCTTCTTCTGTTAATGAATCAAGCGCGGAAGTAGCTTCATCAAAAATTAAAATATCCGGCCTTCTTAAAAGTGCCCGCGCAATTGAAAGTCTTTGTTTTTCTCCGCCGGATACTTTTACTCCTCCTTCACCGATTAAAGTATCTAAACCCTTATCAGCTCGTGCCAATAAATTATGAGCCGAAGATTTTTCTAAAACCTCATAACATTCTTCATCAGTAGCAGAAGGATTAACAAACAATAAATTTTCTTTAATTGTCCCTGAAAACAATTGAGTATCTTGAGTTACAAATCCAATTCTTTCTCTTAGCTCATCAAAATCAATTTTGCTGCCGTTGTAACCATTATAAAAGATATTGCCTTCTTTAGGAGAATAAAGTCCAACTAATAATTTTACTAATGTAGTTTTTCCTGCCCCAGAAGGTCCAACGAACGCAATAGTTTCTCCGGTCTTAACAGAGAATGAAATATTATTTAAAGCATTTTTAGAAGATGATTGGTGCTTGAATCCAACGTCTTTAAATTCTAAGTTCCGAATGGCTGCAATAGTTTCCGGATTTTTAGGTTTAGCATCTATAGGTGTTTCCAATATTGCTTTAAAATTTTCTAAAGATACTTCAGCTTCTCTATAAGTATTAATTATATCACCCAAACTTTGCAGCGGCCCGAAAATAAAAAATGAATAAATAAATAAAGAGAAAAATTCTCCCACAGTTATTTGCTGTGCAAATATTAAATACAGCATCAAGAACATTATTGTAGTTCTAATAAAATTAACTGCGGTACCTTGAATAAAGCTTAGTGTGCGGATGTATTTTACTTTTTTTAATTCAAGCAATAAAATTTTATCAGTGTGTTGAATTTAGCCTTGTAATTTCCTGGTCGCCTAAACCCAAACTTTTTACTAATTCAATATTTCTTAAAGATTCTGTTGTGGTTCCTGCTAAAGCTGTAGTCTGTTTAACAATTTCTTTTTGAATTTTTTTAATTCGTTTACTTAGAGTAGAACTAATAAATCCGAGGGCAGGAACTGCGGCAAAGAATACCGGGGCGATAAGCCAATGGACACTAATTGCGTATATAGTAACAAAAATTACTCCTACCAAAGAAGTAAATAAAATATTTACAGCTGAGGAAATTAATCTTTCAACATCAATTCTAACTTTTTGCAGAATGCCTAAAGTCTCTCCGCTTCTCTGGTCTTCAAAAACAGAATAGGGTAGCATTAGCGAGTGTTTAATTCCATCAGTATAAATTTTTGCTCCAAGCTTTTGGGTAATTACATTTACGTAATAATCCTGAAAATTCTTTGCAACACGGGAAACGAATGCAACACCCACAGCTGCAAGAAGAAGCAATCCAACACCTCTAAAAAATTGGTTGGTTGTGTACTGTTGAAATTTGGTTGCGTACTTATCAATTACAATCCTAAAAATATAAGGGTCAAGCAGCGAAAATATTTGATTTATTGCCGCTAATACAAGAGCAAGCAGTACAAGTTTCCAATAATTTCTTAAATATTTTAGAAGTAATTTCATTTAAAATATATTATATAATTGAACGTATTAGTCCAACGAATTTTTAATTCTACTTAAATTAAAATGGGGAACTAATCTGCAACAATAAAATAGTCTTCTCAACGTCGAGAATCAACTACATTTTTCTTTTCTCCGATACAAGAATATATTAACTTATTGTCCATTATTTCCTTTATTTCTCAATAAATTACTAAATTTAAATTCCATGGCATAATATGTGGAAGAACGTAAGCGCTAATCAGGGAATAAATTAATTTTTTATAATATAAATTTAGCGGATGAGTAATTCTACCGAATTAAAATCTAGTTTAAAATGTTATCATTGTGGTGATAATTGTCCCGGATGATTCAATCTCCATTGGCGAAAAATATTTTTGCTGCAATGGATGCAAAACTGTATATGAGATTTTAAACGAGAATCAGCTTTGCAATTATTATAACATTGACCAGAATCCCGGCATATCCCCCAAAATTAATGTTGTTAGAAAGTTTGATTATTTAAATGATGAAACCATTATAAATCAATTAATTGATTTTAAAAATGAAAATATAACCGCCATAACTTTTAATATTCCTCAAATGCATTGCAGCTCATGTATCTGGCTGCTTGAGAATCTATTTAAAATAAATCCTAACATAAATCAGTCAAAAGTTGATTTCTTAAAAAAGACTTTAAGTCTAAAATTTTATCATCAGAAAATTTCATTAAAAGAAGTAGTGGAGCTTTTAGCTTCATTGGGATATGAGCCGCAAATTCAGCTTGATAATCTTGATAAAAAATCTTCCGGGAATAAGTTAAATAAAAAGCTGTTATTTAAAATCGGGATAGCCGGATTTTGCTTTGGTAATATTATGCTGCTTAGTTTCCCGGAATATCTTTCAATAAATACTTCCGAAGTATTTTTTAGAAAATTCTTTGGCCATCTAAATCTGCTTTTAGCATTACCGGTTTTCTTTTATTCTGCTTCAGAATATTTTTCATCGGCTTATAAAGGCCTTAAGAAAAAAGTCGTAAATATTGATTTTCCGATTTCGCTCGGTATTGCAGTTTTGTTTTTCCGGAGCGCGTATGAAATTTTAACTTACACCGGGGCAGGTTATTTTGATTCAATGTCCGGATTGGTTTTCTTTTTACTGCTGGGAAAATGGTTTCAAAATAAAACTTACGATGCACTTAATTTTGAAAGAACATATAAATCATATTTCCCTGTTGCAGTAACTGTAAAAGAAAGCAGCGAAGAAAAATCAACTCCTCTTTCAAAACTAAAAGTCGGGGATAGAATTTTAATTAGAAATAATGAAATCATTCCTGCTGATTCAATTTTATTTAATGGTGATGGCTTAATTGATTACAGCTTTGTTACAGGTGAATCAAAGCCGGTTGAAAAAGTTTCCGGTGAATTAATTTATGCCGGCGGCAGGCAAGCGGGCGGTTTATTGGAATTAGAAGTTATTAAAGAAGTTTCGCAAAGCTATTTAACTCAGTTGTGGAACAATGATTCTTCCAGCAAAAAAAATGAAAGCCAGTTTACCGAATTTTCAAATGTGGTTAGTAAATATTTTACTTTCGTTGTTTTGTTGATTGCCTTTATTGCCGGCGCATTTTGGCTTCATGCCGGAATAGGGGCTTCACTTGGAGTTTTAACTTCTGTATTGATTGTTGCTTGTCCATGTGCCTTAGCACTTTCAATACCTTTTACTTTTGGAAACACAATTCGAATCTTTGGTAAAAATAAATTCTATTTGAAAAATACTGCTGCAGTTGAAGAACTTTCAAAAATAGATGAGATAGTTTTTGATAAAACCGGGACTATAACCGAAACTGGAAAAGCTGCAATTCATTATGCCGGTAAAGAGCTAAATGAATTTCAAAAAGAAATGATAAAATCTTTAGTAAGAAATTCTACTCACACTTTAAGCAAAAGAATTTATGATTTTATCGAGGCAAATAAATATTTTGATGTTACATGATTTTAATGAGATTAATGGGAAGGGAATTGAAGGAACTATTTTAGGAAGTAAAATTAAATTAGGGTCAAAAAGTTTTGTTGTTAATGAAGGAAATGATGAAATATCAGGGAAAGTAAATTCATTAGTATTTTTATCCATCAATAATGAAGTACTTGGTTATTTTGAAATATCAAATTCATATAGAGAAGGAATGGACAAAACTATAAAGTCGCTTGAAAAAGATTATAGAACTTATTTGTTATCCGGGGACAATAATGGTGAATTGCCTAATCTCAAAAAATACTTTTCTGAAGAAGGAAATTTATTCTTTAATCAATCGCCGTCATCTAAATTAGATTTTATAAAAAAAATAAAAGAAAAAAATAAAAATGTTTTAATGATTGGAGACGGGCTAAACGATGCCGGGGCTTTGAGTCAAAGCAATGTGGGAATTTCTGTCACAGATAACATTCACAGTTTTTCTCCGGCATGCGATGCAATACTTCACGGCTCCAATTTAAATATGATTGACAAGTTTATTAACTTTTCAAAAACAAGTACTAAAATTATTTACGCAAGTTTTACTATTTCATTTATTTATAATTTAATTGGTTTAAGCTTTGCCGTAGATGGAATGCTTTCCCCCATAGTGGCGGCAATACTTATGCCTGTCAGTTCAATTTCTGTTGTTATATTTGCTACGGTATCGACAAATTTCTTCGCAAAAAAGAGAGGCCTGCTATCTCGGTAATTGTGGTATTAATTGGAATAAGTTTATTTGTTGCAGCAGGATTTCTGTTCGCGTTTTTATGGGCTGTTAAAAGCGGCCAATACCAGGATACTTACACACCTTCGGTAAGGATGCTTTTTGATGATGAAGAAAAAATTAAAAATAGTAATACAAATCAATCGTCCGGCAAACAAGATACAATTCATTCAAAGGAGAAAACTTAATGGAGTTAGAGAAATTTAGTTACGATAATAAAATCGTAAAGAATTTTGCTTTTGCCACTGTCTTTTGGGGAATAGTTGGAATGCTGGTTGGACTGCTGATTGCTTCACAGCTTTTTGCTCCAACATTAAATTTCAATATACCTTTTTTAACTTTTGGCAGAATACGGCCTGTGCATACCAACGCAGTAATTTTTGCTTTTGTTGGTAATGCAATTTTTATGGGTGTGTATCATTCCCTGCAAAGGTTGTGTAAAGCAAGAATGTTCAGCGACAAGCTTAGCAAAATTCATTTTTGGGGCTGGCAATTAATTATTGTCGCTGCAGCTATTACCATTCCTCTTGGACTAACTACAAGTAAAGAGTATGCAGAACTTGAATGGCCGATTGATATTGCAATCACTTTAGTATGGATTGTATTTGGTATAAACATGTTTGGAACAATCTTCAAAAGAAGAGAAAGCCACATGTACGTTGCTATCTGGTTTTACATTGCAACCTGGGTAACAGTTGCTGTTCTTCATATTACAAATTCAATTGAAATTCCGGTTAGTTTTTGGAAAAGCTATCCTGTATATGCCGGTGTTCAGGATGCACTTGTACAATGGTGGTACGGACATAATGCTGTTGCATTTTTTCTAACCACTCCTTATCTCGGACTGATGTACTATTATTTACCCAAGGCGGCGAACCGGCCTATTTACTCTTATCGATTATCTATAGTTCACTTTTGGGCTTTAATATTTATTTACATCTGGGCAGGGCCACATCACCTTCTTTATTCGGCTTTACCGGATTGGGCTCAATCTTTAGGAACTGTTTTTTCAATTATGTTAATCGCTCCATCATGGGGCGGTATGATAAACGGCCTTTTAACTTTAAGAGGAGCCTGGGATAAAGTTAGGCAAGATCCGATTTTAAAATTCATGGTAGTGGCTGTTACTGCTTACGGCATGGCAACTTTTGAAGGCCCAATGCTTTCATTGAAAAGTGTAAATGCAATTGCTCACTTCACTGATTGGATTATTGCCCACGTTCATGTCGGGGCACTTGGGTGGAACGGATTTTTAACTTTTGGAATTCTCTACTGGTTAATTCCAAAAATATATCACACAGAATTGTTCTCTAAAAAATTAGCGAACGTTCATTTTTGGGTCGGTACACTTGGAATTATTTTCTATGTGTCAGCAATGTATGTTTCCGGAATAACTCAATCATTAATGTGGAAAGAGTTTAATTCGATAGGAATGCTTCAATATCCAAACTTCCTTGAAACTGTTTTACAGATAATTCCAATGTATATAATTAGGGCAGTCGGTGGTTTGCTGTATCTTTCCGGCGTTATCATGATGACGTATAACTTAGTTAAAACTGTTAAACAAGGGCATTTTGTTAATGACGAAGAAGCAGAAGCACCTGCATTAATCAAAACAAAAGATAAAGTTGTTAAAGGAATGAGACACAGATGGATAGAGAAACGCCCGGTGCAATTTACTCTTGTTGCAACTGTTGTTGTTTTAATTGGAGGACTTGTTGAGTTTCTTCCTACTTTCTTAATTCAATCGAATATTCCAACTATCGCAAGTGTTAGGCCATACACTCCGCTTGAATTGCAGGGCAGAGATATTTATATCAGGGAAGGATGTGTGAATTGCCACTCACAATTAATCCGTCCTTTCAGATCTGAAACATTGCGATATGGTGAGTATTCCAAAGCTGGTGAGTATGTTTATGATCATCCGTTCCTTTGGGGCTCAAAAAGAACAGGGCCGGACTTACATCGTGAAGGAAAGAAGTATCCGAATTTATGGCATTATTTACATATGCAAAATCCACCTGCAATGTCGCCTGGATCTATTATGCCGCATTATCCATGGCTGTTGACGGATGATTTAGATACATCAACTACGGCTAAGAAAATTAGAGTAATGCAGTCGCTTGGTGTTCCTTATCCTAATGGATATGATAAAGTAGCAAACGAAGATTTACGAAAACAGGCTGAAGGCATTGCTCTTGATCTTCAAAATAATGGCGCACCTGCTGAAAGTAACAAAGAAATAATTGCTTTAATAGCTTACCTGCAGCGGCTTGGTACGGATATAAAAGTTAGTGCTCAAGATACAACAGTAAGTAAGTAGGAACTACTATGTATAAAGAAATATTACAATCGGTGGAAGGAATTGGTATTTATCCAATAATATCTTTATTAGTATTTTTTATCTTTTTTGTAGTACTAATTCTCTGGGTATTTAAAGCCGATAAAAATTATTTAAACAGGATGAAAATGTTACCATTAGACTTAACTCCTGATCAACAGAATTCACAAAATAATGACGATTCAAATTTAAAAGGTGAATTAAATGACAAATAGATTTTTAATGAAACTTTTATACATATTCTTTCTAATAGCGGCAAACCCAATAAGGTTATTTGCTCAAACTCAAGAGACTGGTATTTCTTCTGAATATTACGATGTCATGGCGGTAATATTTGTGGGAATGCTGATTTTGATTATTGCTGCTTTTCTTTATTGGGGAACTGAGGAAGGTAAAGCAGAAGAGCAACTGGAAACTTCGTCGGTTTGGTATAAGGTTAAAGAGTATCTGGTTGCTGCAAAGCCGGTTGAAGAGGAACATGAAATATTAATGGACCATGATTATGATGGAATAAGAGAGCTTGATAATAAAATCCCCCCATGGTTCAGCATTTTGTTTTATACGACTATTATAATTGCAGTAATTTATTTGTTGAATTACGAGGTTTTTAAAACCGGGATGTCGCAGGCAGAAGAATACAATGCCGAAATGAAACAAGCGGCATTATTGCAGGCCGAACTTGAAAGAAGCGGTACATTCTTAAATGAGAATAATGTTACATTATTAACTGCTAGAGATCAGCTTCAAAGTGGAGAAAAAATATTTAAGACCAACTGCGTAGCTTGCCATCGTGATGATGCCGGAGGTGCTGTTGGCCCGAATTTAACAGACAACTATTGGATACATGGTGGTGGAATAAAAAATGTTTTTAAAACAATTAAGTACGGTGTACCAGATAAAGGCATGGTTACCTGGCAGCAAACTTTATCTCCTAAAGAAATTCAAGAAGTTGCCAGTTATGTAATTAGTTTAAAAGGCAGCAATCCTATAAATCCAAAACCACCGCAGGGTAATTTATATGTCCCGGCTGATACAACTAATACTGCCGATTCAGCCAATGTAAAAGGAAAGAAATAAGTTAAAGAGAAAGTTGTAATGGAAGAAGTTAAAGTTGACGAATCGTTTAGAGATAGTTTATCTACTGTTAGTAAAGAAGGAAAAAGAAAATGGATTTATCCTAAAAAACCTTCCGGAAAATTTTATAATGCGCGAACTATAGTTAGTTTTTTTCTTTTAGCGATTCTGATAGGTACGCCTTTCGTAAAAATTAGCGGGAGGCCGTTTGTACTTTTTGATATCCTAAACAGAAATTTTATTCTTTTTGGCATACCTTTCGGCCCTCAGGACTTTCATCTTTTTGTAATTGCAATAATTACTATTATAGTATTTATAATTCTTTTTACGGTGGTATTTGGAAGAGTGTTTTGCGGCTGGGCCTGTCCGCAAACAATTTTTATGGAAATGGTATTTCGTAAAATTGAATACTGGATCGAAGGCGATTACCGTTCGCAAATAAGTCTACATAATTCTCCATGGACATCTAATAAACTTTTCAAAAAAACTGTTAAACATATCATATTTTTCACAATAGCTTTTTTCATCTCTAATATATTTCTTTCTTACCTTAATCGGTATGGATGCATTGATTAAAATTATAAAAGATCCGCCATCCCAGCATCTTCAAGGGTTATCTGCAATATTAATTTTCTCGGGAGTTTTTTACTGGGTATTCTCATCATTCAGAGAACAAGCTTGTACTTTGATGTGCCCTTATGGCAGGCTCCAGGGTGTTTTACTTGATCAAGATTCTATTGTAATTGCTTATGATCATAAACGTGGTGAACCGAGGGGGAAGATAAAGAAAAATGAAATTCAACCAGGGAAAGGAGATTGTGTTGATTGTCATTTGTGTGTGGATGTGTGTCCAACTGGCATTGATATCCGTAATGGTATTCAGCTTGAGTGTGTTAATTGTACTGCATGCATTGATGCATGCGATGCTGTAATGGAAAAGGTTAATCGTCCTAAAGGATTAATTAGATATGACTCGCTTAATGGAATAGAAAATAAAACTAAATTTAGATTCACCGCCAGGATGAAGGGATATAGTGTTGTTCTAATCTTGCTGGTTGGATTACTTGGCTACTTGCTGGCAACCCGTACGGATTTTAATATTGATGTTTTAAGAACCCCGGGTTTATTGTATCAAGAACAGCCCCACGATATGGTAAGTAACGTATATGATATTAGCATTGTAAATAAGACTTTTAACCAGGTTCCGATAAACTTAGTTTTAGAAAATAAAAATGGTGAATTGAAACTTGTTGGAAAAAATATTTTGTTAAAAGGAAGTGAAAAATATGAAGGCAAGTTTTTAGTTCTGCTTCCCAAATCAGATATTAAATATATGGATACTCCAATATCAATAGGTGTATATTCGAAAAACAAATTATTAGAAGAAGTTAAGACATCATTTCTTGGCCCTGTTAAACACGGTCATGATGAACATGATAAGGATTGAAAAATTAGTCTGTCATTCCGAACTTGTTTCGGAATCTCAAGTATTTAAAGTTGAAAACAGATGCTGAAATAAACCTGCCTACCGGCAGGCATGTCCAGCATGACAACAAAAAGGATTAAATAGAAATGAAAATTAAATTCAATTGGGGCTTTGGTATTTTAATAGCTATAATATTTTTTATGGGAGTTACGATTGCTTTAGTAACTGTGTCGGTTAATCAAAAAACAGATTTGGTTACTGATCATTACTATGAAAAAACTTTGAAATACCAAAACCAAATTGATATGGAAAAACGAAGCGCAAAGTTTGTTAAAGAATTGGAAATAACAAATGAGAAGAATGAAATAGATATTAAATTTCCGGACACTTTCAAAAATGTCCCGGTAAAAGGAGAATTTATTTTTATCGTCCGTCTGATGCAGCATAATGATTTTAGTGTCCCATTACAAGTTGATGAAAAAGGAAAACAGGTTATCTCTTCTGCTAAAATGAAAAAAGGTTTTTGGCAGGTAAAAGTGGAATGGGTTATGGCCAAAGAAAATTACTTTTGTGAAAAATCACTCATAGTTTACTAATGGAATTATTGGCCGGTCTTAGTAATAGGATTTTTAGGCAGCTTTCACTGTATCGGAATGTGCGGGCCGATTGCTTTAGCTCTCCCAGTTCCCAAAACATCTAACTTGTCTTTTGTTGCCGGAAGAATTTTGTATAATGCGGGAAGAGCATTAACCTATTCAGTTATGGGAGCAGTATTTGGTCTGCTTGGTGGACGAATTATTTTCTCGGGATTTCAACAGGCATTATCAATTACTTTAGGGATTATAATTTTAGTATCGATTTTTCTTCCTTCTAAATACAAGCAAAAAATTATATCACTCAAGTTAATACAAAAAATAAATCAACCATTAAAGCGTGAGATAGGAATTCTATTTAAACAGGCTACTTTCTCCTCAATGTTTTTAATTGGCTTGCTCAATGGGTTTTTGCCATGCGGATTAGTTTACATTGGTCTTGCCGGTGCAACTGCTACAGGAGATGTTTTAAGCGGCGGAGCGTTTATGTTTTTGTTTGGACTCGGAACTTTCCCTGCAATGTTTGCCGCTTCTGTTTTAGGTAAGTTTGTAAGTTTAAATATTAGGCAAAAAATCCGAAAGCTGACACCGGTATTTGCTGTTGCATTAGCTGTAATATTTATTTTAAGAGGTATGAATTTGGGGATACCGTTCGTTAGTCCGAAATTGAATTCACAAACTGAATCAACACAAAATCTAGATTGTCACTTTTAAATACTTCTGAAAAATGTCTTTGTTATGTTGAGTTTATCGAAGTATGATAAATATAGAAGTTATTTAAACTTCGACAAGCTCAGTTTTACAATATAAGATTATCAAAATAAATTTTTCTGAAGCCTATTTATTAATACAAAAAAAGCCCCGTATTTACGGGGCTTTTTACATAGTGATCGCTATGCCGAAAACAATGTTTTATTTTTTCTTTTTAGCAGGCATGATTGCGTCTTTTGCTGCTTTAGCAATTCTGAACTTTAATACTTTTTTGGCAGGAATTACCATAGTTTCACCTGTAGCAGGATTTCTTCCCATTCTTTTTTTCCTATCAACTACAACAAGTTTTCCTAAGCCAGGAATAGTAAAAGATTTTTTAGCTTCTTTGTGAGCCAATGCTACTAATTCATCTACAAACTGATTAGCCAACTTTTTTGTTGTGTCAGTTTTTGCTGCGAGATGATCAACGATCTGAGATTTTGTCATTGGTTTTGATGCTGCCATTATATTTAGCCTTTATTTAATTGTTGAAAGTTATTTCGGAATCGAAAATAAACATATTTTAATTTAAATAAAAATTATTTTGGATTTTCTTGGTCAATTATCAAGCCCTCCTGAAGGCACTTTTATCAACTTTGTAGCTTAGAGATTTATTAAGTATTTTCATAACCAACTTTTGAAAAAAACTTTCCGGCTTTACTTGTGATGAAAACATTCTTCATTTTGCTGCTTGTTACCTTTGTTAACCTTTATCCGCAAAGTCCAGATTCATTATCAATTGACTCTTCAAAAAGAATTTTGGATTCATTAACGACTGAATCTTATGATACAACTGCTGCTCCAGATACCACGGGGCTATTAAGCACAAAAAAAAATAAAGCTAAAGCTGATACCTTAGTTCCACTGCACACTACTCCGCTTTTTAAGGGAAGTGATTTTATTGGCAGGCATGAATATTTAATGAATGACTACCGTTATACTGCAAACATAATTCAAAACTCATTTGCGGCTGCGTTCCTTGCTGATAGAGGATTTATCGGGCAGCCAAATGAATTATATTTATATGGAATTGGAAATTCAGGGATAAGTTATTTCGATGACGGTATATTAATCAACAGCAGGATTTCCAATCAATATGATTTAAATAATTTTATGTCCGAACAAGTTGATTCGGTTGAAATGATTCCATTACCGCGCGGCTTTTTATACGGACCATTAAACAATCCGGTTTCTGTTAACATAATTACTAAAGATTTGATAAATGTAAGGCCGTATACAAAAGTAAAATACTATCAGGGCGCTGATGGCGAAGCTTTTATAGATGCATTGTTCAACTCAGTTGTATTTAAAAAATTTCTTTTAACAGTAGATATATCAAATAGAAAAGTCGACAGTACTTATGGAAATTCAGATTATAGCCTTTGGCAGGGAAGATTTAAGCTTAAGTATTTATTGTCAAATAAAATTAATTTGTCCGGTGATTATTCCATTGTCGATTCTAAGCTTGGTATGAATAACGGTGTTGATGTTGACAGCATATTAAAAACTACTTCCGATTACACAACAATTTTTTTTAATAATTTAACCGCGCCTGTACTTTCTCCTTTTCTTAGACAGAATGTTAAGACAGCATAATTTTAAAGTTGGAATGCTTGGAAAGTTTTTAGATAGTTCTTTTACAAAGCTGAATTTTTATTATAGGTTTGGATTAAATGAATCAGATTTTACTTCTAATCATTCAATATTTCAAAATAAGGATTATACTTATGGAGTGAATTTAGAACAGAATTATAATAAAAATTTTGTGGAGGCAAAACTTTTAGTGAATTATGAAAAAACGACTATGCAAAGATTTGATTATTCTAGCAACAACGAATTCGATTCAAAAAATAAAGCAGCTTACTTTTCTATATCTCCAATAATTTCATTCCCATTATTAAATAAAAAATTAATCCCTTCACTTTTTTATAAGCATGGAAATTATTCTTTCGATGTCCAAAATGATTTTAGCCAAATTAAAAACCAAGATGGGTATGGCTTTGATATTAATTATAGACTTAGATAGCAATTATAGCTTATATGTGGGATATTCAACTTATAATTCAATTTACGATATGAATTTCAGCTCAGCAGAGATTGGGGTAAAAGTTATTTATCCACATTTAAATTTGAATCTTGAAGCATTTAATAGAAAAATGAGCATTGATGTTTATAATTTTTTGGGTCTACCAAGGACTGAAGCAGATATATTTATTTATCAACCAATGAACGGAATTAATTTAAAGGCTAATTTAGATTTAAAACCATTGCTCTTAGAAACTCAAACCTCCTATTGTTATAATTACAAAAATTCTTCTCAACTATTACCTCAATATCCTAAGGTTAATTTTACAGGAGGGATTTATTATAAGAACGTTTTGTTTAAGGAGAATTTGAATCTAAAAACCGGATTTAAGTTTTATTACAATAGTGTGATAGGAACAGATGCCTTTATTTTCACTTCTATTCCTTCATCCTGGCATGTTGATTTTACATTAGTCGGAGAAATTCAAAAAGCAGCTTATGTATATTTCACCTGGGAAAATATATTAGGTAAGCAGTATTACCTTGTCCCTTATTATCCAATGCGCGGACGTAATTTGCATTTTGGTGTTTCTTGGGAACTTTTTAATTAAGTCTAATTGAATTTTGATTTCAAAACTTAAAAACAAAACCACTGTAATTTTTTTCGCTGGAATATTAACAGAAATATTTTACCTTCTCTTTGTCTTTTTAGGCACCAACAGAAATGTTCCTCTCTACATGTTCATCTACTTTGAATCATTCATTGTCTTCTTCATTACGCTGTATGTAATTCAAAAAAATTATTTAGAGATTAATAACCATACAAAAAATGAAAAGCTTCTAAAGATACTTTCGTGGTTTGGAAGAATTATAAACTTTGATGGGGAAGATAAATCAAAATTAAAAATCCCGTTTTTTATTTTACTTTTCGGCATTCTTTTCCGGCTTTCGCTTTTCCCAACCTCACCTACAACTTCACCGGATGTTTATAGATACGTTTGGGAAGGTAAAGTTTTATACAACGGATATAATCCGTTTGATTATCCACCAAACTCACCGGAATTGGATCATCTTCATTCGCAGCAGCTGCCTGCCAAAGTGGAATACAAAGACATGGCGGCGATATATCCTCCGTTGTCACAATTAAGTTTTGCAGTTTCCTATGCAATATTCGGCGAGAGCTTAATAGGGTTAAAAGTAATTTATTTGCTTTGTGAAATTTTAACATTGATTTATTTATTAAAACTTCTAAATCTAAAAAAGAAAAACTTAAATCTGATTTTACTGTATGCCTGGCTTCCGCTGCCAATAATGGAGTACTTTATTAACATACATCTTGAGCCGTTTGCGATTGTCTTCATGATAATCTTTATTTATTACATTGAAAAAGGCTATCACTTAATCGCCGCAGTTCCGTTTGCTTTTGCTTTCCTGGCAAAGTTTTATCCGGTTATTTTATTTCCGCTTCTTATAAAAAAGATAAGAATTAAAAAGACATTTTACTTTGCAATTATCTTTTTGTTTTTAACAATCTTGTTTTATACGCCTTTTGTAAGCGACAAATTAGGAATTTTTAGATCACTCGGCAGATACCTTGAAAATTGGGATTATAATTCCTCAGTATTTAAAATCCTTCAGATGATTACAATAAATGGGGAAACGATTAGATCCATTTGTTCAATTGGGCTAATGCTGTCGATAGGAATCATAGCAAATATTTATATTGATTTTACAAAAGCAGCATTCGGAGTTTTTATTGCATTCATAATTTTTTCGGCAACTGTTCATCCTTGGTATCTTGGCTGGTTAGCAGCTTTAAATCCTGTAACAAATTTCATCTCTGTTTTAAGTTTAACATTTACTGTAGGGTTAACTAATTTCAGCTATATCGGCAAATGGCATGATTACACCGCTGTGGTTTTGATTGAATATATCTCTTTCTTTTTGTTTTTAATCTATGATTTGAGGAAGTTAAAGAAGAAAAGAATTGTGAATGAAAATATAGAATAATTGAAGCGTCATTCCGAACTTGTTTCGGAATCTTACTCATATGACTTAAAAGATGCTGAAACAAGTTCAGCATGACATCTATTAAATAATCTATAAGCTGAGCATATCCTTAAACTTTGCTGCCTGCCTTCTGGATACTTCTATTTTATTCCCGCCTTTTAATTTTACAAGCAAGCCGCCGTTTAGCCAGGGTTCAATATTATCAACCCATTTTAAATTTATGATATGCTTCCTGTTTGCTCTAAAGAAAGTTTTATTATCCAAACGTTCGTCAAGATAGTTAAGAGTCTTTAAAATCAAAGGTTTGTTATCATCAAAATATAAGCGTACATAGTTTCCTTCCGATTCAAATAGCTTGACTGTTGCCAATTTTACAAACCAGCATCTGTCACCGTCTTTAACAAACACCTGGTCATCTTCTTTTAAAACATTACTCTGAGTTTCTTTTTTACCATCCTTCTTGTTTGCTGAAAGAACTTTTTTAATTGCTTCTTCAAGCCGCTTGGGTTCTATCGGCTTTAAAAGATAGTCAAGGGCACTGTATTCAAATGCTTTGAGAGCATATTCATCATAAGCTGTGGTGAAAATAACAGTTGGGACACTATCTAATTCTTCCAGTAATTCAAAACCGTTTTTGCCCGGCATTTGAATATCCAGAAAAATTAAATCCGGTGAAAGCTCATTTATTTTTTTAGTTGCATCATCTACATTTACAGCCTCACCGACTATTTCTATTTCCTTATATGGCGTTAATAATCTTTTTAGCTCTACTCTTGCTAATCTTTCATCGTCAATTAATAATGCTTTCATTTTTTATTCCTCCTATTGGTATTTCAATTTCTACAGCAACATTGTTTTCATCAATGTTATAAATATTAAATTTTCCTTCTTCACCGTAAAGAAGATCCATGCGGTGCCGGGTATTGTTTAATCCAAAACCGGTTGAACTTTTAATTTCTTCATCGAGAATTTTGCCTGTATTTTTAATCTGAATTTTTAATTTTGAGTCTATCACTTTTGAGTCAATCGAAATCTCACCACCGTTCTGCATCTTGGATATTCCATGTTTAATTCCGTTTTCCACTAATGTTTGAATCATCATCGGCGGAATTTCTACTTTTGCCGAAGACGGCCCTATGTTAATATTATATTTTAATCTTTCTTCAAATCTAACACTTTCAAGTGCAAGATAATCTTCCACGGTTTTCATTTCTTCTTCAAAAGGTACTGTCTCGGTTCTTTCAATCTTTAAAGAGTATCTTAAAATATTTGACAGCTTTGGTAATTGCATTCTTTGCCACTTCAGGATTTTCTTCAATTAAAGCTCTAATGCTGTTCATGGCGTTAAACATAAAATGCGGGTTAAGCTGTGACTTCAATGTTTTCAATTCAAAATCTTTTACTGCTGCTTCCCAGATTAAAGCTTCGATTTCTGCTTTCTGATAATTTTCAAAATAGTGTACTGTAAAATAAATCAAGCACCAGACTAAAACCACACTGCTCAAATTAAAAACTACTACAAATGGAGTTATCAATTTGAACTTCGACATGTCGGTTATATTAAAGGCAAGGTTTAATCCATGCGCAATTGCAAACATTAAAGCACCAATAATTACGCTTGAAATAAGAACACGAGTTATAATTTTTTTTGGTGGGAGACTGAGCCAGCCGTTTTTTTTTATTACTGAACGAAGGAAGTGAGTGAATGAAATTCCCAGCAGTCCCAATAAAACCCAAAGCAAAAGCCGTGGAACTGTAATTCCTTCATAAGAAGCAATTACAATAATATTAATTATTGAAAAGAGCATCCAGCCGCCGAACTGGCTTAGCCAATAGAACTTGGTTCTATTCTTTTCTAATTTCAAATAATTATTTTGCGTTAACAAGTTAATGCCCGGTAATGTTTCAATACTATGTATAATCGTTGTCATCTAATTTAATCTTATCGTATCTAAAAGAAAATATTTAATTTTTATTTGCTCAATCAATAAAAGTACATTAAACCTCCGAGGTTTTTATAATATCGATTAGTGAGGTTATAGAAATATAAAAACTAATTAGAATAACCTCGGAGGTTTTGTTGTTATCATGACTATCCCGCAGGATGTTTTGACTTAGTTACTAAATTTACTCTAATGTTTTGCTGAACTTGCCTGCCCTCAGGCAGGCTTGTTTCAGCATCTTAAACATACTGTCTATTGAATTTCCAACTCCTCTGCTTTGGAGAATGTCAATTCATTTAACTTTTAATAATGCGTAGCTTCATTTATTTATAAATCTACATGCTAAAATTAAGGCAAGAAAAACCGGAATATGGAATTAATATTATTAGCGGAGTTATAATTGGATGTGTGGATTTAAAGGCAAAGAAAGTTTGTGAAAACCTCTGTGGTTTTTCTAACTATATTAAAAGTAATTAAGGATAGTCAAATATTTAAATAAAACCTCGGAGTTTTCAAAAAAATTTTAGACATAAAAATAAACCCAGTTTCTTAGAGAAATTGGGTTTATAAAATACTGAAGATCTTAATTACTTGTGTTTACAAATTCAAAATATCATTATAAATAATAAACGCCATTAGCAGCAATAAAAGTGCAAGTCCTGTGTTTTGAATTGCCAGCTTTATCTTAATTGGAATTTCTCTTTTAATTGTTCCTTCAATAATTATTATCACTAAATGCCCGCCATCCAAAACGGGGAAGGGCATAATATTTAACAAAGCCAAACTTAAACTTAACAAAGCAAGAAATCTTAAAAAGCTAACTATTCCTGTTTCAGCAGACTTAGTTGCATACTTTGCAATTCCAATCGGCCCTGTGAATGATTGCCTGAAAGCAACCTGTCCTTTAATAACTTTAGCGGCAGTTTTAAAAGTAAGGTCGGTAATCATAACAATATCTTGCCAGCCGTATTTAAAGGATTCAAAAAAGCCGTAGGATTTGAAATCAACTTTGCCTTTAAATAATTGAGTTATTTGTATTCCAAGTATTCCATCTTTTCCCGGAGTTGCCATTAAGCTGACTTCCTGGGAGTCTCTTAAAACTACAACCGGGAAAGTCTGTTCCTTATGACTGGAAATAATTTGTGTTGCTTCAAAGCTTGAATGAACATCCTGATTATCCAGCTTTAAAAGATAATCACCGCTTTTTAACCCGGCTTTTTCAGCAGGCGAGTTAGGAACAACTTCTCCAATTAACGGTCTGCTTAATCCATCAACTGTCAGTATGGGCTCGGTGGTTGCTTTTTGCGGCATCTTTTTCCAGGGGATATCCAGGTTTACTTTTTTGCCGTCTCTTATAAGATTTACATGAAGCTCTTCGCCCATATTATTTACAAGTAAATCAGAATTTAATTCCTGCCAGTCGTTTACTTTGTCGCCATTAATTGAAAGAACTTTGTCGCCCTGCTGGAATCCAAGTGAATCTGCTATACTATGAGGAGACACATAACCAATAGTAGTAGATTTTATTATTTGATCGCCCTGGAAAAATTTAATCCCCCAGAAAACAAGGATGGCAAGGAGGAAATTCATGAATACGCCGGCGGAAATAACAATAACTTTTTGCCAGGTTGGTTTTGCGCGGAACTCATAAGGCTTTGGTTCTTCGTTTGCAAATTTTGTATCAAAACTTTCATCAATCATTCCGGCTATTTTAACATAGCCCCCTAAGGGTAGTAAGCTAAGCCTGTAATCTGTATGGCCGTTACCGTCAAAATCTTTTGGTAAATCTCCGAAAGTAAAACCATTAATTTTATTCCAGCCGAATAATCTTTTTCCAAATCCAATTGCAAACACATCGGCACGCATTCCGCAAAGCTTTGCCGCAGCAAAATGCCCGAACTCATGTATAAAAACCAAAATGCCGATGGTGATTATAAAATAAATTATATAGTCCATTAAATTTTAATTCTCCTTTAAATCAAATCTTGTACGAATTCTCTTGTCTGCTTATCGCATTCAAAAATTGTTTCGATATCTGTTGTTTTATGATTCTCAATATTATCGAGTGCTTTTTTAATTAGATAAGGAATCTGAGAAAACTTTATGTTTTTCTTTAAAAATCTATCTACTGCAATTTCATTTGCGGCATTCATAATACAAGGCGAGGTGCCGCCGGATGATAAAACATCGTAAGCTAATTTTAAACATTCAAATTTATCAAAATCCGGTTCAATAAAAGTTAAATTTTTTATTTTAGTCAGGTTCGTTTTAATGAAATCACTTTTACATCTTTCAGGGTAAGTCAGCGCATATTGAATCGGGAGCTTCATATCCGGCAAACCCATTTGGGCTTTAATTGAACCATCTACAAACTCAACCATGGAATGAACAATTGACTGCGGATGAATTACAACTTCAATTTTTTCTTTGGGAATATTGAACAGCCAATGAGCTTCAATCACTTCCAGGCCTTTATTCATCATTGAAGCCGAATCAATTGTAATCTTGTTTCCCATTTTCCAGTTTGGGTGATTCAAAGCTTCTTCCACGGAAACATTTTCAAAAAACTTTTTTTCTTTATTTAGAAACGGCCCGCCGGAAGCAGTTAAAATTAATTTTTCAACTTCCGAATTTCGCTCACCAGCAAGGCATTGATAAATAGCACTATGCTCGGAATCTACCGGGATGATTTCCGAATTATATTTTTTGCAAAGATTAGTTATCAGTTCACCTGCAACAACTAAAGTTTCTTTATTTGCCAGAGCAATTCTTTTGCCGCGTTTAATTGCTTCGATAGTCGGCTTTAAGTCCGGCAAAACCAACCATGGCACCGATTAAAATATCATAATCTAATTTTGCAGCAATTGAAACTAATCCGTCAATACCTGAAAGAACTTCACACTTACCGTTTAATTTTTTTCTTAATTCTTCGGCAGCTTTTTCTTCTTTTACAACAACAATATTAGGACGAAATTCTTCAATCTGGGGTTCCAGCAAATCAATTCTTTTATTTACAGTTAGAGCAGCAACTTTAAATTTATCCGGAAAGCTGCGTATAACATTTAATGCATTTACCCCGATTGACCCCGTTGAACCTAATATTAATATTTTTTTCATAATCAATTATTTAAAAGCTACTAAAACTATTAAAGAAAGCCTACTTAATCAATGTAAATGGAGCAGTGATAAAAAATTTGTTAAATAAACATCTGGATTATTTATGATTTAAATATTCCAATTTATCCTTGTATATTTAAAGTCAAACTTTTAATTTGTAAACATGATTAAAAGAATTTTACAAGACAAAATTAAGGAAGCAATTAATAATTTTCCGGTTGTTGGAATACTTGGTGCACGGCAGGTAGGAAAAACTACTCTCGCCAAAGAAATTCAGAAAAGCTATAAGCAGTCGGTTTATATTGATTTAGAGCTGCCTTCCGATTTTAATAGGCTTGAAAATGCAGAGCTTTTTCTGAGAACCCTTGAAGATAAACTTGTAATTATTGATGAAGTACAAAGAAAACCGGAACTTTTTCCACTGTTAAGAGCTTTAGTCGATCAAAACCGAAAACCGGGGCGTTTTATTATTTTAGGTTCTTCATCACCTGACTTAATTAAAAATGCATCAGATAGTCTTGCCGGAAGAATTAATTATTTTGAGCTGACACCTTTTCTTTTTGAAGAGATTAGTAAATCTAATAAAATTAATTTTGATGAAGCCACACAATTTAAGCACTGGTTAAGAGGAGGATTCCCTGACAGCTTTTTAGCAGGCAACAATGAATTGAGTTTTAGTTGGAGGCAAGAATTTATTAATACTTTTTTAGAAAGAGATATTCCTAATTTTGGAATAAGAATACCTGCTGTTCAATTAAGGCGATTTTGGACAATGATTGCTCATTCGCATGGAAGCATTTGGAATGCTTCTAAAATTGCTGCTTCTCTTGGGGTAACATTCCCAACTACCAAACATTACCTCGATATTTTGGAAGATACATTTATTATCAGGCAGTTATATCCTTATTATGCAAATGTAAAAAAGAGACTTGTAAAATCTCCCAAAGTTTTTTTGCGAGACCCAGGACTGTTGCATTCAATTCTAAATATAAAATCCAAAGAAGATTTGCTTGGAAACCCTATTGCCGGGCATTCATGGGAAGGTTATATTATTGAACAGATAGTTAATATGCTGCCTAAGAATTACAATGCTTATTATTATAGAACAATTGCTGGAGCAGAAATTGACATGGTAATAACAGAAGCGGAAAGGCCCGAATACTGCTTTGAAATAAAGTTTTCATTAACTCCAAAATTAAATAAGAGTTTTTGGAATGCTTTTGAAGATTTAAAATGTGAAAAAGCTTTTGTTGTTTATCCGGGAGAAACTTCATATCCAATTAATGAAAAAGTAATGGCTATTCCTTTGCCTGAAATTTTTGATGTTTTAGAATTGTAATTTCTTCAATTTGTTAACTTAATTAATTATATAATCCAAGATTATTTAACAAATTATTCAATAAATTAATCTCAGCTAATATAAATCTGCCGTTCTATTGTTTTAAAAAGATACTAAATTTTTGGCACTATTATACTTTTGTGATTACTAATCAATTATAAATCATTATATTATTCGTATCCAAACTAACTTAAAATTAATATTTAATCGGAAGTACTATGCAAACAATAAAACTTTTTTTGTTATGCTTTATATTTATAATTATTTCAACCAATCAATCTTATTCATTACCAAGATTTTCGTTAAGGCTAGACGGGAAATGCAGTGACTGTCATGTTAATCCCACAGGTGGGGAAATGCGAAATCATGATGGATGGACCTGGAGTAAAAATTCTCTGGCAATGATTTCTCCTCATAAAGATTTTCAAATGACTAACAGGCTTACTCCGAATATTGAATTTGGATTTGATTATAGAGGAAATTATTTAGTTACAATGAATGAAAAATATACTAAATCGGATTTTCAAAAAATGGAAGGCTCAATTTATACCAGTGTATCGCTTGCTAAAAAAATTGAGGCTTATGCAAGGTATGATTTTATCTGGGGAATCTGGGAAGGATATGGTTTAGCAAAAATACTTCCTAATCATGGATATATTAAAGGCGGTTCTTTCATGCCGAATTACGGAATTAGAATTGATGATCATACTGCATACATCAAAGGTGGTGACCTGGGCGTTTTATTTGCGACCGGTAAACGGCAAGGTTTAATTTATGACCCGCGATATGTTGAAACCGGAGTTGAAATAGGACAGTATTTAGGTAATTATGCTTTCATTACCGCAAGTGTAGGTAATCCGCGTATAACTGAATTTACAGCAGATCCGACTTATACAGCAAGAATTGAATTAACACCGGAAGTTTCAAATTTATTTTCATTATCATTTGGCGGTTCATTTGCTTCATTCAAAGACCAAAGGCTGGATAAGAATTTTAAAACCATTTATCCAAATGTAAATATGTTTGGCGGGTTTGCCGGGATAAGTATTGGCGAGTTAGTGCTTCAAGGCGAATTTGATATGGCGAATGATTATATGCAGAATGATTCTTCTACAACCGCAATGATGATTCAGGCAGCTTATACAATTAGAAAAGGTATTGATGCTGTAGTTCGTTATGATAGGTTTGATCCAAATATTAAACTGAGTAAAGATGACCACTCGAGACTTGTTTTAGGTTTGGAGATTCAACCATACAGCTTTGTGGAAATTCGTCCGCAGTATCGAATTCAGATGGAACATCCGGATGTAAAGAATAATTCTTTCGTAGCACAGTTTCATATTTATTATTAATATTATTCCCAAAAGTGAGGGTCACCTTTAAGGTGAACCTCACTTTCATAAAAAACTAATTATATTTCAACCAGGCTATAATTATTTTCATTATATAATCATCTGCATCCTGTAAAATAAAATGGCCTGCATCCGGAATTGAAACAAGGGTAAAATTATTGTTTATCCAATCCCAGGTGCTATTCCAGCCAGCAGGCAAAAGAGCTTTATCTTTCTTTCCAAAGATTGCAAGTGTAGGACACTCAACTAATTTTTGTTTCCGGTTTGTGGTAACCGCAGTAGGCTTTACGTTTTTGTTTTCAGCTTTTTTAGGAAAGCTTGCTTTATAATAATTAAGCATGGCTTTAATGCTGGAATTTTTAAATGCTTCTATATAACATGGTTTGGCGGCTTCATCATTTACCCAGCTTGCGAGGCTTTCCGGTGTTAATTCTTTATCTGCATTTTCTTTTTGATAATCTTCTGCATATTTACTGTTCTTTTGCTGTTCTCTATTATTTGAAAATTCTCTAAACAATCCAAGCGGATGTGGTGTACTTAGAATAATTAACTTATTTACAAACTGTGGAGCGTTCATTGCAATTTGCCAGGCAATGGCTCCGCCCCAATCATGGCCGATAATAATTGCTTTGTCAAAACCAATATTCTTAATTACTGAGATAACATCTTGGATTAAATACTTCATCGAATAATTTTCTTCGCCTTCAGGTTTATCACTTTTATTATATCCGCGCAGGTCAATAGCTGCTATAGTGTAATTTTTAGATAATCCTATCATTTGATTGCGCCAGGTGTACCAATAATCAGGAAATCCGTGAAGCATAATGATAAGAGGCCCGCTGCCTAAAGTTACATAATGAATTTTTACTCCATTATTATCAGCGAAATGATGCTCAACTTTTTTTAATAAATCCTGACTAAATGCTAAATTAGAAATTAGCAAAAAACTAAAAAATATTTTTCTCATTTTTCTTTGTTGCTTTTGTTTAATAAATAAGTATGAGATAATTTATAGAAGACTATTTCTATAATCGTCTAAGTAAAGTGAAGAGATGTAAAGTATTATAAGAATTAACGGATTAAGTCTACTTATTGTATTTCTATCACTTAACTTTAAGGCACCAAATTTTTGAAACATCAATCCATGTTTTGCCGTTGTCAAAAGTCCAGAATTGAGTCCATGTAAAATTTGATGACGTTATATCTGAAAATATATTTTTTACCGGTCTGCCTGAAGCATTTATTCCTTCCATCAGTATCGTATCTTTTTTACCTACGGCAGTGAATGTTGCTATCTTTCTGTTGTTTGTATCAAACCATGCCATATTCCATTTTTCTTCTTTAGGGTTATAAATTCTAATATTAATTCCGCTAAAAGTTGACGACTTAATATTGCCAGGACTAACTCCTGCATAAAACACATCCTGTATTGCTTCATCATTTAAAATACTCGTCCAAATCCAGGTTGCTGTTACTGTATCTTTTTTCCATGAACCGTCATTACTCCTACTAATTGCTTTGCATTCCCATGTACCAATTAACTCTTTAAAGCTCCGATTGTTTATTGAAGAACTCTTTTCATTTATGTTTTCTTGCGGATGAATAATAGATGACTGGAGTGCGAAATAAAATATAATTAAAATGAAACCGAAATTGTTTTTCATTGATAAAATCTCCTTTATATATTAAGCATAAAATTTGGAGATTATTTTTAATAGAAGCGTCAATTAATATAGAAATGTTGTATAATCCTATAATTCATTACTTATTTTAGGTGAAATTATTTTAAATTATTGAAAAAGAAATTATAGTATCTGAAACTATGTGGATAATTCAAACATTAGCTGGACTTGCAATTTTATCTGCTGCTACAGGAATTTTTTTCGCATTTATCTTCTTGAGCATTAAAGGGAATAAGGCATTAGCAAACAAAATGCTTTCCTTACTACTAATTACTTTCTCAATTAGAATTGCTGAGATTGCATTTTTTTGGACTAAGTATATCTGGGACTTTCCCCATCTTTTAGATGTAAGCACTTCTATGCCGCTGTTATTTGGTGTCTTTATTTATTTCTATGTTAAGTATTCACAAAGCGAAGAAGAAAAACTTAATTACAGATTTTTTATTCACTTAATACCATTTATTATTTATCTAATTTATTTAGCACCAACTTACCTCCAAAGTGCAAATTTAAAATTAGCTGAACTTCGAAATATTACCTCAAAAACACCTGTTTACGGAAATGACTTTTATACATTCAGAATATTAAAGCTTATTCATATGGTCATTTATGCGGTTCTTGCAATGTCATTAGTAAATAATTTTAGCGGAAAAAATCTTAATGAACAGAAAAAAAATGAATTAAGGTGGCAAAGGTATCTCGTAATTGGTTTTATTGTTTTTATAATAATAACCGGGCTACAAACTTTTGGTATTGCGATTTCCGGTTATAAATATATTATTGAATTAGATTCGGCTTTAATGATAACCTGTGCTTTTATGATTTACGGTTCAATTTATTTTACAGTAAAGAATCCTGACATTTTTATTAGTTCACTCAGAAGATTGCCTTTATTGAAATATAAAAAGTCCTTGCTTAATGAAGAAAAAGCTTCTGAATATCTAAATACAATAATAAAGTATATGCAAGAAGAAAAACCATACTTGAACCCGGAATTAAAATTAAGCGATTTATCAAAACAGATCTCGATTCAAACACACCACATTTCTCAAATAATAAATAAAAAGTTTGGATGTAGTTTCAGTGATTTTATTAATAGGTACAGAGTAAATGATGCTAAGGAATTACTTAAAAATCCTGAATATGATAAATTTACTATTCTGTCCATCTGTTATGAAGTAGGATTTAAAAATAAAGCATCGTTTAACAGTGCATTTAAAAAGTTTACAAAGCTTACGCCTTCTGAATACAAGAATAATTCGTTTGAATTCAAAACAAATCAGTAAATTCTAATAGAAACAATATAGCTGTATAAGCACTAACTTAGTGTTCTATGTGTCTTAGTGGTAAAATGAGCTTAACCACTAAGACACTGAGTTCAATGAGAATCAATTAGATAAACTTTAATATTGATAATGAAATTAAAAGAAGTTAACTTGATGATGTTTATGGGGTTAATTTTTATTAGGCGGAGCGATGGTTCGGGGATTTTTTATAGCACTTCTATTTTTATTCATCAGTGGATATCTATACCCGCAATCTTTATCATTCTATAAAGAAAAAATTGAAGTAATAGTTGAGCAAAATGACTTTATAGTATTGGGTGATTATTATTTTCAAAATAATAGCAATGATGATACCCAGGTAAGCTTATACTATCCTTATAAAATCACAAATGATATTCTTTATCCCGACAGTGTAAAAGTAATGGGTAAAAACGGAGAAGTATTTTCTTATTCAAAGGGGAAGGACGGAATTTTTATTCCATTAAAAGTTAAAGCAAATGATTCTTCATTCTTTAAAGTTTATTATAGACAGAAGAATTTAACTAATAAAGCAGAATATATACTTACTTCAACTCAAAATTGGAATCATCCATTAAGTGAAGCTGAATATGTAATAAAGCTTCCGATGGAATTTAAATTAAGAGATATTTCCATAAAACCATTTAAAGAAATCCCTGCACAAGCCGAGCAAGGCTCATACAAAACTTTTCTTATTAAAAAGCAAAATTTTATGCCCGAAACAAATCTCATTATTGAATGGGAGAGGAGAATAAAATGAAGAAAGTATTTTTTTTAGTTTCTATTATTGCGGTTATATTTTTAACAAGCCGGCTTTTTACGAATCCAATAGTAGAACGTTACATAAATGAATTTGGGTTTACTGATAGTGGCTGGACTATGGAATTTCATCCAAATATTTCAGAGAATTCATTTGATGGGTGGTTTATTACTTCACTGACTGATACTACATTTTTTAAGGATGGAATGTCTCTGAACTATGATGAATATATTACAATAAACAATGATAGCTTAAAAAAAGAATTATATATTAATCCGGAGGGTGATATAATTACTTTGCACCGTCCAGACTCAAATTATGCAGATGGATTTACATTCGGAGATTTGAAAAATACAAGTATTTCGGCACCAAAACCCGGCTATTCAATTTGTAGAACAGGAGACTATTACTATTATTTTGATAAGACTCCAACTTTTGGATTTGAAAATGACACATCGGATATTAATGGATTTGTAGAAGGTTATGTTAAGGATTCTCTTGGTAATCCAATAGAAAATGTTAAGGTTATTTATGCAATCACTTATTCTCCTTATCCTTATAATTATGTGGATACAATATTTGTATTAACTAACTCTGATGGTTATTTTAAATTTAAGAGCCTCGCTCGTATTAAATTTATAGATTATTTATCTGATAACTTTAGTGCACCACAAGATACTGTCCAAATTTGGCCTGATAGCACTGTAAGCATAAACGTACAAATGAAATTAATAGTAGGTGTGGTTGAAAAGGTTCCTTCAAAGGTTCCGAGCAGATTTGAACTTACACAGAATTATCCTAATCCTTTTAATCCTTCTACTAAATTTTATTTCACGGTTCCAAAAGAAAGCTATATAGAAATAAATGTTTATGATGAAAAAGGTGCTTTAGTTAAAAATTTATTTTCAGGAACTAAATCAACAGGCACTTATAAAATGAACTGGAATGCAGGTAATTTGGCATCAGGAGTTTATATCTATGAATTGAAAGGAGAGAATTTTTCCATTTCAAAAAAGATGATTTTAATGAAGTAACCTGTCTAATTAACAACTTAGTGTAACTTATTGTTCTAAGTGTCTTAGTGGTAAAATGAGCTTAACCACTAAGGCACTAAGTTCACTGAGAATCACGTAGATAAACTTCAAAATATTACAATCTTTCCAAAATTATTTCCATATTTAAAGCAACATTTCTATGTCTCATGCATCTTTAAGAAAAAGAAGAGTAGTGGGTAAATCTAAAAGTCAAATAATCGAATTCACTATAGCATTCAACCGTTATAAAAATAAAATCTTTAACTACGTATTAAAGATGGTTAACGATAGAATGCTGGCTGAAGACATTGTTCAAAATGTTTTCTTAAAATTTTTTGAAAACATGGATTCGGTTAAAAATAAAAACAACATTTCATACTGGCTTTTTGTTACTACAAGGAATGAAATCTATGGTTATTATAGAAGCAAAAAAATTAAAGTTGACCAATTTAATGTTTATAATACTGATGAATTAGAAACTGAATTTCCGGAAAATCTTGAAGAAATTTTTGAGCTGAAGGAAATGAAAGAATTAATAATCAAAGAGCTTGAGAAGATTTCGATTGAGCAAAGGGAACCATTTATTATGAAAGAATTCAGCGGGTTAAGCTATAAAGAAATTGCTTCCATTATGAATATTGATGAGAATACCGTTAAGAGCAGACTTTATAAAACAAGACAGAAATTGATTGATAGAATATCAAAAGTTGTTAAATGAAACAGTCATTCCGAACTTGTTTCGGAATCTACACTTTAATTTGATAAAGAGATGCTGCAACAAGCCTGCCTACTGACAGGCAGGTTCAGCATGACAATGAATTTAAATTTTATTAGGAATTTAAAATGAGCACAGACGACATCAAAAAATTAATAAACGAGTATTTCGATGACGAGATGAAAAAAGAAGAGGAAGTATTCCTTTTTACTACGCTTTCACAGGATGAAGAGGCAAGGGAGTATTTCAAAAAAATGAATCTGCTTAAAACATCTTTGGATGAGGTTAAAGAAGATTTTCCTTTAGAGCTGGAAGAAAGAATTTATTATTCACTGGATGATAAAGTTCAAAAAGAAAAAAGCTTTTTCAATTTCCGTAATATATTTGCGATGGCTTCCTATGCGGTTGCAGTAATTTTACTTGTTATCAGCATTGTTCTCTTTTTTAGAGTTGAAGAATATAAAAAAGATATGGATAATGCAGTGAATGTTATCTCGGCTAAAAGTGAAACTATTGAATTGTTATTGCAGAACACACTTCCCGCCGCCGAAGTTAAAGCAAAATTTCCCAATGAAATTATTATAAAATCTAATTTATGAGGTTAAAAATGAAAACTTTAATTAATTTATTTGCAATTTCTTTGCTGCTGCTTTTTGGTTGTAAGGATAAAGAAACAATTGAAGTCATACCCAATTATGATGAAATATATTTACCGATGAATAAGGTCGATTCACCCCCCAAGCTGATTGAAGGTAATGTAAAAGCATTAACTGATAGAATTAATGAAGAGATTAAAAAAAATAAAATGGAAAGGAAATTAATTAGGCTTGGATACAAATTGTTAATTGACGAGAATGGTAATATTAATAAAGTTGAAGTGATGTGGGGTAAAAATTCCTATACAAATATTGCAATGGAATACTTTAATAATTGGAAATTTAAACCGGGGATTAAGGATGGAAAAAATGTAAAGTCGCAATTTATGTGGTATTTCCGTCACGAATTAAATAAATATAAAGAGTTCTTAGATAAAATTAATCAAGACGATTATTTTGTTGCAGTTGAGCAAATGCCGGAACCAATAGGGGGAATAAAAGCAATTCAGCAAAATGTACATTATCCGGAAATTGCCAAAAGAGCGGGAATAGAAGGCAAAGTTTATGTAAAGGCTTTTATTGATGAAAACGGAAATGTTACAGCAACAGAAGTTGTAAAGAGCGTTGGAACAGGTTTAGATGAAGCAGCACAAGAAGCAATACTAAAAACAAAATTCATACCTGGAAAGCAAAGAGGTAAAAATGTAAAAGTTCAAGTTATGGTTCCTATTCAATTTAAACTTGAATAGATGGTCCATAAAAGTAAACCCTCAAAGTTAAAGGCCTATGTTCAACCTGTAACCTTGAGGGCTGTGAGAGGAGATCAATTAAACTATTATTTTACAACCATCATCTTTTTGGTTTCAGTGAATGAACCTGCCTTTAATTTGTAGAAATAAATTCCGCTTGGCAGTTGTGAAGCATTAAATTTAGCTTCATAGCTGCCTGCAGGTTTATTTTCATTAACAAGTGTTGCAACAGTATTTCCGAGAATATCATATATTTTCAATTGCACGAACTTCATTAATGAAGTTCCTACAGATGGGATAGAATATTTTATTGTCGTTGAAGGATTAAAAGGATTGGGATAATTCTGGCTTAAATTAAAACTTGCTGTAGAAACAAAATTCACTTCAACATCCTGAGAATATTTAAAAGCTCCATCATTATCTAATTGTTTTAATCGATATAGATATTTCCCCGAAGTTGTTAACGTTTTATCGCTGTATGAATAATTCTTTATTGAATTGCTATTCCCGTGTCCATTAACAAAACCAATTTTCTCCCAGGCTATTGATGATTTATTACTGATGACCGATGAGCGTTCAATATCAAAGCCATAATTATTCAGCTCTGTTGCTGTCTCCCATTTAAGTTCAACATTATTATTAGAACAAGATGCTGTAAATGAACTTAATTCAACCGGCAATGGTTCGGATGATATATTCATAATGGCTCTAATTTCGTAATCCTTTGAATATGCACTCCAGGTTGAACCACTTTTAGTATATGACCTGCTATGTGAATTATTGCTAACGACTAAATATACATCGTTTGCCGGGACAGTAAATCCGACAAAAAAATCATCGGTTAAGTCAGTTAATTGTTCCGAATAACTTCTCAAATCTATTTGTGTGAAAGGAAATGGATTTGATAAAGTTGCTTCCGGTGTAACAGTAAAAGGCGTAATTAAATCTGTTCCAGGCGCTCCGTTATTATTTGACCAAACATGAAACAGCATATCGGAGCCTGACAAATCTGTGTCTTCATAATTACGGATTAATACCGTTGTTAATCTTCCATACATTCCTGAAGGGACTGTAATTTTAACAGCCGCAGCCGAAGTACTCGAAATTGTTGCTACCTCGTCAACATTTCCATCATCATAAGAAAGATAGTTACCTGATATAAATTTATTATTAGGTGCTGCTAATGTATCTGTTTGGTTGGCTGGAACAGCATTATCTTTACCACTTAATTTGTAATTAACAAATGCTCCGGAGGATTGAGCCGGAATTACAAATGCATACTGGTTACCGCTGACATGGATACCATTAACAGTATAAGGCCCTACTCCATCAACATAATAATATAAATAAGTGGAATTTATTCCAGATACATCAGAAATATCTGCTACACAATTATAGTCGTTTTGAGTTCCTTCATAATTAGCCGGAGCTTGATGGATTATTAAGGGAGCAGAATTATCAGTGCTTAAACCTAATACTTCTACATCATCAATATACATTCCGTCAGCAACAATATAATGGTCGCTGTAAAATCTAAATCTAATTTTTACATTTGAATTGCCAGCATATCCGCCAATATTGTATGTATATTTTTGCCAGGTAGAAGAAGTCCCATTATATTGAGCAATTTGATTGAAGCTTGTTCCTCCGTCTTTCGAAATTTCGAGATATACAAAATCAAATGAATTTTCCAGGTTAAATTTTGCCCAGAAATTCAACTGTGCACCCAAATAGCTGCTTAAATTAATGCTTATTGATGTAGCTGAAGTGCTTTGTGAATTTGTATAATTTCCTCCCGGGCTGTCTGTAAGTGATTTGGATGATGAGTGATAACTTGAAGTAGTTAAACCCCAACTTCCGGTTAAAGACCATTTAATTGTGCCGGAGCTAAAATCATCAAAAAATACTTGAGTTTGTGAGAAGAGTAAAGTATTTAATGAGAACATTAATAATATCCACAAAAAAGCGGTTAATGCTTTTCTCATTTTTTTCCCTTGGAATGAGTCCTTATTTAAGATCTTTGTCGAGCTCATTTATTCAACTTTTAAGCCAGTGAGATAAAATATTATTTTGTTTTATTTTTAGGAGATTTTTAAAGGATTTTAAAAGAGAATACATTTTAGAGCTAAACTTTTTGTAAATAAGTCCGATAATCAAAATTTTAAGAAAAATTTACAGATTGAGTTGCAGCCAAAAAGCCGTCATCAGAGAAGTTGAGATAATTAATCCATTCCACTAATTCATTTGTCCAACATTCATTAAAAAAATATTGTGTATTTTGTAATCCTTAATCACTTGAAAGCCTGCCGATATTTACTATTTTTGAGCTATGATAAAAAAATTATTGGTTTTTATATTATTTACTTCTGCAGCTTTTCCACAGAACTTACAAGGAAATAACAACCGTTTTTTGCTTGGACAAAATTATGAAGGCGCTGGACAATATGATAAAGCAAAAGAAATATTTGAAGATTTATATAAATCACAGCCGGAAAATTTGCAGTATTTTGATGCTTTAAATAGAGTTTATACCCGGTTAAAGGAATATGATTCTTCAATTCAATTAATTGAAACAAGAATTAATAAAAATAAATATGATATAAATTTATATGGAATGCTGGGCAGCACTTATTATTTAATGGGGGATGAAAAAAAAGCCTTTGAAGTTTGGGATAATGCGCTTAAAAATTCTTCGCCAAATCCTTTGAATTACAGAACCATAGCAAATTATGCAATTGAAAGAAGAGCATTTGATAAAGCAATTGATATTTTAAAAAAGGGAAACGAGTTAGCAAGCGACCCGAGAGTTTTTGGATATGATCTTGGTAATCTTTATTCACTAACAATGCAATTCAAAAATGCTGCAGAAGTTTATTGTTCAATGCTTTCAAAAGAATCAAATCTTCTGCCGACAATTCAAGCGAGAATATTTTCTTACATAAATAAACCGGATGCATTAAAGCAGACTATACAGGTTGTTGAAGATTGGAAGGATAAAGATGAAATAAATTTTTCATATCTTCTTGCCCGGCTCTATGTAGAAGCTAAATCTTATAATAAAGCTTTTGATGTCTATCTTAAAATTGATGAAATACAGAACAATCAGGGCTCTGACTTATATAATTTCGGAAGGATGCTGCTTAACGAAGGAGAATATAAAACTGCTTCAGAGGTATTTAATGAAATATTAGATAAATATCCTTCATCTCCGATTGCTTCAAATGCAAAATTAGGCTATGCCAAAACTCTTGAAGCTGAATTAAGAAAGGAATATTCTTCTTCAATACCTAGTTGGAAGCCTTATTATTTATCGCCAAAATATGAATCGGATAATATTCAAAAAGTTATTGATGCTTTTAATGATTTGATAAAATTATATCCCCATTCAAATGTTGCTTATGAAGCTAATTGGCGGATTGGATTAATAAAGCAGTATATTGAAAATAAACCGGATGAAGCAATTGAGTACTACAATAAAATAATTAAAGAGTCACCTATTTCTAATTTTTCAATTGAAGCTTATAATGATCTCGGAAATGCAGCTATTATTGATGGTGATCTAGGTAAAGCTGAAAAAGATTTCTCAGCGATTGTAAAGAATGGAAGAGCATCTGTTGAACAGAAAAACAGTGCTAAATACAGGCTGGGACAAATTGATTTTTATAAAGGTAGTTTTAAGGCAGCGAGAAATGAATTAGCACAGGTTATCAGCAACCTTAAAGATGATAATGCAAATGATGCAATTGAGCTTTCACTTTTATTGAACACTTCAATAAATGATTCGTCTAATCTTTCACTCTTTGCTTCTGCAGAGCTTTTGGCTGAACAGAAAAAATTTGATGAGGCTGCTGAAAAGTATAAGCTTATGGCATCAAACAAGAAGGCATTTATGCTTCAAAGCTTAGCGCAGATTAGGCAAGCAGAGATGGAATTAGCCTTAAATAATTATGATAGCTCAATTTCATTATTAAATAAGATTTCCGATGAAAATGAAAAAAATATTTATTCAGATAAAGCATTATATTTGTTAGGTCAAATTTATGAGTATGGGAAAGTTGATAATGCAAAAGCAGTTGAAGTTTATGAGAAATTACTTGCAAAATTCCCAAACTCCCTTTATCTTGACAAAGCAAGAGAAGAAATAATTAAATTAAGGAATAAATTAAGCTAAGAGTTGTAATGAGTAAAAAACAAAATCAAAAAATAGTTAAATGTTCATTTTGCGGCAGAGACGGCAGCGAAGTAGGCAGCATGATTGCAGGTCCCGATGTTTACATTTGTGATATATGTATTGGCAGCAGCGTTGATATTCTTAAAAATAATTTAGCTGCATACAATAATACAAAAGCAAAATCATCAATTGACCACACTCCTGCAACAATTAAGAAAACTTTGGATGAATATGTAATAGGACAGGAAAGGGCAAAAAAAGTTTTATCGGTTGCAGTTTACAATCATTATAAAAGAATAAATTCCAAGACATCTTTTTTTGAACTTGATGATGTTGAAATTGAAAAAAGTAATATTCTTTTAATTGGCCCAACAGGTGTTGGAAAAACTTTGCTTGCACAAACTTTGGCAAGAATTTTAGATGTACCATTTGCAATTGCAGATGCCACAACTTTAACAGAAGCCGGATATGTCGGTGATGATGTTGAAACGGTTTTAGTTCATTTGCTTCAAGCATCGGATTATAATCTTGACCGTGCACAAAGAGGAATTGTTTATATCGATGAGATAGATAAGATTGCACGTAAAAGTGAAAGCACTTCAATTACCCGCGATGTTTCAGGCGAAGGTGTTCAGCAGGCATTGTTAAAAATATTAGAAGGTACTGTTGCGGGAGTTCCTCCTAAAGGCGGCAGAAAGCATCCTGAACAAAGTTTGATAAACATTAATACAAAAAATATATTATTTGTAGTCGGCGGTGCATTTGAAGGAATCGATCAAATAATTGCACACAGAATTAATAAAAATAAAATGGGATTTTTCTCGGATATAAAACATAAAGTAAATGATGATGAGCTTTTAAGCTTTATTCAGCCGGAAGATCTTTTGCGTTACGGGTTAATCCCTGAATTAATCGGAAGAATACCTATAACTGCTCCACTTCAATCACTTTCCGAAGAAGCATTTAAAAGCATTTTAACCGAACCTAAAAATGCAATCTTAAAGCAGTATAAAAAATTGTTCATGATGGAAGGAATTGAATTAGAATTTGATCCATTCGCAATTGATGCAATAGTAAAAAAAGCAATGGAAAGAAAAACCGGCGCACGTGCATTGCGTTCAATTGTTGAAGATTTTATGCTGGATATAATGTTTGAACTTCCAGCGAAAGAAGATGTGGATAAATGTGTTATCACAAAAGATGTAGTGGAAAATGGAAGCGAACCGATTTATATCGAGGACAGGAAATCGGCTTAAGTCAATAAAAATTAAATTAAAACTTTAATTGTTTACAAACCCAATTTCATAAAGAAATTGGGTTTATTTTTTTTAAACTTGAAAATAATTCTAAAAGATAAATCTAATTCTAACACCTTATTTTACAAACAATTAATATCTATCTTAACTTTAATAGAACGCATTCTCATCTGTTAGAAAATCAAGCATAACTTCCTTTTTATTTTATCTAAATTGAAAAAAAACATGGGAAAAAATTAGTTATTCCAACAAAATTGCTTGGTATAATAATTGGCTTTTTATGAATCTCTTTACAGAGGGAACATTTATTTATCTAACAAAGGAATAGACGGAAATAAAATGGAAAGAAAAAAAGTAACAATTGACGGAAATGAAGCGGCAGCTTACGTAGCATTTAATACGAATGAAGTTATAGCAATATATCCTATTACCCCCTCTTCAAATATGGGTGAATGGTGTGACGATTGGTCAGCAAAAGGCAAAAAAAATATTTGGGGTGAAACCCCATCAGTTAGCGAATTACAAAGTGAAGGCGGTGCTTCGGGCAGTGTTCACGGAGCTTTGCAGAGTGGTGCTTTAACTACAACATTTACTGCATCACAAGGCTTGCTTTTAATGATTCCAAATATGTTCAAAATTGCAGGCGAGCTAACCTCAACAGTATTTCATGTTTCTGCAAGATCTATAGCAGCACAGGCATTATCAATATTCGGCGATCACAGCGATGTGATGGCAACACGCTCAACTGGGTTTGCACTGCTTTCTTCAAATTCAGTTCAGGAAGTTATGGATTTTGCTTTAATAGCCCAGGCCTCAACATTAAATTCAAGAATTCCTTTCGTTCATTTCTTTGATGGATTCAGAACTTCACACGAGGTAATGAAAATAGAACAGCTTTCTGTTGATGATATGAAAGCTATGATTGATGATGGATTGGTAATTGAACACCGCAAACGAGCTTTAAGCCCTGATCATCCTTTTGTACGCGGTACAGCTCAAAATCCTGACGTTTATTTTCAGGGAAGAGAAACAGTAAATCCTTATTACATAAATTGTCCTGATATTGTTCAGGAACAAATGGATAAGTTTGCTAAGTTAGTTGGAAGACAATATCATTTGTTTGATTATGTCGGCGCTCCTGATGCAGAAAACGTAATTGTGTTAATGGGTTCTGGTGCTGAAGCAGCAGAAGAAACAGTGAACTACTTAGTTGAAAAGGGAGAGAAAGTCGGCGTATTAAAAGTAAGATTATACAGGCCTTTTTCAATTAAACATTTTATCAATGCGCTTCCTAAATCAGTAAAAGTAATTTCGGTACTGGATAGGACAAAAGAACCTGGTGCTTCCGGTGAGCCTTTATATTTGGATATAGTAAATGCTATTTCCGAAATGCATGTAAACGGTGAGCTTCCATTTGCTTATCCTAAAATAACAGGCGGGCGTTTCGGACTTTCATCAAAAGAATTTACTCCGGCAATGGTTAAAGGAGTATTTGATGAAATGAAAAAAGATAAGCCTAAAAACCATTTTACAATTGGTATTGTTGATGACGTAACTAAAACAAGTTTAGACTTTGATCCTGCTTTCTCTGTTGAAGATGCAAAAACATTCCGTGGTAAATTTTATGGGCTGGGTGCTGATGGAACTGTTGGTGCAAATAAAAACTCTATTAAAATTATCGGTGAAGGAACTGATAATTATGCTCAAGGTTATTTTGTTTATGACTCTAAAAAATCGGGCTCGACAACTACATCTCACTTAAGATTCGGGCCAAAGAGAATTCAATCATCATACCTAATAAATAGAACTAATTTTATAGCCTGCCATCAACAAGTATTCCTTGAAAAATTTGATATGCTGAGTGATGCTGTTGAAGGTGGAATATTTTTGTTAAATACTATTGTTCCAAAAGAAAGTGCTTGGGATTCACTGCCTGAAAAAGTTCAAAAAGATTTAATTGAAAAGAAGATGAAGCTGTATGTAATTGATGCTTACAAAGTCGCCGGCGAAACAGGAATGGGTGTAAGAATAAATACAATTATGCAGACTTGCTTCTTTGCAATTTCAAATATCTTTCCTAAAGATGAAGCTATCCAGTTAATTAAAAATTCGATTAAGAAAACATACGGCGCAAAAGGCGATAAGATTGTTCAAATGAATTTTGCTGCTGTTGATAAAACTATAGAGAATCTTTTTGAAGTAGAGGTTCCAAGTAAAGTAACCAGCAAGATAAAATTAAAACCTGCTGTTCCTGATAATGCTCCAGAATTTATTAAGGAAGTTACAGGCCAAATAATAGCCGGTGCAGGCGATTTAATCCCGGTAAGCAAAATGCCTGTCGATGGCACTTATCCTTCAGGTACAACAAAATGGGAAAAAAGAAATATAGCTCTCGAAGTTCCTGTTTGGGATGATAATGTTTGTATTCAGTGCAACAAGTGTGTTATAGTTTGTCCCCATGCAACTATACGTGCGAAAGTTTACGAAGAAAAAGATTTAAAGAACGCCCCTGATACATTCAAGTACACTAAATTCAGAGCTAAAGATTATGGCGAAGGTTTGTATTATTCACTTCAAGTGGCAGTAGAAGATTGTACAGGATGCGGAATATGTGTGGATGTTTGCCCCGCTAAGAATAAAAAAGAAACAAAGCTAAAAGCTATTAACATGAAAGAACAGCTTCCGATGCGTGAAAGCGAAAGCAAAAACTGGGACTTCTTTTTATCAATTCCTGAATTGGATAGAAGGAAAGTTAGCATAACAAAAGTAAAAGATTCTCAATTCTTACAGCCGTTATTTGAATTCTCAGGTGCTTGTACAGGATGTGGTGAAACCCCTTATGTTAAATTAGTTAGTCAGATGTTTGGAGACAGGACTATAGTTGCAAATGCTACGGGATGTTCTTCTATATACGGCGGGAACTTACCAACAACTCCTTGGACAACAAATAATGAAGGAAGAGGCCCGGCATGGTCAAATTCTTTATTTGAAGACAACGCTGAATTTGGTTTTGGATTTAGATTAGCAATTGATAAGCATAATCTTCAAGCAAAAAATCTTCTTAAAAAACTTTCAAGTGATATAGGTGATGAATTAGTAAGCGGATTATTAAACGCAGATCAAAAAGATGAAGCCGGAATTTATGAGCAGCGTGAAAGAGTTAAAGCATTAAATGAAATACTAAATGATTTTCTAAAAACAAATCAGAACGGAAAAACAGCGGATATTAAACATTTATTAAGCTTATCAGATTATCTTGTTAAAAAGTCAGTTTGGATTATGGGCGGTGATGGATGGGCTTATGATATCGGTTACGGAGGTTTAGATCATGTGCTCGCTTCAGGCAAGAATGTAAATGTATTGGTTCTTGATACTGAAGTTTATTCAAACACAGGCGGACAGGCTTCTAAAGCAACACCAAGAGGTGCAGTTGCTAAATTTGCTGCCGGCGGAAAACCAATGGCTAAAAAAGACCTTGGCTTGATGGCAATGTCTTATGGAAATGTTTATGTGGCAAAAGTAGCAATGGGTGCAAATGATACTCACACTGTAAGAGCATTTCTTGAGGCAGAGGCTTATGATGGTCCGTCATTAATTATTGCATACAGCCACTGTATCGCTCATGGAATAAACATGGGAACAGCAATGGATAACCAAAAAGCAGCTGTGGATTCGGGATACTGGCAATTATACCGTTACAATCCTGAGCTTGCGGCTGAAAATAAAAATCCGTTTAAGCTGGAAAGCAAAGGAATGAAGATTGCATTGAAAGATTATGCATATATGGAAACAAGATATAAAATGTTAACTAAGAGCCATCCGGTGGAAGCTGCCCGCTTAATGGAAGAAGCTCAGAAAGATGTTGTACAGAAATGGAAAACTTATGAACAGTTGGCTTCTTATAATCCTGAAAAAGAAAAAGGTAATTCATGAAAATGATTGATCTTTTTCCTGGTAGAAAGTTAACAAATTATATTAACAAAGTGTGAAAGGGTGATATAATGGAAATGGAATCAAAAAAAGGAATACCTTTGATTGGGGAAAAATTTCCCGAATTAAAAGCTCAAACTACAAAAGGAATGCTGAATTTACCTGGTGACTTTAAGGGAAAGTGGATGGTTTTATTCAGTCATCCTGCTGATTTTACTCCGGTATGTACAACCGAGTTTGTAGCATTTGCAAAAAGAAATGATCAGTTCAAAGAATTAAATGCTGAATTAGTTGGATTATCAATCGATCAAGTATTTTCTCATATTAAATGGATTGAGTGGATTAAAAATACTTTAAATGTAAAAATTCCTTTCCCGGTAATTGCAGATCACTCCGGAAGTATTGCTGAAAAACTGGGAATGATTCATCCAGGTAAAGAGACTAATACAGTTCGAGCTGTGTTTGTTGTTGATCCTGAATCAACTATTCGTTTGATGATTTATTATCCTCAGGAAATTGGCAGGCAGGTTGACGAAGTTTTACGAGCATTGAAAGCTTTACAGATTTCCGATAAGAATAAAGTTGCCATGCCTGAAAATTGGCCAAAGAATGAATTGATTGGCGACAAAGTAATTATTCCACCTCCGAAAGATGTTGATGCAGCCGAGGAGAGAATGAAAACAGAAAAAGGCTATGATTGGTGGTTCACTTATAAAGAATTAAATTAAAAAGTTTGGCTCCTTCCATCTCTATTGAGCCTTCAGTTTTGTTGGATGGAGCCGATGCCATTTATGAATTCATTAAAAGTGAGTAAAGTTTAAAACTAAGATAGAAAATAAATTAAAAAGGTAAACTAATGAATCTTTCAACTAAATATTTAGGACTAGAATTAAAAAACCCCATTGTTCCATCTGCGGGACCATTATCACAAAGTATTGATAACATAAAGAAAATGGAAGACAACGGTGCAGCAGCGGTTGTGCTTTACTCACTGTTTGAAGAACAAATTGAACATGAACAGCTTGAATTAGATCATTATACAACTGTCCATAATGAAAGCTTTGCCGAAGCCTTGGATTATTTTCCAGAGCCATATGAATATAAAACAGGACCTGAAGAATATCTGGAACATATAAGGAAAGCAAAGATATCTGTTGATATACCAATCATAGCAAGTTTAAATGGCAAATCTTTAGGAGGCTGGATTGAGTACGCAAAGAAAATAGAAGAAGCCGGGGCAGATGCACTTGAATTGAATATTTATAATCTTGCTACAGATATAAATAAAACACCGCAAGAGATAGACGACTCTTATATTAATATTGTTAAATCAGTTAAGGCAAACGTTAAAATTCCAATTGCTGTAAAGATGCACCCGTTCTTCAGTTCAGTTTCACATATGGCGTCAGAAATGGAGAAAGCCGGAGCTTCAGGATTACTTTTGTTTAATAGATTCTATCAGCCGGATATTGATTTACAAACTCTTGAAGTTGTTCCAAATGTATTATTAAGTACTCCGATGGATTCAAGACTCCCGCTTAGGTGGATAGCAGTTTTATACAATAAAGTTAATGCTGATTTAGCTGCAACTAGCGGAATTTATACAGAGAAAGATGTAATTAAAATGGTGATGGTTGGTGCAAAGGTTACACAAATGCTTTCATGTTTATTGAAATTTGGTATTACTCATATCAGCGATGTCATTAAAAAAGTAGAAACATGGATGGAAGAAAATGAGTATGAGTCTTTAGACCAGATGAGGGGAAGCATGAGCTATATGAATGTTGCTGACCCATCATTATTTGAACGCGCTAATTATATGAAGGTGCTGAACTCATATAAATAAAAAAATAAATATTTGAGCCCGTAGTCTACATTATGGAGTGGTTCGCCTTTTTCCTTTCTGTTCCCTTTTTAGCAGAGAACCATTAGACTTTCGGGCTTTTTTTATTTTAAACGTGCACCTCTTTTACATGAACGGTTTGACATATCTCAACCGTTCATTTAATTTTAAACCAAGTTGAAAAAATATTTACCGATATTAACAAGCATAAAATTAGAAGCCTGGATGTGGATGGCGGGCTTAATCTATTTATTGTTGATTAATCCTTATGACGTTCATCATTTTACATTTTGTCCTTTGAAGAATTTAGGATTTGATTTTTGCCCCGGCTGCGGTTTGGGGTTATCGGTAAGTAAAATTTTTCACTTCGATTTTATAGGCTCTTTCCGGACACATCCTTTAGGGATGCCGGCATTGGCAATTATCTTACATAGAATCTATGTTCTAATGAAATCATCTTTTAGCTCTCAACTTAATTTCAATAATTAAAATTATCATGAAAGGAGTAACTCCATGATAAACCTTCTACACTTGATGCCCAACTTAGATGAAATGGAACTGTCTTATATTAAGGATTTAGTGAAAGATATGAATGATAATCAAATTCAGCAGTTTGCGATAATTTATAATTCCAAAAGAAGAGACCCTCAATTAATTCTAATTCTTACTTTAGTTGGATTTTTAGGATTCGCCGGGATTCAAAGATTTTTAACCGACCAAATTGGAATGGGGATTTTATATTTCTTCACAGCCGGGTTATGTTTTATAGGGACAATTGTTGATTTGGTAAATTACAAATCATTAGCATCAGAATTCAATTTGAAAATGGCAAGACAGGCTGCTGCAATGACTATGGCAAGCACTTAGATAAATTTAAACTATCTAATATTGGTAAGTTATTCGGCAAAAAGTAATCATCTAAAAAATTGAAAATAAGTTTTTTCACTTTTTATTTTATTAAATAAAATTATTTATAATTAGATTTGATTAAATAAATTTCGGAGAAGAAGGTGAAAAGATTATTAATTACAATAATTGTATTTACAGCTATATTATTCTCAAGCAAAAGTTTTGCACAGAATGAAAACAAGGTGAAAGTACTATTACGTTTTGATGATATAGGTATGTGCCATTCAGTGAACGAAGCTTTGAAAGAGATTATTAAAACAGGTCTGCCAATATCAGTGTCGGTTATGTTTGCATGTCCATGGTATCAGGAAGCGGTAGATATTTTAAAAAACAATCCTCAGGTTTCAGTTGGTATTCATCTTACATTAAATGCTGAATGGAAAAATTATAGATGGGGGCCGGTTTTAGGAAAAACTGCCGTTCCAAGCCTTGTTGACAGCTTAGGATATTTTTTCCCTTCAAGAGCGACTTTCAATAATAATCATCCAAGTCTTACAGATATAGAAAAAGAGTTAAGAGCGCAAATAGAAAGAGCTATTAACAGCGGATTAAAAATAGTTTATTTAGATTATCATATGGGAACAGCTGTTGACAAACCCGAATACAGAAGAATTCTGGAAAAGCTTGCTAAAGAGTATCACCTCGGAATTTCACAATATTTTAATGAGAATTATGCGGATAATATGTATGCAGATAAGATCGAAAATAAAGCAGATAGTCTTTATAAAATTTTAAATAATCTTAACTCAGATAAAGTTAATTTAATTGTTAGTCATATTGGAATTGATAATGATGAACTTTCGGCGTTGATTGATTTAAATTGGTTTGGGCCGAAAGACATGAGCAAAAATAGGCAAGCTGAATTAAACGCTTGGAAGTCTGGGAGAATCCAAAATCTATTAAATTCAGGTAAATATTCTTTAATTACGTACAAACAATTAATAGATGACATTGGATTACAAAATATGAAAAGACCTGAAGTGACTAAGTAAGATTATACCTTAATATTTGAAGTTACGCAAAACAGTCATTCTGAACCTGCCTACCGTGTACTACTTCAATAATTCGGTAACGGCAGGCAGGCGAAGAGAAGAACCTCAAGGTTTACAATTTTGAACAATTTGAGATATTGCGCTTTGCTCAATATGACCAAAACATTCATTTGCATAACTTCAATTAATAATTTATCCTTTTAACTAGGGCTATATCCAATCTTGAGCTACGGCATCCATTAGTCTTTGAATCAGTTCTTTGTTGTGTCTGTTGATTTCATCTTTTCGTGGGATAGGATCAAATGAGGGGATTGGGTCGTGTAAAAATTCTGGCAGATCTTTTCCAATTCTATTTTGCCAGTAAGTTCTCCATTCATCGGGTAATCGTTCCGGGATCTCTAAACCAAATAAAATTAAATATAATAATATCCATATCCTTGGTGTTGCTGTAATAGAATAACCTCCGCCAAAAGTAAATAGGATTTTTCTTTTGCAATATAAATTGCCTAATTCGATAACACGGCGAAATACTTTTTCAAAGTCTTGTGTAGTAAGCATTAGGTCAGCAAGAGGATCTGAAAAGTGAGCATCAGCTCCGGCTTGGACAATTAATGCGTCAGGCTTAAACCATTTTAAAGCTGGAGCAACTATTCCATTAATTATTTCTAAATAAGATTCTCCTTCTGTGTAGGGCTCTAATGGTACATTTAACTTAAGTGATCTTCCCATTCCCTGTCCAAGCTCATGAAGCCAGCCGCTGCCCGGAAATAGATATTCTCCGGATTCATGTAGAGAAATTGTCATTACCTTTTCTTCTGAATAGAAAATCTCCTGTACTCCATCACCATGATGAACATCTAAATCCAAATAAACAACATGCCAGCCTGCGTTAACCATTTTGTTAATAGCGAATGCAAGATCATTATAAATACAGAATCCAGCAGCAAAATTTCTATGAGCATGATGAAATCCGCCGCCCATCTGTAAAACTTTATTAGCTTTATTTTCAATTAGAAGTTGAGCACCTAATGCAGTACCGCCAATTTGTAACCGGGCCCCTTCTGCCATTCCTTCGACTATTGGATTATCTAAAGTCCCTAAACCAAAATCTTCAGCCATCATTAAGTTATTTCCGCGGCTTGCTTCTTCAACAATGTCTATATAAGAGCGGTCGTGAATAATTTCTAATTCCTTAGGAGTAACTGGGGATGGTTCAAGATACTGTTTTAAATTTCCGGTTCTACGTAAAAAATCAATCACCATTTCAGCTCTTACGGAACTGAAAGGGTGTTCGGAACCTAAATCGTATTTTTTATATTCTGGATGATATATTATTTGGCACATGCTAATTGGGTGGGCCAGACTACTTCAAAGCCGGCGTTACAAATTGCCTTTGCTATTAATTTAATTTCAATTGTTCCAATTCTTAATACTAACCGAATAGTTTTATCTTTTTCTGGGTAAGTTAAAATCGAGTGAATATTTACTTTATACTCTGCTAAAAGCATTGCGAGCTTAGCCAATTCACCAGTGCGGTTTTTCAATCGAACATCTAAGCGTCCAGAGGGTTGGGTAATGCCGGTTAATAACAATAAAGCATCCAGCATATCGGTTATTGTAACAATACCTATAAGCCGTTGTTCCTCAACTACTGGAAGGCATCCGATTTTTAATTCTCTCATTAATTTTGCAGCAGATTCAATCGGATCAGAAGGATGAGTTGTTTTAACCGGTTGACTCATAATATTTCCAATTGCTTCATTAGGTTCAAAAGGATGTTTTGCAAGTTTGCTTGTTGATAAGCGTAAATCACGATCCGTAACTATTCCCACTAACTTATTATTTTCAACAACAGGCAAATGGCGGATATTACTATTCTGCATTAAAGTATATGCGTCGGTTAATGTTGTCGCGGGAGAAACAGTAGTTAACACTTGTTTCATTACTTCTTTAATAATCATTTTTTCCCCTCATATTTTGATAAACATTAAATTCATTATTTGTTTTCTTCAAAATTAAATTAAAGTTAACTTGTAATGGTTGACAGAATGATATTGTTAAAGTTAATCCATCAAATAAGCCCTTCCATTTTTAAGGGAAGGGTTGGGATGGGTTCTTTGTCTTGCTTAATTCTGTCATTATAATTATGTATTAATTATTAAAATTCTTTTAAAAATCTAAAACCATACCTTATAATCAATAAGTTGGCCTCTCAACTCCGCCGGGTTTTATTGATATAAAAATATCAGGCATTATCATAGGGATACTGTCTTTTATAGCCTGAACTTCAATATTCCATATCCAGGGTATTTCCTCAACCATTTGAGAAATTCTGCCAAGCACCTGGCCGATTCCATTGTCTTTATCCAAACGCAAATCATCCATTATTTCCTCAAGGTCACGATCAGTTAAAGGAGTTATACGTAAAATGGGATCAGAGTTTTTTGCTTTAACCTCTAGTAAGGGACCGAATAAAGGATCAGGTTTAATTTTGATTTTGTATATATCCGAAAAGGCAGCATTAATATCAATTGTCTGAATTCCAAAATAGTTAATTAAAGCTTCAGCATCTGTGCTTTTATTTAATTGGATTATTTGTTGTGAAGTATCCTTAGATAATATAGAATGAATTAATTTACGGGCTTCATCAGCTTTAACGTCATCATACCAAACAAGCTTACCCACGGGCTTCTTACGAAATTCAACATAGCGCATTATTCTTCCCAAAGCATTAACAGCAGATTCAGGAAAACGAAAAGTTGGAAATTTTCTTTTTGTACTTTTTGAATCAGCTTCAAGAGAAACTGGTCCTGTTGAGCCCATTAAGCAAAGCAATACAGGTTTGTGAAATCCCGTTTCCTGTTCTGCAGCAGTTACACCTTTCTGTATTGCAGCAGAATATTTTTCAACATTACAATCACCTACACATGCAAACCCGATTAAAAGAGAATCAACATTTTCATTCATCAAAGATTCTTTGACAGCAGACTCATAATTTTCCGGCGATGTGAAAGCTCCTAAATCTTTTAGGCCGCCATTTTCGATTACTAAATCATTCATTTCACAAGCATCAGCAAAAAGAGTTGCCATACCTGAAGAATTAGCAATTATATTTACACGGTTTCCTTTAGGCAAAGGTTGATTGGAAAGAACAAGTGCGATGTCAAAAATATCTTCGAGTGAAGGGGCAAGGATAATTCCGGTTTGCTCGAAAAGTGCTTCAACTTCAACATTTCCCACTGAAAGAATTCCGCTTTTGGCTTCTGTTGTTTTTTTCCCGGCAATACTACGCGCACCTTTAACACACAAGATTGGTTTCTTGTAAGTCATTCTTCGTGCAATTCTAACAAAGCGTCTTGGGTTTCCGAATGTTTCAAGATAAACAATGGCTAGTTTAGTGTTTTGGTCCTCTTCCCAATATTGAAGCAAATCATTTCCCGAAACATCAGCTCTGTTTCCAGCAGAAACAAATGAAGTAAAGCCGATCCCTTTTTCTCTTGCATAATCCATAATTACCAGTCCCAAAGCTGCAGAGTGGGAAAAGAAACCAACAGAACCGGCTGACATAATTTTTGGAGCGAGGCTCGCGTTTAATCTAACTTCAGGATCAGTATTCATTAATCCCAGGCAGCTTGGTCCCAGCAGTCTTGTCCCATGTGCACGAACTAGATCAACCAGTGCCTTTTGTCTTTTAACTCCTTCAGGGCCGGCATCTGCAAAACCTGCTGATACAACCAGAAATCCCTTAACTCCTTTTTGAATTAATTCTTCTGCAACTTTCTGAACATTTTCGGCACGTACTGCTATAACTGCAAGATCAACTGGTTCTGGTAAATCTTTTGCAGATGAGTATGCTTTAATCCCGTTTACTGAAGCTGCCTGCAGGTTAATGGGATATACAGTGCCGTTAAAGTTTGCAGCAAGGATATTTCGAAAAACCATATTTCCGATTGATGATGTGGTCGCGTGATGCACCAACAACAGCAATAACTTTTGGCTTTAGTAATGGTATAAGAGAATTAGCAACAGAGATTCTTTCACGTAAATCAGCAATTTCCCAAAGAGCTGAGGCGCCGTTTACAGGTAATTCAATATGTACTGTATCAGAATCCCAAACTCTATGTTTTTCAAATCCTGAACTTTTAAATACGTTCATCATTGGTTGGTTATCCGGCAAAACTTCAGCTTCTAATTCAATAAAACCATTTGCTGCTGCAAGTCCGGCAAGACGTTCAAGTAGTAAAGTTCCAATACCTCTGCCCTGGTATTTATCTTCAATTAAAAATGCAACTTCTGCAGTTCGTCCATTTCCTACAGAGATATAATTTCCTAAGCCTATTACTTTTGAATCATTTTCTTCTACTGTCAAAGCTAAAAGGCAGCCGGATTGTGTAAAATCGCCGCTGCATAAGTTCACGGATTATTTTTTCAGGAACTTCAGACATTGAAGCCATAAATCGCATTCTTAAGCTTTCCTGCGAAATCCGCTTCATAAAAGATTCTACTAATTGGATCTCATTTTGTGTTGCGGGTTTTAATTGGACCCCTTGTCCATCTTTAAGCAGGACGTGCTCGTTGTAAACAAGTCCTTCAGGAATAATTCGGAACATGATTTAATAATTCCATTATAAATAGTGTTTATATATAAAAAAAAAGGAGGTTCTAAACAAGTGAAAGAACCTCCTGTAAATTAAAAAAATACTATTTAGCCATATTTACAATTTCTTCAACAACCTGTGGATTTGCTAAAGTAGTAATATCTCCCACATCTTGTTTATTTGCAATTGCAGATAATATTCTTCGCATAATTTTACCGGAACGAGTTTTAGGCATATCCGATACAATCCACACTTTACCTGGTTTGGCGATAGGCCCAATTTCTTTAGCCAGAGTATCAGAAATCTTTTTTTCAATTTCAGGGCTGCCTTTAATTCCTGGTTTCAGAGATACAAAGATATGTGGAATTTTGCCTTTTATCGGATCAGCAACAGGAACAACTGCTGCTTCACCAACTTCCTGACACATAAGTGCAGCAGATTCCAATTCTTTTGTTCCAAGTCTGATGCCCGGCAACATTAATCACATCATCAATACGTCCAAGTATTCTGAAATAACCATCCGGAGCTTCAACGGCACCATCTCCGGCAAAGTAAGGCCAATCCTGCCATTTTTTACTTTTAGGATCTTTATTATACCGCTGATAATATTGTTTAACAAATCTATCATCATCTCCCCAAATAGTAAGCATACGTCCGGGCCATGGGTTTTGAATACAAATGTTTCCTGCTTTTCCGCTTCCGGCAGGCAATGGTTTTCCTTCATCATCAAAAATAATTGGATAAATACCCGGGAACACCAGGCCCGGCACTTCCAGGTTTCATTTTATGAATTCCGGGAATAGTTGAACATAAAAATCCGCCGGTTTCAGTCTGCCACCAGGTATCAACAATAGCAGCTTCTTTTTTTCCAACAACATTATAATACCATCTCCATACTTCAGGTTCAATCGGTTCGCCAACAGTAGTCATATGTTTGAAATGATAATTATATTTTGCCGGTTCATCCGGACCCAACGCGCCTTAATGCACGAATAGCTGTAGGTGAAGTATGAAAATATTAACATCCAATTCTTCAGCAACACGCCATGGCCTTCCGGCATCAGGATATGTAGGAACACCTTCAAATATTACAGATGATGCTGCCAGAGCAAGCGGGCCATAGATAATATAAGAGTGGCCTGTAATCCATCCGATATCAGCCATACACCAGTAAACATCTTCAGGATGTATATCTTGAATATATTTTGAAGTTCCGGTTACATACGATAAATATCCGCCGATAGAATGCTGTGCTCCTTTTGGTTTACCGGTTGAACCGGATGTATACATAATAAAAAGAGTTCCTTCTGATGGAAGTTGTTCAGGTTCAACTTTTTTATGGTAATATTTTTTAATTACATCATTAACCAAAAAATCCCTGCCGTCAACAAGAGGAGTTTTTGCAGAATATTTTCCAGGATATCTTTCGAAGATAAGAACCTTCTCAATTTTTTGCCCTTCTTTCAAAGCTTCATCATAAGCAATATCAGCTTTTTCTTTATGATCAATTAGATTCCCGCCTCTATAATATGAATCTGCGGTAATAAGCACTTTACTTTTTGCATCTGCAACTCTCTCTCCGCATGCTTTCCCTGAAAAGCCTGAAAATACTTGGGAATGAATTGCACCAATTCGTGCACAGGCAAGCATTGCAACAGCAATTTCCGGAATCATCGGCATATGAAGAGTAACTGTATCACCGGCTTTCACACCGCAGAAATCTTTTAGCAATGCAGCAAACTCATTTACTTTTATATATAATTCCTGAAAAGTAATATGTTGAATAGCTTCATCTTCCGGTTCCGGTACAAAATGTATTGCTGTTTTATTTTTATATTTTGCTAAATGTCTATCAATGCAATTATAGGAAGCATTTATTTTTCCGCCTGTAAACCATTTAAAGAATGGCGGATTATCCGAATCTAGAACTTTATATAAGGTTTATACCAGTCCAGCATGTCTGCATATTCGGAAAAACATTGTGGAAAATTTTCCATACTAAATTTATCAAATACTTTTGCATCATTTATATTTGCCTGGTCTTTAAATTCCTGAGTGGGTTCATAATAATCTTCCTCTTTCCAATGAACCGCAATCTGGGATTCGGAAACCTCATCATTTTTACTTTTGTCCATAAATTAACTCCTGTATTTTTTGTATTGAATGAAAATTATCTCTTATCCTATTGGTAGAACTGTTTTGCCAAATGTTTCATTCAGCACTTGAGCAAAAGCTAAATAAATAGCAGATAAACCACAGACAATTCCTTCCCAACCTGTAAATGTTTTTAAGGTTGCATTACCTGTAGCATCACCAAGAGCAAGCAGCCAAAATAAAATAAATAGTGTAAAGAAAACAACCTGAAGAGCTTTATTATGCTTAAAAGTAGCAATCCACATAACAAAAGTAAATAGACCCCACAAAAACAAGTAAGCAATCATACCGCCCTCATCAGCCGGATTTACTCCGCCCCATTTTGGCATAACTATCAAATAAACAAGTGTTAACCAGAACAAACCGTAAGAAGTAAAAGCAACTGTGCCGAATGTATTTCCTTTTTTCCATTCCATCCAGCCTGCAAAAATCTGGGCTATTCCACCATAAAATACACCCATTGCAAGAATAACACTGCTTAATGTTATTAAACCTGCATTATGAAGATTTAACAAAACAGTGGTCATTCCAAAACCAAGTAATCCTAATGGGGCTGGGTTTGCAGTGGAGTCTACTATCTTTGTACTCTCTGACATGATACCTCCATAAATAGTTAATTTGATGTTTCTAACATTTAGTTTGATAAGTTAATAGAATTTAATTTTTTCTTTCTAGGTATTGAAACACATCATTACAGGTTAAAATAATGACAGCATTTACAGATATAAAAATAATTCATTAAAACTTTTATAGTACTTAGTAAAGAATCTTTGAATAATATTTGGTGTAATTTAAATAGAATAGTATGTCCGGATTAAATTATGTTTAAATAAAAATAATACCAACAAAAAACTGAAAAAAGTTAAATATTTTTTTATCTTATATAGTCGCTTTATCCAAATCAAAATTAAGGGAGTAAAAATATGCTAGAAAATGTTGCTACTATTTCTCCGATGTTCCAGAACCTTCTTAATAAGATGGCAAAGGATATGAGGTTCGTTGGGATTTTTTACATCATTATTGGAGGCATTCACTTGTCTTGTCAATAATCGGTGCAATAATTGGAGTCCCATATCATCATTTGTGGAATCAGGCTTCCGAGAATCTGCAAATTTTTTTGATAACTATTCTTATGGTGGAGATACCGGAATTCTTGAAAATGCTATCGAAAGACAAAGCAAATTCTTTTTCATTCAGAAAGTTATAATGATTATCAGAATCGTTGGATTGGTATCTATATATAATTTTCATTATTGCTTTCCTTGGGAAATTTTTGAGCAGCTTCGGTGGAGGTTCATTCCCTTCAACTTAATTGAAATTTTAATATCTTTGGTGAAGACAAGGGAATCTAAATTTTTAGATTCCCTTTTTTTATTTTCTTCCGATTACAAATCAAGGTTTGTATTTTTATATTTGCAATAAACATTCAAAAAACTTTATGCCTTCAAAAATATATGACATTGCTGTAATCGGTGGAGGAATCGTTGGAACCGCAACCGCTTTACAGCTTCTTCAAAAGAAAAACTATTCATTAATTTTAATCGAAGCTGAAAATAAATTAGCTGCACATCAAACCGGCAGAAACAGCGGAGTAATTCATTCGGGATTATATTACAAGCCAGGTTCGCTAAAAGCATTAAACTGTGTTGAAGGAAGAAGCTTAATGTACAGCTTCTGTGAAAAAAATAATATTAAGTTTGACAGATGCGGAAAGGTTGTTGTTGCCGTTGACAAAAATGAGCTTCCTGCACTTGATGAACTTGAAAGACGCGGCAATGAAAACGGTTTAAAAAATATTAAGAGATTATATAAAGAAGAAATAAAAAAATACGAACCTCACACAGTTGGAATTGAAGGATCTGTTTGTCGGTGAAACCGGGATTGTTGATTACACCGAAGTAACAAAAGCTTATGAAAAAATAATTTTAGAGTAAAGGCGGCGAAATAAAAACCAACTGCCGATTTCTTGCATTGGATAAAACAAATGAAATTTTAAAATTAAAAACTTCATGCGGAGAAATATCAGCCAAGGTTTTTAATTAATTGTGCCGGATTACAATCCGATAAAGTTGCAAAGCTTTGCGGTGAAAAAACAAATGTACAAATCATTCCATTCCGCGGTGAATATTATAAACTAAAAAAAGAAAAAGAATATTTAGTTAACAATTTAATTTATCCTGTTCCCGATCCAAGGTTTCCTTTTCTCGGCGTGCATTTTACAAGAATGATTAATGGCGGAATTGAAGCGGGCCCAAATGCAGTGTTAGCTTTTAAACGTGAAGGATATACATTAAAAGATTTTTCATTAAAGATGTATCTGAAATGTTAAGCTTTCCCGGTTTCTGGAAGATGGGAAGAAAATATTATAAAACCGGCTTCAAGGAATTTCATCGTTCATTCAGTAAAACAGCTTTTGTTAATGCACTTAAAAAATTAATTCCCGAAATTGAAGATGAAGATGTAACTCCTTTTAGAGCTGGAGTACGTGCGCAAGCTGTTGATAATGATGGAAAGCTAATTGATGATTTCAGAATAATTGAAAATGAAAATATGGTTCATGTTTTAAATGCTCCGTCGCCAGCAGCTACAGCATCTTTAAGCATCGGTGATAAAATTTCTAAAATGGTAATTGATAAGATTTCATAGCGTTATAAAAACATCATGCTGAACTTGTTTCAGCATCTTCGATTAATCAACAGATTCTGAAACAAGCTTGCCTGCTGCAAGCAGGTTCGGAATAAAAACATTTTTTATATGAACAAAATAATTTTTACAATTTCCCTGGTATCAAGTTTTTTACTTCTGTCTTGCAGCTCTTCAAATCCAATAGTTGAAATAAAAACAGAGCTTGGAAACATTAAAGTTGAAATCTACAAAGATAAAGCCCCAATCTCTGCAGACAATTTTCTTAAATATGTTGACAAAGGTTTATATAAAAACACTTCTTTTTATAGAACCGTTACTATGGATAACCAGCCGAATAACAAAATTAAAATTGAAGTTATTCAAGGCGGATTAGGTGACAATGAAGATAAAATGCTTCCTCCAATTCAGCATGAGCCAACAAACAAAACCGGGATATTGCACAAAGATGGTGTGATTTCTTATGCAAGGAATGAACCCGGCACCGAAACATCAGAATTTTTTATCTGCATCGGCAATCAGCCTGAACTTGATTACGGCGGGAAAAGAAATCCGGACGGGCAAGGATTTTCAGCATTCGGAAAAGTGATTGAAGGAATGGATGTTGTTCGTAAAATTCAATCCCAGCCAAATAAAGAGCAAGCATTAACACCGCCAATAAAAATTTATGATATTGTAAGGGATTAACTCACAATTAAAGTAGCAGAGAGAAAATTCTAATTGCACATAATCTATTTAATAAATTAATTTCATTCTGGTAATTATAACTCTTCTATAAGCTACGATGAAATGGGGCAGGCAAAAATGAAAATCATTTTTCGTAATATTAACTGTGTGTTATGAAAATGCCTCTTAAAGATTTATATCATAATTATTCTCATCACGATAGCTAAAAAAGTTTATTGTATAATAATTTGTGATGTAATTAATTAAAAGTAACTAGTGTTTCAATCAATTATAACTCCAAAGGAAGGAATTATAAACATGAATAAAATATTATTTATGATTCTTTTTGTAATCACTTTTGGTTGTAATCAGAACGATATTATAAAAGATCAAACTCAAAATGATTCTTTAGACACAGGATTAATTGCTTACTATCCATTTAATGGTAACGCAAATGATGCAAGCGGATATGAACGAAATGGAATAGTAAAAAATGCGCACTCATATACAAAGGGAGTCTCTCAACAAGCAATTAAAGTAATAGGTGAAGACCATACATTTAGTACCTCCGGTGGTTATATCCTGCTACCAATGATTGATACAACCAATCTGAAGGAATTATCAATTTCCTTTTGGGTAAAAGAAGACACTTTATTCAAAGCTTCAGCCGGTGAAGGGTATATTATTTTAGGTGCCAATACTAGTAACGGTTGGTGTGGTATTGGACATTTCTATGGACGTATACAATTTACAGTTGGAGCATTTGGGGTTCTCCCGAAAATTAATCCCCCTGATAATGAAATTTTACCTGTTTCAATAAATTTTAATGAATCGACTGATACTAAAAAATGGATATTCTATTCGTTAGTATATTCTAATGGATATTTTAAGGCATATAAAAATGCAATATTAGTAGCTGGTTTACGCCAACAGCTTTATATTAATGGCGATTCTATATTCATTGCTTCACATACTTGGAGTGGTCAATATAAAGGGCAATCGACAAGATTTACCGGAGCATTTGATGAAGTGCGCATTTATGACAGAGCTTTAAATGGTCAAGAGATTTGGGCTCTTTATCTAAAAGGTAAAGCAAACTTATAATATAGTTAGAGATTAATTCTCGAATAAAAAAACATAATGCAATTCCTAGTAAAATTTATTTTTTATTGGGAATGAGCTTTTAATAAATTAATTTCATTTCGATAATTGTAACTCTTATATTGGTTACGATTAAATGGGGCAGGAAAATGTGAAAATAACTTTCCGAATTATCAACAAATTAATGTGTGATATATTAAATTCTTTAACTGATAAGAGTGCAGTATAAATAGTAGTTATACCATTTAACAATTAAGGTTCCAAATTATGGCTATTAATATTCCAAAGAAAATATGGTTGTATTATGAAAGATTATATCTACATGTTTATTCCATAGAAGAATTCAAAATATTATTAAAAGAATTCGATTTAGAATATGATTATCCTTTATACATGGATTTTGATACTATTAAAACCAAATACACTTTTATGAGCGAAGAAAATTATGCCTTCGCCGATTTTATGCAAACTGTTCCAACATATAAATATCTTGGCATTCTTGAAAGATTAGTATTTGATCTAAAAATAAAAGAAACACAAAAAGATAAATGGAATTACTATGGTGAACATATAAATAATTGGTATCCCACCATATTAGAAATATTGCAATTGGCTGGTGTAAAAATTAATTGGGTTAAAGAAAAATTATATTATGACGATAAAGACTATTCCCCAAGTGGTGAAGATTTTTTGCCTTACCAATTTAATGATCCATTTCTTGACTATATTCGAAAAGAGATAAATGAATCTTACGAGAGAAGACTTTTTTTGTCTGTTATGTTTCTTAGTAGAAAATTATTAGAAGTTATTTTTACACGCATCCTAGAAGTTGTATTCCCCAAAATTAAAAATGGTACATATTGTGAAGAGAATCATAATTTATGGTTTGATAAAAATCGGAATAGCTATCGTGGATTTGGTGAGCTTATAGAAAATACAAAAATGAATTCTTTATCATTTCACGAAGATAAAAATTTGATTGAAGAATTATGCACTTATGTAAAACCGTATAAAGATGAAACTAATTCAAATGTTCACGCTGATTATAAAATTCCTGATGAAAATTATATTTCACAATGGAAAGTTGCATATATAGTAAATATGGCTCGTAAATTATTTAAAAAATATTGTAATCCATAAAAATAACAAAACCTCTTTAATAAGTATAACCGCCCTCTCCTGTTGAAACAATAAACAATTTTCCCCAAAATCAATAAAAGAATTTCTTCTTTCAAATAGTTTTACTATTATCCAATTCAGCTTTCCAAAGTTCAATATCTAAAAAGAGTAAATCACGTTATCACTTTCTATCCCATTTCTTGCGTTATAGTGTGAGGGTAAGAATATTTATTAAAGAAAGGTAAAGAAAATGAAAAAATTTACGCTATTGCTGTTTTTTATTGCCATTTGTCCAATTGTGCTGGCACAGTCCTCTGAGACAAAGCAAGATCCTTTACAAGGACACTATAACATGGGGACGTCTGACGAGATAGCTCTTTTTTGGCGAAATTCTAATGATGGTTATATAGCAAAGCATCAGGTTTTTGACTATTATGGAAATTCAGGCCAGTATTTTATAGATTCTTCGGCAAGAGGGGTTTACTCCGGTAATTTAGGAGCCGGAGAAAATGGTTATTACCCTGGAACCGCATTTGGTGCTATAACGGGAGATTTTAATGGTGATGGATATGATAACATAATTGCTGCCTGGGAAACAAAAGATAGTTCAATTAATATTGTGGTTCCCAAAAACATTGATAAAAGCTCATTGACCTGGAATGATGAAAATTCATTGACGCTTACAAATGTGCTTTACCCCAATGCCAATTTCTCAGCTCATAGATTCAAGTTGATAAAAGGATTTTTTGACGGTGATCCTGAACCGGAATTTGCTTTGGCTTTTTGGAACAAAGACGGCAACATAGAAATAAGAGTTTATGATGTTGATCCAAACACATTAATGCCGGTTGAAAAAGCTAAGATTGCAGATGTGTACAATGATCCTTCATTAGATAACGATGGTATTTATGATATTGCAGCAGGCGATTTTGATGGCGACGGCAGAGATGAAATTGTATTGGTAAACTATACTGAGCGTTCAGATCATGATTGGAATATATCTGCAAAAATTTATGATTATGTTGAAAACAGCGGCAGCTTTTCCTTAGTACCCAAAGCAGAGAAAGATGACTATTTTACCCAAAATGATTTTTATGATTCATACCATCACATTAATGATTTGTTAGTTGCAACCGGTGATTTTAAAAATAATACCCTCGATCAATTTGTAGTTGATTTTGTACTTTATAGAAGCGGTTCGGAAACCTATAACAAAATGCTTCCGGCGTCGGTTACAATGAATTTAGATACCATCAAAGTAGATAAAAATAATTTAAAAGATATATTTCAAACATTAGGGACACAAACTCTCGCCATTAATATAGTTACAGGCGATATTAACAATGACGGAAAAGATGAAATTGTAATTAATGGAGACGGAAGATTAAGAATATATGATATTGATACTACTTTAGCTATTCAGGGTTATACTAGCGGAGATTATGGTTCAGACGATATAAATAGAACAAACTTGGTACTTGCTGATTTAGATGCCAGCACCGCAGACTCAATATGGAATCCTGAAATTATTTCTGCATCAACTCAATATCATCAGCCTGATAGCGGACCAAGCTATACAACATTTACGATAACTGTTTTTGAACCAACAGTTGATGCTTCGGGAGATATAATTGCTCTAAACAAAAGAGCTACAATGACGGTTGATTCCACAAACGGATCGCGAGGATTTTATTGGAGTATAACAGCTGGAGATTTTGACGGAGGCGGAATAAAATTAGGAACACCAAGCTATTTTAGTGCAACTGATATTGTACAACCACTAGTTATCCTCAATGCACCGCCAACTCATTTTGATGTTTTAAACGGAGTTAATTATGATGTTAATGAAAGCTATAATGGACAAGCAAGCAATTTCTTTTCAAAATACTATACTTCATCAGAAACTGATATAGAAGTTGAATCGGAACTGCATAAAGGATGGAGTGTAGGAACAAAAGTAAAGGGTGGCTTTACAATACCTATAGTTGATGTAGGTGTAAAAGTTAAAATTGAAGCGAATTACGGTAAAAATTTTTCAAAGCAAACCTTTAACAGAAATACTTATAAAGTAAGCCAAAATATTTCTGCCAGCAATGATGATTACTTATATGCAACAATTGTTGATTATGATATTTGGGAATACCCTATTATAGCTGCAGATACAATTCAAGGATATACGCTGGTTGTTTCACCAAGCCCACCGAAAAAAGCATGGTTTCCTAGTAAAAGCCCACAGGCTGCAGATTATTTACCGGATCATGAAGTTGGAAATATTCTTTCCTACAGGCAGTTGGCATCACCATCTGATAACGCTGCTTTGCAAACAGCAGTAAGATGGAACACTTCTGATGAAATAACACTTGATGGTTCGCCTGGCTTCGAATATAATTGGTCGTTAGAAAATGAAACCCAAACTCAAACTACAGTTACAAATGAAGTACATTGGGATGTTAATGCATCCGCCAGTTTTGATATTCCATTTAAATTTATACCGGATGTTGAAATTCACGGAAGCTACGAACAAAGTAAAATTTCAACTAGAACTAATAGGGTTACATATAAAAAAGGTCTTGATGTTCATCTAGGCCCGATTGATCTGGGAATAGGTGAAACTTATTATTCGGTACAGCCCTATGCCTATTGGGCAAAGAGCGGTGCTTTAGTTTTAGATTATGCAGTTAATCCGCGTCCATCAGGAATTAACGTTCCACAAACCTGGTGGCAGAAAGAATACAGCAATAAACCTGATCCTGCATTAATTCTTCCCTGGAGATTAGATCCCGAAAAGGGAATTAATATTCCAAATGACAAAAGACAACAGACGAAAGAAATACTTTTTAGTCCTGATAAACCAAAGAAAGGTGAGACTATAATTATTAAAACCAGAATACATAATTACAGTTTGATGAATACTGCCGGGCCGGTAAACGTTAGATTTTATGTAGGAGATCCCGACAGCGGTGGAACATTAATTCAAAGCACCGGTGGTAAAACTGAGTTTACTACTGATGATTTTATTCCGGCTAGAGGAAGTAAAATTATTAGCTTTGATTGGACTCTGCCGGATAATTTACCTTTCTATCCAAGAATCTACGCAGTTATTGATCCTGAAAATCAAATAGATGAGATTCATGAGAGTAATAATAAAGGTTGGAAAGTGCTTGCTTATGCTGAAGGCACAACCGGAGTTAATGATAAAGAGAATGTTCCGGCTCGCGTATGAATTAAGCCAAAACTATCCAAATCCATTTAACCCTGTTACAACAATAAATTATTCTATCTCATCAAACGGAAATGTACAATTAAAAGTATATGATATACTTGGAAGAGAAGTTGCTACACTTGTAAATGAAACAAAAGTGCCGGGTAATTATAAAGTGAACTTTAATGCAAGTAACCTTGCTAGTGGTGTTTACTTCTATAGACTGCAGACAGGAAGTTTTGTGCAAACGAAGAAGATGGTTTTGATGAAGTAAATATTATATAATCTTTATATTAAAC
>CAVZQU010000014.1:0-148503 GCA_963777515.1 uncultured Bacteroidota bacterium
TAAGCTTCAACAAAAACTTGCAGTAGAAAAATCAACTTCCAAAATGGGCAGATAAAAAAATTATAGGAGAAATCATCGGGACAGTAATGTTTCTAAATTTTGTCCACCACAGTCCGCCGCCGTCAATTTCTACTGCTTCATAAAGATGCTGCGGAATTCCTTGAAGAGCAGCAAGAAAAACTAACATCCTTCCCCCGCCGATTGACCATAAACTCATTATCACCATTGATGGCTTTGACCAATTTGGATCAAGCAGCCAAAGCGGGCCTTGAATTCCAAAGAAAGCAAGAAAAGAGTTTATCAACCCGTATTCGGGATTTAACATCCACAACCATAAAACAGAAAGCACTACTCCTGTTACAATTGAAGGGATGAAATAAATGGTTCTAAATATCTTAATTCCTTTAGCAGCATTATTAACCAACACTGCAAGCAGTAAAGAGCCAATAATGCTCAGTGGAACTCGAAACACTGTATAAACCAAAGTATTCCAGATTGAAAGCCAGAAGTAATTATCTTCAAAAAGCAGCTGATGATAATTTCTTAAGCCAATAAATTGAGGAATTCTTAGAACATCATATTGACATAGACTATAATAAAATGAAACTAAAATTGGATATAATCCAAAGACTAAAAAGCCGATTACCCATGGAGAAACAAAAATAAATCCTACAATCGCCTGCGATCTTCTATAAGGATTTTTCCATATTTCTTTAAATACCTTAATCAATTGGTAATATCTCCAAAACTCATTTTGCTCATAACATAATTGTCATATTCAATTGCTTAATCTAACTGATATTGAATTGCTTTTTGCGCTTGCATTAAAGCTGCTTTAGGTGTTTGTACATGATGAATAGCCCTATCATGTGCCCCAATAAATTCCCGCCAAAATACATCATGAGCCATGGGAACTATTGTGGGAGTTTTAGCATAATCAATCATATCAACTAAAGTTTTAATTGCATTATTATTTTTTATCAAAGCTGAATCCTTTGCTGCATATTGATTTGCCGGAAAGAGAATTTCTTTTTGTGAATTCATTTCTGCTAATTGAACTTTTTTGCTCACAGAAAATTTCATAAAGTCCCACGCAGCCGCAACATGTTTAGAGCCTTTTGGAATAGCCAGCCACCAGCTGCCAGTTGAAGATACAGTTTGATGGCCTTTAAATGTTGGAATTTCTGAAACACCATAATCTAATTTTGGATTGTATAATTTTATTTGATCGATAAAGCTGTTATCTAAAACCATCATTGCAACTTTTTCTGATATGAATCCATGCTGATCTGCATATCCGAAACCGGACATAAATGCTGAAACTTTATCGATTGGGTAATCATTAAAATAATTTACTTCCCACTGAAGACTATTAACTATTTCCGGACTTGTAAGATTAACTTTTGTTCCATGATCATATAAAAATTTTGCACCTAATTCCCAGGCTAATAACAGAAATGTCTGAACATTACCGTAGTTAGGAATAAATCCCATTTGTGTATATCTATTTTGCTTATCTTTTTTTGTTAGAAGTTTGGCATACTTAACAACATCATCCCATGTTTTAGGCGGTTTGTTTGGATCAAGCCCTGCTTCCCTAAAAAGTTTTTTATTATAGAAAAATGCATAGGAAGCAGAGTAAAGAGGTATGGCAAAAGTATGATTTCTCCAATTCATTTCTTTCCAAAGCGAAGGGAAGAAAATTGTTGTATCGAAGGATGTTTTTTTAATTAATTTATCAAGCGGAACTAATGCAAGTCTTGAAGCCCATTTTGCGACTGGTGAAATTAAATTTACAATATCCGGAGGATCACCGCTTAAAATAGAAGTTAAAACTTTTTTCTCATGTTCATTCCATGGGAGCGGTGTACAATCAATAACTACGCTATCCTGAATTGAATTATATTCTTTAGCATGATAAGGGATTTCTTCTTTAGTGCCGGTTACATACCAATAGCGGAGATGAATTTTTCCATCATTATTTTGATTTGATTCCGGTATAAAAAGCATTGCAACCAGAATCAAAACCAATAGTAAGCCCCCAATTAATTTTATTTTTTCCCTCATTTGATAAATCTCTCTTCTCAATTAGTTTGGGGAAATTTTTAAATTAAAAATGAACCTATACTCAAATAAGCTTTATCTTTTTTCTCTTTGGATCTCTATTGAATAGGTAAATCGCTCAGCGTTGTAAAAGCCAATATTATATTCTACCGGACGTCCACCCGGATCTGATACAAATCTTTTACGCTTTAAAATCGGAGCGTTCTTTTTGACACCTAATTTTTTTGCTACTTCTTCATCAGCAATACGTGCACTTATTTCTTCTTTGGATACCGCTACAATTGTATGATGTTCTTCTTCGAGCATTTTGTATAAAGGTTTGGTAAAATCTTCTTTGCCTGTTAACCCAACCCTCGGATGAAAATAAGAAATGAAATAGACTATAGGACCATTCTCTAATCCACGTAATCTCTCCATTTTAAGAACTAGTTTATTTTCAGGAATAGAAAAAAATTTTGCTACAGATGGCCCTGCTTCTACCCAGTCAATATTAACATCATAATTTTTAAAAGGTATTCCTTTTTCATTCATCTCTTGTGTAAAGCTATGCCATGAATCTAATTTTGTTGTAACAATATTATCCGAAACTTTTGTACCTACACCTTTTTTCCTAATTAGCAATCCTTCATAAACCAATCTGTTTGTTGCATGCCTAACAGTATTGCGTGATATGCCTAATCGCTTTGCTAATTCAATTTCATTTGGTAGCAGTTTTCCTTTGCTGTATTCTGGTTGGTCAATTAATTGACGAAGCATTCTTTCAACTTGAATGTGTAATGGAACAGCACTTTTGTGATTTATTTCTATAACCATTTTGGAAGGAAAATTTTTATTGCATTTAATTTTTTTTATGGTGAAATTAAGTATGTCCATATGTCCATACATATTCACAACACTCAACTTAAAAATTGAAATCTAGATTGTCAAGCAATTATTTTAAATTTTTATTTTAACAGAATTAAAATTTATTATTCGTAATATATTTCTATAGCGAAAAGATTTTGGAGGATTTAATGCCGGAAAAATTAGAATTTCATAACAAAGTTGCTATTCTTACTGGGGGAGCAATGGGTATTGGAGAAGCAGTTGTAAGATTATTATCCGAAAGAGGAGCTAAGATTGCCATACTTGATATCGCTGAAAAGGAAGCTCAAAAATTAATTTCTGAAATAACTTCAAACGGACAGGAATCTGTTTTTATTAGAACAGATGTTTCAAAATTTAGCGAAGTAAAAGTTGCAATTGAAAAGATTTTCCAACACTATAAAAGAATTGATATTGTATCTAATAATGCCGGTATCCAGCGTTATGGGACTGTCGAAAGTACAGAGGAAAACGATTGGGATAATGTAATGGATATAAATCTGAAAAGTGTTTACAACGTTTGCCGCAGTGCAATTCCTTATCTCAAAAAGACCAAAGGTTCGATTGTTAATATGACATCCGTTCAGGCATTTGCAACTCAAAGAAACGTTGCTGCTTATACTACATCAAAGCATGCTTTAATTGGATTAACAAGAAGTATGGCTTTGGATTTTGCAAGAGATGGAATTAGAGTTAATTGTGTTGCCCCGGGAACTGTTGATACCCCTTTACTAAAATGGGCAGCTTCATTGGATGCAGAACCGGAATCTGTTTATGAAGCATGCAGACAAATGCATCCGCTTGGAAGAATTGCAAAACCTATTGAAGTCGCAGAAGTTGTTGCATTTTTAGCATCAGAGAAAGCTTCATTTGTAACCGGTGCGGTTTATTCGGTTGATGGAGGATTGCTGCTGCCAATCGGCGGCGAACCGAAAATTGAAGAGAATTAAAAATTTTTCGGAAGGATAACAAAATGAAACTAAATAATTTCATTCATTACACAAACATTGATTTGATGCCAGGCGTACCATTATATGTTTATGCAATCAAAGGGGAGCATTACAGTATTTTGATAGATACTGGGATTAATCAGATGAGAAAACAAATTATAAGTTTATGTGATGATGTAAATGAAATTAAAAATATTTTAATCACACATGCTCATGCAGATCATATTGGATGCAATAAAGCAGTTAAAGAACATACCAATGCTGAGTTTTGTGCAGCCGGTGCTATTGATTGGATAGAAGACCTTGATATACACTATAAAGAATTTTGCATTCCATCGGAAGATTTACCGGATTCTCCAGAACAGCATGCTGAAATTATGGGATTAATGGACGGTGCTGTTCATGTTGATGTTCTCTTGAAAGAAGAAACTACTTTCAGATTAGGAAAAAATATTGAGTTAAAAACTTTAGCTTTTCCAGGACACAAACTTGAAGAAGTCGGATTTTTAGAAGTTAATTCAGGAACTCTTTTTATGGGAGATGTTCTTCTTGCTTTAGCTGCGCCTTTCTTTCATGGATTTCAAACTGCAAAGGGTTTTCGAAATACTTTAAATAGAATTACAAGAATGATAGGAATGGGAGAAGTAAAAAAAATCCTTCCTGCACACCATTCGCCATTAGAAAAAAATGATGCTTTAATTATTATCAAAAAAACTTTTGAATTTTTAGACGATGTTGAATCAGCCACAATTAGCGAAGCAAAAGGAGTTTCATTTTCAGAATTATGGAGAAACGTTTGTAAAAGATTAAGTAAGCAGCTAGAATTTAGAGGTTATGCAATGCTTCAAGTGCAAGTTGATGAATTAATTTCAGAAGGAAAGCTTTACAAAAGTGATAATAGAATTTTTAAAAGATGAAAATTTTTAAGCTAAAAAATAATAAAGTATCCTTGGGAATTACTGAGCAAGGCGGCCACTTATCAGATGTCACTTTTATATTAAACTCAAATATTATCAAACCAATGCATACTGCCCCATGGGAAAATGAAAATCTAGATGATTCAATTCCTCCGGTTTTAAAAATTCTACGAGGCGATTTTTTTTGTGCACCTTTTGGAGACAGCAATTTATTACAGGACGAGTCAAGGCCTCATGGTGCAAGTGCAAATGATTTTTGGGATGTAATAAATTTTAATGATTCCAGTATTGAATTATCATTAAATAAAAAAATTGTAGGGGCAGAACTTCGCAAAAAAGTTTTTTTGAAAGATGATCATTCAGTAGTTTATCAACAACATGAATTTATAGGAGGAGAAGGGAAAATTCCAATTGGCCATCATTCGATGTTAAAAGCAGATAAAAAATTACATCTAAGTTTTTCAAATTATGTTTGGGCTGGAACTCCAAATAAAGAAATTGAAGTTGAACCAAATGGAAAATCTTTATTAAAATATCCGCAGAAATTTAATAACTTAAAAGAAGTTAAATTATTTGATAATTCAATTTCAGACTTAACTATTTATCCAACTTTTGAAAATCATGAAGATTTATTGATGTTGGTTTCAGATAATTCACTTCCCTATTCATGGACTGCAGCATCATGCCCTGAATCAGGCTGGTTATGGTTTACACTGAAGAATCCCAAAATATTAAGCAGTACAATTTTATGGATGAGCAACGGCGGAAGAAATTATCTTCCTTTTTCCGGACGTCATAAAAATGTAATTGGAATTGAAGAAGTAACAAGTTATTTCCATTTGGGGCATAAAGCATCGATTACTCCTAATGAATTGAATAAATTGGGCTACAAAACTTTTATCGAATTGAATCCTAAGGAAAAATTCATTGTTCCTTATATTTTCGGACTGACAGAAATTCCGAATAATTTTAAAGTAGTAAAGAACATAGAATCAGTAAAAGACGGTATAAATATTATTGATGAAAATAATGTTTCAATATTTGTGAAAGTTGATTTGTGTTTTTTGAATATTTAAAATTAAAAACCCCAAAGATTCAGGTTCGAAACTTTGGGGTGGTTGGCTCCGCGAGCAGGACTCGAACCTGCAACCCTTCGGTTAACAGCCGAATGCTCCACCATTGAGCTATCGCGGAATGTTTTCGAAAAAACGAATCCTAACTTAACTACAAACACCTTTTTTGTCAAGCAATTATACGCTTATATCTTTCAAAATTTTCAATTATTAACTTAGAATTACAAAAAAAATGCCCGAAAATTCGGGCATATAATAATTAAAAATCTAATTTAAATTATTTCACTAAAGATTCTTTTAATCGTCTAGCAACTGAAACAAAAAATCCTACAACCATTATTAAAATCCCCACCCAAACAAAATTGATAAATGGTTTGATACTAGCTTCTACAGTCAAAACTTCTTTTGGAGCTTCTGTTTTTGTAGCGGAATTCGTTTTTGTTACAATAATATCTGCGGTTTCATCTGACGGATTAATTTTTTTCAATTCAATTTTCAAATTTAAATCATCGACAGTTACCGGAATGTATTCAAACTGTCCATTTTCTCTTTTAATTAATGGTTCAGCACTATATGTTTTTCCATTTTTCGTTATTACCAGATTTGTTCCCATCTTAATATTACCGCCACTCTGCATTGCAGCAATATCCGGTTTCACAAATTCTTTATAGACAATTTTTAACCCATTAACTTCTTTTTCCTGTCCAAGTGTTAATGATACATCTTGTCCCTGGTCTTCATTTCCATTTTCTTCGTACCCAAGAGGAGATAAATAAAAATCTTTTGTTGGCAATGTTAAAATAGCGGGTTCACGCATCAATCCATTGTTAAAATCACTTATATACATTATAGGGGAAATTATATAAGTTTTATTTCCCATTGTCATATTAACATTAAAAGCATACTTAGTTCCATTTTCAATTGGCTGATAGCCTGTAAAAACCATTTTATAACCAAATGCTTCCGTAGGCTGATTTTTTACTAAATCAATATTTACTTCTTTGCTGTAGGCAGAAGAGCCAATAACGCCAAGAATAAAAAGTGCTATACCTATATGAGCAACATAAGCCCCGAGCATTTTCATGTTGCCTTTAACTATTTTTACAGCAATTTCAATGTTAACTACTAAGGCAAACGCAGAAGAAAAAGTTAAAATGATCATCATTAGATCTGATATTTTTCCAAAAATGACAACCAGAACAGTGAATAAAAATGCTATTACAATAGAAGGAACTGATTTCTTAAAAAGTTCCTGGCCTTTAGTATCTGTCCATTTTAAAAGAAGGCTTAAACCGTTTAACAAACCAATTATTATAGCAATCGGAATGTGCATTTCATTATAAAAGAATTTATCAACCGAATGTCCAAAAATTGGTGCTGAAGTTCCAACTAAAACTATCACTGCCGAGGCGCTTAAAACAATAGCTGCAGTGAATAAAGCAAAATCCCGTGAAAGCAAACCTTCTTCAACAGCTTGATGCTCAGTTAAATATTTCCATCTATAAGCAATGGCGCCAAATCCAACTAAAATGAATGTTCCAATAAAAATAACTAGGAATAAATAAACCAGCATTCCAGGATCAACAAAAGAATGTACCGAAGCATCACCGAGTATTCCACTTCGAGTTAGAAATGTACTATACAAAACAAGCACATAAGTCATTATTGAAAGAATCAGATTGGTCTTGGCAAATTTTCCTATTCCCCCACTCTTTGCCTGACTCTTTCTCTGAACTAATAAAGTGTGAATAGACGCAACTCCAACTAACCATGGAATCAAGCTTGAATTTTCAACGGGATCCCATGCCCAATAACCGCCCCAGCCAAGCATTTCATATGCCCAATAACCACCAAGCATAATTCCTAATCCTAAAATACCGGCACCAGCGAGAACCCATGGGAAAGATTGTTTTACCCAATCACGGTAATCATTTTTCATTAAAGCAGCCATAGCAAATGAAAACGGAACAGTTGCCATTGAAAATCCGGTAAATAAAATCGGCGGGTGAATCTGCATCCAGAAATTTGTTAATTGAGGATTTAATCCTTTGCCGTCAATGATAAATTGCTTAACAGAAATTCCCGACGCAGTAAGAATATTATATAAATCTGAATTCATCTTTATAAAGTTCTGTCCACTGGATCCGTCGCTAAATAAAAATCCTTGCAGCCATGATTGCCCCATATATGCCGGATTTATATTTTTAGCAGCAACGAATACAGGTTCAGCCCAAATGCTTATAAAAGGACTTTTGAATAAAGGAGACACCATTATTAACAAGAAAGTTGTAGCTAAGGTGAAAACTACCATCACTCTCTGTTCAAGATCGCCTCGTTTAGAAGAATAAGATTGAAGTATCAGACCAACTATTGAAGTAAGAAACAGCCACAGCATGAAACTACCTTCTTGTCCAGCCCAAAAGGTGGCCGCCAAAATTCCTTTCGGCAGGTCATTGCTGCTGTAGTCGTAAACGTACTTTAGACCATAATTATGAGTTAGAATATTGTAGAGAAGAATTGTGGCTGCAGAAAATACCAGGATAGCCATTGAATGATAAGCAATTCTTCCAAAATTGATAGCGTTTTTATAACCCCTAAAAGAAAAATAATACATTATCATCGCAACCATACTTGCGACTAATGCCAATGTAAGGACTATACTTCCAATCATAGTTTCCTCTCACTACAAAGCTTTGCTTTGCGATTAAGTTATAATTTATCTCTTCGTTATAAGCTAGAAGCAGCGGTTTTTTGATCTTGATATTTGCTCGGACACTTAGTTAAAATATCTTTTGCATGGAAATAACCATTTTGATATTTACCAGTTACAACAACACTCTTAGCTGTTTCAAAATTATTTGGTATTGAGCCATCGTAAACTACTTTCATTTCGTTTCCTTTTGTATCAACCATATAAAACGAAAAAGTACGATTCTTCTTATCATAATCATAATTTTTTTCTTTCACCCAGCTGCCTGTTGCTTTTACAGTTTTATCTTTCTGCATAACATTAGCGAAATCATTTTCATATTTTATGTTGCTCTGAGTAAAAAGATAAACCATCAATACCAAAAATACTGTTACTATAATCCCACCGAAAATATATTTATTTTTCATTTTTATCTCCGTTTATTTCTTTTTCAACATTCTTAATTCTCTTGTCTAAACTGTATAGGTAGAAGAAAACTCCTCCCCAGACAATTAGGACTATAATCATTACAATAAAGATTGAATTTTTTTCAAGGAACTGATAAAGACCTTCCAATTTATCCTCGTATATAAGTTTTATTTAATTTGTCTCTATAAATAATTGATTTGTAACCAATATTCCACATCCAATAATATAGGACTGTAAAAGCAATTAATGAAAGGAAGAAAATCAAGAGCATATTTCCATTCATCTTAAAATCTACTATCGGGCCTGAGTTTGTATCATCAGCAGAACCTGGGTGTAAGCCCGACATTATTCTCGGCATCACAAAAATAAAAAACGGAACTGTTACAAAAGCAATCATACTATAAACTGCCGAAAGTGTGGCTCTTTTTTCTTCAGATTCAATTGAAGAACGAAGAGCAAACCATGCACCGTAAATTAACAAAAGAGCAAAGATACTTGTTTGTCTTGGATCCCAGCTCCAGAAAGAACCCCAGGCAAATTTAGCCCAAACAGCACCTGTGATAGTAGCTAGAATGCAAAAAACTATACCAAGCTGTGCAGCTGCATAAGACTTAGCATCGTCATCAAGATTTTTCTTCCTTAAGAACTTAAACCCATAATAAGCAGTCATGAAAAATGCAACAACTGTCAACCATGCTGTAGGTACATGAAAGAATATAATTTTCGCATTTTCTCCTAATCCCGGTATTAATGGGAATTGGTACCATGCAACAGGATTCTCGACGATGGGAAACGAAATTCCCGCTATCGAAACAAAACAAACTAAAAAAAAGAGAGTGATTTTCCAAGCCATTTTATTTAAGTCTTAATTGTTCTTAAAATTACTAATCTTTCCAAATAAAATCGAATAACATGTAGGAAGCAGAAATCATGATGACATCATAGCACGCAATGATTGCCAATTCTACTTTAGCAAACGCAATAGTTGTGCCATCCATGGAAAACAAAGTTAACTTTACAGCAGTTAAAATCAAAGGTAGTAAAATTGGGAAAGATAAAACCGGGTAAAGAGAACCTTTGGAGCCGGCTTTGGCAATTATCGCAGCAATAATTGTAGAAGCAACAGCAAGCCCAATATTCCCAAGCACGAATGTTATTAGAAAAAGAAGAAAATTTTTCACAATAAATTCGCTGAATAATGCACCATAAAGTAGAGCAATCACTGTATTCATACAGAAAACTAAAATTAAGTTAAATAATAATTTCCCGGTGAAAACAGTTGACGGAGCCGAGATCAATTGAAGTGTAAGTGATGTACCTCTTTCTTCTTCAGACACAAACGCACGTGATAATCCGGACATTGCGGAAAAAAATACTACAACCCAAAACAATCCACCTGTTAATGCCTGTGAAATTCTTTCCGTACCTATTGCAAAAAGAATAACACTAATTGCTACCACAATAAACATAGCAAGCGAATTAACCGCATAACGGGTTCTTAATTCCGAATGATAATCTTTTTTAAATAGTGCGTAGGCTTTCATGATTTAAAGTCAAATATCAAAAGTTAAAAGTCAAAATTAATTTTTAAAATTCTCTAGTTTAATAATTTCATCACATAGTGCTAAATCAGTTTCTTCATTGGAAGCAATAATTACAATGTTATTCGTTCCTTCTTCTCTTACAATCGAATAAACAGATTCTTTTCCTTCGGCATCCAAATTTGAAGTTGGCTCATCAAGAATTAATAATTGGGGAGAATGCATTAATGCAAAAATAAATTTCATCCGCTGTTTCATTCCTGATGAATACGTTTTAATAAAATCATCTTTTCTATTATACAAAAGGAATTTATTCAACAAGTAATCTATTTTTTCTTTATTAAAATCTACACCGCGTATTTTTGAAAAATGACTTAAATTTTCCAGGGCGGTAAATTCATCATACAGAACCAAATAAGGAGAAACAAATCCAATATGATTATGCAAATTCTCTGATTCAATTTTTCCATTACTATTTTGATGAATAATGTCACCTTCGGAGGGAGAAAGCAATCCCGCAACTATTTTTACAAGAGTTGATTTTCCAGAACCGTTTGGACCGGAGATTCCGAATACACCTTTACTTTCAAACTTAAAATTTATGTTTTCAAAGATGAGCCTTCTGCCAAAATTTTTTTTAACAGACTTAGCTTCAACAGAATATTCACTCATTAAATATCACCAATTTGCCAGTATAAGTTTTATTCCCATTCTTAATCGCATAAATATAAACTCCGCTTGCTAGTTTTTTATTGTCATTGCTTTTTCCGTCCCATCTTATAATTTTTCCGCCGGATACTTCAACGCTTGAAGAATACACTAACTCCATACCCACAGTATAAACATTAAAATCAACTATTGAATTATTATTTCCACTTAAGGGGATGTTAATATATTGATTCTTATCATAAATAAATGGATTCGGATACACAAAATTAGAAGAAATTGTTGTAATTGCTCCTTGATGAATCACAAGATTATTTAATATTTCAGATGAATACCAATAAATAGGTTTGATAGTGGTCAGCTTTGCATAATAATTATTATCAAGCTTATAGCCTCCATCGATTACATAACTTGATAAATCATATTCTGCAGAAAATAATTTACCAAGGCTGTCAATTCCGGATATATAATCTCCGTTAGTAATTATTACAGAGAGGGTATCATTATTATTAGGATTAACAAAGTTAATTAAATAATTTGAAGAAGCCCTGGCATTTATATTAACTGCTTTCATTGATGAATTAAAAGTTATGGTAGTGAAAGCTCTTAACAAGGGATAATTTACACCTTCATCAAAATAATTTTCAGTAGTTAGCTTTGCACGGTATCCTGTAAAGTATGTCCATATTCCAAATTCATTATACGCTTTGCCAAAAGTTGTCCCTTCATCAACCAAAGTATTTTGGATAGCCTGAAGTGCACGCATCTTTGGCATTAATTCCCATTGTTTTTTTATTATGTTAAAACCATACTTTGCCTTAAGAAACAGATTCCAAATAGCAAGTTCATAACCATCGTATTGAGCAAAAGCTTTATTAGGACTGTAAAAATAATCCTTTAAATAATTGTAATAATCATTAACCGTGTTGTAAACAAAATCTTCCATTGAGGTTGAGGTTATTTCATAAAAGTAAATGTCGCTGTCACGTAAAATATAGTCCCCAATTTGAATAGTATGATGAAACTCGTGAGCTACTGTAACTTGTGCTCCACTAATCCCCGTAGTTGGAAATCCAATTCTCCCATTACCATAATAGTCATTATCAATCCTCAAATATAAGATGTCCATTTGTTATTCCCAAGACTATTTTCAGGAACAGTTTCCCCATATAAATTCATTCCATTAAATTCTTCTATATAAATATCATAAAGATTATCTCCTCCTTCACCATTATCCGAAGGTGGCGGTGGATATCCTAAAAAATTTACTTCAAAATTGTAAGTAGAATCTAATGCTTGAGACAATAATGTTAATGACTGCTGTAAACCTAAATTATTATAATTTGGGACATCATTACCGGTTGTATCATAATGTATTCTAAAAAAACCATTAGGTGTAACTATACTGGTTTGTTTTGTGTGGCGTTGTAATATTTTTCTTAAAGATATTTGCTGTTCAGTTGAAAAAGAACTTAGGTTTTCTCTAATTGTACTTACCAATCCAAATCCACATTTAATAGGTTCTTGTTGTACTGCTCGTTGCTGAGCTACTGTTTCAGTTCTTCTTGATACCAAAAGATGATATAAAGAATCAAGTTGAGTTGTGGTTAGATTACCAGCATATAAACTTGAAATACATAATAAAGACAACAATAGATATACTTTTCTCATCAACTATAACTTTTGAATTGTAATACAATTATTCAATTTATTAATATATACAAGATGATAACTTTTTGAATTCATATTTTTAACAAAGAAACTTTCAAGATTAATACTATCGGCTACACTGGTAATATTAATATTTCTGCCTCCATTAATAAAATCAATTTTATTCACTTCTCTGTTTTCAGGATTATAAATAAATAATTTCTTATTTCTATTAAAATTAGATTCCCCCAAAAAATAAAGATTCTTTGCGGAATAAGAAAAAAGGTCACGAATTTTTAAATTTTTATAAATTGTAGAAAAATCCTTCGAATTAGCAATTACTTTTTTTTGATCATCTAATTTAAAAAAACTTAACAAAACTTCTTTACCATTAAAAAATAAATCGCTGAGAAATGTACTTTTAATTTTATTATCATCGAAAGGTAAAGAGTATATCTTCTGGAAATTTTTACTTCTACTTCCAAATTTAATTATCGAAAGCTTAAGTGAATCTTCGTCCTTATTCCATGCATATATTAACGGCTGCTTAATTGTTGAAATTTTTGCTGTAAAGACATTAGATAAAATATCAGGGTAATCATTTAAATAAAAAGTAAAATTTCTGTTTTCATATAATGCCTCTCCAAGTTTATTATTCTTTCTGTAGACTACAAAAATATTATTTTTTTCAGTACCCTTTTTATATTTTAAATCCAAAATATTCCCTGGAGAATATAGTTCGGTTCTTTTTATACTTCCATCAGAAAAATTAATATCCAGAACTTCAATTAACCTTTTATTCATTGAATAACAATAAAAAGTTTTTTCAAGAGGGAAAGAATTATCAATGAAAATGTTGTTATGTTCATCGTGTAACTTATAAGAGTAAATTTTAGATGGGACGCCTGCGTTGTTCCTTGTTATCAATTTTAAATTATTTGAATACTTATCTATAAAAGCAATATCAATAATGCCGTTACTATCTAAATCCAAATATTCAATTGATGATGGAGCAACTCCAACAGCTAAGTCAGGCTTTCCTGAAATTGATGCAAGCCGGGTTAAAGTAATAATCTTTCCATTACTACAAAGCAATGCAACGCCATCGATAAATTTACTATAATATGGAATTAAATCTGTTACGCCTTCACTTTGTAGGTAAGCCATTTCCGGATAAAATTCAAAGTCACCTTTTGCATAAAAAACAGATAAAGTCGATTCATTTTTATTGATATACGCAATATCCATTTTACCGTCTTTATTAAAATCACCAATGGCAATTTTGTCAGGGAAATTTTTTGTCGGAAGAATTAAAGACTCATCATATGAAGATGTATAATCACCGTATAAAATATTAATTGAATTTCCTTTTACAAAAATTAAATCAACGTAATCATCAGAATTTATATCGGACGAAATAAGTGAATAAATTTTTCCATTTTCAGGAATACTTCTTACTTGATTAAAATTATTATCACCAATATTATAAAAAAAATTAATTGAATTTGTAATTACATTAAAAGCAGCAATATCAAGATCCCCATCATTGCTTAAATCAGTCAGCACTGCACTTGAGAAAACAGTTTTATCAATAATTTTCTTTTCAATCAGTTTTTTGTTTTGTTCAAATAAAATTGATAAACCTTCAAATGAACTGCCTGAAACAAGCATTTCCATTTGTCCGTTATTTTCAATATCGCCAACACTTAAATTTTCAGGATATGATTTTAATTCTATCTTTGATTCAATCTCAGGCTTCCCTTTTTTATCGAACCTTAGAATCCCTACGGTTCTTGTTTTTCTTGAAGCAAATGCATAGTTCTTTATCATCCCGTTTTTTTCAGTTATGCTTTGGAACCTGGAAATTTCAAAAGGCAGTTCATATTTATGTTCTTTTGTAAAACTTCCATTATTATCACCTAATAATGAAACACACTTTTTATCATTAGAATTAAAAAGGAATAAATCTGCATAAGAATCGCTGTTATAATTCAAAGAAAAAAATGAAGTATAACCGGAATCTGTTTTAATACTATTGTATTTACAAAAGCCGTTGATGGGGATTTGCGGATAATTATTCTGATTGAGAAACAGAAGGCAAAATAATATTTCAGCTATGCTTAATTCTATTCTTAAGCCTATTTTCCCTCCTTTGTAAGGCTTCTTCATATCTCCTTTTTTCATCTTCCGTTTCAGGTATTACCTTGATAGCAGGTATTGGCTTTCCATAGTTATCGACACTTACAAAAGTTAAATATGCCGTGTTAGTATGAATTCTCTTCCCTTCTTTAAAGGATTCAGCAAAAACTTTAACTCCAACTTCCATTGAAGAATTAAATACACGATTAACAGATCCAATTAATGTAACTGCATTTCCTAATTCAACTGGATGATGAAAATCTACTCTATCAACTGAAGCAGTTACACAAACACATTGATTAAGTTTAGCCGAACTTAATGCCGCACAAATATCTATCCAATGCATCAACTGTCCACCAAGTAATTTGGTTAGCTGATTGGTGTGATGGGGCAGAACGAGTTCTGTCATCGTTATTATAGTTTCACTTACTTTCTTAGGTTTAATCATTCCTTGGATGCGGAAAGTTTATTCTCAAGGGAAGACTGTATTTTTTTTAATTCGTCTACATTTGAATTGTCAGGATATCTTTCAAGGAACTTGGCTATCTCTTCTCTGGCTTCTCTGTTTCTGTTCCTGTCAAGTAATATTTGAATTTTATTATACATTGCCATCGGAGCATATTTTGTATCGTGATATATATCTAAAACATCATTGTAATAAATAAGTGCCGCAGTGTAATAATCAAGCTTCTCATAAATATAAGCATCGTGATATGTTTTATGTGCAAGTTTATCATTTAATATTTTTAACTTTTCTTCAGCTTCAGGAACCTTGGTATGTGTTGGAAAGAAATCAATGAAAGCTTGAAATTCATCAATCGATTTTTTAGTATACTTTTGGTCCAATTCATAATCCGGAGAAAGCTGGAAATAAGATTCAGCCAGCATGTATTGAGCATCCGGGACAAATTCACTTGCAGGCATATTTTTTACCAGCTTGCTGAATTCATAAGCTGCTAAAATATATTCACCGCGTTTGTATCTTGTCATCCCTAATAGATATTGAGCATCATCAATTACTTCATTGCCCGGATATTGAAGAATTATAGCTTGAAGTTCATTTACAGCTTCGAGATAGTCTTCATTATTATATAAATGTCTTGCGTATTCCAGCCTTTCTTTTGCTGAAAGATTCACCGTTTCTATTGAAGATCCGCAGCCCCAGACTAATAGTGCAGTAAAAGTTATAATTAAGAAATATTTCATTTTCCACATAAATTTTGAATAAATAAAGTACAATTATATATAAAAACTATCAGGCTTCAAAGGTAATTATTGTACCTTAAGTCGGGTTATTATAATTTTTTATGAATTAAAAAGGCTACTAAACTTTACCTTTTGTAAAGTTTATTTACTTCTAACCGAAAAGAAAAGATATACAGCAATTGCCGCTGCTCCAACAGCAATTACAGGCTCCCATAAATTTGAGAAAAATGGTTCGGCAGGAACTTCAGATTGTGTAAATGGATAAGAAATATTTTCAACATTTTTTATTTCATCTACATCGATTGTATCTGCATAAGAATATTCAAATGTTTTCACAATATCATTGCTGTTTTTAATTAGGTAGTTCCCTTTTAATTCTAATGTGCGGGGAATTTTTTCATCTCCTAATAGTCCATCCCTAAACATTTCGCCGTATTTCAATTTAGCTTTATCAATCACATAGTTAATGGTTAAAGCATCTTTATCATTATTGTTAATAACTGATTTATTTTCCCTTGTTAACGAAGAGATAACTTGATTATTAAAAATTGAATAAGCAGTTCCAAGGATTAAGTTTAAATTGATTTTATTTTGATTAGGTGGAATTTCATTCACCATAGTACTGACAGATGAATCAACTAACGAATAGAATATTTCAAGGTTTGATTTTGTTTGTGCAAATGCAGGAATGCAAATGAAAAAACCAAACAAAGTTGTTATAATAAATTTAATAACTCTCTCCTGAAATTAAAGTAAAAGCTTTTTATAACAAGTTATATTTTATGCGTAAATACCTCGAAGCTTTAACGTCTTGGCAACTTTATCTATCGCCATAATGTATGCTCCAATTCTTAACGGCACTTTATATTTCTCTGCCGACAAATAAACATTATTAAATGCCTCGTGCATAAATCTATCAAGTCTGTTATTAACTCTGTTTAAAGTCCAGAAAAATCCCATTCTATCCTGTACCCATTCAAAATAAGACGCCGTTACACCACCGGAATTTGCAAGTATATCCGGGATAACTGAAATTCCTCTTTCCTGCAAAATCTTATCAGCCTTAGAAGTAGTTGGGCCATTTGCACCTTCCACTACAATTTTACATTTCAAATTAGATGCATTGTCTGCGGTTATCTGGTCTTCAATAGCAGCGGGGATTAAAACATCACAATCAAGCAAAAGTAATTCATCGTTATTTATGACTTCCGCATTAGGATATGTAACAATTGTTTTGTGGGTTTCCACATGTGCTAAGATTTCTGGAATTGGGAGCCCATTTGCATTATAAATTCCACCATTAATATCGCTAATTCCAATAACTTTAACCCCGCGTTCATGAAGCAGTTTTGCTGAAATTGAACCAACATGCCCAAATCCCTGAACAATGGCAGTTGCTTTACCAGGCTCTATTCCAAGTTTTTGAAGAGCTGCAATTGAAACCGTCATTACTCCTCTGCCGGTTGCTTCATATCTTCCTAAAGAACCGCCAATAATATACGGCTTACCTGTAACCACGGCTGTTTCATTTTTTTTAGCATGCATACTGAATGTATCCATTATCCAGGCCATTGTCTTTTCATTCGTATTTAAATCAGGCGCAGGTATATCTTTATCAGGCCCAAATACATCAAGTAAGTTAGCAGTAAATCTTCTTGTTAATCTTTCGAGTTCGCCTTCACTTAATCTTCCGGGATCACATTTAATTCCGCCTTTAGCACCTCCAAAAGGGATATTTACAATTGCACATTTCCAGGTCATCCAGGCGGCAAAAGCTTTCATTTCATCCAAAGTAATATCCGGCGAATACCTTATCCCTCCTTTTGACGGGCCTAATACATCATTATGAATTACACGGTAGCCTTCAAATACTTCAAGTGATCCGTCATCCATAGTTATTGGAACTGAAGTTATAATTTGTTTAACCGGATTCTTTAAAAAATTATATAATCCTTTATCAAGTCCAAGATAGTTAGCTGCAATTTCAAATTGTTTCATCATTGATTCAAACGGATTTTCTTTATCAACAATTGGGGCGGGCTCTTTATAGTTTATCTTTTTATTCATTAAAATTTCCTTTTGCAAGAAGATATATGTTTTTATTTTTTTTGCTTGTTAAGATATAATTAAAGAATGGAAATTGCACGTGAAAGATATAAGAAAAATAATTATAGTTTTAGAAAATCAATTAAAATATTTTTATAGTAGTGAAAAGAGGCTGTCTCGAAAGTCAGATTTTGTCAACCTGAACTTGTTTCAGGTTCTAATTTCATTTCAAAATCGAAATAATAGATTCCGAAATAAATTCGGAATGACGGTTTTGAGACAGCCTCTTAGAAAACAATAACTCGTTCAATATTTCAATTTTGTGATCTTGAAATCTTGTAATTAAAGTCTACCTTCTCCCGTCAGCAATTTCTTGAAGCCTTTTAATTCTTTCTTCCATCGGCGGATGTGTTGAAAACAGTTTCATCATTCCGCCACCTTTTAATGGATTCACAATAAACATATGTGCAGTTGCCGGGCCGACATTGTTCACCGGCTTAATTGCATTTGCCTGAGACAATTTGTTTAAAGCTGAGGCAAGTGATAAAGGTTTTCCTGAAATAGCGGCACCGCCTGCATCTGCGTCATATTCTCTTGAACGAGATACAGCAAGTTGCAAAAGAGTTGCAGCAATTGGAGCTAAAATTATCAAAACCAAAGAACCAATCCCTCCGCCTCTATTATCACTTCTACCGCCGCCGAACATTGCTGCCCATCCAGCCATTTGCGCAATAAATGTAATTGTACCAACGAAAGTTGCAGCAATAGTTCCGGTTAAAATATCTCGATGCTTTACGTGCGCTAATTCATGTGAAAGTACCCCTTCAATTTCATCATCATTTAAAATTTGTAAAATGCCGGTTGTAGCTGCAACTGCAGCATGTTCTGGATTTCTTCCTGTAGCAAATGCATTTGGAGTCGAATCATTAATTATATAGACTTTCGGCATTGGTAAATTTGCATTTTGCGTTAACTTCTCAACAATGTTATAAAGTTTAGGAGCTTCCTTTTCATTAACTTGACGTGCACGGTACATTTTTAAGACAATTGTATCGGAAAACCAGTATGAACTAAAATTCATTGCTAAAGCAAAGGCAAAAGCAATTATAAGTCCGGTTTTCCCTCCAAGTAGTTGTCCAACCAGAAGGAAAAGCACCATCATCATCGTCATTAAAAATACTGTTTTAAGGGTATTCATTTTTTCACTCCAAAAAGATTTAATTCAAAATTAATTAGACTTTCGTCGTTAAACAAGGTTAATATTTTAATGTTATACCAACTAGATAATGAAAGTTTATAAACCCAATTTCTCTAAGAAATTGGATTTATGGCCAATGACATATTAACCCTTTATTTCTCTTTTGACGTTTGAAATTGATTTTAAGTTTAAATCAATCTTTATCCGGAATTTTTTTTTGAAATTTAATTCTTGAATTTTGATTTTACCAAAACATTAATTTAATAATAGATTTGTAAATCATATTAAATTGACTCTAACTTCATATAATATTTAGTATTTTTGCCCTTGCCTTTATTTTCAAATATCGTTAAATAAGCATCAAAATTTTTGGGAATTTTATGAAGTTCTTCTCTTTCTTTCTTTTATTCACAATCTTTTTAACAACAAGCTCATTTTCACAAAATAACACGTATGATTTTTTACGCCTTGATATGAGTGCAAGAGCAGGTGCTTTAGCAGGTAGTTTTGTTGCTAACAGCGACGATCCTAATGTTATTTTCTATAATCCTGCAGGATTAAAATCTTTAGAGGGAAGCCCTATATCATTTTCTTTTATTAAACATTTGTTAGATATAAACTTAGCAAGCCTGGCTTATTCAACAGATATTGAAGGCATTGGTAGATTTGGCGGCGCAGTTGAATATATTAATTACGGCACATTTGAAGGAGCAAATGAAGATGCGTTAAAAACCGGTGAATTCGGCGCTGGTGAGGTGGCATTTGTACTCGGTTATGCGAATCAGCTTGACGAAAACTTTTTTTATGGTGCTAATGCAAAATTTATTTATTCTTCAATTGAAAAATATTCTTCTTCTGCCATTGGCCTTGATGTTGGGCTTCATTACTCTATCCCATCAAATGAAATGAGTATTGGATTTTCAATTCTAAATATCGGTGCTCAGTTATCTTCATACATAATTACAAAAGAGCAATTACCTCTTGATGTAATGGTTGGCGTTTCAAAAAAATTAGAACATTTGCCTTTAAGACTTTCGTTAGACTTTCATAGATTAAATAAAGAGCAGGAAAATTTTGGAAGCAGGTTTAAAGCATTTGCAGTTGGTGCTGAATTTACTTTAAGCCGTGTTTTACGTTTGCGATTTGGATATGATAATCAAAGAAGAAGTGATTTAAAGATTGGCTCATTCGCCGGTATTGCAGGATTTAATGTTGGAGTCGGCCTGCATATAAAAGATTACAATTTTGATTATGGATTTTCATCAATGGGATTAATTGGGGCTCTTCATAGAATTAGTGTTTCGACTTCTTTATAACTTAGTTATACATAACTTAGTTAAAAATTAATATAGGCGATTTTATAGTTATTAAAATCCAACTTGAGTATTTTAATCCTAAGTTAACTTCCAAATTTTTTCTCAAATAAATCAAGCTTTAATATGAATTCATCTCAAAGAACTTTCTATTTGATTTTAATTTTTATAATCACTTTCTCATCTCTAAAATTAATTCATGCTCAAAGTGTTAAATCTGAAAATATTATTAACAAATCCGAACTTGCTGAAAAAGTTAAATCAGAATTCCTTCACGCCTGGGATGGATATAAAAAATATGCATGGGGCCATGATGCACTTAAACCGTTAAGCAAAAGTTATAAAGATTGGTACGGCGTTTCTCTCTATATGACTCCAATTGATGCCTTCGATACTATGAAATTAATGAAACTCGATAAGCAAGCTCAAGAAGCAAAAACAATTATATTAGACAGCCTTTCATTCGATAAAGATATTTCTGTTCAAACATTTGAAATTACCATACGACTTTTAGGTGGATTGTTATCATGCTACAACTTAGATGGGGACAAAAAATTTTTAATGCTTGCAGAAGATCTTGCTAATAGACTGCTGCCGTCTTTCAATTCCAAAACCGGGATGCCATATAGATATGTAAATTTAATTACGGGCAAAACAGAAGGCAATGTAAGCAATCCCGCTGAAATTGGAACTTTGATGATTGAGTTTGGGACACTCAGTAAATTAACAGGAAATTCTGTTTATTACAACAAAGCTAAAAATGCTATTGTCCAATTATTTAATCGACGCTCAAAATTAGATTTAGTTGGGTCATCAATAAATGTTGAAACCAGTGAATGGGTAAATACTACGAGTCACATACGTGGCGGGATTGATTCATATTATGAATATTTATTAAAAAGCTGGCTGCTCTTTGGAGATAAAGATTTTAAAAACATGTGGGATGCTAGTATTAAAGCAGTTAACAAATATTTATCCGACACAACCAAAACAGGTTTTTGGTATGCGCAAACAGATATGAATACAGGGAATATAACTTCAACTCATTTCGGTGCGCTTGATGCATTCTTTCCCGCTGTGCTGGCACTGAACGGCGACATTAAAAGAGCTGAGTTGCTTGAAGAATCATGTTACAAAATGTGGAACATTGAAGGCATTGAACCGGAAACAATTGATTTTAAAACAATGGAAATAACCTCACCTTATTATGTGCTGCGGCCTGAAATAATTGAATCGGCATATTATCTCTATCATTATACACACGATGAGAAATATTTAGAAATGGGAAAAACTTTTTTTGATGGTATTGTAAAATACTGTAAAACTGATGATGGGTTTGCAGAACTTGAAAACGTAATTACAAAAAAGAAAACCGATGATATGGAAAGTTTCTTCCTGGCAGAGACAATGAAATATCTTTATTTGTTATTTGCTCCGGAAAGCACTTTAAACTTTAATAAAATAGTTTTTAACACTGAAGCTCATCCCATTCCAAAAGCCTGGGGAAAATAAAATAATTTATATAATGATGTTTATTCTAGTCTAAACTTTAAAAACTATTAATTTATTATTATTCTATTACTTATATTTGTGTGTGACTGATACAATCAAATATGAGTAAAACAGATACTACAACGGGGAATCCAACATTTTCGAGAGACCTCGGTTTATTCGACGCAACAATGATTGGTACTGGCGCCATGATTGGTGCGGGAATTTTTGTGTTAACCGGAATTGCCGCCGGAATAGCAGGTCCTGCATCTATTTTATCTTTCGTACTTAACAGCATCGTTACTTTATTAACGGCATTCGCTTATGCAGAATTGGCTTCTGCCATACCGAGGGCCGGGGGAGGTTATTCATTTGTTCGAATGGCATTTCCGGGTGCTACCGGATTTGTTGCCGGGTGGATGCTTTGGTTTGCATACACTGTTGCATGCAGTTTGTATGCACTTGGATTTGCAGGTTACTTTTGGGAATTTTTTAACAAATATACTCCTAATTTCGCCGCTACTATCTCATCACTATTAAGTATGCACGCTGCAATACTATTAGTAACAGCATTAATAGCTATTTTTTTTGTCTGGATAAATGTACGGGGCACTGATGTAACCGGCAAAGCCGAGAATGTTTTAACTGTTTCTAAAATAGTAATTCTCTCAATCTTTATTTACTTTGGATTAATAGTTGTTATAGGCGAACCGGTTCGTGTGTCAAATAATCTATTCCCATTCTTCCCTACAGGGTTTGGTGGAGTCTTGGTAGCGATGGGCTTAACCTTTATTGCTTTTGAAGGATATGATTTAATCGCCACTGTTGCCGAGGAAATTAAAAATCCTGAAAAGAATATTCCAAAAGCAACTTTTATATCGCTTGGAATTACTATAACGATTTACTTATTAATTCTTTTCGTATCATTGACAGCAATTAATACTTCAGGCGAATCCACATGGGAATTTTTAGGTAATTATAAAGAAACCGCCATAGTTCGTGCGGCAGAAGCATTTATGCCGGCTTTTGGAGTTGCACTGATTGTCTTCGGGGGATTGCTTTCTACAATGTCAGCATTAAATGCAACGGTAATGGCAGCATCAAGAGTGGCGTTTTCAATGGGACGTGACAATTGGCTCCCTCCCAAAATGTCCACGATACATGCAAAACGCCGCACTCCTTATTTCGCAATTATAGTTACTGGCATAATTCTAATTGTAATGGCAATGACACTTCCTATAGAAGCAGTTGGTTCCGCAGCCAGCTTAATTTTCCTACTCACATTTGCAATGGTTAATTTATCTGTAATAGTATTACGCCGTAAATATCCAGAAATACCCAGAAAATTTAATGTACCTTTTTATCCTTTCATTCCTTTATTAGGATTTGCACTAAATATTTTTCTGGCAATTTATCAATTTAATTTTCAGCCAATCGCTTGGTATGTTACAGCAGGATGGATAATAATTGGGTTACTGTTTTACTATTCTGTCTTTGAAAAGAAAGCAGCCGCTTATGAGCCGCAGGTACTGCTGCCAAGTAATCGGCCCGTAGCTTTAGAAGAAAGCAAATCAGTTCTTGTTGCACTTCATAATCCGGACAGTGTTAAAATTCTTTTGGATTTTGCAATTCCTATCGCTAAAAAACGCAATGCACGATTAATAGCCATAACAATTGTAGAAGTGCCAAGACAAATGCCCATACATGAAGGGATGAGATTTGCTCATCACAAAGAAACATTATTGAACTATGCTAAAAAAATATCTTCAGAAAGCGGCTTTAACCTGGAAACAGATTTGATAATTGCACATCATGCATCCGATGGAATATTAGCTGCAATAGAAAGGCATAATGCCCAGGCGCTTGTAATTGGATGGAAAGGATATACAAATGCACGGGATAGAATATTCGGTGAAATTGCAGATAAAATAATTCGCTATGCTTCCTGTGATTTAATGGTTCTTAAATTAGGTAAGAAAACAAAATTAAATAATTGCCTTTTACCAACTTCAGGAGGGCCAAATGCTAAACTTGCTTCAGAGGTATTAGATGCCTATACAAGTCACACAAATATAAATGTGACTGGAGGTTATGTTGTGCATGAACAAGCTACAGAGGAAGAACGCACTAGAGGATTAAAATGTATTGATGATACATTATCACATCTAAAAAATCCAGCAAATTATGAAAAGAGATTAATCGAATCCAAATCAATTGCTGGAGGGATTGCAAAAGCCAGCCGCGATTATGATATGGTGGTGATTGGTGCAGCTAAAGAGCCTTATTTTAGAAAAGTTTTATTTGGAGAAATTCCCGAAAAAGTAGCCCGTTATTCACCAAATTCAGTTTTGCTTGTCAAAAAATATGAAGGTGCGGTCAAATCAATAATAAAACGAGTTTTTGGTTGATTAGTTGATGTAAAAAATTTTTAAGAATGCTTTATTAAATGTACTTTCAATATTCTTACTGCAATTACTATTTAATTTTTATTACCGCCCTCAAAGCACTATGATCTGAAATACTAACATTTTTATTGTCCTTCAAGTCATAAGCTCCTACTGATTCAGCATTTACTCTCCTAAGCTGGAGCGAATCAATTGTATCATATGCAAGAATATAATCAAAGCGCCGGCTGCCCCTTCCGTGACTAAACCGAAATGTGTAATTTCTTTTATTACCGTTAAATTCCTTATCTAAATCTCGTGGGTTGTCCAATAGTCTAATCAAATTCTTATCTCTTTGATAATTGTAAGCATCGCTGTTAAAATCACCGGCTAAAAGCACTACTAAATTCTTAGGAGAATTTACTAATTTTGATTTAACAACTTTTAAAACTGCATTTTTTATAAAATCCCTTATTTGTTCCAGTTGAAAGTTTTTAATCTCCATTGAGCCAATTGCCTGCACATGAGTTGTAAACAAAAATAATTTTGTTGAATCAGTAATGTTAAATAAAGCTCCAAGCACTGATTTGTTTGCTAACCAATCATATGTATGAGACATTTCTTTTTTTAGAATCATATGAATAACACCGTTCGATTCCTTAACGTCATCTCCAAAATCAATATTTGATAAACTGATTAATGGAAACCTGCTCATCATATAAAGTCCGGCGTCTTGAAAAAGAAATTCCGGAAATGAGTTGTAATCGATACGCGAGATAATTGTTCTATAAAATGAAGTGTCCGTATTTTCTAAGACGTAATCACGCGTGCTTTCATTAAATAGTTCCTGGAAAAGGACAAAGTCGAATTTTCCATCATTCACAAATTTCATCAATGTATCTACCTGGTTCTCTTCCTTCTTGTATACGGCTTTAATGTTGTATGTCACCAAGCTAATTTCATTACTTCTATTATTGAAGTTAAGCATGTTCTTATTCGAACTTGTATAAACATCGGCGGTAGAGCATGAATAAAACAAAAATTGAACTGCTCCCATTATCAAGATGAGTAAATATCGTTTGTAGCTATTTTTTTGCATGCTTAAATGAAATTTAATTTGTATGAATTTGCAATGGAAAAATTTTATTATTTAAAAATTGATCCGGGATTTTACAACAATTAGAAGTGTGAATTAAAAATTGGATTCACTTAATTCTTAAATGGAGTTTTAATATACTCATTTGCAAGTGCATGTGAACGTCCGTATTCTTTCATATCAAGAACTTTTTCATAATAATCGACAGCTACATTTCTATGGCCCAATACGTCATTCAGCATTCCAAGATATAAGGTTGTATTAATTAAAAAACCGGTTTCTTCGTCTCCATCGACTTCGCGCGAAAACTTTTCACATTTTTGAAAATATACTAATGATGAATCAAACTTGTTTTTATTTTTATATTGAAGCCCAACATAATATGAAGCCTCGCGTATTCCTTTTTTATACTCGTAACCAGGATATTTTTTTTCACTCTTGTTCAAATAATCTTTAAACACGTTTGACGATAAAATCATATCCCCTCTCTTTGCAGCTATTCTTCCACGCCATCTTTCAAAGATAGGATTATCCGGAAATTCATCCGTTAATGTTTTTGCATACACATCTGCCTGGTATGGATTCTTTTCATATTCATAATAAAGAGTCATTAAAAAATACTGTGCTTCGTATTTTGCATACTTTCCATTCTGAGCTGTATTATTAAGCTGTTCAATTCCTTTTTTCTTATCACCCGAAGGGAAAAAAATCATTAATGGTTTTATCATCGGATATTCTTCAGGAATGACTGCAGCATAGTAATTATAAATACCAAAACCAAGTTCAACATCTGTGTTGGTAGAATCAAGTTTGGAGGCTTCTTCAACTATCGGCAACGCTTCTCTTCCATCATCAGCTGCTTTTATCCAGCTATCCCGGTATGCACGCAGCCTACCTCTAAATCCTATTGCACCTCCTTTAAAGAAAAGAGCATCAACATCATTTGGATTTTTGTCCAGAAGCTCATCACATTGATTAATTACATCTTCGAGCTTTTGAAAAAACATATCGTCATGATTTTCATCATCCGGGTTCAACAAAATTTTCCACCAGTCAATCATCGCGAGGAAAAATCTTCCTGCCGGATGATTTGGATAATCCGCAATTAATTCTCGGAAAGTCTTTTCAGCAGTAGGAAATTTAATATCATAAATTTGCTTTATCCCGGTTGTAACCAACGAATCAAACTTTGCATCTTTGGCAAAGGTAATTGAAACTGATAAGATCAAAATTAATAACAGGATTTTTTTCAAAATGCTTCTTTCAATTTTTATTTCTAATTAGTTCAAATAGATTTTAAATTAAATATTGACTTATGAAATACTTTCATGATAGAATTTAAAAATGTAAAGGTATTGTTGATTATAAGTCTCGCCCTTTTCAAGGGAGAGATTAGAGAGGGTTCATTGTAATAAACATAGTTAAAACCCATCCCAACCCTTCCCTTAAAAATGGAAGGGCTTACTACTAGAGTTAACCAATATTTTCTTTCTGTCAATCAATTATGAGTTCCAATGAATAAGATTCTATTTTTCAATTTAAAACCAAAACGGAGAAAAATCATAATTACTAATTAAATTTTTCTCCGTCTTATACACAACCCAAATAAAAAAGTTGCAGATTATTTTTTCACCAATCTCAAATCGACAATCGGCTGCACTTTATAATCGAAGTAAGCTGTATTTATATTATTAGCAAAGTTAATAGCTTTAACCCAAATTTTAATATAATAACCTTCTTGAGTTTTAATTAAATAAACCGTATTCGCTGCAACATCAATAACTGAAAAAGTTGGTTCATCTAAATTTGTTTGGTCAAAGGCAGCTTGTCCGGTATCAATAACGCTATAAAGAGTTGTTTTGCCACCAGGTAAATAGTCATGCGGCGAGTAAAATTTTAATCTGCCTTCGTATCTCATATGGATATCAATTGAAGCAGCATTACTGGTCAAAAATGAATATTGCATTCCGCTACCCACACTTGTGTTCCAGCCATATCCGCTTTCAGCTGATGCGTTACTTTCTTTGTATTCATCAATTACTCCATCCTTACCGTAATAAACTCCACCGTATATTTTTGTTGCAACAGAATCACTTTTAGCTCCATTAGTTAATTCTGCTCTTACATAAGAGATGTATTTTGTTCCTCTAAGAATAGAATTAATAGTTTTAGTATGGGTACTTTTTGAAACCAAATCATTTGAAAGAGTTGAAGTTATGTGATTGTTTGCATCTAATACATAAGTGGTAATTCTGTATCCATTAAATCCGCTGACACTTTCACTTGTTGATGGGTCCCAGGTTATTAAAGCATAAGAACCACCGCCTACAGGTAATGCATCAACTAATAAATCAATATTAGTGGGCGGAGCAACTGAAGATTGTGCCGGTGGCGGATTAACCAAGGTATCTGTTTTACAGCCAGGCAAAATTAATATTGCAGCTACTAAAATACTTAAGAATATAATTAATGATTTTGATTTGAACATTTAATTTCACTCCGAATCTTTATAAATGATGCAATTAAATATATTAATCAAAATGAAGTTTTTCTAACAAATAATTTAGCACTTGACTGCTGTCAACTCTCACCTGTTCCATCGAGTCCCGTTCCCTTATTGTTACTGATTGATCCTCAAGAGTCTGCGTATCAACGGTTATGCAAAACGGAGTTCCTGCTTCATCCTGCCTGCGGTATCTTCTTCCTACAGCGCCTTTGTCGTCATAAAAAACTTTTAAGCTTCTTCGCAAATCTTTTTCAATTTTCCTGGCAATTTCAGGCATGCCGTCTTTATTCACTAAAGGAAAAATAGCAGCTTTAATTGGTGCAAGCCTTGGATGAAATTTAAGTACTGAACGATTTTCTCCGTTAACTTCTTCTTCATAATATGCATCAGTTAAAAATGCCATGAACGATCTGCTTGCGCCGGCAGATGTTTCAATTATAAAAGGAATATATTTTTCTTTTGCTTCTTCATCAAAATATTTCATTGATTTGCCGGAAAATTGTTCATGACGGCTTAAATCAAAATTAGTTCTGTTATGAATTCCTTCAATCTCTCCCCAGCCAAACGGAAATTGATATTCAATATCGGTTGCTTCTTTTGCATAATGTGCAAGCTTTTCTTTGGGATGATCGTGATAACGAAGCTTTTCTTTTGTCATTCCCAAAGAAGTAAACCAGTTCAATCTTTCAGCTTTCCAGTAATCAAACCATTTTTTATCATCAGCCGGTTTTACAAAAAACTGCATTTCCATTTGTTCAAATTCGCGGGTTCTGAAAAGAAAATTTTTCGTATTTATTTCATTGCGGAATGCTTTACCGATTTGTCCAATTCCAAAAGGCAGCTTTTGTCTTGATGCACCTTGCACATTAAGAAAGTTTACAAATATTCCCTGTGCAGTTTCAGGGCGTAAATAAACAACTGCACTGGAATCTTCCACCGGCCCGATAAATGTTTTAAACATTAAATTAAACTTGCGTGCTTCAGTAAATGTATCTTTGTTTCCGCACTGCGGACAATTGATTTCGCCCAATAATAATTTTCCCAAGCTCAGGAGTTTCAAGAAGCAGATTAAACTTTTCATCAAACTCACTTCCATCGCCAAAAATACTTTCAAATTTTTCAGTTAGCGATTTGTTATCTTTTATTTTTTCTTTTAAAGCTTCAATTGCTTTTTTCTTTTTCTTTTCATTTAATTGATCTCCAAGAACATCAAGTCTAAATCTTGCTTTACATTGCTTGCAGTCAATCATTGGATCTGTAAAGTTTTCAACATGGCCGGAAGCTTCCCAAACCTTTGGATGCATAAGAATTGATGCATCAAGACCTTCTACATCTTCGCGGTAAGTCATGAACTTCCACCATTCTTCTTTTACATTTTTCAAAAGCTCAACTCCAAGCGGGCCGTAATCCCAGCAGCCGTTTAAACCGCCGTAAATTTCACTCGATTGAAAAACGAAACCTCTTCTTTTTGATAGTGACACTATTTTATCAAGTACATCTGATTTTGAAGATTTGGACATATTTATTTCTTAACCTTTGTGATAGAATTCTAAAAATTTTGAACGGAAATATAATAAAAAAGGAAGGGAAATATGACTTCGAAGTTAATAACCATTCTCACAGGGCAAGAATGTCACTTATATTATTTTGAAATCATAAGGTATTTTAACAAATTTGCATAAAAATTACAGAGTGCAATAACAAAAGATAAGCGTTGGAGGTTATCACTTATGAAGTAGTAATTATATCTATCTGTCTATTGCACCCATTTTTGTAAAACCGTCATTCCGAACCTGCTTGCAGCAGGCAAGCTTGTTTCGGAATCTTTGTCCTTTTTATGACTAAGAGATGCTGAAACAAGTTCAGCATGACATTTTCATAACTTCAGTAATTATCTTTTTACAACGTCACTCATCAAAAGATTTACGTTTGAGTTAACAGCCATGCTGAATAATCTTCATCTCCTTTGGATTTATTATGCTCATTACACATCGGGAATAAATTTGATACGCTGGTTTTTCCTTCCTTAGAAAATGGTACCCGGTGATCTAAAGTCTCGTATGGATGTGTACATCCCGGGACAGTACAGATGCGACCTTTTAATATTAATACTACGCTCTCCATGTTTTTCGGCCAATCGTGTGTATCAACATAAGCTTCATGCTGCTGCGAAGGGGTGGGTACTATATAATTTTTATTCTTAGTTGAACATTCTAATAACATCCCATGCTTCTCCCAGTTAACCGAATGCCAATTAAAGCAAACCGGACAAAGGAAACTCCATTGCATATTTTCTCCCTATTTTAAATTGTAAAAAATTCAGTAGATAGAACTTTTTATTGCTTAATGAATTACTTTATTTCTAAAATAGAATTCAAACTAATATTTCGGTTCCCTGCCATATATAATAATCTTCATCACCTTTTAATTCATTGTGATAATTACAAACCGGATAAAGATTTGTCACGTTGGTTTTACCTGCGGAAGACCACGGGACGCGATGATCTAATGTTTGATAAAAATGATTGCATCCCGGGATTGTGCACACATTCCCTTTTAGTTCTACAACTACTTTTTCCATTTCTGCAGGCCAGTCATGCGTATCAACATATGCTTTCTGCTGTTCTATCGGTGTTGGGATTCTAATTATATTTTCAGTTTTGGGACAAACATCAACTTTCCCCTGTTTTGACCAATCTGTCATGTGCCATTCAAAACAGCTTGGACAACAAAATGACCATTTCATAATCTTGCCTCCATAATAATAATCTTTTTATTATTTCATAAAAGACAGTATACAAGTACACAGTACATTTAAATTTTAGCAGTTAGTTTTAATTATTTGGTTTCCCCTTATTTAATCTTACAAGCGTAACAATGGTATGTAAAGATTTATGCAAACATAAAATATTTAAAGTTAATCTACAAGAGAAAATTTGGTAGTATCCTAATTCACTTTTCTAAACCATGGTTCGACTCCGCTCACCATGACAGGTTTATTTAAATTGTCATCCCGAGTGGAGTCGAGGGATAATTCACTAGTTTATAGTTTCAGTAAATTTGGACACTACTGAAAATTTAACATCTATTATTATGTCATCTTTAGTTGAAGATATTATTTGACAAGCAATTTTTTCACTTCATCAAACAATATTTTTTTAATCTTCAAATGCCTTACATTCAAACTGTCATATTTTTTTGATGCATAAAAAAGAAGTGCTTCACATTATTTTTTCATTTTAAAAAATTGAACAATTTTTCTTACCGCTGATTTAATTCTTCTTAAGTCCTTTGTAATAGAATCTTTTTCAAATTGACTCGTTAAATTACTAATTCTTTTAATGTCTTTTTTTATAGAATCTTTTTCGAATTGGCTTACTTTACTTTTTAATTCGACAATTAAATTTGAAATCTGAAAATTAATTTTTTCCGTTTGAGAAGAATTTTTCCATACGTTTTTTAGTTCATTCCACAAATCATTTATTTCTTCTTCCATAATTTTATTTGCCTCAATATTTTAATTTGTGTGTTATACATTCTAACAAAATATTCCTAATCCTTTTCATTTTAACTGCAATATGATTCTCCCTCAATCCGGTAATCAAAGCTATTTCTTTATATGGCAATTCATCTAAATAAAGTATAATGATAGCCTTATCTTTTTCATTCAATGAAGAAATACAAACTTTTAGAGCTTCAAATTTTTCTTGCTGATTTTTATCAACAGTTATTTCCGGGAGTATAAAATGAATGGATTCTAATCGCACTGTATTGCCACTGCTTTTCTCGAACTTCATTTTTGAACTATAGCAAACATTTAGCGCAATTTTATATATCCATGTACTTATTTTGGATTTGCCTTTAAAAGTAGGCAGTGATTTCCATATTTGGATTACCACTTCTTGAAATAGGTCTTGAGGTTCGATTGGAGAAACAGCATAGATCTTACATATTCTGTATATTCTATCTTTATTTTCGTCAAGTAACTGTATAAATTGCAGCTCTGTTTGATTTTGCATATTAAAAATTGTTATCTCATATTTCTAATATATTAGTAACAAGAATTTCAGAAATATTACAAGAAATTTTATTTTTTTTAGAAATACTTAAATAACAAAAAAATTATTAATTCAATTTTCATTGGCAACAGAGTTTCATTAACACATCAGAAAAATATTTTCATTTTTTTATCATCTTCTTCAACTCCTCAATCAATAATTCTTTTATCTTCAAATGACCTTCGTTCAATTCTCCATATTTCTTTTCAGCAGCTTGTAATAGAATCAGTGATTGAGAAATATAATTAAGCAGTTGAAGATTTATATTGTCTTCTATTAAAGCCTTTCTCTTCTTAAGTGCAGAGATGTGTTTTAGTATTGTCTTGTAGTCTCCTCTGTCAGCCGGGCCGGATAAAGAATTTGCAGAATTATTTTTGCTAATGTTATTCAAGGTTGATTTAATAATTGGCTGCGCTATTTCAAAAAATTTTATTTCTTCTTTGGAATTACTCTTAAAAATATTTTCAGCACTAAAAGTATTCCCCACTAAAAAATTTGAAGCATATACTCCGGCTAAATGATAATAAGCTTTCTCTCCGGATTTAATTTTAAATGGATGAAGATTTAAATCTCTGCTTACCTCAAATAGATATTTTTCTGCTGTTTTATCTTCGGTTTCTATAGCAGCATAACAATTTTTAACCGGGACAATCTTCCTTGATGGAAAAGTCTGCATTATATGAAATGAAGCTGTCTTTGCTTTTTTCTTTTTTAAAGAAGATAAAACAAAAATATCGTTTGCCCCGGATAAATGAATAAAAAGCTTATGAGAAAAGTTCAATTTCAATTTTGAAATTTCATTAGCTGTAATTTTTATTTGATTATCAGGTACGGAAAGAAAAATAATTTCAGCATAGTCGATTAAATCAGAGTTGTAATTAGCGTAAGTCTTAATCTTAAATTTTTTAGAAAAGTTTTTTGCGGATATCAAATTTTTACTAAATATAAAATCAATTTTATATCCAGTTTTTAACAATGCATCAGCTATAGAATAAGCTGCTTTACCCGCTCCAATAAATGCTATCTTGCTTTTTTTGGAAAACAATTAGTCTCCGTAAATAACAGCAGAAAGATAGCCCACAACTTGTGTATCGTCATTTGTTGTGTCTCCGGAATCACTTCTATCCAATACTTTAGACTTCAACTTATTTTTTAACGAAGCCGCTTTCATAACTGAAACAATAGGACCGCCGCCGCAAGCTTCACAATTTTTCCTCTGCAAGTCGGCTTGAAGACTATTAAAATCAAAATCACTAATCCGCTGTTCAATTACTGAATCCAGTTTGTCAGCTTCAAATTTTGGATAATAGTGGGAAAGATCGGAGCTGGCAATTACAATTGTATTTTCATCAATTACGGAAGAAAGTTTTGACGAAAGCTCATCAATAAAAATATCGCCCTGGTCACCCATAACAATGGGAACAAACTTAAATTCTTCTAAAACCATTTGAAGGAACGGAAGCTGAACCTCAATAGCATGTTCATTTCTGTGACCGTCTAATCCGCTGTAAATTGTTTTGCTACCATCTATAATTTTCTCTCTTAATTCCTTATCAATCTCAACAAAACCAAGCGGAGTTTGATAACCGTCTCCTTCGTAAATGCAAACGCCGGGGAAATATTCGCGGTGGCTTGGCGAAATGATTACTGCAGTTTTTATATTCTTCCCTTTCAGCTGATTAAACCCATAAGCCGCTGTTTTACCGGAATAAATATAACCGGCATGAGGAACAATTAATCCAAATATATTTTCCATCTTATTTTCCGGTTGAGTAATATCCAGCATATTTGTAATTAAATTTTTTAATTCTTTTGGAGAAGCAGGATAAAACATTCCCGCTACGGATGGTGCTCTAAATTTGTTCATAATCTTTCTCGCTTTTTTCAAAATCAGAAAAAACAATTGCAGTGAATGTATTAATATTAACTTTTTCAGTTCTCCATAAGCCTGCATTCAAACCGGCTTTTTCACATAAAGCAGATAAAAATTCTTCTACAGTAAAATTGTGTTCAACTGCGACTTGAGGAAGAAGAAGTGAACGGTAATTTTTATATTCTAAAATTAACCCGTGATTACCAATTTCGATTTCATTATACTCTTTAATGGGAACCGGTTCGGAAAGGACTGATATTTCAATTGAAATATCATCAATTTCATTTTCAGTTACAGGAATAAACCTTGGATCATGAAAAGCTGCTTGAGCCGCTGCATTGCAGACAGTTTCAAACACAGATGTTTTAGAAATTATATAGCCAATGCATCCGCGTAATTCACCAAAAATTTTTAAAGTAACAAAAGCACCTGCATTAACTTTTAAATTAGGATATTGGGAATAATCTACTGAGGGTGGAGATTTTTTTTTGTGCAGAGCTTTTATTGAATCACGGGCAGCTGATAGCAGCGCCTGTTTATCTTTGTCAGTAAGTTCCATGTTTTTATTTTAAATTATTATCATTTACATCTGAATACTGCAAACCAAAAGCTTAACTTTTTCAATCAACAAAAATATTAAATCATCTTTTATAAAAAATGCGTCCGGAATGAAAACAGGAGTACTTTCATCAAGCACCTGTTCAAAAATAGTTTTTTTTAGCTCAATATCAACAGCGTAAAACACATTTTTTAATTGTCCATCAGCTTTAACCGAATGACAATTAAATAGCAGTAATCCAGGTAATTCAACAGCATCAATATTTCCGGTTATTACATTATCAATTTTAAATTCATTAATAAATTCTGTGGCTTGTGGTGAATTTGAATTTGGATTAAATACTTCAGAGAAATTATAACTTTCATAATTTTTATTTGATGAAACACTTTTTTCTTGTAATGAATTTAATTCATTAGCATTATTCCCTAATTCCTCAATTAATTCACCGTTGTTTATATTAAGTGAAAAATATAATCTGCCTTCAAATTTTTGTTTGTACACATAAACTTTATTCTCATGAACAAATAGAAAAGTTAAGTCATCATTCTGCCAATTAATTTTTTGAGTATTAATATCAAAAGCGATAATTGATGAATGCCCAGGCATATCCGGCTTAGCAAATTTGTGGAAGATAATTATGTCATCAGCTATCGTTTCAATTCCAATCCAAAATTTTTCTTCAAACTGAAAATTTGAAAATATTTTTTTGCCGGAATTAATATCAACACAATTGAAGAATACTTCTTTGCTTTGTGTATCCCTATCTTCAATAACAAGTTTGCCCGTATGTTGTTGGAAGCAATCTCCAAATTTGTCTTTTATTTGTGAAGGAATATTTTTTTTTGATTTTCATTTAATTAACTTTTCTAAATTTACATCTGCTCTAATAAAGTCATATCCATTTTGACTTATAAATTCTAATTAAAGATTCCGAAACAAGTTCGGAATGACTCAGAAATTATATTATCTGTTTAAATCTCGCTGTAAAATGCCTTAACATCGGAGCTTGATATGTGATTTCATAACCTTTTAATTTATTTCTGTTTTTAAATACATCAAGTATAACTTCCAAAACATAATCAATATGACTTTGTGTATAAACCCTTCGCGGAATTGCTAATCTCACTAACTCCATCGGAGGAGGAATTAATTTTCCATTCGAATCATATTTTCCAAACATGACACTGCCAATTTCAACTCCTCTTATTCCGCCTTCAATATACAGCTCACAAACAATTGACTGCCCTGGAAATTGTTCTTGCGGAATGTTGGGAAGAAATCTTTTTGCATCAATATAGATTGCATGTCCGCCAGGCGGTTCTATAATTGGTACACCGGCGGCAACAAGTTTTTCACCAAGATACTCCACGCTTCTAATTCTGTAATGCAGATAATTTTCATCCACAACTTCTTCTAAACCTTGAGCAACTGCTTCCAAATCTCTTCCTGCCAAACCGCCGTAAGTTGGAAAACCTTCTGTTACAATTAATAAATTACGGCACTGCATGGCAAGCTCTTCATCATTTAATGCAAGAAAACCGCCTATGTTTACGAGCGCATCTTTTTTTGCACTCATTGTTGCGCCATCGGCATATGAAAACATTTCCTGAGCAATTTCTAAAATAGATTTATTCTCATATCCTTTTTCTCTTATCTTTATGAAATATGCATTTTCAGCAAATCGGCAGGCATCAAGGAAAAATGGGATTCCATATTTTTTACAGACTTCTTTCGTCTCGCGAATATTCTGCATTGAAACGGGTTGTCCCCCACCGGAATTATTTGTAACCGTAATCATAACTAATGGAATATTTTCTTTACCTTTTTCTTTAATAAATTTTTCAAGTTTTTCAACATCCATATTACCTTTAAAATCAGCTCTGATTTCTGGATGCTTGCCTATTTCATTTAGAAGATCGTGTGCTTCTGCTCCTGTAAATTCAATATTTGCTCGAGTGGTATCAAAATGTGTATTATTTGGGAAATATTTTCCCTTACCCCCCACAATAAAAAATATTATTTTTTCTGCTGCTCTTCCCTGGTGGGTTGGAATAATATATTTCATCCCGGTAATTTTTTGTACTTCTTCTTCAAAACGGAAAAAACTTTTTGATCCCGCATAAGATTCATCACCTTCCATAATTCCCGCCCACTGCTTAGCACTCATTGCCGAAGTGCCGCTATCCGTTAGCAAATCAATTAGAACATCGTCAGCATGAATAAGAAATGGATTGAAACCTGCTTGTAATTAATATTTTTTCTCTCTCCTCTTTTGTTGTAAAGCGAATCGGCTCAACAGATTTAATTCTGAATGGTTCAATAATAGTTTTCATTTTTAATTTCCTAAATTTTATTTACTAATTTAAGAAACCTTTACACTCTTTGCTCAAACATATTTTTATCAAAAATCATTTTTTTGTTGCCTTTTTGTAAAAGTAGGATTAGTTTTTGCAATATACATTTCATATAATTATATAAGGGAGTTATAAATGGACAACTTTGATACTAACGATCAAAATTCGGACAATGTCTCCGCTGAAACTCCTGTTGAAGCAGAGTTAAGCCATACCGACAAAATGGTTGGCATACTTTCCGAGCCTTCAAACACTTATGAAACAACAGCAAAATTTCCTCCGCGTACTATGGATTGGTTTTTACCATTATTATTTGTTGTTATTCTTTCAATTGCTTCACAGTTTATATTATTCAGTAATCCGGAAATAAAATACCAGATTGTACAAAAGCAATCAGAAGCTATTCAAAAAGCCGTTGAAGATGGAAAGATTACTCAAGAACAAGCCGACAAACAAATTCAATTTATGTCGGGTTCATTCATGTCCATAATCAGCAGCGTGTCAACTTTAATTTTTGTCCCCTTAGTGTTTTTCATTGTAACGTTTGTTTTCTTCGCAGCTAGCAAATTTGGTTTGAAAGGAGAGGGAACTTATTCATCTGCTCTTGTCGCAAATGGTTTAAGCATGTATATTTTAATAATACATCTTATACTTGCAACTGTGGCAGGAATTGTAATGGGCAAATTAATTCGCGATTTGAGCCTTACATCCTTGTTAGGGATGGATAAAACTTCCTTTATAGGTTGGCTTTTATCATTTGTAGATGTTTTAACAATTTGGGGATTTGCAGTGCTTAGTATTGGTTTAGCGAAAATGTTTAAAGCAGCATCAACAATGAAATACTTTATAATGGTATTTGGCCTTTGGATTATATGGAAAATATTGGTATTTAGTCTCCAGGGAGCATTACCATTCTTAAAGAATTTTTAATTCTTACTGCTGAAGTATAAATCATATTCTTTTCAAAGCTCATCAAATGTGATGAGCTTTTTATTATGCTTTTCTTAGTTTTAGAAAATCATTACATTCATTCTGTTAAAAAAGTAACTTAACTTTTTAAACTTATTATTAACCATTCTGAGGGAGCTATTATGAAAAATATATTATTTCTCACAGGCGATTTTGCCGAGGATTATGAAACTATGGTCCCTTTCCAAATGCTGGTAATGGTAGGACATAATGTTCATGCTGTTTGCCCTGACAAAAAGAAAGGTGATACGGTAAAAACAGCTATACATGATTTTGTAGGCGATCAAACTTATATGGAAAAATCAGGCCACAACTTTCAGCTTAACTATTCTTTTGCAGATGTTAAACCGGAAAATTATGACGGGCTCGTAATAGCTGGCGGCAGAGCACCGGAATATTTACGTTTAAATAAAAAAGTACTTGATGTTGTAAAACATTTTTTTGATAAAAACAAACCTGTTGCAGCTATTTGTCATGGTCCGCAGATTTTATCAGCAGCAGGAGTTTTAAAAGGAAGAAAGCTTACTGCATATCCGGCAGTCGGCCCTGAAGTTACAGTCGCCGGTGGCAACTATCAAAATGTAAATGTTGATGATGTTGTAGTTGACGGTAATTTAGTTACTTCCCCGGCATGGCCGGCACATCCAAAATTCATAAGTGCATTTCTAAAAGTATTAGGAACTAAAATAACTTTATAAAAATTTTAAATTTAAAATGTGAGATTCATCTTTGAGATGAGCCTCACTTTTTTATTTAGGAATGAGTTCAATCTCTTCCTCTTGTATTAACATTTTTTAATGAAAAATTAATCAAAAATTTTTTATTACAAATGGAACTTTCTTATTTTCGTGTCGTCCAAATCATTTAATTTAAAAACCAAATAATTTCATAAATAAATTTTGGGATTTGTAATTGCATGAACATCTCTGTTGAGAATCTTACAAAACAATACGGCCCGCAAAAAGCAATTGACACTATTTCATTTCAAGTTAAAACCGGAGAAATTTTAGGATTTCTTGGGCCAAACGGTGCGGGTAAAACAACAACAATGAAAATATTAACCTGCTTTATGGCTCCAACTGAAGGAGATGTGAAAGTAGGTGAATTTTCGATTCATGACCATCAAGATGAAATAAAATCAAAGATAGGATACTTGCCTGAAAACAATCCTCTCTATCTTGATATGCCGGTTCTTGAATATCTTGCATTCACTGCAAATCTGCAGGGAGTTCCAAAAGAAAATATTGAAAGCAGAATTGGTGAAATGGTTCATGTATGCGGATTAAATGTAGAAAAGCATAAAAAAATCGGAGAGCTTTCAAAAGGATATAGGCAGAGAGTTGGCCTTGCACAAGCAATGATTCATGATCCTGAAATATTAATTTTTGATGAGCCGACAACCGGGCTTGATCCAAACCAGATTATAGAAATTAGAAAATTAATTAGAGAAATCGGGCGACAAAAAACTGTAATATTAAGTACTCACATACTACCCGAGGTGGAGGCCATCTGCGATAGAATATTGATTATCAGCAACGGAAAAATTGTTGCGGATGGCACTGCTGATACTTTAAGAAAGCAGGCACAAGGAGAAGAAATTCTAAGAATTAAGATTGAAGATGAAACAAATAAAGATTTATTATTTGATGGATTAAAATCAATTGAGTCAGTAGGTATGGTTGACCCTGTCGCTGATATGCCAAGTACTTTTGTGATTCAAAGTAAAAACGGCTTGTCTTCCAAACGGGATATTTTTCAATTGTGTGTACAGAAAAATTGGGTACTGACTGAAATGACACCCATTGAAACTAAACTTGAAGATATTTTTAGAGAGTTGACTACTTAGAGTCATGTCTCATTGTCATTCTGAACTTGTTTCAGAATCTAATATTGGAATACAGAAGATGCTGAAATAAATTTAGCATGACAATAAGCGTCATTTCGAATTTGTTTCGGAATCTCTGAATGAAAAATAATTATATTGACACTAGTCCAGTATGATAATTCCAAAATGAAACAATATTATGTTTATATAATGGCAAACAAATCCAAAACGATTTATATAGGAATTACAAATAACTTAGTCCGCAGAGTATACGAACATAAGAAAAAATAAATAGATGGATTTACAAAAAAATATAATCTAACTAAGCTAGTTTATTATGAAATATTTAATGAAGCTAAAGATGCAATAAAAAGAGAAAAACAATTGAAAAACTGGCATAGGCAATGGAAAGTTAATTTAATTGAATCCATGAATAAAAATTGGGAAGATTTAAGTATTGAGACATTTAAAGATGCTGAAATAAATTCAGCATGACTATAAGTGTCATTCCGAACTTGTTTCGGAATCTGATATTAGAAAACTTTAGATACTGAAATAAATTTGTCTTCTAGCAGGCAGGTTCAGTATGAATTTTAATAAACATAAAAATAATTACAATGAGAAAAACCTGGGTAATTGCACTTAAAGAACTAAGACAATTTTTTGATTCACTAACTGCTTACATTCTAATTGTAGCGTTTTTGGGAATAAGCGGATTCTTCACCTGGATATCTGGTTCAGATATTTTCTTTATCGGGCAGGCAACTTTGCAGCCTTTCTTCTCTGTTGCTTACTGGACTTTATTCTTTTTCATTCCTGCTTTAACTATGAGAATGATTGCCGAAGAAAATAAAACCGGTACAATTGAATTGCTGCTAACAAAATCAGTAACCGATTGGGAAGTTGTTATGGGGAAATTTTTAGCATGCCTTATTTTAATTGGTATTGCTTTATTCTTAACTCTCCCCTACTTCATAACCGTTTCTTCAATTGGGAATATAGATGCAGGCGCTGTTATTTGCGGATATCTTGGACTAATGCTGATGAGTATGGTTTATATCAGCATCGGCTTGTTTGCTAGCAGCCTAACAAGCAACCAGATTGTTGCTTTTCTAGTTTCGCTTTTTATAGGCGTTTTCTTCTTAATAATTTTTAATGTTCTTTCACAAGATTTCACCGGCTTGATTGGTGGAATATTAGATTACTTGAATTTACAAACTCACTTCGAATCAATCTCCAGAGGAGTTATTGATTCCAAAGATTTAATTTACTTTCTCAGCATAACGGTATTCGGATTAATACTTGCTGAGACTATGTTATCAAAAAGAAATATTGTTGATTAAATATGTTAACAAAACAAAAAGTACTTACATCACTCTTACTTATTTTTGGAATATTAATTCTTATAAACTTTTTTGCCAACCGCTTTTTTACGCGTCTTGATTTTACAGAAGATCATGAATATACATTAAGCGATGCGACAAAAAGTATATTAAAGGATTTGGATGGACCGGTAACTGTCAGTGCTTATTTTTCCGAAGACCTTCCGCCGGATGTTGCAAAGGTAAAAAAAGATTTAAAGGATATGCTTATTGAGTATAATAATGCTTCTGGCGGAAAAATTGTCTATCAATTTATTAATCCCAATAAAGATCAAAAGACAGAGATGGAAGCCCAGCAAGCCGGTATTCGTCCAATCATGATTAATGTGCGTGAACGTGATCAAATGAAACAGCAGCGCGCATATTTAGGTGCAGTACTTGAATATGGAGGCAAGAAAGAAATAATTCCATTTATCCAGCCTGGTTCTGCAATGGAATTCGCTCTTTCATCCAATATTAAAAAGCTGGTTGTAAAACAAAAACCTAAAGTTGCTTTCCTGCAAGGAAACGGTGAGCCTCCGCTATCTGATTTGCAGCAGTTAAACGAGCAGCTCTCAATTCTTTATGATGTTGTAACTTATAAAATGACTGATACAACTCAAATTCCAAGTTCCTATAAAACCCTTGTTGTAATAGCCCCTACTGATACGGTAAAACCTGAATACTTCAAACAGCTTGATAATTTTCTCGCAACTGGAGGTAGGATTTTAGTTGCACTTAATCGAGTTAAAGGAAACTTGCAAACTGCACAAGGTTCATCTGTAAGTACAGGTTTTGAAAACTGGCTTAATAAAAAGGGGATAGATGTTGAAAATGATTTTCTAATTGATGCTAATTCCGGGAATGTAATGGTGCGTCAGCAAAATGGAATGTTCATAATGAATACACCTGTTAAATTTCCTTACTTACCAATAATTACAAAGTTTGCCGATCATCCTATTACAAAAGGAATAGAATCGGTAATGTTTCCTTTTGCCAGTCCAATTAAAATTACTTCAAAAGATTCTTCCATTCATATTGTTAAGCTGGCAGTAACTTCAGATAAAGCTGGGCTAGAAAAACCCCCTGTTTATTTTAATGTAACAAAAGATTGGACACAAAGTGATTTCCCCGTTTCATCTTTGCCTGTTGCAGTTGCCGTTGATGGTAAATTAGCAAATAATACTTATTCAAAAATGGTTGTGTTTGGCGATGGCGATTTTGCAACGAACGGAAGTGGACAAAGTGCCCAAAGGATTCAGCCGGACAATGTTAATTTGATGGCAAATGCTATTGATTGGCTTTCAGACGACACAGGCTTAATTGAATTAAGAACAAAAGGTATCAGTTCCAGACCAATTGACCCCAATCTTGAACAAGGAACAAAAACATTTTTAAAGTACTTGAATTTCTTACTCCCGATTATACTTATAATTGCATTCGGTATAATTCGTTTTCAATTTAGAAGGAAACTTAAAAACAAGTGGATGTCAACAGATTATGTTTAAGAATATTTCTTCCAGAACTCTTACAATAGTTTTTGTAGTACTATTAGCACTAGCAGCATTCTATGTTTATTATGATTCTTCTCACGAAGAGAGAACTTTTAAAAAAAACATAGTAGATATTGATACTGCAAAAGTAACAGCTATTTCGATTTATCCTAAAGCAAATAATCATAAGGAAGTTAGATTATTTAAAGAAGGAAAAGAATGGCAGGTACAGCTTGATAATAATAAATCTGTACCGGCACAACAGTCAAAAATAAAAAATTTATTAAACCAGCTTGTTCAAATAAAATCAAAAGGTGTAGCTGCACAGGATGAAAGCAAATGGCACGAATTCCAGGTAGATACTGTCGGAACAAGAGTAAAAATATTTGAAGGCAATGATAATACGCTTGATATAACTTTTGGTAAATTTACCTATGAACAGCAAATGCGCTCAATGTCAACTGCAGTAAGGATTAATGGAGATGACAATGTTTATGACGTTGATGGATTTTTAGAATTTTCATTTAATCAAAAACCGGATGCATTTAGAGATAATTTCATAGTAAATGACGATATGTCGCATTGGAATAAATTGACTTTTACTTATCCTGACAGTTCTTTTCAATTAGTTAAAGATACTTCAAATCATTGGACTATTAATAATGTACGAACAGATTCCGCAAAAACTGTTAATTTCTTAAGATCATTATCTCACATTACTGGGAGCAGTTTTATAGATAATCCAGATCAATCACTTTTGAATAAATCAAATTACACTTTAACAATTCAATCAACCGGTTTCGGAGCGATTAATGTTTCCGGTTATGGAACTCCTTCTACAGAGACAAAAAATCCGCCGCAGTTTATCATTCATTCTTCACAGAATAATGAAACTTATTTTAATGGGAACGCAGGTAAATTGTGGGAAAGAGTTTTTGCAAGCAAGAAACAATTCTTTCCAAGTCCCAAAAAGAAAAAGTAAATTGAAAATGGAAACTAATCTATTAGGAGATTGTCTCAAAAATTATATTTACTGTCACTCTGAGTTTATCGAAGTGTGAATTTATTTTAATATGTTAGTCTTCAACATGCTCTGACTGACAAATAAAGTTTTTTGTGACAACCTCCTATCAAGTAAACTTTACATAAATATTTATCTTATTTTTATCCTTTCTATTTTAGTAACAATTGTCTATTGACAACTAAATTTTTGAGCCGTATTTTCACATCAGTTTTAAGCTTCATCCCCCGTTTATAAAAACTTTCTTTTATTCTGAAACAGAACTAGATTTTCTTTTTGAATAGATACTATTTGTGATTAGCTCTGAAATAACATTTTATAAAATAATATCGCTGCTAAAAAAACCTGGAGAGAGAAATGAAGAGAGCATATACCATTTTGATTTTATTTATAATTTTCCATCAATTCAGTTTTAGTATTAAAGTATTTTGTCAAGACAGGGAAGATCCCTATGTGTCAAATGAATACTTAATCCAGGAATACAAGGAAAAGAGTTATCGCTCGGATTGGAAACTCAAATTTTCAACTAATGAAGATTTAACAAACTTTAAAAAACTAAGAGAATATTTACAGCAGAAAAAAGATATTCTGCAAAAGTTGCAAACAGAACTCTATTCTTATCAGTACAGTACCAATAGTTCACGAACTATAAATAATTACATTACACGTTATGAAAAAAGAATTGCAACTGCTAAAGCCGGCGAATTAATACTGGTTGATATTTATGTAACTGATCCGCCATTAAATTATTATGCATCTTATACACCTGCTGATATAAAAAATTATATTTTGCCCGAGCTTAAAAACGCTAAAGAAACAGCAGCGGTACAGGATTCGATTATAAACGTTCAGAGAACAAAGTTAAACAACAATATTGAATTACTTAAAACAGACATAGCAAACTGTGAATCACAAATCGATAACGCCTTGGCTCCCGAATATCATCAGCAAACATTCAGAACAGAAATAAGTATAACCTTTGCTGTATTAATTGGGATACTTTTAGTTGCATTCTTCTGGCTTATTCATAAAAAATCGGATCATAATATTACGGCAGAAATGTTGAGCGGTAATGGTTTGCAGTTTATTACATTATTTGTCTTAATCATTTCAATAACTCTTTTCGGAATATTGAATATTTTGGAAGGCAGAGAACTATCGGCAATATTAGCCGGCATATCAGGTTATATCCTTGGCAGAGGCGTTAATAAAACTAAAGATGACGATACTGCAAAAGAAACTAAAGCATAGCATGTTTGGTTTGAGAAAAATAATTCGTGAGCTAAATATTTTTCTTGACTATCAAAAACTTGAATCGTATTTTCTTTTTCGATTTCCCTCTCCTCTTATATGGTCTTGATTTAGTTTCTATTTCTAATTGTTCAATAGTTTTTATAATTCTGTTTTAAATCGCTTTGCTTAATTTTTGGTAATCTTCTTCCTTTAGTTCGATAAAAATCACTGCTTAAAAATTAGCTGCAATAAATAATTTAATAAAAACCTTGTAGGTGTATTATGAGTCCATTTGTAAGAGTGCTGATAATCTTTGTCGTACTTATACTAATAATTTATCTATTGGATAGAAAATATGATATGCTGAAAGATATCAATACTACAGGTCGCAAAACCTATAGTCTTTCTCGAGTTCAAATGGCATGGTGGACTGTTATAGTTCTTGCATGTATGGTAGCGATAATGACTTTAGGTAAAGGTATCCCCACTTTAGATTCTTCTACTTTGATTTTGCTTGGGATTAGTTCCGGAACTATTGCAGCAGCACGAGTTATAGATACATCTGATTCTTCAAAATCAGAGAAATCAACAGGGCGAAATGATGGCAGCTTTAATCTTTTCCTTGATCTATTATCGGATGCTCAAGGAGTTAGCATTCCCCGCTTTCAGGCACTTGCCTTTAATGTAGTTTTCGGATTATACATTGTAATTTCTGTTATTCATAATATGGGAAATGCCGATTTAGATATAAGCAAAATAATTCCAATAATTGGAGATAATAATCTTATTCTGCTGGGAATTAGCTCTGGTGTTTATACTACTTTGAAAGTTGCGGAAAATAAAACTAAGACTTCAGTTACTGAGAATAATACTACAACAGATGCGGGAGGAAATTAAATTATGTTCTGCAGATCAACATCATAAAATAACTTTACATCTTTGTAAGACATTTTAAAATGTGAGGTTCACTTCCGTAATGCACTTCAAGTATATTAACTTAGAAATTAGAATATTTATTATTTTATGATTTGTTATTTAGAATTGATAATTTTTAGTAATTAAATTTCTAAATAATTGTTTTAGCTTTGAATTTTGAACAAAAGTAATTTCATTTCTCTTCGTATTATCCTTTATCTAATAATCATTTTTTTAATATCTCTAATTCTTTATTACAAAATTTCAACTTCGCCTAGATTTGAAGATTTACTTATAAGCTTAGCAGCAACAGTTTTAGGAATTATTATTACTTTATTATTAGTGGAAAGATCAATAAAAAGAAATGAAAAGAAAGAATGGGAAGAATTTGAAAGTTTAGTAAAGAAACAGATTATTGAAATTCTTTTCACATTATGTAACTATTGCAATATAACTTCTACTCTATGGGAAAACTATCTACAAATATTTAAAGAAGAGATAGATACAAAGGATAAGATTATTCAGTATATCAATTTTTACAACTCATCTGAAAATAATTTAGACTACATAAGAAAAATTGTTGATGATGATCACTTAATAGACTTTTTTTCAGTCGGTTATAAGAATGTTTTTAATAAAATAGACGATCTTTTTCGGCTTTATAATGATAAACTATCTGCAAAACAATCGACGCTAATAATAAATTTAAAACAAAATTTATTTTCATTGAGCAATAATATGGACACATTTTCTATGTTTAATATTGCAATTAAAGAATTAAAAGCTAAAATAGAAATTGGCCACATGAATGATTTTAAGGAAAATGTATCTAAAACCATTTTAACTATTAAAAAACTAATTGAAGTCTTTTAACATTTATCAAATTATACTCTGCGGGTCAACATCATAAAAAAGTTTTACATCTTTGTATCGTGACTTACGGTTAAATTCAATCCATGAATTTAAAATTGCTTTCCTTAAAACTCCCCCGCCCTTATCAGCTTCTTTTGAACTTTTAACTAAAATATGAAACCGGTAATTTCCTTTTAGCTTGGCAATTAAAGCTGTGGTTGGAGTAGAAATATTCAGCCATTTTCTGTATGCCGTAAGCTCTTTAAAAAAATCTGTTATAGCGCCGCGTGCTTTTTGTTCATTTGTATCTTTTGCTTCAATCAATGCGATATGTGTGAAAGGAGGATAACCCATTTTTTCTCTATCAATAATTTCCTTATTATAAAAACCTTTGTAGTCATTTTGCAAAACTTTTTGAAGCGCAAAGTGTTTTTCATTTTGCGTTTGAATAACCACTTCTCCCTTTACTTTACTTCTCCCAGCCCTGCCGGAAACTTGTGTAAGCAGTTGGAAAGTTCTTTCGTCAGCACGGAAATCCGGCAGCCATAAAGTAGTTTCTGCAGAAATTACTCCCACTAAAGTAACCCGTGAAAAATCCAATCCTTTTGAAACCATCTGCGTTCCCACTAAAATATCAATATCCCCTTTTGCAAATTCAGTTAGAATTTTACTTAAAGAAGATTTTCTTGAAATTGAATCCGAATCAATTCTTTTAATCGAAGCTTTAGGAAAATAAAATTCAAGTTCATCTTCTACTCTTTCAGTTCCCATCCCAAAATATTTTATAGAAAGTGATCCGCAATGTGTACAGGCTTTGGGCACTTCCCTAATCAATCCGCAATAATGGCACTGCAAAATATTTTTATTTATATGATACACCATTGAAACAGAACAGTTTTCACAAGTTTCAATTTCATTGCAGTCATCACAATAAAGCTGGGTTGAAAATCCCCTCCTGTTTTGAAGAATTATTACTCCCTCTTGTTTCTTTAATCTGTTTTCAATTTTATCCAGTAAAACTTTGGAAAAAACACTTTCCATTCTTTTCTTTTTCTGTTCAACAGACACATTTACTAATTCAATAAGAGGCAGTTGAGCATTGTCAATTCTCTCAGGCAGCTCAAGTAATTTATATTTTCCAGTCTTTGTATTGTACATACTTTCAATTGAGGGAGTGGCTGAACCAAGTAAAACAGGACAATTATGATTTGTACCAAGAATTACAGCCGCATCCCGTGCATTATATTTGGGAATAATGTCGCTTTGCTTATAGCTTGCATCATGCTCTTCATCAACTACAATCAGTCCTATATTTTTTAATGGTGCAAACAATGCAGAACGGGCACCGATGACAACTTTATATTTTCCATTTAAAATTTTTCTCCACGAATCGTAACGCTCACCAATTGACATGCGGCTGTGCAGTACCGTTACTGTTTCACCAAAATTATTTATTAGTCTTGAAGTAATTTGAGGAGTTAAAGAAATTTCCGGGACAAGCAGCAAAGCTGTTTGATTTTGCAGCTAAAACTTTTTTTACCAGTTCAATATAAACTTGGGTTTTGCCACTCCCCGTTACCCCATGCAATAAAAAAGTTTGAAACTTCTTTATAGTTAAAAATTTTTCTGCTTCGCTAATTGCATTTTGCTGATCTTTTGAAAGCTTAAATTCAATAAGTTCTTCCGAAAAACTTTCGGAGTATCTTCTTTCTACTTCTTTTTCAAAAACAGTAATCATTCCCTTTGTCACCAAAGATTGAATTGAAGATTGAGAAGCTCCTGTCTTTTTTAAAAGAACTGACTGCCTAACATCCTTTTTCCTTTTTGAAATTAATTCAAGAAGAATACTAACTTGCTTAGGTGATCTCGATTCAATTTCTGGTATAAATTCATAAACTTCAGAAACGGGCTTGGCAAGTTTAACATAGTTTGCTTTTTTTACTCTTACTTTAGCATCACCGATTTCATTAAGTGTAATTAAAGCGCCTTCTTTTTCAAGGCTTCTAACAACCGAATAAATATTTTTTTTCTTTATTGTTTTTTGAAGATATGTAAAGCTTATTTCATCTTTTTCAGATAACACTTTTAAAATCTTTGAGCGAATTGTCTTTTTATCTTTTTCATTTTGTAAAAGTCTCTCAACAGTTTTATAATCAATGATTAATTTTCTTTTAGATTCAATATCGGTTCCATATGGCACAGCAAGCTTTAATGCTTCCCCTAGAGATGATAAATAATAGTCGGAAATCCATTTATAAAATTTTAGTGAATTTTTAGTAAAAATTGGTTTGTCATCTAAAATATCATAAATAGGTTTTATTTCTTCTTTAATTTCAGTTTTTTCAGATAGCTTAATGATATATCCGGTTAGAGTTCTTTTTCCAAAAGGCACAACCGCCCGGATGCCAATTGCAATATCTTTTTCAAATTCTTTCGGGATTGAATAAGTGAATGAATTTCTAAAAGGAAGCGGGAATACAATTTCGGCAAACATTTGTATAAATTAATTTATTCTAAAGATGGAATATAGTTTTAAACTACTGCAGGCTCAAGTAAGGTTAAAGTTTGTGCTAAAGAATCAAACTCAGCTTCTATCCCAAACGGCAAAGTAAATTTATTGGTAATATGTCCAAAAGACATCCCATAAGCTGTTGGCACTTTTAACTTAGCCAATCTATCAAATAAAACTTCATCTAAACTAAATGAAGAACTAATGCCGGATTTTCTTGGATTTGGTTTTGAGTCCTCAAATACTCCAAGCATTATCCCTTTAGCATTCTTAAATTTTCCGGCTTCAATCATTTGAGTAAGCATTCTATCGACTCTATAAGGCTGCTCACCCACTTCTTCTAAAAAAACTATTTTGTTTTCGCTATCTATATCGTATTGTGTTCCAATCAATGATACGACAATCGAGAGATTGCCTCCAACCAATTGTCCCGAAGATTTACCGCTTCTAATGGTAAAAGGGAAATACTCTTCACCGTTCTTGTTTTTATCATAATGAGGATTGTACAAAGTAAGTGTTTCCTGGGGTTCCATTAAAACCCATCTAAAGTAATCAACGCTGTATTCGTTAAAAGTTGATATTCCTACTGGACCGTGAAAACATACTAGTCCAGTCTCTTTAAATATTCCATAAAGCAAAGCAGTAACATCGCTGTAGCCGATTAATACTTTAGGATTATTTTTAATCATATCATAATCAAGCAACGGAAGAATTCGTGAACATCCCCAGCCGCCGCGTGCGCAAACAATTCCGTCAACATCTGTCCTTTTAAACATTTCATTTACATCAGAAGCTCTTTGTTCATCTGTTCCGCCAAAATAGCCGTATCTTGCTAAAATATTTTTAGTATATACGACTTTAAATCCTAATGTCTCTAAATTTTCAATCGATTCTTTTAGTTCATCTTCATTAATAAAACTACCTGGAGCAATTAGCCCAAGTGTATCACCTTTTTTTAATCTTTTGGGTTTAATTATATTGTTTGAAGCGGGAACTAAGTTTGAAAATGTTTTCCCGGAAATTGTCGGAATTGCTAAAGCTGACAATGAAACGGATTTTAAAAAATTTCTTCTTTGCATATAAATTTTATATTGAGATTGTTCTGATTTTTTTTAGAATAGAACACTGATTTAACGAATTAAACAGATCTTCGCGGATTTAAGCCAATCTTTTTATCCGTTTGATCCGTGGTCTATTGTATTTTCTCTACCTCGTCAAATAATAAATGATCCAATGTTTCCCGGCTTCTAATAATTTTAAACTTGTCTCCATCAACCATAACTTCCGGAGCGCGCCTTCTGGCATTATAGTTTGATGCCATTGTCATTCCGTATGCACCAGCAGACATAATTGCAAGATAGTCTCCTCTTTTACTTTCAGAAATCTCTCTATTCTTAGCAATAAAATCACCTGTCTCACATACAGGGCCAACAATGTCGGCATTTATATCTTTTTCATTTCCATTTATGCCAACAGGCTGCACATGATGATAAGCTCCATAAATACTTGGGCGTAATAGATCGGTCATGGCTGCATCAATTACAATAAAATTTTTATCATTATTATTTTTAGTATATAAAACCTCTGTCGCTAAAATACCTCCGTTTGCAGTTAAAGTTCTTCCTGGTTCAAAGAAAATATCGCAGTCAAGTTTTTTTAATGTAGGAAGAATCGCGTTTGCATAATCTGAATAAGAAAATGGTTTTTCTTCATTATACTTTACGCCAATTCCACCGCCTACATCAAAGTGTTTAAGTTTTATTCCGGATGATTTTAATTCAAAATAAACTTGCGATAATTTTTCTACTGCTTCCGCTAAAGGAGATATTGAGGTTATCTGTGAACCGATATGCATATCTATTCCGGCAAAAGTAATATTTTTATATTTTTCACCATTTTTAAAAATCCTTAACGCATTTGTAGAATTTATTCCAAACTTATTTTGCTTTAATCCTGTTGAAATGTAAGGATGACTTTTTGCATCAACATCAGGATTTACTCTGATCGCAACTTCTGCTTTTTTCCCGATATTACCAGCAATCTCATCGATCATTTCAACTTCTTCTTCAGATTCCGCTTTTATCATTAATATATTATTTTCTAATGCAAACTGAATCTCACGAGAAGTTTTTCCAACCCCGCTCATTATCATTCTTTTAGGATCAGCACCGGCTTTGAGTGCCCTGTACAATTCTCCTTCAGAATTTACATCAATGCCTGCACCTAATTCATAAAAAGCTTTAATAACACTTAAGTTAAAATTAGACTTTGAAGCATAAAAAATAGTGTGAGGAATTTCTTTAAATGCCTCATTAAATTCATTGAATCTATCGGTAAAAAATTTCTTACTATAAATATAAACCGGTGTTCCGACCGACTTGGCTATTTCTTCAATAGAAACATTTTCACAATGGAGTTTATTGTTTTTGTATGTAAAATAATTTGATTCAAAATATTGCATAATGAGTGTAAATTTCAGTTATTAGAAAGTTCAAACTTAATAAAAAAGAGATAAATACTTCAATTTGAATTCCCTTCTAATTTAGATAAATTTATGATTCAATTTTTTAACCCTTATAAGAAAAATTTATGCGATATCCATTTGCTGAAATAGAAAAAAAATGGCAAAAACATTGGGAAGAAAGTAAAATTTTCCAAACTGACCTTTCTTCAATAGATAATAAATTATATACGCTCGTAATGTTTATTTATCCCTCCGGTGCAAAGCTGCATTGCGGGCACTGGTATAATTACGGCCCCACAGATACCTGGGCAAGATTTAAAAAACTTAAAGGCTTTAATGTTTTTGAACCGATGGGTTATGATGCTTTCGGACTTCCGGCAGAAAATTATGCAATCAAAACCGGTATCCATCCTTACGACAGTACAATAAAAAATATTGATGATATTCGCGTTCAGTTAAAGCACATGGGCTGCATGTATGACTGGGATGCTGAATTGATGACTTGCGATCCTAAGTATTATAAGTGGAATCAATGGTTATTTCTTCAGCTTTATAAAAAAGGCTTGGCTTATAGAAAAAATGCACCGGTTAATTGGTGTCCAAATGACCAAACAGTTTTGGCAAATGAACAGGTTCAACCTGATGGAACTTGTGAAAGATGCGGAGCGATTGTAATACAGAAAAATCTAACTCAATGGTTTTTCAAAATTACGAATTATGCTGAAGAATTGTTATCCGGATTGGATACTATAAATTGGCCTGAAAAAACAAAGCTGATGCAGAGAAACTGGATAGGGAAAAGTATCGGCGCCGAAGTAAATTTTAAAGTTGATGGGCACAAAGAGAAAATTAAAATTTTTACGACTCGTCCGGACACTTTGTTTGGGGCAACCTATATGGTCCTCGCTCCTGAACATGTTTTGGTTGACGTTATAACAAAAGACGAATTCAAAAATAAAGTTGAAGAATACCGTGAATCAATTAAATCTATGTCTGAAATTGACAGAACTTCAACTGTAAAAGAAAAGACCGGGGTTAACACAGGTGCTTTCGCAATAAATCCGGTCAATAATAAAAAAATTCCAATATGGATTGCCGATTATGTTTTAACTACTTATGGTACAGGTGCAATAATGGCTGTTCCAGGTCAAGATGAACGCGACTGGCAGTTTGCTGAGAAATTTGGATTAGATATAATTAGAACCGTACAAACACCGAAAGATTTTGAAGGTAAAGCTTATACCGAAGATGGCCCGGCTATTAATAGTGAATTTCTTAATGGACTTCACGTAAAAGAGGCTAAAGATAATATTATTAAATGGCTGGAAGAAAATGGAATCGGAACAAGTAAAATTAATTATCGTTTAAGAGATTGGTTGATTTCACGGCAGCGTTATTGGGGAACACCAATTCCGATTATTCATTGTCCTAAATGCGGTGAAGTACCGGTTGATGAAAGAGATTTACCGGTTGAGCTTCCTTATGATGTTGAATTTAAAAGAGATGGTAAATCTCCTTTAGTTTCAAACAAAAATTTTATGAACGTTAAATGCCCTAAATGCGGCGAAGAAGCAGAACGCGATCCAGATACAATGGATACTTTTGTTGATTCCTCATGGTACTATTTCCGTTATCTTGATCCAGATGAAAAGGATTCAGCAATAAATACAAATCTTGCCGACGGATGGGTTCCAGTTGATATGTATGTCGGCGGCGCTGAACACGCAACAATGCATTTATTATATGCAAGATTCATTCATAAATTTTTAAGAGATATTGGATTAACAAAATCAGATGAACCTTTTAAAAACTTAATTCATCAAGGCACAATTACTAATCAAGGTGCTAAAATGTCTAAGTCGAAAGGTAATGTTGTAAACCCCGATGAGTTTACAGTTAATTATGGTTCGGATGTTTTCAGACTGTACTTGATGTTTATGGGCCCTTATGAACTTGGAGGAGACTGGAGTGATAAGGGAATTTCCGGCACAGACAGATTTGTGCAGCGAAGTTATGATTTGTTTGAAAGATTTTCTGCAAATATTAAAAGTGTTCAATCAAAAGATATTTATGAAATTAAAAAATTATCCGGAGAAGAAAAATCTGTTTATAAAAAGATAAATCAGACAATCAATAAGTATGATGAAGAAATAGTTAATTTCAGATTCAACACAGCCATTGCATCTTTGATGGAATTACTGAATGAGCTGATAAAAAATTTGGAAAAATGTTCTGTTGAAATTCAGAGTTACACATTAAAAAGATTTGCTGTACTCTTGGCACCTGTTGCTCCACATCTGGGAGAAGAATGTTGGCAATTAATTGGAAATGAAAATTCGCTATTTTCAAAGCCGGTTTGGTTTGAAGTTGACAAAAAAGCTTTAATAGAAGATGAAGTTAATATTGCAGTGCAGGTTAATGGTAAATTACGCGCAACTATTTCTGTAGCAAATAACAGTGAGCAAGATATTGTTAAAAAACTTGCTTTGGAAGATGAAAAAGTTGCCAAACACATTGATGGGAAACAGATAGTTAAAGAAATCTTTGTGAAGAATAAAATTTTTAATATTGTAGTTAAATAAGTCAAATAACAAAATTCAAAAGTCAAAAAATATATGCTCGATTTAAAATTTATACGTGAAAATCCTGAGTTAGTAAAACAAGGCGTTGAAAATAAAAATGAAAAAAGCCGCGTGGATGAAGTGCTTAAACTTGATGAAGAAAGAAGAAATTTAATTGTACAAGCAGATGAATTAAAATCTCAACGCAACCAAGTTTCTTCTCAAATACCACAGATGAAAAAAGCCGGGCAGGATGTTTCCTCAGTGCTTGCAGAAATGAAAAGAGTATCCGACCAAATCGCAGAACTCGATTCAAACTTAAAGAATGTTCAGGAACAATTGGATGATATATTAATGTACATCCCGAACATTCCTCATTCATCTGTTCCGGTTGGAAAATCGGCAGCAGAAAATGTTGAAGTTCGTCAATGGCTTCCGGAAGAATTTTCATTTAAGAATGAAGAAAAAGTTTTAGATCATATTGAACTTGGCAAGAAATTAAAAATATTGGATTTTGAAAGAGGAGCTAAAATTTCAGGTTCGGGTTTTCCTGTTTATTTAGGCAAAGGAGCGACTCTTGAAAGAGCCTTAATTAATTTTATGCTTGATTACCATCTCCAATATCATGGATACAGCGAAGTGTTTCCGCCTTTTTTGGTTAATAGAGATTCGATGAAAGGAACCGGTCAAATTCCTAAGATGGAAGACGACATGTATGCCATAGAAAAAGACGGCCTCTTCCCTATTCCAACTGCGGAAGTTCCTATTACAAATATTTATAGAAATGATGTTTTGAGTGAAGGTGATTTGCCCATAAAATATGTAGGCTATTCAGCATGTTTCAGAAGAGAAGCTGGTTCTTATGGAAAAGAATCAAAAGGATTTTTACGAGTTCATCAGTTTAACAAAGTTGAAATGGTGAAATTTGTTAAGCCGGAAAACTCCTTAAACGAATTAGAACTATTAGTAACTGATGCTGAAGATATTCTTAAAGCACTTAAAATTCCTTACAGAATATTATTGTTATGTACCGGAGATTTAAGTTTCTCCGCAGCTAAATGCTATGACATTGAAACCTGGTCGCCTGCTGAAAACAAATGGCTTGAAGCATCTTCATGCAGCACATTTGAAAACTTCCAGGCACGCAGAGCAAATATTCGATTTAGAAATGAAGAAACTAAAAAATTGGAATTTGTTCACACATTAAACGGTTCCGGTTTAGCAACAAGCAGATTGATGGTTTCGATTCTTGAAAATTACCAAACACCTGAAGGTAAGATTATTGTTCCTAAAGCTCTGCAAAAATATACCGGTTTTGAGTTTATTGATTAGTTCTTTATCTTTTTAACATTCATTCCAACTCTTTCAATTACAATTGTAATATTTGATTAATATCAAGTGAAATTGAGTTAAGGGGAATTTATAAAATTTTTCTTTGTATTTTTTGAAACTTATTTATGAAGAACCTTGTAACTCTAAAAAAATATTTTGTACGCTATAAGACTAAACTTTTTTTAGGCTTTTTGTTTATACTGCTTTCGAATGCCGGCACCCTTTACATCCCAATCATAATGAAAAACGCTATTAACTCAATCGACAAATCGGTTGATACTCAGCTTCTTGTAAAATATGCCCTGATGATTGTTGGTGCAGCATTTTTCGGCGGACTCTTCCGCTTTCTTATTCGGCAAACTATAATCGTAGTTTCACGCGAGATTGAGTACGATTTACGCTATGACTTTTGGGACCACATTCAAAAACTTCCTTTGCGTTACTTTCAAAACAACTCCACCGGCAACATTATGGCTCATGCTACTAATGATGTTAATGCAGTCAGGATGTTTCTCGGCCCGGCAGTTATGTATTCAACAGATACTACTATAAGATTAATCATTATTATAAGCATACTTGTCTCTTTAAATTTTTCAATGACGATTTACGCTTTGCTACCATTGCCAATACTTTCCTATTTAGTTTTTAAAGTTGGAAAGCTCATCCATGAAAGATTCACTTTAATACAAGAAAAGTTTTCTGAGCTAACTACAAAAGCTCAAGAAAATTTCTCAGGTATTCGAGTAATAAAATCATATGTGCGAGAGAAAAATGAAATAAAAGAATTCAATAAACTCAGTCAGGAATTTTTTAAATCGCAACATGGATATGGTAAAAATTCAAGCATTGTTTCAACCAATTTTATTTTTAATTACCGGGTTCTCAATAATAATAGTTATTTGGGTCGGCGGTGGAAAAGTTATTGATGGAAGCATGGATCTTGGTGAGATAACAGCTTTCTTAGTTTACCTCGGGTATTTGATCTGGCCGATGATTGCACTTGGATGGGTTGTTAATATTATCCAGCAAGCGGAAGCAAGTATGAAAAGGTTAAATAAAATTTTGGATGAAGAGTTTGAAATTCAAGACAGCGAAAACACAAAAACAAATATTAATACACTCAAAGGTGAAATTGAATTTAAGAATGTTTCATTTCGCTATTCCGAAAATCATCCTGAAATTTTGAATAATATTAATTTGAAAATCCCTGTTGGAACTACTTTAGCTATTATGGCATATACAGGCGCAGGTAAAACAACAATGATTAATTTAATTCCCCGCTTGTATGATGTGACCGGCGGTGAACTTTTAATTGACGGACATAATGTTAAAGATATTCCCTTGGAAGTTTTAAGAAAAAATGTTGGCTTAGTTCAACAGGAATCTTTTTTATTTTCAGATACGCTATTAAATAATGTATCTTATGGGCTAAGAGAAATTAGTAAGAATAAAGTTGTTGAAGCTTCAAAAATTGCTCAGTTTGATAAAGATGTCGCAACTTTTACAAATGGCTATGATACGATAGTTGGGGAAAGAGGAATAACACTTTCGGGCGGACAAAAGCAAAGAGCATCATTAGCACGTGCACTAGCAATCGATCCCAAAATATTAATTTTAGATGATTCATTTTCTGCTGTTGATACGCATACTGAAGAAGATATTCTTCAGCAGCTTAAAGTTTTTATGAGAGACCGAACAAGTATAATTATAAGTCATAGAATTTCAACTGTTCAAAACGCGGATAAAATAATTGTATTATCAAATGGGAAAATTGCAGAAGAAGGAAAGCATGAAGAATTAGTAAAACTCGGCGGTATATATGCCGACATTCATTACAAGCAGTTGCTCGAAAAAGAATTGGAAGAGATTTAAATACCATGAATAAAATAATCATAGCGTTTTTTGAAGTTAATCAAAAAGAAAAAGCTTATATAAAAAGACAGTTTGATAAAAGTTTTGAACTAAGATTTTATAAAGATGAATTAAATGAAAGTAATTCAGATTTAATAAAAGATGTAAATGTTATTTCACCTTTTATCTATTCTAAAATTGATTCTAAAGTTTTTGCCAAAGGTAAAAAGTTAAAGCTGATTGCAACACGAAGTACCGGATTCAATCATATTGACTTGCAATCCGCAAAAAAGAAGAATATTGCTGTCGCAAATGTTCCTTATTACGGTGAAAATACTGTTGCAGAACATACATTCGCCTTGATACTTGCACTTTCAAGGAATCTTCATAAAGCTTACGTAAGAACCATTAGAAATGATTTTTCTCTGCAGGGTTTGCAGGGGTTTGATTTACGAGGAAAAACACTTGGAGTAATTGGTGCCGGCAGCATAGGAATGCACGTGATAAAAATGGCAAAAGGATTTGGGATGAAAATCATTGTTCACGATGCTCGACCAAATCATACATTAGCTGAATTAATGGAATTTACATATGTAAGCTTAAATCAGCTTTTAGAAAATTCTGATATTATAAGTTTGCATTGTCCTTATAATTCTTCAACTCATCATTTAATAAATATGAGCAATGTTAAGAATGTGAAGAAAGGAGCTTTGTTTATAAATACAGCTCGTAGCGCAATTATACAACCTGAAGCTTTGTATTATGCAATTGAAGAAGGAATTTTCGGCGGTGCCGGCCTTGATGTTTTTGAAGGTGAGGAGTTAGTTAAAGATGAGAACCAAATGTTAACTAAAAATGTTGAAGTCAATCATCTTGAAGCAATTTTAAAAAGGAATATTTTACTACGGATGGAAAATGTAATTATAACGCCGCACATGGCTTTTGATTCCATTGAAGCAGTTGAAAGAATAATGGATACAACAATTGAAAACATAAATAACTTTTTTAATAATAAGGAATATCATAAGGTTTGATAAATACATAACAAAAAGGAAAATCAGTTAAATATTTATGGCTCAAGATTATAAAAGCGAAGATGAGGTTTTAGGCAAGGCATACGATTCTAAATTGATGAAACGTCTTTTAGGTTACATAAGACCATATAAGAAGTACGTCATTTTTGCTATTCTTTTAAATATTGTAATTGCCGCTTTAGCCTGCTGTCAGGCCGTTGCTAACACAAATTGCAGTTGATAAATATATTGCTAATGGTGATTACTCGGGATTAATAAAAATTAGTTTACTTCTTATTCGGATTCTTACTTCTTCAAACGGTAATGCAATATTTTTTAACTTATTACACTCAGTACCTTGGACAGCGCACCATTTATGATTTACGTACTCAAATATTTAAACATACTCAAAAGCTTGCATTAAAATTTTTCGATAAAACTCCAATTGGAAGATTAGTTACAAGAACTACAAATGATGTTGAATCTTTAAATCAACTTTTCTCTTCTGGAATTGTAATGGTCTTCAGCGACATATTCAATATTATTTGGATTTTGGTTTTCATGTTTTATATGGATGTTAGATTATCTCTTGTTACTTTATCTGTGCTTCCGGTTTTAATCTATGGTACTTTCCTTTTTAGAAAAAAGGTACGGGAAAGCTACCGTGATGTTAGACTTCATCTTGCAAGGTTAAATTCATATATGCAGGAACATGTAACCGGAATGAATGTAGTTCAAATTTTTAATAAAGAAAAAGAAGAACAAAAACAGTTTTCAAAAATCAATAATGATTACCGGACAGCCAATATTAAATCAATTTTTTATTACGCAATATTTTATCCAAGCGTGGAACTTTTAAGTTCAATAGCTTTTGGATTGATAATTTGGTACGGCGGCGGAGAAGTTGTTCGCAGTACTTTAACTGTTGGCGTACTTTTAGCATTCATTCAATACACTGAAATGTTTTTCCGTCCAATACGTGACCTTTCTGAAAAATATAATATTATGCAGACAGCAATGGCATCATCAGAAAGAATATTTAAGCTGCTTGATAACAATACTTTAATCAATAATCCCGAAAAGCCAGCTACAGTTGAAAAAGTTAAAGGTGAAGTAGAATTTAAAGATGTTTGGTTCGCTTATAATGAAGAAGATTATGTTTTGAAGAATATTAATTTCAAAATTAATCCGGGTGAAACAATCGCAATTGTTGGACATACAGGAGCCGGAAAAACAAGTATCATTAAATCTTCTTACCAGGTTTTACGATATCAATAAAGGTTCAATATTAATCGATGGCGTTGATATTCGTACAATGAATAAAAGCGATTTGAGAAAATTCATCTCTATTGTTCTGCAAGATGTATTTTTATTTTCCGGTACAATCAAATCCAACATCAGCATGAGCAACAATGATATTCCTTTAGAGAAATTAAAAGAATCAGCAAAAATTGTCGGTGCAGATAAATTTATAGAAGAATTAGATAATAAATTTGATGAAGAAGTAAAAGAAAGAGGTGCAACATTAAGCGTAGGTCAAAAACAATTAATTTCTTTTGCCCGTGCACTTGCATTTGACCCGCAGATTTTAGTTCTCGATGAAGCAACTTCAAGCGTTGATACTGAAACAGAGATACTAATTCAAAAAGCTATTGAAAAATTATTAGTCGGACGAACTGCAATAGTAATTGCGCATAGATTGTCGACTATACAAAGTGCAGACAAAATAATAGTAATGCACAAAGGTGAAATAAGAGAAACTGGAAATCATCAGGAGTTACTCGCAAAAAGAGGAATTTATTATAAACTCTATCAGCTCCAATACAAAGACCAGGAAATTGGGAAAGCAGTTTAATTTCTATATTAATTAAACGATACTTAAAGGTACAAAGAAGAACAATATAAATGTATTATTAAACCGGATTTTAAGTTTTTTCTATTTTGCTTATTTCATTTTTAATTTTATTGGCAAGCTCTTCTTCGGTAATTCCCGTAACTTTAATTTTAGTACTTTTAACCAATATTTCCGGGCTATCACCTTCACCTTTTAAATATTTATACAATGAAAAACCAAGTCTGTTTCTATCATTTAAAATCGGAAGATACTCACTTAGACTTTCTACAATATTATAAACCTTTTTTTCCAGGGAATCATCCGGAAAATTTTTAGTGGATGGAGAAGGTAAAGTTGTCATATTAGGTCCCTATTTTTTTTGACTGTAAAAATAAATAGATCAGGCTGAACTTCAAACCCAATTAAAAAGTAAAATCAAATTTATTTTGAGATTTTTTTCGATAAATAAACAATTGTTAAGGTAAAATGAAATATTTAAATTATTGCTCGATTAAATGAAGGTTTTTTTTGGATTTAAAGCATTTGAATAAAATTTTAATTATCCGTTTGAGTTCTTTGGGAGATATCATCCTTACTACTCCTCTTTTAAGATCATTAAAAAAACAATATCCACATTTACAAATAGATTTTTTGCTTCGAAGTCAATACAAAGATATTTTAAGTCATAATCCACATATCAGTCAAATATTCTATTATGAAAATGATGAATCTGAAAAAAAACTATTGGTAAAAGGATTAGCAGTTCAGAAATATGATTTGATTGTTGATCTTCAGAATAATTTAAGGTCAGTTTCAATAGCCACTAAACTTAAAGCTCCAAAAGTTACGTTTGATAAAAAAACTTTTCATAAAATGCTACTTGTAAAATTTAAAATAAATAATCTAAAAAATGCTTTACAGATTCCGGCAAGATATGCTAAAACAATAAGTGGATTAAATCTTGACGATGAAGGGCTTGATATTTTTACAAATGAAAAACCTTCGAATGAATTTAAGGCAAATGAAAAATATGTCGGCTTTTGTCCCGGCTCCCGCCACTATACAAAAATGTGGCCGGAAGAATATTACATTCAACTAGGAAATTTATTGAATGAAAAAAGCTACCGGACAGTACTCTTTGGCGGGAAAAGTGATTTAGATGTTTGTTATAAAATTTCAACTTCTATTCCTGGTTCGATAAATTTAAGCAATGATGATAACATCATACAAACTGCGGCAGATATGAAAAAATGTGAAGCCATTGTTTGTAATGATTCCGGTCTGATGCATGTAGCATGTGCTGTTAAAGTTCCGGTTCTGGCAATATTTGGATCAACAGTTAAAGAATTTGGATTTACTCCTTATAAAAACCGTAATTCTATTTTAGAAAACAATTCATTATCTTGTAGGCCTTGTTCCCATATTGGTAGAGAAAGCTGCCCTAAAGGACATTTTAAATGTATGTTAGAATTAAAACCCGGGCAGGCTTTTGAAAAATTAATGCTTCTAATTAATTCTGAATGAAACAAATCTGGTCATTTTTTTATAACATTTTAATAGTTCCTACTCTTTTTGTTTTTGTCAGACTGATAGGAATATTTAATTCAAAAGTAAGGCGTGGCATCGTCGGCAGGAGAAGAATTTTTGAAGAGCTGATATTAAATGCCGCTGCCCTGGATAAATCAAAAAAATTAGTCTGGTTCCATTCTTCTTCTCTTGGTGAATTTGAGCAAGCAAAACCGGTAATTGAAGAATTAAAAAAAGACAGCAGCATAAATATTTTAGTTACTTTTTTCTCACCTTCCGGCTTAGAGAATTCTAAAAAATATCCTTATGCTGATCTTGTTTCTTATCTTCCCTTCGATACAAAAGCCAATGCTAAAAAATTTATAACTATTGCAAGACCCGATTTGGCTATAATAATGAGATATGATATTTGGCCAAATCACATCTGGTCAATGAAAAAGGAGGGCGTTACCTCCTATCTTATTGATGCAACAATGAAACCCGGTTCACCAAGAAAATTTCCTATAATAAAAAATTTTCATAAGATTTTATTCAAAGATGTTTCAAAAATATTAACTGTCTCCCAAATTGATTCAAAAGGATTTAAAAGCTTCGATTGCACCGATAATCAACTAATGGTTGTAGGCGATACAAGATTTGATAGAGTTTATCAGAGAAGCTTATTGGCAAAAAATAGAAATCTAATTAAAGATGAAGTTTTAAAAGACAAAAAAATATTGGTCGCCGGCAGCACTTGGGGATTAGATGAAGATGTTATAATTCCCGCTTTCATAAAGCTTGCAAAATTTGACCCTGATGTTTTATTAATAATTGCTCCGCATGAACCAACTTTAGTACATCTTGATAGAATTGAAAATGAATTCAGCAGGCAGCTTAAGACAATTAGATTTTCTCATCTAAATAATTATAAAGACGAAAGGGTAATAATTGTTGACTCAATTGGAATTTTGTTGACACTTTACACTTACGCTGATGCAGCTTTTATTGGAGGTAGCTTTAAACAAAATATTCATAATGTACTTGAAGCTGCGGTATATGGGGTGCCGGTTCTATTCGGGCCCAAAAATTGAAAACTCCCAGGAAACTCAGAAGCTGTTAAAACGCGGTGGCGGTATTTTAATTATGAACCGACGCGATGCATATAAGCAAATGAGACTACTATTCAAAAATGATGAACTTAGAAAAGAAAAAGGGAGACTCTCTTATGAATTCGTTAAAGAGAATTTAGGCGCTACAGATAAAATCTTAAAAGAGATTTACAAAGTAATTTAAGTTCAAGTGTAAGTTTATGTTCAAGCTCAAGTTTCCATACAAACTTTCATTATTCATAATTCAATTTTTTAATCTTTTAAATATCTTTCCTTTAAAATATTTAAATGATGTTTTTCATGCCCAGGGATTAAAAACAATACTGCTCGTACTGTTAAAGGATTATGATTCGCAACCCCCCTTTTATCATAGTTTTTTCGTTAAAACTTTTAAATAGTGGAATGGAGCTTCTCTAATTTTTTGATACTCATCAATAAGGTCTGACAATGTCGTGAATTAAAATTACCACTGTTAACATAATCATCTTGTTCAAATCCGGGCAAAGGTTGCGTTTCTCCACGGGCAATTGCAACAGCTCTGTAACAAAATACTCTTTCTGAATCAATTAAATGGCCAAGCACTTCTTTAATACTCCACTTTCCATCGGCATAACTATAATTTGCTTCATTCTCATTTATTGTAGAAAGTAAATTAAGCAATTCTTTTTTTTGTGATACCATTAACTCAATTGGATTTTCATCATTTATGTTTTGAAAATATGTTTCAAAATATTCCGGGTAATCACCTTTTTCTGGCCTTTTCATGAATGTTCTTTCTTTAAATCGTTAAAAAATTTATTTGTTTAATCATTTAAATTACTCTCATCTAAAAACCTTAGAGTGGTTTTTAGTTTTGACAATCATACTTTTAAAAGTTACTTTCTAGCTAATTCAAATAAATTAATTATATAAAAAATTAATTTTGAATCAAGTTTTCTATTACAAAATCAATCCTCCAATTTTAATTTTACCGGGAGAGGGGCAAAAATTCAACAAACACTTTTCAATAATTATACTTTGATTGAAATATAAAAGTATAGATTCTATACGATTAAATCTGTAATTCTTTGAAATAACTCGTTAATTCAATTATCAAATTCTTTATATACTATCAAATATTTGATAATTAATTTCTAGAAAATTTTCTAAACTTTAATGTTATTAGTGTAATTCAAGGAGATTAATCTTGGAACAAATAATGTGTCAATTTCATTTAAGTATTAATAAATATACTAAAATAAAAAATAATTTAGTCTAAGAGGTTCAATATGAAAAGAAACACTTATTCTTTTTTATCTCTATGGTTTTTACTCTTAGCCGGCATTTTAACATTAAGTTTTAAAACTGCATACCCACAATGGATTAAACAAACAATAGACACAAAAGAAAAATTAAATGATGTTGTTATGCTGGACTCAGCAACTGCTTTAATCGCCGGTGAAGGTGGTTCCATCCTTAAAACCACTGACGCAGGAAAATCTTGGACAAACACAGTGCCACCTGTTAACATTATAAATTGCCCAGCATGTATTTTGAATTGGAAAAATTTTTTCTTTATCAACAAACAAAATGGAATTATAGTTGGTAATAGTGTTTTAATAACTTCTGACGCTGGTTCTAATTGGCAATTTGTAAACACACCTGTTTTTAAATAAACTAAATTGTGTTACTATTCTTGGTTTTGAAAAAATATATATTGGCGATGATTCAGGTTACGTTTATCAATCAAATGATAGCGGGAAAACATGGAAATCGGAAAAAATAAGTGATTCTCCCATTAATTTAATTTATAAATCAAAAGGTTCCTTTATTACTAATGACGATATCTTTGCATTAACTTCAGATTCTCTTTTTATGAAATCCGAAAATCCTTCAACTCCCTGGCACAATTGGGGCTCTCTCGGATTTTTTTATGGACTGGGCTCAATCAGCTCATAAGGGAGAATTTTCAGAAGATGGTACTGCTTATATTGTTGGGGTGCAAGGGGATTTTATTGCAGCCTCAACTATTATAAGATTAAAACCGCCTGATTCACATTGGTATTCAGTGGGACCATCCAATGAAATTGGAGAATTATACGGATTGACTATCCCTTCATCTAGTTATATTTATTCTTGTGGAGTGAACGGTAAAATATTGAAATCATCTGATGCAGGAGACTATTGGATTTCACAGAAAACACCGACTACCCAAAGATTAAATTCAATATCATTTATTAATAAAGAAATTGGTTTTGCAGTTGGTGATTCAGGAACAATACTTTATACTCAAAATGGCGGGAGATTCGACACAAGTAAATCAGGTCAACTTGTTCCATTTGGTTTGCAGGATAAAATTATTACTTCTTTAACTGGAGAAGATTCCTATAATTATTTTCCAAATAATTTTAATTCTATTTTTGCCGGAACTCAAGAGGATGGAGTATTTAGTAAATCGATAACTGCTTCTTTTGATAGTGCATGGACTCCTTTGGGGCTTGAAGATAAATCAATCACTGCTTTAACTGTCCAGCATTGGGGTGTTGGGCCGGCAGATGGTTTGAGATTATATGCGGCAGTAATACCTCAAGATAATCATACTGATTCAACCATTATTTTTAGTAGGGAAATAAGGATACCTGTAGATACTAATTGGAGTAAATCGGACAGCGGCATTGGCAATAATGTAAACAGAATTAATACTTTGAATAGTTGTTATTACACTGGTCATACTGCGCCACAGCCAATTCTTGCAGGAACTAATTTTGGTATTTACACAAGGTTAAATAATTATTGGACTCAATCAGATATAAAACAATTGAATATTCAGCCTATAATAAATTCAATTGATATTGATTCTCACTGGGGAAGCACATTAGCATGGGCGGCAGGCAATATCGATTCAACTCCAATGGCATTCCGTTCAACAGATAGAGGAATGTCATGGAAAGCAATTACATTAACCGGTTATATAGGTAGTTCAGCAACATCAGTTGCTGTAAATCCAAGAAATACCGATTCAGTTTATGTTAGCTGGAATAAACATATCTTTCTTACACCTGATAATGGTGAGTCATGGGAAGATATATTTTCATCAAGAGGAATTTTGATAAATAATGTAGCTGTTGATCCGCTTCATCCTGAGAATGTTTTTGCCGGAGGCTGGTTTTTTGATGATAGTCATCAAACTCAAATTAGGGTGTTTTTCTCCATAGTACAAATGGAGGCAAATATTGGGATATACCAGATCCCGCACGACGAATCGCTTAATGAAGTCACTTCCATCGTTGTGCTGCAAAATCCAGTATAATAATACAACTAATGTTTATATTGGGACAAAAGGTACTGGTGTTTGGCTATACAAATATTCAATTTTAACAAATGTAAACGACAGTAAAATTTTTCCGGATAAATTTATTCTTTATCAAAATTACCCAAATCCATTTAATCCGAGCACAGTCATCAGTTATAAGTTAGCAGTCCGCTAGTTATGTTTCTCTTAAGATTTATAACATACTTGGAAGAGAAATATCAACCCTTGTAAATGAAGAACAACAACCAGGTACTCATAAAGTTAAATTCGATGGGAGTAGATTTTCAAGCGGAGTATATTTTTATCGTCTTCAAGCAGGAAGTTTTTCGGATACAAAGAAATTTATTCTATTAAAATAAATATTATAGTTTTCATGAAAATCTTGATTATTGTTCCCATTTTAAATTGTCAATAAGAATAAGTTCTCTTTTAATAGCAAGGAGTATGATATGAATTATTTGACATTTTTCTGGAGTATGATTGCTTTTTGTCTGACATTCTTTCCTTGTTATGCACAAATAATAAATGAAGAAGTTTTTCCGAAACTGCCTCTCAACAAAGCGACTGCATCTATCATGCAAACCCCTAAAGGTTTTGCAATATATGGACTGAATTATTCAAATTGGGAGTGGCCCTTTTTTGACCGATGGGGTAGCACAACAATTCCTTATTTTTTTCAATATACAAAAACGAAACCAATAACTACTATACTTCTTCCCGATACAGCATATTCATCAAGTTATGCGTTCAGTTATACATATGATGAATTTGCTATTGATTATAAATATGGACTAAATGATTCACTTTATGTCGCTTGGAGTAAAATAAATATTGAGGGATCCGATACCCCTCCGCTTTACGTTCATCTTCCAATGTTAAATATAGCAAACCTTTCTGGTTCAACTTTTCAAAAAATTATTTCCATTCCAAATGGTATATCACCTTCAATTGCAACCGATAATCAAGGTGTCCTTCATTATGTTTGGGAGGACGTAATTCCAATAGATACGTCTTCGATGGAATCACATTTTTCCAACTTCCAAGGAAAAATTTGGTATCAAAAAAGAGAATCTAATGGAGAAATCATGGATTCTCAATTTGTTGGAAATGGATTTTTACCAAAAATTAAAATCGCAAATGATATCAAATATATTCTTTTCATTCAGGCTCATTCATTAAGTGACACAAATCCAATACTAACATTAAGAAAAATTGAAGGAAAAACTATTTTATCAACTGTTGAATTGAGTTCATTGAAAATGAATTATTATAACTCATTACAACATCCGGTAGATTGGTTTAAATGGGATATTGATTCTTTAGGCGGGATACATTGTGTATGGGAAGGCGGTAACGATGGAGATAGAATTTTTATACTTCATTATTCTGAAACAAAGGGAATTAAATTAGATTCCACAGATGCATTTTATACTCTGGATTTTAGAACAAGATTTTCACACAATGGAATGGTCGAATTATTTTTTGTAACGCAGTCTAACTTTTTAGACTCTTGTAAATTTCACTATGCAATATCAAGCCAAGATTCAGGAATTGTAGAAAAGCAAATGATTAATCTCACCTCACAGAGCTTTTTGATGTCTCAAATTATTATCGATAACGAAGGTAATCAATATGCTATAATTAATGATTATAGAACAATTATAAATTCATACATAATCAAAAATATTGGAAAAGAAGATGTTCAGATTTATCCGCTTACTTCAGATTATTTACTAAACCAAGGCAATTATGTTGATAATACTAATCGGGTTTGGTTAACTGGGATGCGCGATTCCACAAATGTTATTCTTAATTTTTCTTTAAATGATGTTGGACAAGTACAAGATTTTACTTTCCCTCTCCAGATTAATGATTTATGGCAATACAGTGTAAATAATATTGAAGACCCTAATCCTGTTTCCGCTTTTTTAGGGTATGACAATGTTATAGCAGAGAAAGATACAGTTATGCCGAATGGGAAATCATACGTATTATTGAAATCAGACCATGGTTATATAATAGATGCCTGGTATTTGCGAAAAAATGGATTCCAGATATACCAATATTCTCCAGATGATAGTACAGAATATTTGTTATATGATTTTTCTAAAAATATTGGGGACACAGTGGGCAGAGGAGCTATTCTGGACATTGATTTTGAAAATGTATTTGGAAATATGAAAAGAATTTCAAGATGAAAAATGCTAATACTTGGTCGTCTTTAATTTCAGATAGTATTGGTATCACCAGAATGGAAACTGGTCTCTCTTATGATATGAAATTAACCGGCGCTGTTATTAATGATAAAAGTTATGGAACAATTGTTTCTGCAAAAGAAAATCCTAAAACTTTAAGGAACACTTTTTCTCTTTATCAAAATTACCCAAACCCATTTAACCCAACAACGAGAATAAAATACTCTGTCCCATTCGTAGAGATGCATCGCTATGCGTCTGTTCAACTGCGAGTTTATGATATACTTGGAAGAGAAATAGCAACTTTAGTAAATGAAAAAAAATCTCCTGGGGAATATGAAGTTCAGTTTAATGGAACCAATCTGCCAAGTGGTGTTTATTTTTATAGGCTTCAAGCAGGAAGTTTTTCTGACACGAAGAAATTAATTCTTTTGAAATAAAAAAAACCTAAGGGGTTAATCTCATTTTTACTTTTAACCGCTTTTAAGTTTGGTCTGACTTTTATTAGTGAAAACCTCGAAGTTTAATTTTTCGAAAAGCCTCCCCTTTAGGGAGGTTTGGTGGGACTTATTCCCAAATTTTTACTTCAAACTTTCCATCAGAATTTGCAACTCCCCTAAACATTCCTTCTGTGTTAAAGTTCATTACATAGTTTCCGTCTTTATCAACAGCAATTAATCCTCCATCACCTGGGTTAAGCCGTTTATGAATCATTTCATCTGCTGCTTTTTTAAGAGAGTAATTTTTATATTCCATCAAAGCAGATATATTATAAGCTACAGTATTTTTTATAAATAACTCGCCAGTACCGGTACAAGAAACAGCACAAGTTTTGTTATTAGCGTAAGTGCCGTCATTTATCAAAGGGCTGTCTCCTACCCTGCCCGGCATTTTACCGGTTAATCCTCCTGTAGAAGTTCCGGCGGCAAGGTTTCCATATTTATCCAAAACAACACAGCCAACAGTTCCTTTTTTATTTTTTATATATTCCTGCCATTGCTGATATCTATTTTGAGTATCAAAATATTCTGGCGGTTCAAATTGTACATTCATTTCTTTGGCGAATCTCTCTGCACCTTTGCCAACTAATAGAACATGCTTTGTTTTTTCCTTTACTAATCTTGCCAGTGAAATTGGATTCTTAATTCCTGTAACACACGCAACAGCTCCGGAAGATAAATCGCTACCATCCATAATTGAAGCATCCATTTCATGTGTGCCTTCCGATGTATAAACAGCACCTCTACCCGCGTTAAACTTTGGGTCATCTTCTAAATAATTAATTACTTTTTCAACGACATCTAATTCCTTTTTCTCCATTTTCTAAAAGATTCTTTCCTAAGATCAAAGCATCATTTAAAGATTTTGTATAAGCTTGCTTTACAGAGTCAGGTAAATCTTTGCTAATTGTCCCAGCGCCACCGTGAATGACAATAACGTAATCCGGATCTTACTTGTTTTTTTGTCGAGGCGTTTTAATAATTTGAGTTGCAATAATTATAAGTAATAGTTATAGTAATTAAAATTAAGCTTTTCAATTTGAACCTTTATTATTTTTTAAGTGTTCTTGTAATCTTTCTAAAAACGGATGTTGTGCAGAATACATTTTCATTTTTGCTTCTTCAATGGTGAAAAACTCTCCTTTGTCTACTTCGGGAAATTTTTGCTTTTTGCCTGAATGCGGCGGCCATTCCATTTCAAATGTATTGCAGATAATTTCTATTGGTTTATCATTTTCAGTTTTAAATGCCCATGCATGCACTTCTTTATTATTTGATTGAACTATGGTACCTAATGGAAATAAATCTTTTGCTGGTTTTATTCCAGTCTCTTCTTCGAATTCTCTTTTAGCCGCAGAAATAATTTCTTCTCCATCCTCAATTAACCCTTTTGGGATTCCCCAATATCCGTCATCTTTTTTTGCAAAGAAAGGCCCGCCAGGATGAACTAAAAATACTTTCAATCCATTCTTCGATTCATTAAACATTAAAAGTCCGGCACTGATTAGTTTAGGCATATATTAAATACAGTTTTAAATTTTGAATTAATTAGAGAAAACTTTCAATCCTACTATTCCAACCACAATTAAAAAGATAAAAAATAATCTTGCAATATCATGAGACTCATTAAAAAGATATATTCCAAGTATTGCTGTTCCGACTGCTCCTATTCCAGTCCAAACAGCATAAGCAGTTCCTACCGGCAGAGATTTAACGGAAATCGAAAGCAATCCCATGCTTAAAATCATGCTAGCAATTGTAAATACACTTGGCCAGAGTTTTGTAAATCCTGCAGAGTATTTTAATCCGATTGCCCAGGCAATTTCAAAAAGGCCTGCAATAAATAAAATATACCATCCCATTAATTTTTAATCCAGGTATTGTTTTAAATATTTTCCTGTCCAGGAGTTTGCATTTTTAATTATTTCTTCAGGAGTACCAACTGCAACAATCTCACCCCCTCTTTCTCCAGCTTCCGGGCCAAGATCAATGATATAATCTGCACATTTAATAACATCCATGTTATGCTCAATTATAACAACTGAATTTGTCCTTTCAATTAAAAGATTAAAACAATTTAGTAATTTTGAAATATCATCAAAATGAAGCCCGGTAGTCGGTTCATCAAAAATAAATAATGTATGTTTTCTATCTCTCTGCGAGGTCAAATGTGAAGCAAGCTTAATTCTTTGTGCCTCACCGCCTGATAAAGTGTTTGACGGCTGTCCAAGTTTTAAATACCCCAGGCCAACTTCCGCAAGCACTTGAATATATTTTAATATTTTATCATTGTCTTTAAAAAATTCTACAGCTTCATCAACGGTCATATTTAGAACATCAACAAGATTTTTACCGCGGTAAGTTATTTCTCTTATTTCTTTTTTAAAACGGGTTCCTTTGCAGTCTTCACATTCTAGATAAATATCAGCCAGAAACTGCATCTCAACTTTAATAAATCCATCTCCGGTACAGGTTTCACATCTTCCGCCAGGAACATTAAATGAAAAATAACCTGGTTTATATCCTCGGGCTTTGGACTGATGAGTACTCGCAAACAATTCACGAATATGTTCGTAAGCTTTAATATAACTAATTGGATTTGAACGGGGAGTTTTTCCAATTGGAGACTGATCAACAATTTCTATTTCATCAATATATTCTCCGCCGGTTATATCATCATACTTTCCAATCTTTGATGGATTCATCAATAAATATTTTGCAAGTCCGCCATAAAGTATATCATGAATTAAAGTGCTTTTACCGGACCCGCTGACTCCTGTTATTACTACAAATTTATTTAACGGAATTTCAACATTTATATTTTTTAAGTTATGTTCGCTTGCACCGGTTATTTTAATTGACTTTGTTTTCTTCTCATTTCGTTTTTTAGGAATTGGAATTGATATCTTTCCGGATAAATATTTCCCGGTTAAAGAGTTTTTATCCTTGATGATATCATCATAAGTACCCATGGAAATTATTTCACCTCCATGCTCGCCTGCTTGCGGTCCCATATCAATTAGAATATCCGCATGCTTCATCATATCAGGGTCATGCTCAACAACTAAAACAGAATTACCAATATCTCTTAAGTTTTTCAATATATTTATTAGGCGTAAATTGTCTCTGGGATGAAGCCCAATACTTGGTTCATCAAGACATACAATGTACCGACAAGTGAAGAACCGAGCGAAGTTGCTAAATTTATTCTTTGCGTTTCGCCGCCTGATAAAGTGCTGCTCAATCGGTCAAGTGTTAAATAACCAATCCCAACATTATTTAAAAAAGTTAAACGCTTTAATAATTTCTTTTAATACTCTTTCCCCAACCATCATATCGTAATCTGAAAGTTTCAGCTTTTCAAAAAATTCAAGCGAATGTTCAATAGGAATTTTAACAACATCATATATAGATTTACCGTCAATTTTTACTTGAAGCGCTTCCCTTCTTAACCGCGAACCTTTGCATGCACTGCAGGTTGAGTATCCTCTATACCGGCTTAACAAAACTCTTATATGCATTTTATAAGTTTTGTTTTCAAGCTTTTCAAAAAAGTTATCAATTCCAATGAAGTCACCGAAACCTTTTCTTAAAAGATTAACCTGTTCATCGGGCAAATTTTTAAAAGGAGTATTTAATGAAATGCCAAACTCTTTTGAATTTTGAACAAGGTCGCGTAAATATGCGCTATACTTTGCAGAGCGGAATGGAGCAATAGCACCTTCTGTAATTGATAAGCTTGGATTAGGAACAACAAGATTCATATCAATGCCAATTGTTTTGCTGAACCCCTGGCAAACCGGGCAGGCACCGAAAGGATTATTGAATGAAAAAAATCTTGGTTCAGGTTCTTCGTATCTTATTCCGCAGCACTCATAAAATTTATTAAATTGCTTTTCTTCATTCGTATCTGCGTTAATTAAAACTAAACGGTTTTCACCTTCTTTAAATGTAACTTCAATGGCATCTGCAAGGCGTTCGCGTACTTTGCCTTTATTAATTTTGAACCTATCAATAACAACTCTTATTTTATCTTTCTTTTTAGGATTAACTTCCGTTTCATTTAAGTCATGCATTTTTTTATTGAAATAAATTCTAAAGAAGCCGCGTTTTTTAAGCAAGTCAATTTCCTGCTTCACGGTTGTTCCTTCATGAACATGCAGCGGAAAAGTCAAATAAAATTTTGCTTCTTCAGGCTGTTCTTCAAGCCAATCGGAAACAGTTCCGGTAGTTGCTTTTTTAACTTCTTTGCCGCAGTTAAAACAAATTGTTTTTCCAACACGGGCAAATAATAATCTCAGGTAATCATAAACTTCTGTTGTGGTTCCAACTGTTGAACGGGTATTTTTTGCCCCGGTTTTCTGTTCAATAGCAACCGCAGGACTAATACCTTGAATTAAATCAACATCCGGTTTATTCATTCTTTCAAGAAATTGACGGGCATAAGCAGAAAGACTTTCAACATACCTTCGCTGTCCTTCGGCATAAATTGTATCGAAAACAAGTGAAGATTTACCGCTGCCGCTGACACCGGTAAATACAACTAATTTATTTCTTGGGATTTCAAAACTTATATTTTTTAGATTATGCTCTCGCGCACCTTTAACAACAATTTTCTTTTCTTTATAATTATTTTTAATCGCCATAGTCATAATGAATACTAATCCATTGATTTTAAATTCGTAAAAACGAACTATTAATTTACAATTTTATTTTCAATTATGGAGTTGAAAATTTGGGTAGATTTGCTGTCTTTTTAGATAAAAAGCAAGATTACATTCAGGTTACTATATTAAAGTAACTGTCACAAATAATAAAAAAATAAAGTTATTTAGAACTTGTGTCTTTTTCCAAAGATTTTAAAGTTGAAATTCTTTCATCAAGCATTTTAATTTTTTCATTAAGTTCATTAATTTTATCATCAATTACATCTTCATATTTGGCTTTATCCCAATAACCTCTTTCTTCAAAATAACTTTTAAACAGCCAGTTATGTTTTAAAGCTTCCATATTTTCAGCTAAGCTGGAAGCTGCTTGCCTGGCATCTAGAACTTGTTCTTTCAATATTTTTCATTGTTGAAGCTAAAGGTAGTATCAAGATTACTTCCTTTAACAAATAATTCTCCCATTAAACCTTTACCACTGTGAACGCCAGCAACTAAGGTGTCAATATCAGTGACAACAGTATTAACATTACCCACAACATTTTGGACACCTTTACCAAGACTGTCAAAAACACAGTTAAACCATTTACTTCATCAGTAATTGATTGAAGGCTTTCGTCAGCTCTTTTAGTTAATTGAGTTGCATTTTCATATAATTTTCATCAACTAATAATTTTCCTATACTTCCTTCACCACGATTAACTCTTCCAACGATTTCAGCAAGATTTTTTGTCATCTCTTTTGTGTATTCCATTACTCCTTTAGTTTCTTCCAAAACGGCAGCAAATCCAAGCGGTTCTTTTGACTAGTATTGTTCCTCCATTATTAACTACTTCACCGTAGCGCTGCCAATTGAAAGAACTACTACTTTATTTCCGACAAAACCTTCTGTTTCAATAGATGCTTGAGTATCTGTTCTAATAAATCTTTTAATATCTTCAACAAGGCTCATAGTAACTTGAACTCTACCGGTGTTGTCACTTACAATTTTCACATTACTTACTCTCCCAACATCAATTCCGCTTAAGCCGCACTGTTGCTCCGCTTCGTAATCCTTGAATATCTTTAAAGTAAGCTTTTACTTCAAACGTTGAACTGAAAAGTGATTTTTTATCCCCAATAAGAAAAATTGTTAATACGAGGATTGCTATCCCGATAAAAATAAAAACACCAAGTTGTAAGGCAGATTTTTTTTTCGCCATTAATTTCTCCGGTTATTATGTTCTACTGCATCACTACTAAAAAAATCAATTAAAAATGCATCATCAGTTGAAGTTAAATTTTTTAAGTTGCCTTCATACATAATTTTAGCATCTCTTAAAACAACCGCACGGTCAGCAACAATTTTTGCACAAGACAAATCATGTGTAACAACTATTGAAGTAACATTTAAATCTTCTTGCAAATCAATTATTAGATGGCTTATTTCTTTTGAAGTAATGGGGTCAAGGCCTGTTGTGGGTTCATCATACAAAATTAATTTCGGTTCGGTAATAATTGTTCGAGCAAGGCCAATTCTTTTTTTCATCCCGCCGGAAAGCTCTGAAGGCATTTTATCTATTGCTTCTTCCAATGATATTTTTTCCAAAACTCTTTTAACTTTCTCTTCTCTTTCTTTTGCAGAGAAACTAAAATTTCTAACTAAAGGGAATTCCAAATTTTCTCTGACAGACATAGAGTCATAAAGCGCAGCGCTTTGAAATAAGAAGCCTATATATTTCCTAATCTCGTTCAATTCTTTTATAGGAATTTTAAGAACACTTCTACCATCTATATAAATTTCGCCAGCATCAGGTTCTAATAATCCAACCATACATTTTAATAACACACTTTTCCCGGTACCGCTTTTTCCAAAGACAACAACATTTTCACCTTCAGAAATTTGCATTGAAACATCTTCAAGCACAACGTTATCATCAAATGCTTTACTTAAGTTTTTAATATCAACCATTATGTCCATAGCCAAACCGTTATTTTTACTAACACCATATCAACCAAAAGAATTAATAATGACGCTGTAACAACAGAACTAGTTGAAGCTTTCCCAACTCCAACTGTACCATTTGAAGTATTGTATCCTTTATAAGCGCCCACAGAACCAACTATAAACCCGAAAATAAAAGTCTTTGCAAAAGCAGGAATAACATCCGTAAATTCCAAAGTTTTAATAACAGCATCCGTATAAAGTTGAAAGCTTGATCCCGTTGAAAGTGCAACGGCTACATAGCCGCCAATAATTGCTAAAAAGTTTACATACATTGTTAGAATAGGTAAAATTAATGTACATGCTAAAATTCTAGTTACGACAAGAAATCGGTAAGGATTAATTGCAGAAACTTCCATTGCATCAATTTGCTCTGTAACACGCATAGAGCCTAATTCAGCTCCGATTCCTGAACTAACTCTTCCTGCAAAAATTAATGCTGTAATTACAGGGCCTAATTCCCTAATCACTGAAAGAGAAACCATTGCCGGCAAAAAAGATTCTGCACCAAATCGCATCAAAGTTGGTTGACTTTGCATCGCCAACACTAAACCAATAATAAATCCAGTTACACTTACAATAGGCAGAGTTTTCACTCCAAGTTCTACCATATGTTTTCTTACTTCAGCAACCTCATATGGAGGAAGAAAAACTTCTTTAAAAAATCTTAATGAGAAAAGTGTAAGGCCGGTTATAGTAACAAAAAACTGCTGTAAAGCCTGTATAAAATCTGAAGGTGCGTTTTTAATTTCGTAATCTATTTTCACGAGATTTCTTTACAAATTTTTTAGGAAAAAGTTGATTTTTCTTATAAAAAATAAAGATAAATGCATTTAATAAATTGATTTCATATTTGTCAAAATACTAAAAAATAAATCTTGAAGAAAGAATAGCCGTTTTTATGTGTTACTATATAACTTCAGAATTATAATGATTCATAAATCATTCTGAAAAACTGGGTTTATAATTAATACTGACTTCATGAAATAATTGAATCTATCCAAAAATATTTTTATAACTACATTTTAATGATTAAATATATTTAATTTGATATTTTAGAATTAAGCTTAAACTTCTTTAACTAACCCAGAGGCAAAAATGAAAAAGATTGTGCGTAGAGATTTTATTAAAAATGTTTCTCTTTCAACTCTTGCTATATCTTCTGGGGTAATTTCCAGCTGTGCAAATGAAAATAAGAGCAAGACTTCTGATGCAGTTGATATAGGAAAAACTTATGAATGGAAATTAGTTACAACCTGGCCTCCCCATTTTCCAATTTTAGGAGAGTATGTTGATGAGTTTGCCAATTGGGTTGAACAAATGTCTAATGGAAGATTAAAAATTCAAGTTTATGGCGGCGGAGAATTGGTTCCTGCATTAGAAGTGTTTGATGCTGTTTCCGGAGGTGTTGCAGAGATGGGACATGGCTCTGCATATTACTGGGCCGGAAAATTACCTTCTGCACAATTTTTTGGAAGTGTGCCATTTGGAATGAATGCTCAACAGGTAAATGCCTGGCTTTATTTCGGCGGCGGTTTAGACTTATGGAGAGAACTTTATGAAAAACACAGCTTAGTTCCTTTTGTCTGCGGAAATACGGGAGGACAAATGGGCGGATGGTTTAACAGAGAAATTAATACGATTAAAGATTTTGTAGGATTAAAAATGAGAATACCGGGTATTGGAGGTAAAGTAATATCAAAAACTGGTGCTACTGCTATTCTTGCCCCCGGAGGCGAGCTTTATACAGATCTTGACAGAGGTGTAATTGATGCATTGGAATGGATTGGACCTTATCATGATTCTATTATGGGCTTTGATAAAATTGCCAAGTATTATTACTATCCGGGATGGCAGGAGCCAGGACCAGTTCTTGAATTGATTATAAACAAAAATGCTTATGATCAATTATCACCAGACTTAAAAGATATCATTGATGTTGCTTCAGCAAAAGTTAATTTAATGATGCTTTCAGCATTTGAAGCAAAGAATACTGAATATTATTTAAAGATGAAAAAAGCAGGCAAAGTTCAATTCAGGCAATTTTCAGATGACATTTTAGACGCACTCCGTAAATATACGGATGAAACAATTGCAGAGATAACATCATCAGATGCATTTGCCAAAAAAGTTTATAATTCATATATGGATTTCAAAAAAAATATTTACGAATGGAGTATGATGGCGGAGAAAAATTATAAAGTTTAAATATAAAATTTAAATTATTAATCTATTTTTAAAGTTACACTCCCAAAACTCTTGGCAGCCAAAGAGCAATATCCGGCCAGAGTATTACCGTGAGAAGAGCAATTAATTGCAGGAATACATAAGGAATTATTCCTCTGTAAAGATGAGAAGTTGTAATCCCTGATGGGGTCACACCTTTCAAATAAAAAATTGAAAAACCAAATGGAGGAGTTAAAAATGATGTCTGTAAATTCATCGCAATTAAAATTCCAATCCATAATAAATCAATATGCATTTGAATAAAGATTGGAGCTACTATTGGAACTATTATAAAAGTAATTTCAATGAAGTCGATAAAAAATCCGCAGATAAAAATTACAACCATCACAATTGCTAAAAAATGATGCGGCTCTAAATTAGAAGAAAGAATTAAATTTGAGAGATATATATCACCATGTAAGCCTCTAAATACCAAACCAAAAGCAGCAGCACCTACCAATATAAAAAACACCATACTTGTTAAAGTTGTGGTTCTAATCATTACTTCTTTCAATATCTTAATGCTAAATGTTCTTCTAAAAATTGCTAAGATTGTTGCGCCAAATGCACCAACAGCAGCAGCTTCTGTAGGTGAAGCTATTCCGGCGAAGATGGAACCAAGCACTGCTAAAATTAAAATGAATGGGAGTAGGAATGCATTGATGATTCTTTTGATTCTATCGCTGCCTTTAAATTTATCCAGTTCTTCTTGAGGCATAGCAGGAACAGATTTTGGACGAATGAATGTTAATATTATTAACCAGATGAGATAAAATAATACAAGTAGAAATCCGGGAATTACTGCACCGACAAACAACGCTCCAACCGAAATATTTAATACACTTCCAAGTAAAACTAAAACAATGCTCGGAGGGATAATTTGTCCCAAAGTTCCTGAGGCCATAATTATTCCAGAAGCAGCTCTTGGATGATAACCACGTTTTAACATTACAGGTAAACTAAGTACTCCCATTGTAACAACAGTTGCCCCTACAATCCCGGTTGAAGCACCCATCATTGCTCCAACTATTAAAACTGAAAATGCTAAACCGCCTCGTAATTTACCGAATAACAGAGCCATAGTTTCAAGCAGCTCTTCTGCAAGTCCTGATTTTTCCAGCATGACACCCATGAAAACAAATAGCGGAACGGCAATTAAAACATAGTTATTCATTATTCCCCAAATACGAAGAGGAAGAAGATTAAAAAAGTTTAAACCAAAAGTAAATAATCCGAAAATTAATGATACTCCGCCAAGAGTGAATGAAACCGGAAAGCCCATTAAAAGGAAAACTAAGACGGTGAGGAAGAATATAATTGGTAATATTTCTGTCATTTATTCTCTACTAAATTATCCGGATTTTTTATTTGGAGAAAAGATTTGAACGCTAAAGATATTCCTTGGAAAAACAGAAATACAAAGGAGATTGGGATAAATGATTTTAATATATATCTCGCCGGAAGCCCGCCAGCATCAGGAGAAGTTTCTTTTAGCTGAAAAGAAGTGATAACAAAATTCTGCGATGAATATATCACCAAGACACAAAATGGAATTAAAAATAAAATAGCACCAATAAAATTTACCCAGGCTTTCTGTTTATCTGAAAACCTTGAATAAAAAACATCTACACGTACATGGTCATCAGTTATTAAGGTGTAAGAAGCCGCCATTAAAAAAATTATTGAGAATATATGCCATTCAAGCTCTTGAAGAGCAACGCTGCTTTCGTTTAAGACATATCTGGTGAACACATCAAAACAAGTAATCAAAACCAACAGTAAGGTTAACCACGAGGTATAATAACCTAATTTTGAATTAAGCTTATCAATAAATTTTATGTATGTTTTAATAAATTTCATAAATATTAAAAGGCATTTTCATAATGTTCAATTAAAGGTTTTTTGTTTTGTTGAAATAAAATTGCAACTACATCCATTCTGAAATCAATATCTTCAGGAACATTTTCATAAATATATGCAGATGCGATTCTTCTTAATTGTCCCATTTTATTTTTTGTAATGGCATATTCCGGTTCACCGAATTCTAAATTCTTTCGTGATTTAACTTCGACAAAAACTAATGTCTTTTTGTCAGGAGTTTTTGCTATAATATCAATTTCACCTTTGCCAAAGCGGTAATTTCTTTCAACAATTTCATAACCTTTTTCAGCGAGTAATTCGGCAGCCATTTCTTCGCCTTTATCACCAATTTCCTTTGAAGCTTGAGACATAATTTTATTTTTAATCTTCCAAATTCAGCACAAATTCTGAAAGAGACTCTTCTGACAAAATATTTTTTAAAAATGTTTTTCTATGAAATCTTGTTGGGCCGTAAATTTTTATTGCTTCAATGTGCTGTTTAGTCGGATAGCCTTTATTTTTTGACCATAGGTATTGTGGAAATCTCGGACAAAGTCTCTTCATTATTCTGTCACGAGCAACTTTTGCTAGAATTGAAGCTGCCGCAATAGAAAATGATTTTGAATCACCTTTTACAATCGGAATAGCTTGAACATTATGAGCAAAAGTTTTATTGCCGTCGATTAAAATAATATCGGGTTGAATTGAGAGTCTATCAATAGATGTCTTCATTGCAAGCAGAGAAGCCTGAAGTATATTTATTCTATCAATTTCTCTATGTGAAATTACCGTAACAGCCGAGGCAAGTGACTTTTTTAAGATGATTGGAACTAACTTTTCCCTTTGTTCTTCAGACAATTGTTTTGAATCATTAACACCTTCAATAAAAACATCAGGATGGAAAATTACTGCGGCTGCTACAACCGGACCTGCTAAAGGGCCTCTTCCAGCTTCGTCAGTGCCGGCAAGTAATTTAATTTTGTCAGTTAAAAAAGAATTGTCAAATTGTTTCATTTACCAAGAAAGATAGCAGTTAATCCAAAAATCATGTCTAATTTTAAAATAAAACTTAACTTATTCAAGTTCCTGGCTGAATCATCTTCAAATAAAGATTTAATTACATAGACTAAAATAGGATTAACAACTATCATCACAAATATGAAATATTCTATTTTGTATTGAGCAGTTATAAATGGATAGAAAGTACAAAGGATTAAAAAAGCGGAAATGATTAATAAGTAATGTTTCGTTTTTTGAATTCCGATTTTTAATGGAAGAGTTGTTATTCCTAATTTATTATCGCCGGGAATATCTTCAATATCTTTTATCAATTCCCGAATCAAATTAATTAAAAAAGCAAACACAGCAGGAATTATTGCTGTCTTATAATTATTAACAGCCACTCCGCCAAAAATAAATGCAAGTCCGGTGAGAAAAGAAACAGTAATATTTCCTATTAAAATAATACGTTTAAGTTTATAAGAATACAGAAATAGAATCGCTTGCGTAATCACGACAATAATAAATGCATCAAAATTAATTTGAAATGAGATTATCACTGAAAGGAACAATAAAGTTAAATATAAATTTAGTGCCGCTCTTATTGATATTTTATTTGATGGAAGCACCCTGTAGGGACGATTAATTTTATCTATCTCAATATCATAATAATCATTAATGATGTTGCCGGATGCAGCAGTTAGCCCACCAGCTATAGCAGCGAGTAAAATATCTATTTTAAAATAATTCCCATCTAAAGAAATAATTACTGCAACTATAATCACAAAAAAAGTTATGATTACATTTAATGGCCGTATTATTTGTATGTATGGATTTTTATTTAGCATAAAATTATAAATAACTTTGTATTAACCTTCAAGGTTAATGTTGCACTAATGAGGCGCAAACCTTGAAGCTTTTCGATTTAAAATTCATTTATCAATCCAAAATGAATTTTACCTTCAGAAAATGAATCACCCTGGCCAAGTGCAAAGCTTACACCTAAAACTCCCAAACCAGTTTGCAAATTCAATCCTATTCCATAACCATATTTGAATGCTTCCTGCTTTAATATATTTCTATTCATATCTGCATTCCTTAGATAATAACCTGTATCGAGAAATACAAATGCAAATGTTCTTTGTGTTAGTAAATATCTATATTCTAAATTACTCCAAAATATTCTTGATCCTAAAAATTGGTTTTCACGGTAACCTCTTAAAGTATTTGTCCCGCCTAATCTATACAAATCGCTTTCTTCAAAAAAGGGCCCACGCAGCTCTCTTCCGTTTAAACTTAATGCCACAATCTGACGATTGAATAATTCATAAAAAGTAGATAAGCTAACATTTATTCTTTGCAAATTGATTTTTGTTTCCAGGCTATCTGTAATATACTGAGCTGGCCCGTATATTTTCTTTCTGCTGAATGAATAAGAATTAATAAACAACAATCCTTGAGTCGGAGCATAAGGGTCATCACGAGTATCAATTGTTAAATTAATTCCGGTACTGAATGAACTTGAATTGTAAACAGTAAAAATTGAATTCTCATTTTCAGTTGGGATTGTTGATTCCGAAGATATAGTTAATGCGGCTGAAACATCTTGAGTTGCTAAAAATTCAAGTGCTCCTTGAAGAGTTCTTTGCACATAAGAGCTGTCTTGTTTTCTTTGAAATAAAGAGCCGCTTAAATTAAAAGGATAACCGAAAATCCATGGTTCCAAATATTTTAATTCAAGCTCTTGCGAATTACGATTTATTTGCTGCCATCTAATTGCTGCTGCCCTGCCGGTACCAAATAAGATTTCTTAAGCTGATATTAACCAGCCCTGTAATATATCCTTTTTCTCCCTGAGCAGGGGGAGGAATGTATCCAATAATTCCATCGAAATTGTTGGTTTGTTTTTCTTTTACATTTATTATTAAAACCCCTTCATTTTTAGAATTGAAATAAAATTTGGGAGTCTCAACCGGCTCAAAAAAACGAAGCTTATTTAACTTTGAAGGGATGTTATCAATTATTTTTTGCGAATACAACTCACCTTTTTCTAATCTTAATTCCCTGGTGATAACATAAGGTTTAGTTTTAGTATTTCCGCTAACTTCGATTTTATCAATTTTACTCATGAGCTGTTTATCGAGGTTTAAATGCAAGTCAACAAAATACTCATTTTCGGTTGAATCAAAATAAAAGAAAGTTGAGTTGATAGTTATTTTTGAAAACGGGTATCCTTTATTTTCAAGCAGCGTTAAAATATTATTTATATTATCTTCAATCTCAAATTTGTTGAAGATTTGTCCTTTCAAATCATTAAACATATTTTCAATTTCGTCTCCGAACGAAGAATCCTTTTTCATAAAATAAATTTTACTCACATAGGTCGGCTCACCTTCACTAATATTAATATCTAAATTAACTTTTTGTGAATCTTCTTTTGAGATATTTTTTGATACTTTAAGATACCCATGAAAATATCCTCTATAACCTAAATTCAGCAATACATGTTTTTTTATCGAATCGGTAATTCCAGGATATACGCGCATACCCTCATTTATTTCAGACCAGGATAAAATTTCTTGTTTGTTGAAAACATCGTTACCTGTAATTTCTATAGACTCAATTATTTGTGCGTGTAATGATGAAATGATTATGAATAAAAAGAAGAATATTTTTTTACTAAGCAGGGGCATTGCTTGTTTTAATTTGTTTCCCGATAGGAAATATTTTTGGTTCTGATTTTAAATTATTAACCTTATCTAAATTAATATCACATACTTCAAATTCCGATGCATTTAATATTCCTAATTTTGCTGCAAATAAAATCCCCTCTTCAAAAGTCAAATTATTATGCCAGGCATAAGCGATACCGGCAGTAAATGCATCTCCGCTTCCAGTTGGGTCCTTTACTTGAATTGAAGGATTTTCAATTTTAAAATGAAAATCAAAATTAGAAGCATAAATTTGATTTGCGCCATCAGTAATATAGGCTTGTTTAATTCCTTTTTTATAAAGATGATTTAAAAGTTCTAATTTATCATTTTCGCTTTTCAATTTAATTTCCAGTGAATTTTCAATTTCAGAAATATTATTGTGAATAATAGTCGGTGCTGCTTCTAAACAAGCATTAAGATGTTTTCCATACGTATCACATATTGAAATTTTATCTTGTTTATTGGCACTGTTAATCCCAAAAGTAAAAATTGACTCAGTTTTTTCACATGGAGAACTGCCGGAAAAAATAACCATCTCACATGTTTCAATCATTTTTTCAAGTTTAGATTTAAATTCTTCAACTTCAGAGTTTAATATGATTGTGTTTTTGGAAAAATAAGTAGTGAGCGAATTTTTATTATTCTCAATAATTATTGCTGCTTCTCGGGTTTCGTTTTTAGTTTTAATGGAAGTTAACTTTATCCCTTCTTTATCTATAACTTCCTTTAATATTTTCCCATTTGCTCCGCCTAAGAAAGTAAATGAAAGATTATCAACTTTTAATTTATTTAACTGGCGGCTGACATTTATTCCTTTTCCGCCTGCTTTTTTTTCTTCATACCCGTTTCTATTTTCTTTGCCGGGATAAATTTGATTGTAAGTAAATCTTCTTTCGAGCAGGGGATTTAAAGTTACAGTAAGAATCATTTGATTAGATAAACTTTAATAAAGAAGAGATAAAAAATAAATTATTAAATTCTTTTATTGTCTATACCGATAAAAGTCTCCATACATGGGAGTAACAAGCCTATAGTCTCCAAATCCAGTTTCATCTACAAAAACAAAATTTTTGCTTAAGTTGTAATATTCCCAAACTTCATATGGTTTTGAATCATATTCAAACGGATGCCTATCAACATTATTAGGCGGACCTAAAATTATAAACACCATTCCTCTGTCAGATTTCCAGCCTTCAACATAATGACTAAAATTTTGATTTGCATAAGCTATCCGTCTATAATATTCATCCCTTACTTCGTTTTCTTCTGTATTAGGAGTTGGATCTTTTTCTTCCAGAATGCCAGGTAAAGTTTAATTTTATCGTCTTTGGTTTTTGCATCTTCCATATCAGAAATTTCATTACTGGTAGCAATATAGACCAATTGGGCAATTGCTTTATCCAAATCTTTTACACTGCTCGGAATTCCTATCCATCTTGATAAAAATGGTTTTGACGAAACAGCAAGTATATCTCCATCAGTATTTTCAATGCTTACAACTAATGCATAACTTCCAAGACTTAAATCACGATTTGCAATTTTTGCAAAAATTTGAGTATGAGTTGAATCAATTGATTTTGTTTCAGTAGAATCAAAAATTTCTTCTTTTCTATCCGTTATAGCGTATTTAATTTTTACCTTTTCTGCAGAATCTGTATAGACTTCATAGAAAAACGGCAGTCCGTCTTTTTGTGCTACAACATTGTGTGCAACATTAGGGACTATTTTAGTTTCACCTTTAATAATTGTTTCTCTTGAAATCAACATAATATCACTTACTGCCGGCAGCTTTGAAAAATCTCTTACAGTTACAATATTTTCTGATTTATATTCATTCCTAGAATCCTGGTCTTCCACAACTGAGCGAATTAAATATTTACCGGGCATTAGCTCAAAGGAACGAAGACTTAGATTGTAACTATCTTTGGAAATTGTCTGTTCAAATTTCTGTGATTTTAATTTTTCAGTCCATGATTTTTCAACGAATAGAGTATTTTTATCTTCATCAAAAACAGAAATTGTTACATTGTAATTACCAACAAACTCGTTTTCAGATTTAACAAACTGTATTATTTTATAAGGCACTTGAACAAAAACATCCAGCCTGGTTTTATCTTTTTCTTTACCTTTAAAATTAAGGAAGTCTATATAATATTTAGGTTCACTCAATAAATGCTTTTGATTTATCAGCATTTTCAACTTGTGCATTGGCAATAAAAAGAAATATAAAAAAAACTAAATAGTAAAGTTAGTTTCATGGCTTATTCCTTCCACGGCACTAAATTATTTTCCCGTAAAGATCGTACTCATTAAAATTAAATATATTTACATTATAGAAATTTCCAATGACAATTTCACTATCTATTTTGGGAATTAAAATTTCGCCATCAACTTCAGGAGCATCGCGATATGAGCGACCTATATAATAATCACCTTCAATTCCATCAATAAGCACTTCTAATTCTTTGCCGACAAATTCTTCATTTTTATTTAATGATATATTTTTTTGAATCTCCATCAAAGTTTCTTTCCTGTAATTCTTCTCTACTTCAGGAATTGGATCACCTAAAATAAAGCTGGAAGTATTTTCTTCAATGGAATATGTAAATACACCAATTCTATCAAATTTTATTTCTTCAATAAAATCACAAAGTTGTTTAAAGTGTTTTTCTTTTTCTGCCGGATAACCGGTAATAAAAGTTGTACGAAGAGTTATATCCGGAATTTTTTCTCTTAACTTATATAATAATTCATAAGTTCTTTTTGTAGTAACACCACGCCTCATTGATTTTAATACATCATCCGAAATATGCTGTAAAGGAATATCTATGTATTTACAAATCTTTGGATTTGAAGCTATTGCATCAATTAAATCATCAGGGAATTTTGAAGGATAAGCATACATCAATCTAATCCATTCTATTCCATCAATTTCACTTAATCGATTTAATAACTCACTGATATTTCTTTTACCATATATATCAATTCCGTAATCGGTAGTATCTTGAGCAATAATAATTAGTTCTTTTGTATTATTCCTTGCAAGAAATTCAGCTTCTTTTACAAGTTCATCCATCGGTTTTGAATGATGCTTGCCACGCATTAAAGGAATTGCACAAAATGAACAAGGATGATCACAGCCTTCGGATATTTTTAAATAGGCTGTATGTGAAGGAGCAGTTAAAATTCTTTCTCCTAAAAGATCATACTTTAATTCACCGCCCAGCTCTTTTAAAATTCCTTCATAATTTTCTGTCCCGAAATAAACATCTACTTCCGGGATTTCGATTTCAAGATCTTTTTTATACCGTTCGGATAAACATCCGGCAACAATTACTTTTTTTATTTTTTTGTTTTTCTTTAGCTCAACAGCATTGAGTATAGTATTAATTGATTCTTCTTTAGCTGCTTCAATAAATCCGCAGGTATTTATTATAACTGTGTCTGATTTATTCGGATCATCAATTAAATTTAAATTATTAATTTTTAGTTGATTCATTAATCTTTCGGAATCAACTGTATTCTTCGAACATCCTAATGTAATCACACTTACTTTTTGCTTTTTAGAATTCATCAAAACTTTCTTGAAATTTAATTTTCATCTTCCTATAAATTTTAAATACAGAAGAATTAAAGGTGCAGTAAATAATAATGAATCAAATCTATCAAATATGCCGCCGTGCCCTGGAATTAAAGCGGAAGAATCTTTTACACCAGCATCTCTTTTAAAAGAGATTCAACCAAATCCCCAACTTGCCCACCAATGCCGATAATAATCCCAAAAGAAATTATTGCAGTCCAATTCAGAAATTCAAGTAATAAGAATTTGGCTAATAATCATGGTGATGACAGCAAATATAAAACCGAATATAGCACCTTCCCAGCTTTTTTTAGGACTAACTCTTGGAAATAATTTATGCTTCCCGAATTTAGTCCCCCCATAGTAAGCAGCCGAATCGCATAACCAAATGGAAGCAAGCATTGAAATAATAATGTATCCGCCGCGTAAATACAAATCACCAATTCTAGGATAAAATTCTCTAATACCAATAAGGGAACCGGCAAAAAAACCCACATATAAAGTAGAGAACAGAACACCACCAATATTATTTAAAGCAGAACCGGAATTACGAAACAGCTCAACCCCTGAAACAATAACCACAAACAAAATTAAAAATGATAAAGTATCAGCAAAAAAAATATAATTAGAAGTTATTATTAAAATAACTCCAACATATCCAAGCCAAATGGCCAGATTGGCATCCTTGTTTTTTAATAAGTTTGAAAACTCATAAAAAGTAATTATCCCAATTCCGAGCACGAATATGAAAAAGAATAGCTTGCCAATATAGGTTGCCGCAAGTATGAAAGGGATAGCAATAATCGAAACTAAAACTCTAGCTGAATGATTGCTGAGAGCCACTATTCCTCTTCCTCTTCATTACTTTGAGATTTAACCTGTTGAATGAAATTCAAAGTGGAACCAACATCGTCTTTTTTAACCAGAAGCTTAACAGTTGATAAGTCACCCGGAGTTGGGAAAATTACTATCTTTTTGAGAAAGAATAACCGCTTCAATTCCTGCTCCTTGTAAATTATCTCTAATCATTTCAACTTCATATAAATGATCTGAAGTATATACAACCTCCCAATTTTTTTCTGTCCATTCTTCCGGTTTCCAATACAAATCTTCATCAACTAAAGTGGTACCGCAATCAGGACAAAATGTTACGCCATCAACATATTCGTAATCGCAATTTGGGCAAACAGGCATTTTACCTCCAACTTATTTTCTTTCTTGAATAATACCAATTAATTAAAAATAAAATTCCAATAAACAGTGCTAATAATAAAACAAAAACGCTTAATGATGAACTTAAATCAACATCACCTTTAACATTTGAATTTATTAAATCTTCATTACCTATAATAAAAAATAAAATAACCGAAATAAAATTATTTGTAAAATGTAAAACCATTGAAACTAAAATAGAATTACTTTTATAAACAGCAAATCCAAAATAAAATCCCAATACAACTAAAGGAATAAGTGCATAAGGATTAACATGAAACAATCCAAAGAATAAACCGGTAATTAATGCTGCCCAAACCGGTTTCATTTTCATCTCAAAACTTCTTTGAACCAAACCTCTAAATAGAACTTCCTCACATATTGCCGGCACTAAGGCAATAACAATAACAATTAATATTTTATCATAAAAATTATGAGGTGTTATTAAATTTAAATAAGTTTTTTCAACTGAGTCATTCAAACTATCAAATGCAGATTTAATAGAATGAACAATGCTGGAATGTGCAGCTAATTTATTAATTACAAAATCTTGAATATAAAGATAGTCTTGAAATAAAAAGAAAAGGACAATTAATCCACTTAGGAATAATGCTACCTCTATGATTTTTACCGAATGTGCACGAATAAAATTAGTTACATCTTCATAAACCAATTTAGTAAATATTAGTGCCGGTAGAAGCATAAATAAAACTTCTCCAGCCATAGTAATTAGTCTCATCCCATTTGCCGGGGCATGTTCTAGATCAAAACCAAAGATTAGAACCATTAAAAGTGCGCCTAAAACCTGGTAGGCAATAAATCCACCAAATAAGCTAATAAAGGCAACAGCGAAGGGTGAAAGTCTGGGATGAATATCACGCTTTAAAGAAAAACCATATTTATCTTCTTCATATTCTTCATGGATGATTTCAATATTATTATTCTCTTCTATATTATCTGTTTCAAGGTTTTTATTTTCGTTTTCGTCGTGCATAAGAAATTAAGTTTTAGTAATGAAAGTTATAGGCAAAAATAATCAAATTATTCTTAAGAAATTTACGTCTGAGTGCAAATTATTGAATGTTACTTTAGGAAAATATGGAGTGAAATAATTACTATTTTTTAATTATTTACAATATTGGGAAATAAATATTAAGCATTTATCTTTTTGATTCAAGTTCTCCGGCAAGCCCTTCATAGCTTGTCAAATCCGCATCAATAGAGCCAATTACAACTTTTGTTTTAACTTTTACAGGCACTTTTAATTTGTCATTTGTTAACCAGACTAAAATGTTTCCTTCACTTTTAAATAATCCGCCTTCTTGAACTAATGGCTCCACAATTATGCAGTCAAATTTTCCGGCAGGAACTTCAACAGTTTCTCTTCCTACATATCTTACATCAAGGTCATAGACTTTATCTTTATAAAAATTTTGAAGACGAAATTTATCATCAACTTTCATATTGGAATAATCAAATGTTCTTGCAAGGTAAAATGCAGAAACAATATCATTGACATATTTGGGAACGTCATACTCACCTTCCGAAGTTTTTGCCTTACCTTTTCTCTGATCGAAAAAAGCTGAAAAGTCCCTGGTATAACCGCCTTCCCTAATATGCTGCTCAAATCTCCAAGGAAATAAGCCTTCTTTATCAATATAATCAACATACCTATCGCGTACTTTATAAATCCAATCAAAACTTGGTACTGTATTAACTTCAAAAGTCACATAGTAAGCTTCCCGTCCTGAAATTCTTTTTAGTTTAGGAATATTAAAAGTTGCCACACCGGCGGTAACAAATCCATATCTAACATCAAAAGTTAATTTCTCACCAACTTTAAACGCATTGTTTTCAACTTTTCTAAATTCATCATCATTCTTCTGTGGTTTATCTGCACTAAAAGTACTATGCAAACAGAATAACGAAATTATAATTATAAACATTTTGGTTTTCATTAAATTTCTCCGTTAGTTACAAGAATCTTATAAATTTTACTAACTTCTAAAAATATGTCATTCACTTCGATAGTACTCATACAATTTAGCTGCTCACACTGTTCCCTTGTACAATTTTCACAATTTATCTTAGGACTAAAAATAATACTTTTTTCATTATACGGCCCCCATCGTCGGGGAGAACAAGCCAATATTTTCGGATAAAAACCAACAATATACTTATTTAATGCAGCAGCAATATGTATTGGCCCTGTTGAGTTAGCAATAAATATACCGCAAAAGTTAATCAAAGCAATTAGTTCTGCCAAGTTAAAAAAGCCTGCAAAATTTATTATATTTTCATTGATTCTTAGGCTTTCGCAAAGTGCTTTTTCTTCTTTACTGCCAGTTAAAATAATCTCACTGTCTAATTTAGAAGAAATTAAAGAAATTAAGTCATTTAAAGGTTTCAATTGGTAAATCAACTGCACTGCCGCCGCTGCCGGGATGAATTATAATTATAGGTTTTGTAAAATCAACATTTTCTTTAATTAAATAATCCCGAACTTTTTTAATATTTTCTTCATTTGGTTGAAGATTAAAATTTACATTTTGTTTATTTACGTATTCTTCAATTCCAAATTTTTTAAGAAGATCTTACATTAAATTCAAGCTCATGCTTTTCTGCAAATTTCCTATGTTCATAAACTTTATTATTAAATAAAAAAGAATACCATCTGTATCCTGTTCCAATTCTGTTTTTAATTTTGCTTAAATAAATAATTAATGAGGTTTGAAAAGTTGGATAAACAATTATTGCCGCATCAAATTTTTTCTCGGCTATTTGCTTCACATTTTCATTGATTAAAATTTTTCCTTCTTTTTCTTTCAATACAATTATCTCATCAATAAAAGGATGGTTACTTACAACATCTTTTGTATATTCTCGAATTAAAAAAGTTACCTTGCAATCCGGATAATTATTTTTAACAAGTTCGGCCAACGGTAATGACAAAACAACATCACCAATTCTATCCGTTCTTACAATTAATAAATTTTTTGGTTTAATCATTTTCTGGAAACATAAGGATTATCTTTGATATAAAATCTCCATGGAAGATCAACTGATTTTTTAATTCCAATTCTTTTTGTTGTAACTATTTTATCTGGAGAAATTTTCTTCTGATTTAAAATGAATATTTCATTTCCGGTTAAATCAATTGTGTTATATCTTCTATCAATATCGAATGCTTTACATAATTTCCCCGGCCCGCTTGTCAAATTAAATTTTTCTTTTTCATTTAACAAATTATGACCGTATCTATTCATCGCCATTTCTTCAATGCCTAATAATGGCTCAACAGCTCTTAATAAAACTGCAGTACCAATATCTTTAGCACCAGTAACTACATTGCAGCAGAAATGAGCACCGTAAGTGAAATAAACATAAAAGTAACCTCCTTCTCCAAACATTATTTCATTTCGTTTTGTTTTACCTATAAATGTATGTGCAGCTTCATCAATAGTTCCATCATAAGCTTCAACCTCAACAATTTTTCCGGCATAAATTTGATCATCTGTGTTTTTCACTAAAATTTTGCCAAGAAGATTTTGTGCTACAATTAAAACATCACGGGTAAAAAATCTTCTATTTAATTTTGGTAGGTTTAATAATGAATTCATATAAAAACGAAAAGCAAATTACGAAAGGGAAATTATAAAAACTCTTTAGAGAAAATAATCAAAGCTTGGCTTTTAATTCTTCTATTTTTTGATTGTAGTATTCTAATTTTTCAGGATTCTTATGCTTTAGCTGAGAGTAAATTTCAATTGCTTCTTTAAATTCCCCTTGAGCTGTATAAATTTTTGCAAGAGTATCTGAAATAATTATATGACTTTCAGTAACCTTTTTAAAAGGCTTTTCTTCAATATAAGTTTCCCCGATATTTTCAGATATTTTTGCTGTAGAAATTTCTTTTGCGAGTTCATCTAGCCTTTCATCAATTGATATAGCTTCATCACCGGATTGTTTATCGGTAGTTTTCTCCATAAAAAAGTCAGCTTGATTTTCATTTTCTCCTTTTTCATCAGCTAGTTAAAAATCCAGTCCTTTTACTAATCTCAAAAAACGATCTTTGCTTTTTTATTTCTTCTATTTCATTCAAATAAAAATCATAAGTTTGTTTTGAATGAATCATATCGCTGCCGGTTTTAATATTTTTTAACGCAGAAGAGTAATTTCCAAGCAGCATATAAGCTTTCCCTAATAGAAGATATGCAGCTGCATATTGTGGAAAATCATCAAGACCCTGATTTAAAATGCCAATTGCTTTTTCAACATTGTTATTGTTTATTTCTGTATTGGCAACACGTAAAAACAAAGGAGATTTTTTGTCATACTCATAAATAAGATTTACTTTTTCATCAAATTTTTCAAAGCTTGATTTATCCAATACTAACCCATTCAATTATTAGTTGAAAATGCATGTTTGATTGAAGTCAATGAAACAAAAGAAAATCCAATGAAAAACAAAATTTGAAATGGAAGCGCAGCTATCTCTGTAAAATAAATTGATGACACAATTCCGACCAAACAATAAATTGCCATAATCAATTCTACAATAACTGACATACCCAATTTCTTGCTTCTATACTTTTTCCCGATCCAAGAATCTTTATTACCGTTAACATTGAATTTTGGAGTACGAACAAACTCACTTTTCCGGTTTAATAAACCTTCTATTACAGCGCGGGAATTATTAACTGCGAAGCCCATGCTTCCTGCCATAAATAACGGGAATAAAACTATCTTCTTTCGCCAATCATTATGAATATCTTTTTGTGAATACATATAAAACAAAAATGAACTAATAAATGCAAGCACAAAAATTGACATGATAGCAAAGTAAGCTTCATGCGGCCCGCTGTTTTTAATAAAAATCAATGGAACATTTAAAATCGCTGCTAATAAAATAAACGGGAATACTAAGTTATTAGTAAGATGAAAAGTTGATTGAAGTTTTACTCTTAAAGGAATTTTTGCTTTCCAAACTAAAGGCAGAATTTTTTTTGCAGTTTCAATTGCACCTTTTGTCCATCTAAATTGTTGATTTTTTAAAGCGTTAATTTCGGATGGCAATTCTGCCGGAGATGTAAAATCTTTTAAGAAAACGAATCTCCAGCCGTTTAATTGAGCACGGTAGCTTAAATCCAGGTCTTCAGTTAATGTATCGGAATCCCAGTTACCTGCATCTTCAATACAGCTTTTTCTCCATATGCCGCCGGTTCCATTAAAATTAATAAAAAAGCCTGCTTTATTTCTAACTGACTGTTCAATAACAAAATGTCCGTCAAGTGCTAATGCTTGTGCTTTTGTAAGAATTGAATAGTTGCCGTTTATATGTTCCCAGCGTGTTTGAACCATTCCAATTTTATCATCATTAAAGAATGAAAGAGTCTTTTTAAGAAAATCTTTATGGGGAATAAAATCTGCATCGAATATAGCAATGTAATTCCCTTTTGCTGTTTTTAATCCTTCCTTTAAAGCACCGGCTTTAAAACCTTTTCTATTTCCTCTCCTAATATGTTTTATATCAAAACCTTCCTCTTGTTTTTTCTTCACCATTCTTTCCGCAATTTGCACCGTTTCATCAGTTGAATCATCAAGCACTTGAATTTCTAGCTTATCTTTTGGGAAATCAATCTCACAAACTTTTTCAATTAATCTTTCTACAACATATAGTTCATTGTATAGTGGAAGTTGAATAGTTACGCTTGCATCTTCATCAATTTCAGTTTTAGGTGTATGGGAAACATCTTTATATTTATTATGATAATAAATCATAATGAAACCGTGCAGTCCAAAAATGAAAAGAATTGTGAGAGAAATGAAATATGAAATTAGAACTATATCGTCCATTTTATTACCTTAAAAAAATTAAATCTACCACCCTGAAACAGTATCAAGAAGAATATCTTCAGTTAATTTATCTACTGCATCATCAATAGCTGTACTTCTTGCATTAAGCCCGCCATCCGATTGATAGTCGGAATATTCAGAAAAACTTTTGTCGAAAACTGTTTTTCTTTTAACCAAATCTTTATATGTTGCTTGAACAGTTACTGTCATTCTCCTACTTGCAACATTTTCACCGCCTGTTATAACTGCCGGGGCATCTCTTAATGAAGTAATTGTGCATTCAAGAACTGCATTAGCATTCTGTTTATCCGTCACTTGTAACGTATTATCATCAATAAACTTTTGCGTAAGTTTATTGGTGAATGTTTGCGGCAAGCCTGGTTCACCGGCACCGCTACGGTCATTACAAACCGGGATAGCTATAGTTTTAATATGTGCAGGAACAGATGCACCTGTAAAAGAATAAGCACAACACCCGGTAAAATTACTCATGGAACCCAATATAAACAAGAGACTTAGCGCACTTGTAACTTTGGTGAAAATTGTGTTTTTTGATTAAAAAATGCATAAAAATCTTATAATAAGATACTTAAAATTAGTTATTCTTTTATAAATTATATTCTTTAATTTTTCTGTAAAGAGTTCTTTCGCTGATATTAAGCATCTTGGCGGCATTCCTCTTGTTGCCTCTTGTAACTTCCAAAGCATTTACAATAGCATTACGTTCCATTTCATCCAGCGGGACAACTTCATCAACCTGTTTATCATTATTCATTTTGACTTCATACTGCGAATGATATACTAAATCTTTAAGTTCCATAATATCTTTTTTGATCTCAAATAATGCCCGATAGAGTAATTCTCTGTCAACTTCTTCCGGTGAACGATTTAAATAAATTGGAAGATTCCTATTTGGGGGTTCATTTTCTGTTCTATTAATGAGTGGAGAAAATGAAATTGATTCAAGTGAATGATTTCTATTTAATGCCACAGCAGTTTCAACCGTATTTTTTAATTCTCTCACATTTCCTGGCCAGTTATAAGTTAAAAGTAAATTTAAAGCATCATTTGAAAGTCTTGGAGGTTCAATTTTGTTTTCTTTAGTGTACTGATTTAAAAAATGATAGACTAATTCAGGGATATCACTTTTTCGATTCCTCAAAGGAGGAATGCTAATGCTTACTGCTTTCAGCCTAAAGTATAAATCTTCACGAAATCTTTTTGCATCAACCTCATGCTGTAAGTTTTTATTTGTAGCAGCAATAATTCTTACATCAACCCTTGTTAAAATTTCATCCCCAATTCTCATAAATTCTTTATTTTCAATTGCACGCAATAATTTCACTTGAGTTGTAATAGGCATTTCGGCAATCTCATCAAGAAAAAGAGTTCCGCCATCAGCTATTTCAAAATAGCCTTTTCGGCTTTCAACAGCACCTGTAAAAGAACCTTTTTTATGTCCGAATAATTCACTTTCTAAAATGCCTTCCGGAATGGCGCCGCAATTAACAGTAATTAATTTTTTATCTGCACGATTACTAAATCCATGAATTGCTCTTGCAAATACTTCCTTTCCAACACCGCTTTCTCCATAAATCAACACTGAAATTTCTGATTTAGCAACCTGCATTACAACATCAACTAAATCATTTATTTCCTTAGAAACAGCAATAATTCCAAATTCTTTTTTAAATTGTTCGATGGTCATTTGTTGAAGTAATAGAATTAAAATTTAGATACTGTTAAATATATTATTTTTAAAGGTTTAATTAAAGAAATGAAGCTCCGGGATGATTTCAAACACTAAAGTTTAATCCATCAAATGCAGCTATAATTACTTCTTCCGTTGATGAAATTGATGGTTTTAATTTGGATAAGCTTTTTTCATCTTCATCGCTTATATGAGTTAAAAATAATTTTTTTGCTTTAAGTTGATTAAAAGCAAGAATGATAACTTCCAGATTTATGTGGGTGCATTCACTTATCATATAATCAATTTTAAAATCTCTGAATAAATACAAATCCTCTTTTTTTGCTATATCTCCGGTATAAAATAGTTCACTTTTGTTAATCTTAAATAAAAAACTGCTGCATGAAAAATCTAATTTATTCTGCTTATCATATTTCGCATATTCATCAAGATGTGAATTTTGTTTTGGAAGAAAATTAAAATTATCTTTTATATGAATAATATCTTCATTGTTAAACGGTGTAAAATTTATTTGAAATCCTAATCTTTCTAAAAAAATATAAGACCTATTAATTAACTCTTTAATAAAATTCATTAGATTTTTATTTATATAAATCCATAAATCCTTTTTTCTATTAACCATTTTCATTTGTGCAATAAGAGAGGGCAGTCCAGAATAATGGTCAGCATGAAGATGTGAAATTAGAATGCCGTCAATCGAATTAAAATCAATTTTTTGCTTTAGTAAAGCTTTAGAAATCCCATCTCCCGCATCCACAAGTAAATTATATTTTTCAGTTAAAATTAAAAATGAGGAATGAAATCGATTAGAAGAGACTTTACCTGAACTTGTACCAACAAATTTTATTTCCGCTGACGACATTGTTAAAATCTACTCAATTATTATTGATCAAACGGAATAATTCTTCCATCCAGATTAAATTTGCTATTTATTAATTCAAGAAAAGATTGAGCTTCATCGTCGGATTTAAATTTACCTACAATGACCACATGAAAAATTGTCCCGCCAACATTCTTTTGGATTATTTCTGATTCATAACCAGCATCGTGAAAATCTTTATTTAATGAAACTGCATTATCCTCTTTACTAAATGCGCCAGCCTGAATTTTAAACTTATAAGTTTCCTTAGTTTGCTTTACAGCATTACTCTCATTTACAGTGCTATTACTATCATTTACTTGTCTTACAGGTGTTGCTTTCTTCTCTTCTAATTCAGTTAATAAATCATTGTCTTTAGGAATATTTTTTTGAGCTAATTTTAAATAAGGTGAATTTGGATAATCTTTTTTAAGCTTATTATAATAAGATTTTGCTTTATCATAAAACCCAATTGAATAATAATAAGAATAAACTCTGAATGCTGCGGCATCTGCATAGTTACTTTTAGGAGAATATTCAACTATCCCTCTGAAAATTGCAAGAGCTTTACGACTATCATCTTCAAGAATACCTGCTAAGTATTTTATTGACGGATCGTTTGGGTACCTTTTTTTCAAATCCGGGATCTGCACCAGCACATCAGTTTTATTACCAGAAGCTATTTTTTGAAGGTAAGGTGTGATGTCGATTTCAGAAGAATATCTTGATTCCCATTGAGGGAAGACAATGGTAGAATAAATAAGAAATAAGAGAAAAGTTTTTGTTAATAAAGTTTTCACAAAATATTTTCTTATTATGCAGTTAAAGATAGTTGATCGTCACATGGATTTACTAATTCAATAAAATCTGCAAATAAAGTTGCGGAAGTTGCTTTATTAATTTTTACTTTTATATAATCACCTTCTCTATACTTCTCACCAAATGGTACTATAACCACTTTATTGGTATCTGTTCTTCCTGAATAAAATTTATTTGACTTTTTGCTGAAGCCTTCTATCAAGATAATTTCTTCCGAACCGATAGATGCTTGGTTTTTTTCCAAAGAAATTTCACGCTGCAAATCGATAATTTCTTGAAGGCGTTTAGTTTTAATTTCATCACTAACGTTATCTTTCATTTTGAAAGATTTTGTTCCTTCTCTCGGCGAATACTTAAACATATAAGCACCATCATATCTAACTTTTCTCATAATATCAAGTGTCATAACATGATCTTCATATGTTTCTGTAGGAAAGCCTGAAATTATATCCGTGGAAAAGCTAACACCAGGAATTATTTTTTTTGCTTTTTCAATTAAGCTTAAATAATGTTCAATAGTATATGTACGGTTCATCAATTCCAAAATTCTATTTGAGCCTGATTGAACAGGAAGATGAATGTAATTACAAACATTTTTATTTTCGGCAATTGTGTATAAAAGCTTATCGGATAAATCTTGCGGATGAGAAGTTGTAAATCTAATTCTTATTTTTCTGTCAACAATAGCACAGGCAGCAAGTAAGTCGGCAAAATCATTGCCATTATCTAAATATGAATTTACATTTTGCCCAAGTAAAGTAACTTCTTTAAAACCTCTATTAGACAATCTTTTTATTTCATCAACTACGGAATTTAAAGGTTTGCTTCTTTCTCTTCCGCGAGTAAATGGGACAACACAAAAAGTGCAGAACTTATCGCAGCCTCGCATTACAGAAATCCACGCTTGAAGTCCATCTTCTCTGTATGGAATAATATCGTCATAAGTCTCGGTTCTTGATAGCTTAACACCGATTCCTTTCTCACCATTAAATGCGTTATCAATAAATTCAGGGATTCTTCTATATTCATCCGGACCAACAACTATATCAACAATCTTTTTATCTTCTATTAAGTCTTTTCTTAGTCTTTCAGCCATACAGCCAATTATACCTATTACCAAATTAGGATTTGATTCTTTTAAATTTTTGAAGTTACCTAACCTTCCATAAATTCTTTGTTCGGCATTCTCTCTAATGCTGCATGTATTTAAAATAACTACATCGGCTTTATTATAATCATTTGTAGCGTTGAATCCATGACTATCTAAAACTCCCAGGACAATTTCAGTATCAGCAAAATTCATCTGGCAGCCATAAGTTTCTATATAAATATTTTTCTTTTCCATTAAAATGAAAATTACATTAATATATTTCTTGTTTGAGCTATAGATATTGATTAAAGTAGAGAAAAATTAAATTTTGGTTAGAGTATAAAGAATAAGATTGACAATTCCAAAAGCAACAATCCCAAGTGTAATAAAAATTATTTTTATTCTTCGTTTCTTTTGTCTAATAACATCGCCGCCAAGAGGCCTATATTTATTTTCTGACGATTTAACAAATCCCAACATTTTTATAACATCCTGTAATTTGAACAATTTACGGGCATAAATATAAGAAAAATATTTATTTTTTTTATATGAAAAACTAATACCCCAAAATGATTTACATTATAAAAAAGCCTGCATTAAAAAATGCAGGACTTTTAAATAGACTATTTTAAGTAAATTATTCTACTTTAATAAAGTCATTTTCTTTACTTCATTCAAACCTGATGATTCAAGTCTGTAAAAGTACAAACCACTTTGTAATCCTTCAGCGTTAAAATTAATGGTATGAGTACCAGCTTCCATAAAGTTATTCAATAATGTTTTTACTTGCTGCCCTAACACATTATATATAATTAAAGAAACATTGCCGGATTCAGGAATATCAAAACTAATCTTTGTGGAAGGATTAAAAGGATTGGGATAATTTTGACTTAATTTAAAGCTAGATGGAGTATTCGAATAATTAACTTCAACTATTTTTGAATACTCATATTTTCCATTAAAATCTATTTGTTTTAGTCTGTATTGATACGTACCCGAGGTTACCGATTTATCCAAATAATAATATTGTTTTGTTGAAACACTATTACCGCTTCCATTAACAAAACCAACCTTACTCCAGTTTCTTATTTAATAGATTTTCTTTCAATATCGTAACCATAATTATCAATTTCTGTAGCTGTAGCCCAGTTTAACTTAACACCATTATTTAAATTTGATGCTGTGAAAGAAGTTAGCTCAACGGGTAAAGCTTGATTACCATTTGGAGATCCTGGAGTTGCTGTTGCTAATGTATCCCATGTAAAACTAGAATAAGTTGTGTCCATTACCAACCAATCCAAGAGATGCGCCTAATGGCGAACTTGTCTCTGAAACTCCAATATCTGTACTTTCAACACCGTTAGCAGGACCGTTGACGGCAGTAAATGTCCCTCCATAACTTAAAAATTGCCCTGTGATTAAAACATCATTATAAGCAATCGCCATTCCATCTGGATTTCCATTTTGAATTCCTGTAATTGAATCTACGTAATAAAGTTAAGCCACCAGTGGTTACTCCTATTTGAAATTGATCAAGTCGTAATATTTTTATAAAATGATAGTGAAGTGCTACTACCATTATATAAGTATACCTGGAAATTAGTTAAATCAGAAAATTCTTGATTAACAACAACTTCGATAAATTCATTCTACATCTGCACCGGCATTATCATAATGTATTTCATTTATCCATGCGGCAGTTGGTGCTTGAGCAAACATGGAAATGTTAACCAAGGTTATACCAAATAATAAAAATAGTTTTTTCATATTTTCTCCTCCAGGGACCTGATTATTCCCTTATTAATAATTTGAAATTACAGGAAGATTAAAATCTTCCTGTATAAGACTTACATAGTTAAACAATAAAATTAATTTGCCTTTATTTCAACAGAGTCATTTTCTTAACTTGACTAAATTCGCCTGTTTCGAGTTTGTAAAAATATAAACCGCTATTTAATCCACTTGCATTAAAATTGATTGTATGGGTTCCGGCTTCCATTACACCATTTACCAATGATCTTACTTGTTGCCCAAGTAAATTGTATACTTTAAGTGAAACATTTCCAGCTTCAGGCATTTTGAATTTAATTGTTGTACTTGGATTAAATGGGTTAGGATAATTTTGCTCTAGTTGAAACTTAGAAGGTGCGGAAAGAATATTAACTTCAATAGATTTTGAATAACAATAACTTCCATTAAAATCAATTTGTTTAAGCCTGTAATAAATTTTCCCACTTACAGCATTATCAACATAATTATAATTGAATGCTTCTGTGCTGATGTTCCATGACCTGGAATAAAAGCGATTTTTTGAAAAGACTTATTGTCGCTGCTTCTTTCAAGATTAAAACCTGAATTATTAATTTCAGAAGCTGTTGCCCAACTTAGTCTTACTCCATTTGATAATTTAAAAGCAGAAAATGAAGTAAGTTCAACCGGCAGTGCTTGAGTTCCATTTGGCGCACCGGGAGTTGCAGTTTCTAAGGTATCCCATGTAAAACTTGAATATTCCGTACCATTTCCTACTAGACCGAGAGAATGACCGACCGGCGTAGTACCTCCTTCAGAAACACCGATATCAATGCTTTCTATTCCACTAGCGGGGCCATTAACAGCAGTAAAAGTTCCTTCATAACTTAAAAATTGTCCTGGAATTAAAATATTATTATACGCAATTGCCATTCCATCAGGTGCACCATTTTGAATTCCCGCAATTGAATCTACATAAAAAGTAAATCCATCTGTAGTTACCCCTTTATAAAATTGATCTAAAGTTAAACTATCATAAAATGCCAGACTAGAACTGCTGCCATTGTATAGGTATACTTGAAAGTTTGTTAAATCTGAAAATTCTTGGTTAACTACAACTTCAATAAATTCAGCACTGTCTGCATTAACGTTGTCATAATGAATTTCATTTATCCAGGCGGCAGTTGGGGCTTGAGCAAAAATGGAAAGATTAAACAAAGTTATACCAAGCAGTATAAAAAGTTTTTTCATAGCTACTCCTTCTGGGGTTTCGGGATCCCCTCTTATTTTTAGAAAATAGTTTTTAGCATTGGAGGATATGCTCCAACAAAAATAATTAATTCCCTTAAAAAATGGAATCAATTAACAATTAATTAATATTTGAAATTTTATCAAATTCGGAAAATTATTTATTAATTTCATAAAAAATTTTGAGGGAATAGATTCTTGAATTTAGCCAAGAGATATATTTTAACCCGGTTTCTAAAAGAAACCGGGTTAATGGAGTGAAGATTTATTTTAAAACAATCATCTTTTTTGTTTGTACAAAATTACCGGCTTTAACCTGATAATAATAAACACCACTTGATAAAGACGATGCATCAAAATTTATCTCGTAAGTTCCTGCAGACTTTTTTTCGTTTAATAACGTAACAACTTCATTTCCTAAAACATCATACACTTTCAAACTCACAAATTCTAATTTTGGAACTTGAAAACCAATTTTAGTTGTTGGATTAAACGGATTAGGATAGTTCTGCTTAAGTGCGTAAGATTTGGGAATAGAATTTACAACGACTTCAACTGTATTACTGTATTTAAATTGTCCATCATTATCTATTTGTTTAAGTCTGTATAAATATTTACCGTTATTAATATTTTTATCTTCATAAGAATAATTTTTTTGCGAATTAGAGTTACCATTTCCTTCGATAAATCCAATTTTTCCCCAATTATCTTTATCATCATTGCCAATTTTTCGTTCTATATCAAATCCGTTATTATTGACTTCTGTTTTAGTAAACCAATTTAATAATACATGATTGTTTTTAAATGAAGCTGTAAAGGATGCAAGTTCCACTGGTAATAGATTATCAATTTCGGTCTCCCATAATCCACGCCCAAATGTACCTGCTCTAAGTTTATCAACCCCACCTGTGTATAAGATTTCTAACTCTGCAACAACTACATTCGGCAGGCCGTTACTAAATGAGGCCCAACTACTAGCCCCATCTTTCACATAAACCCCAACATCTGTACCCACGAATAAAACATTTCTATCTGTAGCATTTTTATATTGCACAATACTCATTACAGGGAGGTTTGGTAGCCCTGTGGAAATACTTGTCCAACTCAAACCACCATCTGTTGATTCATATACTTTTTCCCCAGATGTATAACCACCTACTGTAAACCAAACAGTATTTGGATCATCATTTTTAACAGCGATATATGTAATACTATTTGAAAGTGAGGGTAATGTTACTGCTGTCCAGTTTGTTGCCCCCATATCAGTTGTTTTCCACATATTAGCTTGGTCTGCAGTATAAAGGACATTGGAATTAGAAGGCGCAATTGCTAAAGACCTTAGTTTAGTTGTAGCACTTAACTGTTGAGATGCACTGGTCCACGTATTACCTCTATTAGTGGTTTTCCATACCTGATCATAACCTGCAAATAAAGTAGAACTACTATTTTGATCAATTACATACGGAGTTACCCATGCACCAGTTGGTTGTCCTCCTGGAATATTATGCGGAAATGGTAGTAGGGAAATAATCAGCTCCTCCACTAGTACTCCTGTAAATCTCTCCCCTAACATATGTTGCATACATATAATTTGAATTTGAATAATCAACAATGCATTCCATTCCATCTCCACCCGTTACATCTGTCCAAAATCCGGCATTATATAATTTTGAACCGTTATCCTGAAGACCGTTTAATACTATCGACCCGCTTGTTTGAGAAACACCAATTCTATAAATCTGACTAATTACTATTCCATCGGATAAATCCGTCCATGTAGTTCCACCATTCAAGGTTTTGTAAATACCGCCGTCGTTACCTTCGAAAAGTGTTGAGTTGTCTTTATAAACAAGAGTATGCTTATCTGCATGTACCACAGCCACACTGCTTTTATTGTAAGTTGAGGAAGATGTCCAATTATTAATTGCATTCCAACTAACTCCGCCATCAGTTGATTTCCAGGTTGTAATTCCACCAATAAAAACCGTGTTTACATCTGAAGGATTCACAGCAATACACAAATCATAAGAACCTTGTCCACCAGAACCACCAGAACCATCAGTATAATATCCCAACATCCCGGGTTGAGTTACAGAATTATTGTTAACTTTAGTAAAACTTAATCCGCTATCTGTTGATTTATAAACACCATCAACACCTCCAACACTATTTGCTGCAAGCAGATAAACAACGTAGGATCAATTGGTGTGACGGCAATTTCTCCCCTTCTGCCACCAGGTCGAGACTAAAGAATAAGGACCAATTTTCACCACTATTTGTTGAACGATTAATATATGTTCCTCCGTAGGGCAAGCTAGATGCATACATAATACTTGGGTCGCCAGGTTTAAATTCAATATCGCCCCAAACATTTGGAGTTTTTCCAGCCCATGTTGTGCCCCCATCTGTTGATTTATAAATTGAATCCGTAGTTGATGCAAACAGTATCGAATTATTGGTTGGATGAATTCGTAAACTGTAAATAATTTTACCGGCATTTTTTAAATAGCTCAATCCCGTGGTATTCCATGTAGTCCCACCATCGGTAGATTTTAAAACTCCAATACTTACATTATCAGCTGCCTGCCCACCGCTTAGAGACCCCATGCTGCCGCCATCGCGATCTCCAGTAGCAATATAAATTGTGTTTGAAGTTGCATAATCACTTGGAATAACAATTGCACTAACACCAAGCACAAGTTGACCATCATTTAAAATTGTCCAATTCGCTCCACCGTCTGTGGTTTTCCAAATACCTCCCGACGGGCTGCCTACCCAAAAGGTATTATCATCGGTAGGATGAAATGCAATGCAATTAATTCTTCCGATTCCAGCATATCCGCCGTTAGAAGAATTTGTTCCAAGATTAGTCCAAGCTTCATTATATGCAGTTTTCTTTAAGCTATTTTGCTTAGTTTTATACTTTTCATATTCAATAACAGAATTAGTTTGTAGGGAACTCCCCGGTTTTAGTATTAACCCTTTGTTCCCAATAATATTCCCACCGTTTATAAATACTCCATCCCGGAGCTCCGCCATCTTCGCCATCTTCATCAAAACTATTGCCTTTTTTAAGACTATTTGATTCCCAATAATCTTCCATTGATTTTTGAATATTGTAAAAGTTGGATGTATTATCAATATTATATTGTTTCTTTGGAGAAAAAGGAACTAACTGTTGAGCAAAAGAAGTAAAACCTAAAATCATAGAAAAAACAACTAAAAGCTTCCCCCATCGGTTCAAATTTGTAAACATTATTTTCATATAATCCTTTCGTTTATTTATGATAATTTTAACATATATTTTTGTTTTAATCTAACTTTACTGCAATAAGAAATTTTAAATAAAATTTTTAAATTGATAAATGAAAGATTTTTTTTAACTTAAAACCAAATAAAACTTATAATTCGAATTAATGAGATATACTTTATCCCAATCAAATTATATTTAATGATAGATGTGAGATAATATCTTAAGGACAAGGGAAATTCTATAAATCAAAGTAAGCAATAGAATTGGTAATCGCAATAGATTTTTTTTCAAATTATATATTTAACATTTAAATAAAATGAATTCTGTTTATCTAAAATATATTAATCTATAAGATATAATAAAATCATAAATTCAAAATCATATGTCAAAAAAAATAATAATTACCGGTGCTACTGGATTAATTGGAGTAAACCTCTCACAAAAATTAATCTCCAATGGATATAATGTTATTGTATTTTCTAGAAATATTTCCAAAGCAAAAGAATTAATTCCTAATGCATCTGACTTTTGTTGAATGGGATTATAATGATATTAATACTTTCAAAGATTATTTAGAGGAGCCTATGCTGTTATCCACTTAGCAGGTGCAAATCTAGGTGCTAAAAGATGGACAAAAAAATATAAAGAAATTATTTATGAGAGCAGAATTAAAAGTTCAAAAAATCTAGTTGAGGCAATTTCAAAGATAGAAAATAAACCTAAAATTTTTATTAACGCTTCTGCTGTTGGTTTTTATGGCGACAAAGGTGAAGAAATTATAACTGAAAATTCTTTAATGGGAAATGATTTTTTAGCTAACCTTGTTTATGATTGGGAAAATGCCGGTCAGGTTGTTCACAAATACAATGTGAGATTTGCCGCTATAAGAACAGGAGTGGTTTTAAGTAAAGATGAAGGAATGGTTGGAAAGATGAAAACACCTTTTAAATTTTTTATTGGCGGGCCATTAGGAAATGGAAAACAGTGGGTTCCGTGGATTTCTTTAGATGATATTGTAAACATTTATGAGTTTGTTTTAGAAAATGAAATTGAAGGGCCAATCAATGCAAGTTCACCAAATCCGGTTAAAATGAACGAATTTGCAAATCTCCTTGGTAAAAAATTAAATAGGCCTTCCTATTTACATGCCCCAAAGTTTGGAATAAAGTTAGTTGCCGGTGAAATAGCTGATTCTATTTTAGTAAGCCAAAGAATAATTCCGGAAAAACTAATTTCTTCCGGTTATAAATTTAAATACGAAAAACTTGAGTTAGCATTTAACAACTTATTTGAGTGAAAGACTTATCTAAATACTAGATTTATTGCTTTTCAAAATTCTGTAATTTATGGTTATTCCTAATTCAATCAAGCAAACTTTAAGAGCACTCCGGTATAGAAATTATCGATTGTTTTTTACCGGACAAAGTATTTCATTAATCGGTACATGGATGGAGCGGATTGCATTAGGCTGGCTGGTTTATAAATTAACTAATTCAGCTTTTCTTTTAGGCTTGGTAAGCTTCTTATCTCAAATACCAACATTTTTATTAGCAATCGTTGCCGGAGTTATTGCAGATAGATATAGCAAACATAAAATTGTTATTATTACTCAAGTTCTCGCTATGATTCAAGCCTTTGTGCTTGCAATTTTAACTTTAACCCATGTAATTAACATCTGGCATATTATAATTCTCTCCATTATTGTTGGACTAATAAATGCTTTTGATATGCCCACAAGACAATCATTTGTGGTTGAATTAGTTGAGGATAAAAATGACCTTTCTAATGCAATCGCTTTAAATTCTTCGATGTTCAATGCTGCCAGATTAATTGGCCCAACTATAGCAGGTATTTTAATTTCGTTTTTTGGTGAAGGTATTTGTTTCCTAATCAATGCGCTAAGCTTTATAGCAGTAATTATAGCTTTATTATTTATGAAAATTAAACCTGTTATTCATACTGCAAAAAAAGAAAAAGTCTTAAAAGGTCTACTTGAAGGAATTAAGTATGCTTATGAATTTAAACCAATCAGAGCCATTCTTATTTTAATTGGACTAGTTAGTCTGGCAGGAATGCCATATCAAGTACTGATGCCAATTTTTGCAAAAGACATACTTCATGGTGATGCCAACACACTTGGTTTTTTATTAGGAGCCGTTGGAATTGGAGCTTTATTTGGAGCTTTTTATTTAGCTTCGAGAAGAACCGTTTTAGGACTTGATAAATGGATACCAATTTCTGCCTCAGTTTTTGGAATTGGGCTTATACTTTTTTCGTTTTCCAGAATTTTAATTCCATCATTAATTTTAATGTTATTGGCTGGTTTTGGAATGATGATGACAATGGCTTCATCAAACACACTTTTACAAACCATAGTTGATGATGATAAAAGAGGTAGGATCATGAGCTTATATGTCATGTCCTTTATGGGAACTGCACCTATAGGAAGTTTATTATCCGGAAGCATCGCCTCAAAGATTGGAACACCTTACACAGTATTTTTCAGCGGGTTAGTTGTTCTTATTTTTGCAATAATTTTTGCTAAAAATTTACCATCTCTCAAAAAACACATTAGGCCAATTTATATTAAGATGGGAATTATACCTGAAGTTTCTAAAGGCCTGCAATCAGCAACTCATTTAAACATGCCGCCAAATGATTAGAAGTTATTTAAAATAAAAAGAGACGCATATTATTGCGTCTCTACAAATTGATAAGAATTTTAGTATCTATAGTAATCCGGTTTGAATGGGCCATTTACTTCAACACCAATATATTTTGCTTGTTCAGGAGTTAGTGCATCTAATTCACAGCCAAGTTTTTTGAGATGAAGCATTGCAACTTTTTCGTCCAGATGTTTGGGAAGGACATAAACTTCATTTTTATATTTATCACTGTTGTTCCACAATTCAATCTGAGCTAATGTTTGATTTGTGAAAGAGTTCGACATTACAAATGAAGGATGGCCAGTTGCACACCCTAAATTAACCAATCTACCTTCAGCTAAAACAATTATATCTTTCCCGTCAATTGTGTATTTATCAACCTGAGGTTTGATTGTATCTTTTGTATTTCCATAATTTTTATTTAACCAGGCCATATCAATTTCATTATCAAAATGACCGATGTTGCAAACTACAGTATTGTGTTTCATTTTTTTGAAAACGTTCGGTGTTACAATATCTCTATTACCGGTAGCTGTAACAACAATATCTACTTGATCAATAATATCTTCCAATTTTTTAACCTGGAAACCGCTCATAGCAGCCTGCAATGCGCAAATAGGATCAATTTCTGTTACAATTACTCTTACTCCTGCATGAGCAAGTGATTCAGCAGAACCTTTACCAACATCACCATAACCGCAAACAACTGCAACTTTACCTGCCATCATTAAATCAGTTGCTCTTCGCAAAGCATCAACTAATGATTCGCGGCAGCCGTATTTATTATCAAATTTTGATTTTGTAACAGAGTCATTAACATTAAAAGCTGGAATAGGAAGAGTTCCGTTTTTAACTCTATCGTATAATCTGTGAACACCAGTAGTTGTTTCTTCAGACAAACCTTTAACGCCGGAAACTAATTCAGGAAATTTATCAAGCACCATATTTGTAAGATCGCCGCCATCATCTAATATCATGCTTAAAGGTTTTCTATCATCACCAAAAAATAAAGTCTGCTCAATGCACCAATCAAATTCTTCAGCATTCATTCCTTTCCAGGCATAAACCGGAATTCCGGCAGCAGCAATTGCAGCTGCAGCATGATCTTGTGTTGAAAAAATATTACAGGAAGACCATTGTACCTCTGCACCAAGTTCAACTAATGTTTCAATAAGAACAGCAGTTTGAATTGTCATGTGAAGACAGCCTGCAATTCTTGCACCTTTTAAAGGTTTACTATTTCCGTATTCTTCTCTTAATGCCATTAAGCCCGGCATCTCTGCTTCAGCTAATTTTATCTCTTTTCTGCCCCATTCAGCCAGGGAAATATCTTTAACCTTGTATTTAACATACTTATCAGTTTTTTCTGCTACTTGACCCATTGTATATCCTTTACTTTTATTTTTATAATATTAAAATCTAATTTAAAATCAAGCGTACTTTTTAAATTTAGAAACTAAGTCTAACTTTTCCCATGTAAAATCTTTTTCTGTTCTTCCAAAGTGTCCATAGGCAGCAGTCTGTTGATAAATAGGCCTTCTTAATTTTAATCTGCTGATAATTCCTTTAGGTGTTAAGTCAACTTCTTTACGAATCATTTTAGAAATTTCACTGTCAGGAATAACTCCGGTTCCTTTTGTATCAATATAAATTGAAACAGGTTCAGCAACACCAATCGCATAAGCAACTTGAACCAAACATTCTTTAGCTAATTTAGCACCAACAACATTTTTGGCAATATGTCTGGCAGCATATGTTGCACTTCTATCAACCTTAGAAGGATCTTTTCCTGAAAAAGCACCACCACCATGTGGAGCCCAACCACCGTAAGTATCAACAATAATTTTTCTTCCGGTTAAACCACTGTCGCCATGAGGCCCGCCTATTTCAAATCTTCCGGTTGGATTAACAAAATATTTTGTTTTTTTATCTATTAACTTTTCAGGAATAACATCCTTAATTACATATTTAATAACATCGTCTTTAATTTTTTTCTGCGATACATCACCATCATGCTGAGTAGAAATTACAACTGCATCTACTCTAAGTGGATTATGATTATTATCATATTCAATTGTAACCTGAGATTTTGAATCCGGACGAAGATAAGGCATTAAATCATTATTCTTTTTTCTAATATCAGCAAGTTTTTTAACAAGCTTATGAGCATACATAATGGGAGCAGGCATAAGTTCAGGAGTTTGATCGCAAGCATAACCGAACATAATACCCTGGTCACCAGCACCGCCTTTATCGACACCCATTGCAATATCAGGCGATTGTGAATGAATTGCATTTAGAACCGAACAAGATTCAGAATCAAATTTATAATCAGCTTTTGTGTAACCAATTTTTTTAACCGTTTCCCTTACTATATCCTGAACTTCAATATAAGCTTTAGTTGTAACTTCACCGCCAACTAAAACTAAACCGGTGGTTACAAAAGTTTCACATGCTACTCTAGCATTAGGATCTGTTTTATAAATTGCATCTAGAATACCATCAGATATTGCATCACTTACTTTATCAGGATGGCCTTCAGAAACTGATTCTGATGTAAAGAAATATGACATTTGTATATTTTTCCTTGTATATAATTTTAATTAATAAAAATCTATTTCAGATGAATCGCCGGAATTTAATCGTTTAAAGGTTCCTCTAATGGCTGAATTGTTGCCGATAATAGAATTATCAAGAAGCGATTTGGATACAAAAGCATTGGAACCAATAATTGAATTTTTTATAATTGATTCTTTAATAATGCTCCCCTTATCAATAGTTGTATATGGCCCTATAACAGAATTTGAAATTTGAACATCGTCTGCTATAAACACAGGACGATTTATCACAACGTTATTATCAAATTTTTTACTCACACTTTTTAAATCTAATAAATATTTATTTGTTGAAAGAAGAGTTTCAGGTTTACCGCAATCATACCATCCGTCAACCGGGAATGTTGTTATCTTCTCACCTTTTTCTATCATCATTTGAAGCGCATCTGTAAGCTGCAATTCACCTTTAGTTCTAATATCTTTTTCAACTAACTTTTTCAAGCTTTCAACTAATGCATCAGAATTTGCGATATAATATAATCCAACCAAAGCTAAATTTGATACTGGTGTTTGTGGTTTCTCAACAAGCTTTTCGATGAATCCGTTGTTCATAACAGCCACACCAAATCTTCGGGGGTCATCAATTTCTTTAACACCAAGCGATGAATAATTTTTTGTAAATACTTTTTTCAAATCAACATCAAAAACTGTATCACCGAGAATTATAAAAATTTCTTTATCATCAAAAGTCGGAACGGCCGTATAAATTGCATGCCCCAAACCTTCCATTGATTCCTGCTCAACAAAATCAGACTGCATTGATGGATATTCTTTTGTAACATAATCGCGTATCATCTCACCGAGATAACCAATTACAAAAGTCGATTTTTTTATTCCTTCTTCAAGCAGCTTATCTAAAATGTGGCCAAGGATAGGTTTCCCTCCAACGTTTAATAAAACTTTTGGAGTTGTATGTGTATGTGGTTTTAATCGTGTTCCGATTCCTGCTACAGGAATGATTGCTCGCATAATTTCTCATTGATTGTTTTCGGCTTACAAAATTAGCTAATCCCGAAATTAATACCAAATAAAACTGATGCCACATAACTACCGGATTTGAATATAATTGATTGCAATATAATCTAATAAAATGCTTGCTAAATTGAATCAATATTCATGTAATTTTCATACCATCCTTTTTACTCTAAACTATTTTAGATAATTTTCATGGGTAAAATTTTTACTGTTTTCAAAAATTACTCTCATATTTATAGGGAATCTTCAATGAAAAATAAAATAAAAGTTATTCAGTATGGTCTAGGTCCAATAGGTTTAAAAGTAACTCAATACATATCTGAAAGGCAGTCAATAGAAATTGTCGGTGCAATTGATATTGACAAAGAAAAAATAGGAAAAGATTTAGGAGCACTTGCCGGATTAGATAAAAATCTAAACATTTCTGTTTCCGGAGATGCAAAGGAAGTATTTCAAAATACTAAAGCAGATGCTGTTATATTAACAACAACTTCAAGTCTCGAAAAAATTAAACCTCAGGTTTTAGAGATACTTTCTTTTGGATTAAATATTATTTCAACTTGTGAAGAATTAATGTATCCTTGGATAACTAATACTTCAATAGCAAATGAAATTAATGAAGCTGCAATAAAAAATAATGTTTCTGTTTTAGCTACTGGTGTTAATCCTGGTTTCTTAATGGACTTCTTACCAATGGCTTTTACTGCATTGTGTAAAGATGTTAAAAAAGTTACCGTTGAGAGAATTCAAAACGCACAATATCGAAGAGTTCCATTTCAAAAAAAAATCGGCGCAGGTTTAACTCCATCTCAATTTCAAAAGAAAAAAGAAGAAGGAACATTACGGCATGTTGGCTTAACTGAATCGGTACAGTTAATTGCATCAAAGTTAGGATGGAAATTAGATAGTACTGAAGACATAATTGAACCTGTTATTGCTGAAAATAATGTTACTGCTGGAGAATTAAATATTGAAAAAGGAAATGCTCTGGGTGTAAAACAAATTGGAAAAGGTGTTAAAGATGGGAAAGAAGTAATCTCATTAATTTTTGTCGCAGCAGTTGGTCAACCGGAGCCAAGAGATAGAGTTATTATTGACGGCAACCCTAAAATTGACACAACTATTAAAGATGGAGTCAATGGCGATGTCGCTACTTGCGCAATTACAGTTAATTCAGTACCGACTGTAATAAATGCTAAACCCGGATTAAGAACTATGGCTGATATTGAACCGGTAAGCTGCTGGGTCTAATTTTTATATTATTAAATTCAGGATATATTAATATCATAAAGATAATTTCTAATATATCCTGAATTATTTATAATTAAAATTTAGTTATCATTCCAAATTATCAAGCTTATCCTGAACCCTCCTATCCCTTGGATTCATCTGTATCGCTTTTTTATAATCTTTTATTGCTTCTTCTTTATTCCCAAGTTTTACATTCACATCTCCAAGACTCTCGTAAGCACCTGCCCAATCAGGGAATAATTCGGCATTCTTTTTTAGAACTGTTAAAGCATCATTGTTTGCACCCATATCCAAAAGATTCTTCCCAAAAGTATCAAGAGAATTCTGTTGGAAATTAAAAGCATATCCGCCATAATATTGTTCTTTCAATTTATTATATCTTTCCATAGATGCTTCAAGTCCGCTTTTTTGATAAGTTTTGGTTAATAGCGCAGAAAGTTCGATAGGTTCATGATATCCACGATGACAGGTAATACATTTTACTTGCACGACATTGTCATTATCACCTTTCTTAAGCTTAGATAGAAAATTATTATTAATTGCACCCATCATCTTCATCATTTCTCTGGCTGTTTCTTTTTCAGGTTTTGCATCCGAAGGAAAATCTATATCTGAAAATTCTTTCCCTTTAGAATCATCGTGACAAAATGAACAACGTACACCAAGTGCTTGTGCAAAACCAATCATTATATGTCTAACCGTTTCCCCGGAAGTTGTGTCCGGCAGAACCTTTAAATTCATAGGTTTCTTATTCCAATTGAACTGGGCAAAGCTTGTTGAAGCTATTACAGAACACACAAAAATAACCAGCATTACTTTTTTCATTTTGCTACTCCTTTATAATAAATAATTCACACAATAGCCTGAGCGATTAAGTTTAAATTTATTTTGAAATTGATTGGTTTGTAAAATAATAAATATTTATAAAAAACTTCATATTCATTCAAAATCTGAAGTGATAAAAAAATCATTAAAGAATGAAATATAATAATAAAGGTTCTGGTTGTAATTTAATTCCTTACCACAACCATCCCAAATTTACCATATTCATGGGATTGATAAAGGAAAGAGTGATATGCATTTTTGCTTCCAAAATCAAGCGGGTATAATAATTTTTTCTGAATGTTAAAGCAGATATATAATATTTCTTGATGAAATAGAATTTAAAAATGAGCTACAAATTATTACCGCAAAAATTAAAGAAAGTTTATACTGATGTTACACTTCTGTGATATTTAATCCTCATTTTACTATCAATTCATTCAGTTAAAATCACTAACACATTTTAAAACGAACCGTTAATAAACGGTTAAGTTCATAACTAAATAAGGAGTACGTTATAATGAAACACAAAATTGTCTACGTTTTCTTTTTCCTTGCTATATGTTACACAGCCACAATGGCGCAAGTTGATCCTGATACGGCTCAAAAGGCAAGTATCGATCGATTTAGTACAGATGCCGGGCATTTATTTGTTAGAGATATGATGAATAATTTGCCTGGACCCAATGAACCTATACATTTTGATATGGAACCTTTCCTATCAAAAGGCTTTGGACCAAACGGAGAACATATCTCTTATTATAATTTTGATGCACAACCTACAGAACCCGCACCTATCTATGTTTTATTTAAAGACGGCGAATCAATGCCGGTGAGCGGCCAGTTAAATATAATTAATGTAATACCGGGTGATACCAGTTATAACGATTTTTGGGAAGTGCAAAAAGTTACTGTCCCTTCAAACTATGTTGCTAATACTGTAACAAGCTATCAAGCTATTGTTGATTCAGGATATCAAATTGAAGAAACAAGTATATTAGTAAATTGTCCGGTTGTTCCAGACAGTTCAACTGCAATGATGAGACTGAATGATGAGAGTGCGGAGCTAACTGAAGGATGGTATAAAAATATGGTTGTCTATTATTTTAACTTTTCCGAAAAAGCTTTAATGACAAACCAATCTGATATGGTTCCACTTTCACCAATTTTTGTATCATTTAATATAAACCCAAATGAACCTAATGGAGGACCACCATCGGGTTTTATGACTGAAATGGCAACCGGAAGAACGCATAATGTAGTTGCAACTTTACCTAAAGATGAATTTTATTCACCACTTTGGATGGTTAATATTTATGATAATGCTGATTTTAATAATGTACATGATTTGTCTTCTGCTCAATCAGCAAACATTCTTGTAAATGGAGCTGCAAATGTGAATTGTCCAATTGTTTCAATAACTACTTCAGTTAATCCGGACACAGCTTCAAAAGTTAGTATCGACCGGTTTAGTGCAGATGCAGGGCATTTATTTGTTCGTGATTCAACAAACATGCTACCGGGACCAAACTTACCTATTGACTTTGATAAGACTCCATTTATTACTAAAGGGTATGGGCCAAATGGTGAACTTATAGCTTATTATAATTTTGATGTTCAACCTACCGAACCTGCGCCTATTTATGTTTTGTTTAAAGATGGCGAATCAACTCCTGTAAAAGGTCAACTAAATATAGTTGATGATATACCCGGAGATTCCGATTATAATGATTTTTGGGAAGTTCAAAAAGTAACTGTGCCAGCCGACTACCTTCCGAATTCAATAACCAGTTACCAAGCTATTGTAGATAGCGGTTATCAAATAGAAGAAACTAACATGATTGTTAACTGTCCAATTGTTCCAGACGGATCAGTTGCCCGAAAGAGATGGAATGGAAGTGACTTCGGATTAACAAAAGGCTGGTATAATGACCAAGTTGTTTACTATTTCAATTTTGCAGAGAAAAATTTGATGACTAATTCCATGGATATGATAGATACATCACCAATTTATGTTGCCTTTAATATAAATCCTGGTATGCCCGGTGGCGGCCCTCCTTCAGGATTTTTGACCGACACAATAACCGGGAGAGCACATAATGTTGCCGCAACTATACCAACCGATGCGGGTTATTCTCCTTTATGGATGGTTAATATTTATGACAATGCTGATTTTGATAAAGTGCATGATTTAACTTCAGCTCAATCTGCAAACATCTTGGCAACAGGAGCGGCTGTTGTTAATTGTCCTGTAGTTGCTCAGTATGTAAAGATAGATAGATTCAGTGCAGATGCCGGACATTTATTTGTTAGAGATACAACAAATCATTTACCAGGTCCGAATGAGCCAATCAATTTTGATATGGAACCACTGATGTCAAAAGGATTAGGGCCAAATGGTGAACACATTTCATATTATAACTTTGATGCTCAACCAACAGAACCTGCACCGATATATGTATTAATAAACAGCATGACAAATTCACCTTTTGATGGCCAGCATAATATTATTGACGTTGTTCCCGGAGACACCAGCTATAATGATTTCTGGGAGGTACACACTGTTATGGTTCCGCCGGATTACATTCCCAACTCAATAACAAGTTATCAAGGTATTGTTGATTCGGGTTATCAAATTACAGAAACAACAACTTTAGTAAACTGCCCTGTTGTTCCTGAAGGTTCAACTGCAAAAATGCGGTTAAACGGAGAAAGTACTGATCTAACCTGGGGCTGGTATAAAGGAAAAATTGTATATTACTTTAATTTCTCAGAGAAAGCATTAATGACTGATGCAAATGACATGGTTCCATTATCACCTATTTACGTTTCTTTCAATATAAATCCCGGTATGCCCGGCGGCGGCCCTCCTTCAGGATTTATGATGGAGGATTCAACCGGAAGAACTCATAATGTTGTTGCAACACTTCCGGAAGATGATGGCTATTCTCCATTGTGGATGGTGAATATATATGACAATGCAGATTTTGATATGGTTCATGATTTAGCTTCTGCACAATCCGCGAATATACTTGCAAGTGGAGCAGCAAATGTAAATTGTCCAATTGTTTCTATTAACCCAATAACTTCTGTTGACAATAATAGTGCAACTATAAAACCAGCGACATATGCTTTAGAACAGAATTACCCGAATCCATTTAATCCTTCGACACAGATTAAGTTTTCGATAGTTAATAATGAAAGAGTTACTTTAAAAGTGTATGATATACTTGGAAAAGAAGTTGCAACTTTAATAAATGAAGTTAAACCCGCTGGTGATTATAACATAAGATTCGATGCCGGCAGATTAGCAAGCGGTGTATATATATATCAAATTAAAGCTGGTAATTTTATAAAATCACATAAGATGATTTTATTAAAGTAAGCATTCCCTTCGTAGAGACGGCATATATGCCGTCTCTACATTTTTTATATTTAAACCATTTCTTTTAAAACATCATCTATATTTTTAGAATCATGAAAGAATGATAATATTCTTTGAAGCACTTGATCAACAATTGCATCAGGACAAGATGCCCCGCTTGTTAAAACAATTTTAACCGGCTGTTTTTCAGGAAGGTAATTTTCTGTTGTGTTTACTTCTTTTGAATTTAAATCGAAATGTTTAATTAAATTATTTGATAATATCTCATTTGCTGATGAAATAAAATATGTTTTAAATTTTTCTTCGCATAGTTCAACAATATGACTTGTATTTGAACTGTTATAACCGCCAACTACAATTGCCAAATCCGCATCACATTTTAATAACTCATAGGTTGCTTCCTGGTTGTCATTTGTAGCATAACATAAAGTGTCTCTTGTATCAGCAAAATGATTTTGCAAATTTTCTTTTCCGTATTTTTTAATCATAGTTTCTTTTAACAAATCAGCAATGGCCTGTGTTTCTGTTGCCAGCATTGTAGTTTGATTTACAACTCCGACTTTCATTAAATCTTTTTCAACATCAAAATTTTCCGAATATTTTCCTTTAAAGATTGAATAAAATTTTTCTTTCTCAATCTTTCCTAAAATTATATCGCATAAAATTTTTGTTTCTTCAATATCTCTTACAATAACTGATGCAGTTTTTGTGATTGTATGAGAAAATGTAGCGCGAGTTTCCTCGTGATAGCTTTTACCATGAATTATTATGGTATAGTCCTTCTCGCCCAATTGATTTGAACGGTTCCAGACTTTCTCTACAAATGGACAAGTTGTATTATAATTAACTGTATTGATTCCAATTTCATTTAATTTTTTTTCAATTTCCAAAGTTGTTCCGAAAGCAGGAATAATTACAATATCATCTTTTGTCAATTCATTCCAATTTACAAGCTGGTTACCACTGCGTATCCATAATAAATTTTACTCCGCGGCTTTGCAAATCTTCATTAACAAAAGGATTATGAATCATTTCACTTAAAAGATAAATTTTTTTGCCGGGATTTTCTTCAACTGTTTTATAAGATATTTCAATTGCGTTCTCAACACCATAACAAAAACCAAAATGCCTTGCTATATAAAATTGAACAGGCCCAAAATCTAAAAGAGTGGGCTCAAAATCTTTTTTTCTTGGATCATTTAGCTTTCTTGAATTTTTAATTTTAGAAATGAAAGTACTTCTATAAAAATCCGGTATTTCGAATTGTTTCATTTAAATCATTTTTGTTTTTAATTGGACAAAGTTAATCATTTATTGAAAAGTTTTCAGTCTATATATTGATAGATTTATAATACTTATTTTATATAAATACAGATTTAAATAAGTACTATTTATTATATATCTAACATTATAATTTTATTTACGTTTCATAATAAGATTTCAAAAAAAAGTTTTATCTTGCAAAAGAATCCCAATAAATTATAGGCAATTATATGAGAAACTTATTTTAAATAAGTTTTTATTTATCGTTTTATTTATTTCATCATCATTATTTTCCCAGCAAAAATTTATTGTTGATTTGAATAATAGAGCCGATGATTTGTTTAAGGTAACTGTTTACCCTGAAAAATTATCAGATGATAATAACATATTTCAATTTGCAGCTACTGCATCCCGGAACTTATGAAACTATGGACATAGGAAGATATGTAAGATCATTTAAAGCTTATGATAAAGATGGAAATGAAATTAAAACTGAACGTATCTCAACTAACCAATGGCAGCTTGAAGATCCAGAAAGCGTTAATAAAATTTATTATGAAATTGCAGAGACATTTGATACGCCTGTTACAGAACATCCAATATACAGAATGTCGGGAACTTCTATTGAGAAGGATCATGCATTGATAAACGGCCAGGCTGTATTCGGTTATATAAAGGAAATGCAAACAGAACCAATAGACATTAAATTAGAATATCCCTAATGATTGGCTCATTGGAACTGCTTTAAAAAAAGACAAAGACGGATTTTATGAAGCAAAGGATTTTGATCAAGTTGTGGATTCACCTATTCTATTAGGTAATTTGACCAAGGACTCGATAAATATCCATGGTACAAAGGTTGACGTTTATACATATTCAAAAACAGGATTAATAAAATCATCGGATGTTTTAGCATCTATTAAAGATATACTTAAAGCGGAAAGTGATTTTATGAAGGCCTGCCGGTAGATCACTATGATTTTTTATTTTACTTTGAAGATGCTTCGGCCGGGGCATGGGAGCATACTACAGTTCCGAATATGTTATGAGGGAACAGCCATTAACTAAAGATTTTCAGCAGACGTTACGGGATCTTTGTTGCTCATGAATTTTTTCACGTAGTAACTCCTTTAAATATTCATAGTGAGCTAGTTGAGCATTTTAATTTTGTTAAGCCTGTAATGTCCCGGCATCTTTGGTTGTATGAAGGTGTAACTGAATGGGCTTCGGATATAATCCAGTTACGAGATAGCTTATTGTCACTTAAAGATTATTTGGCTCAAATATCAGAAAAGTTAAATACAAATGATAGATTTGACAGCACAATCAGCCTTAACAGATCTTGGTGTGGATGCTGTAAATTTACACAGTCAATATTATAATATATATGAGAAAGGCGCTGTTGTTGCAGCTCTACTTGATATTAGGTTCCTTGAATTATCGCATGGAAAAATGGGACTGCGCGAAGTTATCAATCGTCTTGCAAAAGAATATGGTCCCAACAGTCCATTTAGTGAAGAACATTTTTTTGAACATTTTACTGATGAAACTTTTCCTGAAATAAATGATTTTTTTGAAGACTATGTTGAGGGAACTAAAAAGCTTCCTGTAAAGGAATATTTTAATAAAATTGGAATAAATTATTATGAAGTAAAAGGTGTGGATAGTTCGGATGCTATTATGGGAATAAGTTTAATTCTGGGAAACGGTAATTTACAAATAGCCAAACCCGTCGGAAAAAAGCTTCAAGCAGGAGATGTATTGTACAAAATTAATGGAGAAGAAGTTAATCTGAATAACTACTTTGGCATTTTTAAGAAAATTAAGGAGAAGAAGGTTGGTGATGAATACACAGTTACTATAAAACGTGGGGACAAAGAAATAACTGAAACATTGAACTTACAGCCAAAGCCAATTAAGCATGTATTTGAAATAAATAAAGATGCCACCCCGGAACAACTTCAATTAAGACATGCCTGGATGGTAAATTTGAAAAATTAAAAAAGGAGTTTTTTGAAAAAATTATTTGTACAAACAAGCCTAATCGTTATAATTTTTATTAGCCTTATTCAAGCTCAGCCAAGCTGGCAAGCACTACCATCCGCACCTGTCAATTCAAGACATGATGATGGCTATTTCATAAATGAAAAATTAGGATGGGTGGTTGGAAGAGGACAAATCTGGAAGACCAATGATGGCGGGCATTCGTGGATAAAGCAATTTGACAAGAGCACAATTTATTTTAGATCAATTGGATTTTTAGATTCATTAACTGGTGTTGCCGGAAACCTAGGCACAAATGAATTTGGCGGGCAGACTGATACAAATCTTATCTATCGAACTACAAATGGAGGAGGAACATGGATTCCTATAAATAACTTTATCGGCCCTAAGCCAAGAGGAATTTGTGGTTTAAACGTTGTAAATGATTCTTTAATTGTAGGCATTGGCAGAGTTAGAGGCCCAGTTTATTTTTTAAAAAGCACAGATAAAGGAAAAACCTGGCATACAAAAAGCATGAGCGATTACGCAATGGATTTAATGGATATTTATTTTACTTCACCCGATTCCGGTTTTGCCGTGGGTGGAAACGGACCTTTAAATGAAAGTTCTCACGGAATTATTTTACATACCGAAGATGGAGGAGAAACGTGGCATAATGTTTTTACTTCTTCACAGCTAGGAGAGTGGTGCTGGAAGATTAATTTCCCAAGTAAATTAACAGGCTATGTTTCACTTCAGCGTGATACAGGAACAGTCGTAAATATTGTTAAAACAACTGACGGCGGGAAAACATGGAAGGAAAAATTTTTCGCACCTTTTAGATACTATATTCAAGGAATTGGCTTTATCAATGATTCGGTTGGCTGGGCAGGAGGAAACAGCAGTTACACTACTTATGAAACAACAGATGGCGGTGATAGCTGGCATGATGCTCATTTCGGTACAAGAGTAAATAGAATTAGAAAGATAAATGACTCAGTGGCTTATGCTATGGGACAAACTATTTATAAGTATGAAAATAGAAATACAACAGGAATTGAATCGCGCAAAAATCAATCACCATCAGGATTTGAATTAAAACAAAATTATCCAAATCCTTTTAATCCGACTACTACAATAGAATTTTCTATTCCACCAGGCATGGAAAATAATTCACTTGTTCTATTAAAGGTTTATGATATTCTTGGGAAAGAAATAAGAACTATTTTTGATGAAGTTAAAGAGCCAGGAAATTACAAAGTATTGTTTAATGCGGATGGACTCCCTAGCGGAGTTTACTTATACACGTTGCAAGTCGGTAATTATACTGAAACTAAAAAATTTATTTTGTTAAAATAAAAAATTACTTTAATAAATTCATCACAAATATCAACAACTTTTTCAGCTAAATCTTTAGTCACAAATTCACCGTCAGAATTTCTATTAGTTAAAATTATCATTGTAAATTCTTTAGAGGGAATTCTATAAATAATATTTCTAAAACCTTGAGTGCTTCCGGTATGATAAACAATTTCATTATTTTTGTAAGTAGTTAAACGCCAGCCATATCCATAGTCAATTGACTCTCCATTATTCAATGTTCCTCTAGTCATCGAAGCAATTCTATATTTTTTATCAAGAATTTTATATTGATATAATCCTTGATCCCATTTAAACATATCATCTAGATTTGAATAAATTCCGCCGTCACCTAAAACAGCACTTGTAATGCTTTGATCATGCCTCTCCCATCCAGTTTCTGTGCTGTCATATCCATAAGCACGATTTTTAATTTCATCTTTCCCCTCAACATGAGCAACTGTGCTATTCATTTTTAAAGGGTAAAAAATATTTTCTTCTAGAAATTTTGGAAAAGGTTCGCCGGAGATTTTAGCCACTATTAATGAAAGAAGGCATAGCCGGTATTGCTGTATTGCCATTTTGTCCCCGGTTCAAAATAAGTTGAGTCCTGCTTCATCATGCTTTGTAAAACATCATGATCAGTGACTTGAATAGTTGCTGTATCCGGAATTAAATCTTCATAATCAATCAAGCCGGATGTATGATTTAGCAGATTTTTAACTGTAATTTTTTCTCCATATTTTGGAAAACCTGGAAACAAATCGGTAAGCTTATCATCAAAACTTAACTTCCCTCTTTCAATTAAAAGTAAAACAGCCGTTGCAGTAAATTGTTTTGTAACAGAGGCCAATCTAAAATTAGTTTGAGAGTTTATTGGGATTTTTTCTTCAAGATTGGCATAACCATAACCTTTTTGAAAAATCACTTTCCCGTGCGAGATAATTTCCACTGCCGCTCCTGGATTCGGAACATTATACTCTGAAAATAAAGAATCTAGTTTTAGATTTAATTTATCTGTTTGTGAGTGTGAAATATTTGTCATAGCTAAAACAATTGAAATTAAACTAATTAATTTTTTCATGGATTTTCTTTCAGGTTGAAAAATAAAAAAACTAATCTTCAATAATTAAAAGATAGTATTAAAATTAAAAAGATATTACTTCAATGCCTTTAAACTTGATATTTATTTTGAATAAAGTGCATCCGTTTCCTTTTGATCTAATTGTAATGAGGATGCAATTTTTGATTTTGTCGGTGCATTAAATCCAAAATATCCAAGAATTAAAATTCCAACTAAAAGGTTATATTGATTTCCTGCTGCAATAAAAAAAACTAGGTTTATAAATACGCAGCCTTCTACCATTGCCCATCGTATAATAGATGCAGTTCGATATTCAGTTAATTTTTCAAAAAGACTTTTAGACTTATCAATATTAGCAATTCTTTGATTGAAAATTTTTAAAGATATAAAAATTAAAATCATGGGAAAAAATATTCCAATAATTATAAATATGTCTTGAAGAGCTGTATTATATTCCAAATTACCGATAGACATTAGAACGAGGCATATAACTAAAAAGGATGTTTGACCAATTAATAATGCTATCCAAATTATAAAAGTAATTTTTAAAAATTCCGGAACCGTTGTTGGCGCTTGATTATATTGCACTATTGTTCCCTTTTTTGAAAAATTCTTACTTAGTTAAAATCTATCTTCTTTATTATATTTGCAAGTAATTGAACTAAAAAATAATACGTAATGGAAATATTAGAAAAGTTAAAAAAGATAAAAAACAAATTTGACCAGATTAATCAGCAGCTTTCTGATCCCGATGTTTTATCCGATAGAGAAAAGGTTGTTAATCTCAGCCGGGAAAGAAGTGAGCTTACAGAAATTATTCAAGTCTACGATGATTATTCGGATGTCGTAAAAAATATTGATGGAAATAAGGAAATTATTGAACTTGGCGGTGATAAAGAATTAGTTAGTCTTGCTGAATCTGAACTAGAAGAGCTTGAAGAAAAAAAAGTTAAGCTGGAAGATGAAATAAAAATTTTATTATTGCCCAAGGATCCAAATGACAGCAAAGATATAATTATGGAAATTCGAGCCGGTACCGGTGGTGAAGAAGCTGCACTTTTTGCTGATGATCTTTTCAGAATGTATACCCGTTATGCCGAAATAAAGGGCTGGAAAGTTGAGATTATTGATATTAGCGATACTGGTTTAGGTGGAATAAAAGAGGCAGTCTTTTCAATAAATGGAAATGGAGTTTATGGAAGTCTAAAATTTGAAAGCGGCGTTCATCGTGTGCAGCGAGTACCGGCTACAGAAGCAAACGGAAGAGTTCATACTTCCGCAGCATCTGTTGCAGTCCTACCTGAAGCGGAAGATGTTCAAATTGATATTAACACGAATGATTTGAGAATTGATATTTTTAGATCAGGCGGAGCCGGTGGACAAAACGTTAACAAAGTTGAAACTGCAGTTAGGATTACTCACCTTCCAACGGGGCTTGTAGTTCAATGCCAGGATGAAAGATCACAGCTAAAGAATAGGCAAAAAGCTATGAAAGTTTTACGTGCCCGTCTTTACGATATGAAGTTAAAAGAACAATCTGCTGAAATTTCAGCTCAAAGGAAAAATATGGTTGGCAGCGGTGACCGCAGTGATAAAATTAGAACATACAACTTCCCTCAAAATAGAGTTACTGATCATAGGATTGGTTTAACCCTTTACAACCTTTCAAATATTATGGAAGGTGATCTTAATGAATTGATTGAACAGATTAAACTTGCGGATAGAACTGAAAAATTACAGGAAAGCGTTGAATAATGAAAAAGTTATGATGCTTTTATAGTAATTAAACTAATATCATCTTCAAACTTGCCCTCTGTAAATTTAAAAAACTCATCTTTAATTTTCTCTAAAGGATTATCATCAGCAGAAATACTGGCAACTACTTGACCCAGCTTTGAACTTCCGAATTGTTCCCCTTCACTATTTCTTGACTCAATTATTCCATCGGTAATCATAATTATTAAATCATTCGGATTCAAATCTATTTTTGTTGAACTATAATTGCCTGATTCAGCAAAGCCAAGTAAGTAACCCTTGAGACTTAATGCTCTTTACTTCATTAGTAACACCGTCCTTAAATAATAATGGCAAATCTCCTGCGCCAGTATATTGAATACTACGTTCTTTAGTATTAATAACTACAATAGATAAAGTAGAAAATACTTCCGAGACTTTTGCATCATCATAAACAGATTTATTAACTTGCTGAAGTATTTCTTCGGGAGAATGTTCTTTTCCGGTTTGAAGTACAACTCTCATAGCACTTCGAACATAACTGGCATAAGCAAAAGCGAAATACCAAGCCCCCCATTTTTTACCCATTACATCACCTAATATTACAGCTACACGGTTTTCATCCAGAGTAAAATAATCCAGAAAATCTCCGCCGGGAATTCCTTGATACGGTTGATGCCAATGCCTGACTTGAAATCCTTTAACTTCGGGACTTTTATCAGGAACAACTTTTGCTCTTAATGAATCAGCAGCTTGATGTAATTCCGAAACTACTTTTTGTCTTTCTTTATTCAAGGATTTCAAGATTGTATTAACTTTAGCAACTAATACTCTAGGCCCCGCTGTTTTAACTATGTAATCATTAATTCCAAGATCATATCCATCGAGTATATCTTTTTCTTCACCCTTAGCAGAAAGAAAAATAAACGGTATAGATTTTAATTCAGGATTTTCAAGAAGCATTTGCCGGAATTGGAAACCATCTATTTCAGGCATCATAATATCAGAAACAATTATATCTGGAACATTGGATTTTATTTTTTCAAAAGCTTCTTTTACCCCTGAAGCAGTTTCACATTCCAATCCTTCTTTTATTAAATTATATTGAAAAAGCTTTGAAAGAGACAGGTCATCGTCTACTAATAAAACCTTGGGAACACTCTGAGCAAATGACTGTTCTAGATTTTTCTTAACGCCATAAACTTTATAAATATCTGCTTTACGCAACAATGCCTGAACTTTTAATAAAAGTTCATCTACATCAAATGGTTTGGTAATTATATCATCGCCGCCTGATTCAAGTGCTTTTGATTTGTCTTCTAGGCTGGTTTTGGCAGTTACAAAAACAAAAGGTAAAACTCTATGGTTTTCATTCTCCCTTACTTTCTGACAGAATGTAAAACCATCCATTTCTTCCATACTTACATCGCAAAGAACTAGATCAATTTTCTGATCACTTAAATGCTGAAACCCTTCTTCAGCATTGGAAGCATCGAAAACTTGATAATTATTACTTCTGAGGTGATGACCAAGCAGTTTTCTAATTATCGAATCATCATCTATAACAAGAATTGATTTTTTTTCTTCACTAAGCATATTTAGGGCAGAATTCTATTTCATTCGGGAAAAATAAACCGGCAACTAAAAATATAGCAAACCGAAAATCAGGAAAAACTTTTTATTGCTTCTTCCTTTGACTTAAATGACTCAAAGACTCTATACATACGTGTTAGCTCAAACATAGAATGAACAGCAGGCTGAAATCCGATTAATCTTAGATCGCCGCCCAAGGTTGTTAACTTTTTTAAAGATACTACCAATGTGCCGAGAAAAGTTGAATCAATAAATTCACAAGCAGATAAGTCCACAACAATTTTTCTGTTTCCTTCTTCAATCGAATCGATTAAAAGATTTTTAAATTCTTCGGCTTCCGAAAGTGTAGCCCGAATAATATTCACTTGAATATATGTAACTTCCCCTACTTTTTCTTTTGTGCATTCCATTTAGATTCACCTAATAATTAATTTAATATTTTTATTCCGACGATCTATTTTCGATTTTATATTTATCCATTAATCTATAAATAGTGGCCCTGCCCAATTGAAGTTTTTTAGCAGCTTCCACTATATTACCGTTTGTAACCTCCAGAGCATGCCTAATTGCTTCTTCTTTAAGTTTTTCAAAAGGAATTATGTTGTCATCACTAAACAAAGGTGCTCCTGCATCTATTATCGGAGAAAAATCTCCAGACTTTAAGTGTGGAGGGAGATCATCTACATCGATAACATCGTTTTCAGTAATAATTAAGCATCTTTCTATAGTATTTTCCATTTCACGAATATTTCCCGGCCAGTTATAATCATAAATAAGCTGCAAAGCTTTTTTAGAAAATCCCTTCACATTCTTATCAAGTTTTTTATTAAATGTATCAATAAAGTGATAAATCAAAACTAATATGTCCCCTCTTCTTTGCCGCAATGGCGGAATGAAAATCGGGAATGAATTTAACCTATAATATAAATCTTCTCTAAACTCTTTCTGCTCGACAGCTTGTTTTAAGTCTCTATTGGTAGCTGATATAATTCTAACGTCGGATTTAATTAATTCTGTTCCACCTACTCTTTCAAATTCCTTCTGCTGAATAACACGAAGCAGCTTAGCCTGCAGGAGCATCTCAAGTTCACCAACTTCATCTAAAAATAAAGTGCCTCCATTAGCCAATTCAAATTTTCCTATTTTACGCTGATGAGCACCTGTAAATGAACCTTTCTCATGGCCAAAAAGTTCGCTCTCCAATAGCTCACGTGGAATTGAAGCACAGTTAACAACAATAAATGGTTTATCTTTTCTTTTTCCGTTATAATGAATCGCCCTAGCGATCAGCTCTTTCCCGGTTCCACTTTCACCGTTTATTAGGACAGTAATATCATTATTTAAAACTTTGGTAACTAGTTTAAAAACTTCCTGCATCTTTCCATCGGAGGAAATTATGTTATCAAAACTATATTCCCTTTTAACATTCTCTTTTAAGCTTTCAAGTTCCCTGCTGAGGTCATAACTTTTAATAGCATTTTTAATAGCTGGTTCAAGTTTCTGAATTTCAATTGGCTTCGGGAAATAATCAAAAGCTCCAAAACGAATAGATTCAACTGCAACTTCAACACTTCCTTGCGCAGAAAGCATTATAACAGGCAAGTTTTCATCAGAAGCTTTGATTCTTTTAAGTGCTTCGAGGCCGTTTAAACCAGGCAGCATAATATCAAGTAAAATTAGATCGGGTTTCATGTTAAGCTTTTTCAATGCATCTTCACTGTTTGAAAAAACTTCTACCTCATATTGCCATTTATCTTTAACCCAGTATGTCAGCAGCTTTGAAATAGCAAGTTCATCATCTACTATAAAAATTAATTTACTCACTTACTTTCCTTAAATTTGTTAAACTTTTGAAGTTTAGGCAATTTAACTAAACAAGTTGTTCCGCTGTTCAACTTGCTCTCAATTTTAATGAATCCTTTATGCATATCTAAAATATGTTTTACAAAAACCAATCCCAAACCTGTTCCAGCGATTTCTGCACCTGGACGACTTACTCTATAAAATTTTTCAAATATATGGGGCACATCGTCTTCGGGAATTCCAATACCAGTATCACTTATAATTATTTCAACCTCTTTATAAAGGTTTTGCACAAATATACTTATTCTTCCATTCTTTTTCGTAAATTTTATTGCATTATCTATAAGTTCTTTAAAGACCTGTTCAATTTTTTGAGCATCAGCATATACAAGTATTACTTCATCAGGTATTTCCGTTGTTAATACAATATTGTTTTCTTGTATATTTTCAAATTTAGTATCAATAACATCTAATAATAATTTTACTAAATCAAATTCACTTCTTGAAAGCTCAACTATATTGCCTTCTACTTTTGTAATATCAAGTACATCATTAATTAAATGAGCAAGCCTCTTTCCTTCTTTTAATATCACGCTATTGAATTCATCTCTCATTTCTGATGTCATTTCCCGGTCTGTCGAGATGGTTTCGGAAAACCCAATTATGGATGCTAATGGTGTACGAAGTTCATGGGATACATTTGAGATAAATTCATTCTTAAGTCTATTCAGTTCATCAAGTAAAGCTTTTTTCTGTCGCGATCTGCTTCTTTCAATCGATAATAATCTATTTGCTTCATCAAACCTTGTGTTCAAATCTGAGTATCTTTCTTCATATATTTTAATTGGATTCAGATTTTTCCCAACACCTATCATTCCCAATGTCTTATTTTCTTTATACAATCCTTTGCAGTTAAATTCAAAATGAACTTCTTTACCGAATTTACTTGATGTAACTGCATTAAAAGAAACCAGTTTTTTTGAACTCAATATTCTTTGAAAAGCTTTAGCAGTAGTTTTTTTATCTTTTGAAGAAACTATATCAAAAAAATGCTTCCCAATTAATTCATCAGCAACATACTCTAATAACGTTGGGCCGTATTCATTTGTTGAAAGAAAAATTCCATTTTCATCAAGTTCAAAAATAAAGTCTTCATCTGCTTCATAAATTACTTTTAGTTTTTCTTTATATTCATCAAGCAGTGAGTTTTTTAATTTTAATTCACTACTTATCGTCTTCTCCTTCTCATTACGTAAAATCTTAGCCTTAATTTTTCTTCTCCCTTAAAATACTTGAATTTCTATAAAAATTGTAATTTTATCTTAAATAATTAAGATATGAAAATATGATGTTTTTAATATTAAATCAATTTTGGGAAAATTAATTGAGATTCAAAGCACCATCAATTTTATATCGTTTTATGTTGAATTTTCTACAATGTTTTTAAATAAACTTTGAAAGTGCTTAATTAAGCTTATTTAAAAATTCCAATGAAGAAAATTAGCTTCAAAATCGATGGTTATAATTTAAGCTGGCTATTATTTCACTAAAGTTGCCCCCTCTATATGTAGATCCGTTAAATTTCATTATTGAAAGTGCTATGGCTACATTGTCAGCTTCAGTTAGATTATAACCACTGTTAATGGAAACTCTAAGTGTATTGCTGCTTTCATGAAAAGCTGTAGTCAATGATAATGCTGAATTTAACTTGTTTGACAATGCCTTATGTTGAAATCGCAAAGTATAATTATGCGTGAAGGATTTTACTGTATCATAAAGACTCGAACTTACAAATCCAGCTGAGAAATTTGAATTTAAATTTTCCGAAATTCCAAAACCTGCACCAAGATTTAATAGTATTTACTGTATTAGTATTATTTTTCAGCATATATGATTTATTGGCTGAATTTTGAAAGCTGTAATTAAAATTAATATTTCTTAAAAAATTCTTTTGCGAAATTGTATAAGTATTGTTTGTGCTGATTGATAAATTTCCAAAATCTATTTTTGTTGAGTCATTATCAGAATCATTCTGCATACTCAATAGATTAAATGTTAAGCTTGTTAACCATTCTTTTGTCACATTTGTATTTACTCCAGCAGTAACTATGTTTCTAGCTGTAGTAAATAATTTTTGATCAATAAGATTATCTGACTGCCTGATGTATCCCAGAGTTAAATTTACTTTTGAAATTCTAATTGAATTACGAATAGAAATTTCACTAATATCATTATGCAAATAAGAAGTCCCTAATGAATAATAACCTGGATTAATTCTTCTATAGCCAATTTTTGTAGAAAAATTTCTTAACCTCAAACTAATTGCAGTATTAAATGCGTAATCATAATTTGTTCCTACTCTTGGTTTATAGATTTTTGATATAAATGAAGGAACATCTGCAGAATCAAGTTCATGGAGCTCTTATATCTCTTGAATAGACACTTCCACCAACATCATAATCAAAACTAATCATGTGTTGAAGAATCGATATTCTTCCTTTTGAGCCCAAGACTAAGTTTTCTTGCGGTGTTACAGCATTTTTATTAATAATGTCATTAGGCGATGAAACAATTTTAGTTTCTTCTCCGGTTCCAATCGAAAATATTTTATCGCTTACATCAAAAACATCTGGTTTGGAAGTGCTTGTTATTTTAATAACTGCTTCAAATGTTGCCGGCCCTGAAACTGTCCAATTATAAAATCCGACATTAGGCTGATTGTCGGCTATTAATTCAAATGTATTTCCTCCATCGCGAGAGAGTTCAATTTTAATTCCTCCCCCTAAATTATATGAATTCCACTGGATTGAAATTAATGCGCCAATTTCTAAAACGTCATCTCCATTCGGAGAAAGAATTGTTAAAGAACTTTCATTTTGAGGAAGAGATGAAACTTCATCTTTTGCCCGTAAAAAAATTAAATCAAAATAACTGGATTGTTCATTACCAAAACCAATTTTCGTTGCAAATAAAAATCGTTTGAAAGTGCCGTCCTGCGCTCCGCCTGGCACAGAACGCTGAGTAAAACCAGCAGCAGTTGAGAATCTAAAATTACCTGGTGTCAAATCAATTCCTCCGCCACGAATTCGTACTCCGCTTAATGTATATTTAGAATATTCTGTTGTAAAATCTCCAGCATGTAAAGTTCCCCAACTCCATCTGGGATTTATTCCAAATTGATTAATATTTTGCCTGGCTGAATTTCCTTCAGTCGAAATTAAAAACTCAAATGGAATTTGAAAAAGCCCAAACAAGTCAATTGTAGGTCTGAAGAATAATCTTCCAGTAGCTGATGGCCTGCGATCAGGCTGCCCATTCATGGAATATAATTCGCCGTAAGCACCAGCTTCTCCGCTTATATGAATATTCTTTTTTACAAAATTGTCACTTGTCCCATTATTATCTTGTTGTGAATACAAAACAACAGGAAATAACAAGAAATAAATTATCTTAATTTTTTTTGTTAATAATTTTCTATTTATAAATTTCATAAAAGTTATGATTTTCATTCATGATAAAAAGAGAAATTATTTCTTTTCAACTGTCACTTTTGATGAAATACTAATAGGTGACTCACCATTATTAAACACACCTTTAATTCCATATTGATAATTTCCGTTTAAAATAATTTCATTATCAACATAAATAGTTTTTGTTGAATCGACTGAAGCAAAATTTGATAATGGCTTATTATCAATTTTACGGTATATCACATAGTATCTTAAATGAGAATTTGGTCTGGTCCATTTTAATGAAATACTTTTTGTTTGTTTATCATATTTTGCATCCAATCCTGTAATTTGAAAAGATTGAATGCTTCTATACACCTTTACTCCAACAGATGGTGAGAAATCTGATACGTTACCGGCACTGTCTACCGCTACAAAAGCATAATTATAATAATTAGGACCAACAACGTCTTTATCTGTAAAAACTTTTGATAGAATTTTTTGATTCTTCCATGACTTAATCATCTTCCAGGTTTTTTGTTTATCGCCTTTTCTAAAACATTTGTATTCAGACACATCCGGACTTGAACTTGGAATATAATTTAATACAACGGCAGTATCACTAACGAAATAATTAGAAATAAGAGGAGCAACCGGAGGAACAATGTCAGGTTTAATTAATTTTAAAATATCTGAACGTTCACTATGATTATAATTTCTATCAACCGCAGCAATTTGATAAAAGATATCTTTTGTTAAAGTGTTAAGATTTAATGTATCTACAAACATTGTATCTCTTACAGGGTATGGCGTCAGATTACTGAATTCATGTTCAATTGCGTTTGCGTAATAAACTCTGTAACCCATAATATCTGGATCTTTTCCAATAGGCCATGATAAAGTTACAACGCCATTAGTGTCTATTTTTCCTCTAAGTCCTATTGGTTTAGCAGGCGGGATTGAATCAGTTAAAAATCCATATGCAGGATAAGATGCACTTACATTATTTGCTGTATCAATTGCAAATACGATATAATAATTTTCTCCTATTGGATCCGGGAAATTATCTGTATAAGATCTAACATTAGGTTTAAGCTTTTCTTTAATTAAAGGATTATATTGCCCACCAACCGAATCGCTTTTCCCAACCATAAATCCAGCAAGGTCATTCGGAGGATTTTCCATTTTCCATTCTAACACAATCTTACCATTAACATCTTTAATTGAAGTAAATGTAGGAGGTTCTGGAGCAGTCCTATCTCTTCCCATTGCTTCAATAACATTAGAAGGTTTACTTGTTTCACCAAAAGGTGTAATACCAATTATTCTATATTTATGTGGGCTATAATTAGAGGTTATTAAAGTATCAGTAAAATAAATATACTTATCTGGTGGTGCATTTGGATTCTGATTTGCTTGTAAATACGGTGTGGAATTTAATCTGATCCACTTAGTTCCGTCATCACTTCTCTCAATCCAAAAAGCAGTAAAAGAAATTCCTTGGGTTTCTCTTAACCATTTTAATTCAACACTTTTTTCCTGTTCATTTTTTTCTAAATTCGGAGCGGATGGTAGTAGTGGTTATTTTTTTAGTATCAACAAACACAAATCCTGTATCCATCATACTTAAATTATTAGGAATAATTTCATATAAATATTGCATCCCTTTTTCAAAATCTTTGTCAACAAATCTTAAACCTAAGCCAGAGGCAACATCTGCATCAAAATCAGCAACAAGAAGTGCAAAAGAATACCGCAGTTCACTTTCTTGCGTTGCAGCGCGTACTTTTGCAATATTAAAATCACCTTCATTTAGCTGGAATTTTTTTCCATATAACGCTTGCGCAGCAATTGGGGCATACTTATGATCTTGGGGAAAATTTGACTTCCATTGATTTAATGTCATCGGTTTGATTGAATCGGCACTAACCTGTTTTGTTTCTACAGTTTTTAACTCCGGCATAGTCTATTCTAGAACGAATAATTTTATACCCGGATTTATTTCCTGCTTCCCATGCAGCATAATTTGGGGGAGCCCATCTTATAACAACTTCATTATTCTTTACTTCTGCGATCGCAGAAATACTTTTGGAACTGTCTTTTACCTGAGGAAATAAAGTTGATGAATAAATTAAAATTATTAAAATATAAATTTTATGTTTTAACATATTTTTCTCCATTTCAATAGGTATAAGTTTTTGCATGAGCAGGAGCAAAATCATCCGGTCCATAACAATTTGGAGGTATGTAATAAAAATTCAATCTGTAAACACCTCTATATAATGGCCTCCAGGATGAACTTAAATATCTTAACATTTGAGATTTTAATGGCTCAGTGATAAAATTCTGAAGTTCTTGGATGACCTAGTCTTCTCATAACATCAGAAGTTAATAGATTAAGTAAAGTATAATCTACCCATGCAGTAGTTGCTGTAGTAACTCTAATAGATATAGTAGGAGTATAAGAACTAGAGCCCAAAGCTTACTGTCCCGATACCACCTAAATATCCGGAACCTAAACCACTTAATACATGTGAATATGGATTAGAAGAAGTTTGAGTCGTAGGTAAATATTCTGATTCGGTTAATGCTCCTTGCGGATTTGTTACAGTAACAGTGTTAATAGGGGGAATACCTTCAGGCAATGTTGTCCTCATTCTTCTTGTTGTATAGTTTTTTACAGTATTGTAATAATCATAAATAACTGGTTTAGCAAAATTGTTAAACCACGAATTATTTAACCCATCACTAACTCGAAGTAAAGGCTGTAATGTGATATTCAGTGTGTGCCTCTTCTGTAAGTATATCCATTAACATCAAACACATCGAATTTTTCAGTTGTGGAGTATTGCGGAAGTAAGTTTTCAATCAGCAATATTAAAAGATTTCTTGAATCTCTTCCCGTTGATGTATTTGATATTGCACTTAATTTAGCTTGAAGAGAATTGTAGGCACTGCTTTTAAAGAAGAATACATAATATAAGTTTTTCATTCGCATTCTAACTTTTCTCCCATCTATTCTTTGTTGTCTTATTTGTACTCCAGATCTAACATTAAGATATTGTGAAAGTACAGGATTGGATAACGGGACTTCTTGATGGAGAAAGTGCTCTCCCAATTAAATCACCTGGCAGTTCTAATTCTTTCTCGTTTTCTAATTAATTGAACTGCATAAGTTGTGGAATTTTGGATAGGTGGAATTTGAAATGTAACTGAATTGCCTCCTGAATGATATACGGCAGGACTCTCCACAGTAGTTCCTCCATCAACAGGAATAAATTTTACAAGATAACTTATATTATAGCCTGATTCAGTTACACTAAATAAATCCGGCCTTCCTTGTTTAAGCTGAATTATACCTTGATCGCATTCATCTTTTAAGGAAAAATCTTTGTCCGAAGAAGGATATGAATAAGCAACTTGATTTGCGGGAATATAATCCGGAGCATCTCCTGTTGTAAAATTATGACTCAACTCAGCAGTAATAATATCACCATTTGCTTTTCTTGCTAATTGCCCAAGCATGGGTAGTAAAATTATATTCTTCCGCTTTTATTTTAATTGTAGCATTATAACCTGTATGAGGTTTAAGCATATCATGCGGAATAATAACAGAACTTAATTTATCATCAGCAATTTGTAATTCAACCGGCATAATTTGGCTGCCTTGTTTTAATTCAAACTTGTCAATTGAAAATTTAAAATTTCTTTGTATGGAACGGCCATCTACATTTTGAGTGAATTGAAGTTCTTTATTAACCTCAATGTTAAACGCTGCTAAAGGATTTATATACGGATCAACATCTGTTTCACCATCGCTTCGGATCCAATTGCGCTATTATATCCAGGTTTTCAATTGGTGATGGTTCAGGAACTCTGCATTCATCTCCTAATCGAAAATTCAAAATGACAATTTCCTTTTATTGCACCACCAAGTACACTATAATATCCGCCGGCAGCACCTTTTAACCAGGTAGGATTAGGCAAGTCCGGCATCCAGTGCCGCTGCTGCACCTACATCGAGAATTGTGAATTCTCCGGAGAAAAACCATACATCAACAAACAATCCAATTTGACCGGTTATATATGCATAAAAAGCTGCCTCTAGCATACCAGCCATCCATACCAATTACAGTACCCGGGGGCATTCCTTCACAAGTAAGTCCACTGATAATTTTTCAAGGATACATCGAAGCCCATCCCTAAACCTAAACGAGCGAAAAAAGGCCCAAATGGAATTCTGCCGGTATTAAGATCAAACCGGGCACCAAATGCAAATCCATCTCCATTTGTTATTGAGGTAACATCTCTGGATGGAAAAGTCATGCTTCTGCCAATAATATCAAGTACATTGTCCGGTACTGGAGCGGCAGGAGGTAAATCCATTCCGCACATAAAATATGTGCTAAATGATATTGCATGAAAAGATTCGAATCCAAGATTAAGATTTATTGGCTGAAGTGGAGTTCCAACATGAATATACCAAATATCAGGGGATATATATGATGGCTACCGTTCCGCTTCCCGTTAAGACAGAAGCTAAATTTGCTGTAATACTGAAGTTCGCATCAAAAATATTTCTGGCAAAATCATAAGCTATATGCGCCTCCCCATGAATCGGAACATCTCTTCTATTGGTGATATCCGTGATGAAGTAAACGTTACCATTTAAGAACATGGTGCTAATTCCACCGCTTGAACTAAATTCTGCTCCGAAAGTTACATCAGCATTATAAGCTTGCCCGCCTCCCGTGTTACCAAAAATTAATGTAGCTTGAAATCCAAATGCTATCGAATTATCCGGAACATAATTAACACCGCTTAATGTTAAACCCGGACTGCTTCTTCCAGAAGTATCTGCGGTTGATAACGAAGCAGCGGAAGGAACTGGAGTGGTTTGCCTCATATGGTACCAGGCTCCTCCGCCAAGTCCATATACATCAAGTCCTGTAAAAACAGTCAAACCAGGGTTTAAAACTACTTGTGCATCAACAAACCAATATCTCATTCCATCTTTATCGCCAAATTGAGCAGCTACTTGTGCACTTATAGTTGGTTTAAAGGTAGCTCTAATAAATCCTTTGATTCCGTCTCCATAAGTTATATCATGATTATAAAATCTTAGTCCTCCTTCCAATGAAACAACTCCGACTGACCCGGAAACATAAATTGAATCTAAATTGACACTGTCAAAAGTCCAATATTGACTGCCGCTTGAGCCACCAGTTAAATTAAGTTTGCCAAGAATAGCTAAAGTTGTTGCAGCTCCAAATGTATTTGATTCCCCGGTTAAATTGAGTTGAAGAGTGAACTGAATGCCTGCTAATGGCTTTCCGTCACTACCTGTTCGAGTGGTTATTCCAATATTATCAATAGATACCGGAAAACCACCTGCCTGCCCTCCATCCGGTAAAGCATTAGCTGGTGAAGGCTCAATTGGTGGACCCGCGATTGATTTCTGTGGACTTGCTGTTCCAAACCTTACACAAGAATCAGGACAAACTATGTATGGGGCTCTAGTTTGGAATGTTAGATGTTCAAAATGCATTCCTGTAAAATTAGTATTGCCTATTGCCGGCAGATTCGCGTTAATTGTTAAACTTCCATTCAATTCAGCACTTGCAAATAAGCCTGATCCATCAATTCCGATTCTAATATTTGTAGTTGGATCTAATTCAAGTGTAGCCTGCCAAATATTGGCGTTAATTTGACTTTTGGGATGAATTATAAAATTGTAACTGAAGCTTCTGCTTGTATCCATACTTAGAACAGAAGTGTAAATTAAAGATGAATCTGTAAATGAAGTTCCAATTTCACCGCTAAATCCTGCCTGACTGAATGAGTTTTGAACCATATCGAAGAAAAGTGTATCAATTGAAAATGACCAGCCATCTAAGTCACCATCGCTGGGCAAAACATTTTCTAACCTAATACTAGACGTAAATCCGGTTCTATCAATAATCATATCATTAACCGCAGCGGTTATTCTATGAGAATGATCGGACATACTCCTGAAAGAACCTGGCAGCCGCAGCATACATCGTTTTAAATAGAAACCTTTCCACAATAGATTTGTACTTCCTCCATGCCCTGTAGTATCTCCAAAGTCTCCGGCATGAAACATATAATTATGTGGAAAGCTAAATCCAGTCGGATTATCCAGATCTGAAAAATCCAGCCAGGCGTCACTCACTTGAAAACCAAATCCTTCAACTCCCTTAATTTGGAATGGCCTGTTAAAATTTAATGATGCTATCCAGTTAGCATGTTTTCTAACTGTTGTGGTAAATTCAGCTTTTATGGGTTCTGTTCCTGGAGTCCCATCATCTAAATCTTCAACCAAAAGATTATTGCCAAAGATTACTTCTCCGGATATTGTTAAGCTGATAAATCCATTGCAATCCCACCTAACAAAAGTTCCGGAATCCGTAACTGCACTGTAGTCAGAATTGAATTTTGTACCTTTCAATCTTAAGGTTATATCATCACTCCAGAATTCGTCCTTATCAGCGGGCAGATAAAGCATTCCTCTTCCTAATCCACCTAAGCCATTTGGATGAAAACAAATTTCTCTAGCACCGAGCCCAATCCATCCATGCAATTCTGGAAAATCAAGTGCTACCATCGCATTTAATTCTGCATGTTCGGGCATAAAATTCAAAGCAACTATTGCAATCGTATATCGTCTTCCATCAATATTATGATCCAGTCCAATTGGCATTCCTACTGGAGTTGATGAGGTAAATGCACTAACAAGATGTGCCGCCTGATTCACATAACTATTAAGTGCTTCTACTTCCGAATCACTCATACCTGTCAAACTTCCAACAGGTGATAGCAAACTGGAAGGAATAATTCCCTCATTATCATACTCTGCATGAACATCACCTTCATAAATTTTATTGTCTGCATTTACTCTTATATTATTAAATGCAACTCTAATTGGAGCCCTGAAAAAAGGAACGTCAATGGTTCCGTGCCCTGATGCGGATTGTCCAGACCAGGTTATTTCAGTTACATTCAAAATAAATAAACCGATATGCAAATGAGCACCAACTGTTGCTGATGTTACGGGTATTTTCTGGGCATCTGGTATTGGAGGAGCCTCACAATCGGCTAGGCAGCTTCCAGGTGTTGTAGTAGTGTCATGTCTGGATGTATCACGAGCTCCAATATAAAATCTAAAAATATCGCTGTATCTATATGCTGCACTATTTATATTATCAGGATCATTTAACCATTTTACTCTCCAATAATACCAGCCAGTATCAGTTGCATTATAAGGACAGTTTCATCTGAGTATATTGCTGCAATAGCTGCGCCTTGATTTTCTATAGCCTGGTTCAAATCTATAGGAGGATTTATAATACTATCTCCAATCAACGAAGCACTGCGTCATATCTCTATTTCTTGAAAGTTCTAAAGCCCATCTCTCATGTACTGCTCCATTAAAAAAATTAGCTGCATGACCACCAGATTGTAAGATGCTAAATTTAGGAGCTAGTTTAGATGGAGGATTGGAAGTAGTAAACATTAAATTTACATTACCTGGAGAGATAGTGTCATTGTTTGGGGGCTGCCTTAAAATTGGCTTGCCCATTCCAACTGAAAAATTACCGTGTAAAGTTCCGGAAAGTCTTGTAGTTGTCCGATCATCTATCCTGATATCTGCATCCCACGTATAATCTTTTCCTCTTTGAAAATTGGGAGGTTCAGGAGTTTCATTAAGCCTTTTGTTAATAGGCAGATATTGAGACTCTTCCCTTTGAATATCAATTCCACCTAACGCTTCTTCTTGAGATCTTTCAGGACCATCAGGCCATCTTAATTCACGGTCCCTAGTATATAATGAAGTCCCTTCTTCGAATAATTCAAAATTAATATATTCCCGAAAGTAATCATCCGAATAAGGTTCAAATTTATGAATGATTGGAAAGTAATCCCATGGTATTGTGTCATTGTTTGCGGGGTAATCAATGGTAATTCCGCTGCCTGTACTGCTTGTACTATTAATTGTGAATGAAAATATTTCACTCTTTCCTTGATTTTGTGTAGGTGGAAAACCGTATTGATCAAGGGCCTGAATCTGCCACGCATAATGCCTGCCTGTTATTAATTCCGGAGCTTCTATTGGATAAGTAAATGTATTAGTAGTTATTTGATTATTATCATAAAGTGGAACATCCGATGTGATTGCTTCAAAAGGAGTTTGACCGGTAAGTATTTCAACTATTCTTAAAGTGTACTTAATTTCATAATCTGGTGGAACTATTACCGGAACCCATTGGAAAGTTGGATAACTGGTTATCGAACTTATTTCCTCCTCATCAGCTGGACTAATAAGCTGAGGAGCTGATGGATATTGAATTGTAAAATCCGAACATATATCATTTGCTAGAATTGCACCTGTTAAAGTTTCAATTGTTAAACAAACAGTATATTCCCCTTCAAGCAGCCTTCCTGTCATTTGAACTATTCTTCTGAAATCGCCATCGGTATAAGAAGCATCTGAAAAACTAATTAAAGTTGTATTATCAACATCTTGAACGGGGGCGCCATTTAAAGGGATCGGGTTTGTTTGGCTGCTGAAAACTTCACCTCTATCATGTTTAGTAACTACAGCTCTTACTCTAACCTGGCCAGTTGAACCTGAGTTATTAATAATGGTTAATTGCCCTAAGGAAGCAGGGTTTGTTTGCCAATCACTTACATATGGAGATGGAAATGGAGTAAATATTAAATTGCCTGATAAGTCCTGGGCATTAATGAAGGAAAAACTAAACAGGAAAATTAGTAATCTAATCATCATCCTCATAAGACCTCCAATCCAAATGATATAGAAGGTTTAATATTATCAAACCTAATGCGAAATAATTATTTAATTTACTTTTTAACCGCAGTGTCTATATTTTTTATCAAAACTTATTTTAAAAAGAATAGCAATCCGTCAGCGTTTGACGAACATATATTCCTAAATAAATATAACCATGATATATTTATCTATATTATTTGGTCAGTTGAGGAAAGATTTATCGAACTATTAAATGTGAAAGTAATATAATAATAAAATTTTAAATTAAAAATATCTCACCGAAATAGTTACATTGGCTTCTCTTCCTTTATCGTCAATGCAAGAAATTTTTATTTTTCCTTTTCCCGGTTTGTAAAATACATTTTGGCCCGGATTTGAAGATTTGTAATATCTATTATTTATGTACCAATATTGTTTTGAAGAACCTGTTTCAGAAACCGCCTGCAGTAAAATTCCTTCACCGGATTTTTCCTCAATATAGTATTCATAATCTTTTGAAGGTGAAATAATTTTTAATCCTTTTCCTGTAAATCTTTTTTGGCAGGCCGGATTGTGCGGAGGGATTTTTAAGTAAGCAATATTATTTTGATCATACCAGAGCTTTAATCCCGGATCATAAATCGGATATGCTTTTTTCTGTACTCCCGTCGATGGCATACAATCTGGACAATATTCCATTGTTTCCGAATCGTTCACATAAAGCTCTTTGTACAAACCGCAGACTTTATTGTGAGAAATATTTTTTATGTATTCATCTTCAACAAAATGCTTACAAAATTTTGAAGGCAGCAGTCCGGTTTCTGCACATACTTTTCGTTCGAGAATATTTTCCGGTTTATTAAACCATTCTTTTTTTGAATCATTATCAATTGAATTGAACAAATCGAAAAGCAAGGGCACAGCCATATTCGCTCCTGAAAGTTCAGGCGAACCTTTACCATCAAAATTTCCCATCCAAACTCCAACTGTATATCTCGGATTGAAACCAACCGCCCACGCATCACGCTTCCCGTAAGATGTTCCTGTCTTCCATGCAATGCGTGGTAAAGTAGATTTATTAACCATATCATTTGAAAAATCAGGACGATAATTGTTTGATAAAATATCAGCTATTAAATACGAAGCTTCAGGAGAAAATAATTTTTTAAACTTTTTACTTTTTTCATTCGATAAAATATAATTTAATCTATACAGCTTTCCATTACATGCAAAAGAGGAATACATAGTTGTTAATTCTTCCAAAGTAACACCACAGCCGCCAAGAATTGTTGACAACCCTAAAATATCTTTTTGGTTTTTGATTTCTTCAAAGCCGCTATTAATTAGAAGATTAATAAATTCTCTTAGACCAATATTATCAAGCAGCCTTACTGCCGGAATGTTTAACGACCAAAGCAGTGCTTTTTCTGCAGTTATATCACCGTGAAATTGTAAATCATAATTTTCAGGTTCGTACCCATTAAAGTCGGTTGGAATATCAAGCAGTTTCATTTGAGGAGTTAATGAACCTCTATCAAAAGCGTGTGCATAAAGTGCAGGCTTTAAAGTTGAGCCGGGAGAACGAATGGCAGTAACGCCGTTAACCTGTCCATCGGTTTTAATATTATAATAATCTGAAGAACCGCAGTATGCCTCTACCGAATGAGTTTTGTTATCAATAATTAAGACAGCCCCATTTGTTACTCCATTTGATTTAACTCTGTTTACGTAATTGTAAAGTAGATTCTCGGCTTTCTGCTGGACTTCTAAATCCAGAGTTGTTTGTATTTCGTCCCCCTTAAAATTCTGATTAATATAATTGCTGAAATGTGGAGCTAAGAAAGGCACTTCATAGCGGGTAGCAGCCAACGGTTCATTTAAAGCATCTTCCAAATAATTTTTAGGAAAAACTTTATCCTTAATAAATTTATTAATACGCGAGTTTCTCGCCTTAAGAGCGGCAGAAATATTTTTATCAAGCCGAAACTTGTTCGGGTTATTTGGGATCTCAGCAAGCATTATCGATTGTGCAAGACTAAGCTTTGAAGGAGGGCGGTTAAAATAAACATAAGCTGCTGATTTTACTCCCTCAATATTTCCACCAAATGGAAGATGGCTTAAATAAATTTCAAGTATTTCTTTTTTGCTGTAATGAAATTCAAGCTGAATTGCCCGCAGCATTTCTTCAAACTTATTGAAATAATTTCTTTCCCCCGGTTCTAAAATTCTAATCACCTGCATTGAAATAGTAGAAGCACCGGAAACAACATGGCCTGATTTTATATTTGAAAATAAAGCACGGATAACTGAAACAGGATTAACCCCATAGTGCCAGTAAAACCATGAATCTTCTTTTGCAATTATTGCTTTGATTAAATCAGGTGAGACTTCATTTAACTTTGTTTCCATTCTCCATTTATCATCCGGAGTTAGAAATGCAGAAAGCATGGTTCCATCTTTAGCAAGCACTACTTTTGAATATTGTTTTGTAGGAGGCAATGGAAACAATGCATCCATTAAAAACAGAAAAAGAAAAAAGTAAATTGCCGCTGCAAAGATATTTAGAATCTAAAATATGTTTTAATTTTTCGAATAAACATCTAATACCAAATCCGTCATTGCGAGGAGTCTTCGACGAAGCAATCTCCTAAATTAACATCAATTATTTCTTACATATCATTTCGAATGAGCATTCGAGTGAGAAATCTTTTACTATATCCAATAACAGATTTCTCCCTCCGGTCGAAATGACTACCTGGTACTTTCTACAACTTTCACAACTCCGGCACCATTATATGAATGATATTCCGGATCATACATTGCATCAGCACCAATTACCGGCAATTGAAAGGTTCCTTTGCTTACAACTCTCAGCATGTAATAAAATTCTTTTGTCTGATAGCTGTATAAAGTTGTAAATAAAAGCAATCGATCATCTCGAACATCCATATATTGAATGTATAAAGGATTCTTTGGCTGCCAGTTTAATTTTGTTGAAGTTGAAAGTCTTGGATTCTCAATTTCAAATCCAGCGGGAATCATGTCTGTGATAACAATATTTTCTGCTGATCTTTCTATACCCGTTAAAGAAATTTTACATACAATTAACTGACCTTGTTCAAAAGTCCCATTCAAAATTGGAGCACCAGTTCTGTAATCATAGTATGCTCTTCTTACTTTCATGTTTGAATCTTCTTCTTTAACTTTTTGATTTAGCTTAATGCCGCTGGTATTCCAGAAATAATAAACTTCACCACTGCCGGAAGCATTTAGTGAAACCTTGGCTTTATTTGAATTTGGAATTTTTACAGATATATCTTTTCCATTAAAGGTTTTCAAAGTCTTTCCATTCGAATTAATTTTCACATTTACATTAGTATTCGAATTTATACTGGCAGCTTTACCCAATGCAAGAAATGTAAAAGACCTATCCTGTGTTGAATAAATTTCGTTAGCATGACTAGTTAGATATTTTATTATAAATGGAATCTGTTCACTTGCAGGCTGAACTTCCAAAAGCACATTCAGCATAATTGCATTTGATCTTATTTCAGAATCGAAACATCCGCCTGTAAGTCTTATCGTCTTTTCAGGAATAAAAGTTTTCGGCATCATTTCATAATAAGTATTCCACTGCCCCATTAAAGCATAAGCTCCGGCTAACAAGTATTTTGTATCATTAGTTAGCAAATGCGGACGAGCTTTGTAATAATTCATTGTAGCAATATCACCTTTATCGGCAAGTGCTAAAACATAAAGTGCATACAAAATTTCTTTCTTAGCAATTTTAACTATTGTTCTTTTTGCATAACCGTTAGCATTAATGCCATTTGAATAAATTGTATAGTCATAAGTACCGTTGGATTTACTTATTTTTGAAATATAATTTAAGCAGCTTTGACATTACACTTTCCGAAACATTAAATCTTGCTTTTCTTGCTTCAATTAAAAAGTGTGCTGCGTAAACACTTCCCCATTCATTTGTATAATCTCCTCCCTGCCAGTAAGCCATGGACCCATCATACAACTGCATTGATTCGATTTTCTTTATTCCTTCATTCACAAAATAAACCGGGTTATTGGTTCTATACAAATCCGGGGCAACCAATTTTGCTAGGTCTTCAAAATATAATTGAGGGAAGAGCTTTGAAACAGTCTGCTCAATACAGCCGTAAGGATATCCAACTAAATACTTTAAATGTTTGGCAAATTTTATTGCCGGGAACTTGCTGATTGTTACAGAAGCTTCTTGCGTTCCATTAACATAATCTTTGGGCATATCAACATTAATATTTTCTCCAGCTTTAATATTCCCTGAACCGCTTTCAACAAAGTAAGGAGATATTGGCCGAACTCCTATTTCAGTTTCATCTTTAACTTTTGCTATCCCGGAAGTTTCAAATAAAATTTTTCCGGTTCCCACTTTTTCACTGCTGCATATCTTAAAATGTACTCTGCCGGTCGAGTTAGCTGGAATAGTAACCGACTGTTTATTTGATGATACAATTTTCAACGGGCCTTCAACTTTCACACTTACATCAACATTTCCTTCGTTCGCAGTTGTATTGATAATTGAAACCGAAGAATTCAAAGTATCATTTGTTGATAAGAACCGAGGCATTTCCGGCTGTAAGATTAAATCATCGGCAACTTTTATATGCTGTTCAGCACTGCCGAATCTTGGCCCAGAAAATACAACTGCCATTAGTCTAATGTCTCCAATGAATTGAGGAACATCTAATGGAACAGTCACTTCTCCGTTACTGTTTGTTTTAACAATTCCGCTCCAGAATGAAAGCAGCTTAAATCGTTTAGCTTGAATTGGATTAGATCTTTTCTTTAATTGAGCTTGTTCTTCCATACCTCCGTCACCGCCGGTTGAAGAATTGCGTGAAATTATTTCAGGCAGCAGCAGTTTATATAAATCATAGCTGTCAACTTTTAAAGATCTTTTAGCATACATATATTTATAGGGATCAGGCGTTTCATAATTTTTTATTTGTAGTATTCCTTCATCAACTGCCGCTAGCGTTACATAAATATTTTTTTCAGCTTTTGTTTTAATTTTGATTTGCTGTTTTGTATTTGGTTTAATTTTTCACCGGCGCAGTGATTGTAACCGGCAGATGGTATTCACTCTTCTCAACCTTCATTGAAGCAAAACCATGCCCGACAAAGAAAGGTGTTCCGCTATTTAAAGTGTGCTTCTTAAATAAAGTTGCAGTTACATAAACATTTGGCATAAAATCTTCCGTAACATCAACTTCAACTTGTGTTGATTTGTTTTCGATATTCACATAACGATACTCTAAAACATTGTTTCTTTCTATAGTCAAAAGAACTTTACCGGAAAATGGTGCAGTTAATAGAATCTTAGCTTTATCTCCGGGGTTATAAACTTTTTTATCAAAGACTAAATCGACTTTGCCTTCTTTATTTACATCAAAAGAAGAAGCTGTTGAACTGCCCCAGCCGTAAGCATAGAAATTAGTTCTGTAAAAATCTTTGCTTCCTTCTTTCGAAATTCTTAATTGATATCTTCCTGATTTAGAAACAATAAATGAAAAATCCTTTGGCCCGCCTGAAATATCAACCGGTTTTTCCCACTCATCATATTCTTTTTCTTCTGAATTATAATAAAATTGTCCGTAGCTGTTTTTCTTAAGCACTGTCTGCCATTCATATCTTACCAGTTTTGCAGTTGCTTTAAAATCTTTTATTGGATTGTCATATTGATCTACAGCAACAAATTTAAAATTTAATTTTTCGTTTGTACCGAAATAATATCCGTCTGATTTTATCCCGATGAAATAATCATTTGGATAAACATCAAAGCTTGCAGTTTGATTTACTGTTCTTCCTGTTAAATCAAAAACACTTGCATAAATATTTCCATAAAAATATCCGCCGGAAGATAATTTATCCGGAATGGTATCAATTATAGTTGCTTTTCCATCTGATCAAGAGTGCCGTCTCTTTGAATATCTTGTATTCTTGAATTTTTAATTGATGAACTGAAATCATAAGCGGGATATTTTTTACTTACGAAAGGCCTGTATCTTAATTGAATTTCACTTTGATATTTTAACCCTGACGCTTTTGCTCCAAATAAAAATTCTGATTCAAGATTGGCTGTTACAATTTCTCCTGGACGTACTTTTTCTTTATCAGTTTTAATCTTCACTCTTATTTTATCAGGCACAAAATCTTCAACATTAAAACCATAAGTTCCAATTAGCTGCTTAGGCCCAGAATAAACTTCAGCGTTGTATCTTCCGGTTTGAGCAAAACCCAGGAATATCAAATGAAAGCTCAAATGAGCCTTCATCGTTCAAAGTCTTCTTGAATTCATCAAAAACTTTTCCGGTTGGGGCAATCACTTTTACTATTATCGGAATATCTTTTACAATTTTTATTTTATCATTTCTAACTATCCCAACAATATTTATTTTGTCTCCAGTACGATAAAGATTTCTTTCAGAATAAATGAAAGTATTATAGTTTTCAGAATATTGATAAATTCCGCCTACATCAAATCTTGAAGTTTCAATTTCAGTATTCTGCAAATCGAGGTAATTAAAATCATTATCTTTTTCTGCTGTTATTAGTCTTGGATAAAATCCTTCAATTTTAGCTTTAACACCTGTGAACTTTATGATTCCTTCGTCATCCGTTTTGCCGGAAAGAATTGTTTGGTTGTTGGTTGAGATAATATCTATCTGTACATCTTTAACAGGTTCTGCTGTAGCGATTGAGTTAACAAAAACCATTAATTCATCTTGAGATTTTTTACAAATAATTCCAAGATCAGAAATGGCAACCATCTTGGAATCCCTTTCCCATCTGTCATTTGTAGCATGAACATTTACTACAAATACACCTTTACGCTGCTGGTTTAATACCTTACTTAAATTTACTGTAAATTTTTGAAGCCAGTTTTTCTTATTGGCAAGATTAATTTTTTCAGAATAAATTTCTTTACCGTAATCATTAACATAAAATTCGCCGTTGCCGTAATAATAATCGTTATAGTAATTATCTCATATTATCGATGAAATCTATAACTGTTTCTGTTTAAAAAGAAAAGAAGATTATTTTTAAAAACTTGAAGGACTTCCATTTCTGCACCGGTTTCATTTACAGCATTAACCTCTAAATTCTTCTGCCCGGAAAGCATCAAGTAAATTCCAGCTTTATCAGTGAAATTTATGGATGGATTTATATTTACAAGAACTACATCCTGCTCATAATCAAACTCAAGCTGCCCGCCATATAATCCTGGCAATCCTTTGTTGATTTTTAAATGTGCTGTTTGCACATCAGAAAAATCTCCTTCAATTCTAAATTGATTTTCATTCACTGTAAATGTTAGCTTTTTCTCCGGAGTTACTTTTACATAATCCGCAACCTGCTTGTCATCTACTGTCTGTGTAGTTGAAACAACAATCCATCCTGTTGTTCCATCAAAGCCGGATGATACAGATGTAATAGCCAGCTTTGTAATTGGAGGAAGATTTTGCTCAAATTCTCTCTCATCCTGCAAAGGTTTTTTCCCGATGACAGACATCAAACCTTTTTTAATTTTTATTTCTAGTTTTTGTGCTCTATCTGTTTGCTTAACTTCACCTAAATTAATTGCCATCACTTCTGCAGGTTTATCGGAGACAACTTGAAAATCTTTTACTTCTTCCCCGCCTCTTGTTATTTCAAGATTACTTTTCAATTGCTCAGGTGAAACTGCATAGTTGAAATATAAATTTGCCTGAACACTTAATTTGTAATCCTGGTTTGGAATTCGAGTCCAGAAAAATTCAACTTTGTTTGCATCAAAGTCAGGCGTGTGAAATTCATAAGTATCAAAATCAGAAGAGTATTTTGTGTTGAATAAAACGTTTGAATAAAACTTTATCCGTTACTTTTGCTTTGTAATCTTGAATTGCCTGTAATGGATAATCAGGAGAAAAAATTAATGTGTTGCCTGAAACCCATTTAAACTTTCCTTCAATCTTCGGTTCAAAAGTTACAAATTGATCTGTGAGCCATTTGTCCTGTACATCTGCCGGTGCAAGGTTTTCAGAAAACTCAATTGTAAATGTGGTGAGATTTTGAACTTTACCTTGAGGACTCAAATTTTGTAATAGTAACTTTATTGCCAGATCCGCAGCCTAACAATAAGAACGATAAGAGAAAAGATGGAAAGAAGTTTTAATAGCTTTCACGGCAGCTCCCTTTTGGTTATTCATAAAATGAAATGTCCCGTACTTTGACCATAAAAATAATCAATCGTAAGTAAATGTGAAATTAAAAAATTGGGAATTTTAAAAATGAGTTTAGTTTATATCACTCTGTGTTTGTGCCAACATAATGATGTCAGTCTTAGCTTGTCGATGACTGAATTTTTAATTGATGATAATAACTTTTTATTATCAAAGAGGCAGTCTCAAAAGTCAGATTTTGTCAACCTGAACTAGTTTCAGGTTGAAATTTCATTTCAAAATCGAAATAATAGATTCCGAAATAAATTCGGAATGACGGTTTTAAGACAGCCTCTTGTAATTAGAATTCCTCTATATCTAAAAAAAACCGGTAAATATTTTTTCTTCCCTAAATAATTTTTTTTAAAACAATTCTCTCTTATTTTTATTCATGGCAAAATTATTAAAACGTGCTACGACACTTTCATTAGCAACCAATATTTTCCTTTTTTTAATTAAAGGTTTTATTGGTATTATGTCAAATTCAATTGCTGTAATTTCAGATGCCGTTAATCCTTATCCGATATAGTTTCTTCTGCAGCGATAATGTATAGTGTGCATGTTTCCTTAAAACAACCTGACGAAGAACATCAATTCGGGCACCATGCAGCACAGCCCATTGCCGTTTTTATAATTGCTCTTTTTTCAGCCATTGTTGGAATTGAAATAATAAAAGAATCGATTAAACGAATAATTGTACCAACAAGTTCCGAAATATCCTTGCCCGTTTATATTGTTCTGGTTCTTACA
>CAVZQU010000015.1:0-231585 GCA_963777515.1 uncultured Bacteroidota bacterium
CATAATGTTTTCAGGTTTTATATCACGGTGTACTATTCCTTTTTCATGAGCTGCGGCTAGACCTTCTGCGACTTGAATTCCTATTTCCAGTATTTGTTTTTCAGAAAGAGTATCCTTTTTTATCTTTTAAAGTTTTTCCATCAACAAATTCCATCACAATGAACAGCTGTCCATCGTGTTCTTGAATATCATGAATAGTGCAGACATTTGGATGGTTCATTGCAGAAGCAGCTTTTGCTTCTTGTATGAATCTTGCTTTATCATCTTCAGTAGCTGTTAATTGAGTAGGAAGAAATTTTAGTGCAACAAAGCGGTCGAGCTTGGTATCCTGGGCTTTGAAGACTTCGCCCATACCGCCTTCGCCGAGTTTCTCTAGAATTTTATAATGGAGTATTGTTTCACCAATCATTTTTTAATTATCCTTTAATTTGCATTCGCTAATTTTCTTTTTAATTCCTGATCCCAGTTAAGAATAACGTTCAATGAATTTCTTGAATTGCCGAAATCTTCCTCCTTAAGCATCATAAAATTTTGCGAACCTGGAATTTCTTCAATTACGCGGATAGTATTTACCCATGAGTTATTTGATAAAACCTCCTTTGGATTGCCCGCGGTAAAACCTGAACTAAAATTGACTGGTACCTGCATCAATTCTTTACCCTGAATATAATAAAGGTATTTGCCATCCTGGGACCAAAAAGGCCAATTTCCGCCCTTAGTTGAAATTTGAATTTTGCTGACTGGCCCATTAAACGTGTTCACGTAAACTTCCCGTTTCCCGGATTCATTAGAGGTGTAAGCCATGTAATTACCATTGGGAGAGAATAAAGGCCACTGATGATTAAACGGCTCATTGTTGATTACTTTGGGAGGTACATTTTCATTCAATGTTTTAACAACCATTTTTTGGTTACCGAGAGAATCAGCTTCGGTATAAGCTACGTATTTCCCGTCTTTTGAAATAGAATAGGGTACCACAAAATAATTACTTTTGATTAACATTCTCTCTTTTCCCGAATTGTCAAGATTAGTTATATACAAGCCGTAGTAACCGTTACGAAATGAATCATAAACAATCGATTTTCCGTCCGGTGTCCATAACGGGTCTCTTGCATCTATTCCATAAGTCAGTCTGCTCAGAGTATTTCGTTCAATATCGTATATCCAAATATTCCACGCAGCACCTTCAATAGTAACGGCAACTTTCTTTCCATCCGGAGAGATGTCAAAATCTTCAATAGGCTGATGCAAATCTGTGCTTTTTAGTATTTTGCCGGAGTGATCAACCCAAGCTAGATTTCTGTCATTAGACAAAGTTCCACCGGGCAGGTAGACCATTGTTCCATTATCTGATAAAGCAAACTCCGGCTGACCCGATTGAGATATCATTGTTACATTAGTTAGGACCGGAACTAAAGAGCCCTTTAGCGAAAGATTGCCCAAATCAAACTTTGATGCATAGAGGGCGTTATTTCTGATAAGCAATATATAATCCGGTTCCACATAATTCGAATACTCCGCATTGTCAACAATAGTTTTAGTTGTACCGTTTTTTAAAGATCTGACCATAATCCGGGAGTTTGCATTTCCACTCACTGATTCTACAGTAAACATCAGGTTGTCGCCGTCAGGTAAAAGAACAGGCCAGCGATAGCTTACCTGCCCTTCAGTGGAATCTGTGTTTGCTATCAGTTCATACTGACCACCATCTGCTGATACACGGTATATACCACCGGCAATTCCCAGTGAAAAATAAATTTCCTTATCTGTTCCCCAAAACAGATATGGTAAAGGGTGAGTCGGTGTTTTTGAGTCAAAAATTACTGTTACAGGGCCTCCTGATAATAGTGTTTTTTTCATTTTTTCGTCTGACCAGAAAGCTAACCACTTCCCATCTGGTGAAAAACAAGGAGACAAAGCCCCTTCCGTACCGGGGATTGGTTTGGCTTCATAAGAATTAATTTCTCTTAAATAAAGCATCCTTGCATTAGTCTGGTTAACAGTATAAACTATTTGAGAACCGTCCGGTGAAATCGCAAACGATGAGAAAGGTCCTAGAGCCAATCCTTCTTTAATATTCATTGAAAGATGTACAGGTTTACCGGAAACAACAGGGGAAGAATTCAGGAATAAGAATGTCATTATAAAAAGCACAATAAGCAATAATGAAATGATAGATATTGGAGCTTTGTTTTTAATTATTCTCTTTTAAAATTTACATCTAACACGCCTGATTTAGTTTTTACATTTTCATCTACATTAGTAAAAGTTTGTGTCTTATATACCCTGCTCTTCCTATGTCCAGAAGATTTTTTAACTTTTCTTAAATCTTTTGCAAGTTCTTTTGCCGACTGGCAGCGTTCTTCTTTGTCTTTCTCCAAACATTCTAATATTATTTCATCCAGTTCAGGATCAATTCCTTCCTTTAATTTTGAAAGGGGAGGAGCATCAACATTTACAATCTCATACATTATTGCAGTTTCATGAACTCCTTTGAAAGGTAATTCCCCGGCGAGCAATTCATAGAGAACTACACCAAGAGAAAAAATATCTGTGCGATGATCAACATCTAATCCTTGAATTTGTTCAGGAGACATGTATCCCATAGTGCCAACAGTTGAACCAACTTTTGTCAACCTCGAAACATTACTTTCTTTATAAAGTTTTGCTAAACCAAAATCCATAATTTGAGCTATACCATCTTTACGAACCATAATGTTCTCAGGTTTTATATCACGGTGTACTATTCCTTTTTCATGAGCTGCGGCTAGACCTTCTGCGACTTGAATTCCTATTTCCAGTATTTGTTTTTCAGAAAGAGTATCCTTTTTATCTTTTAAAGTTTTTCCATCAACAAATTCCATCACAATGAACAGCTGTCCATCGTGTTCTTGAATATCATGAATAGTGCAGACATTTGGATGGTTCATTGCAGAAGCAGCTTTTGCTTCTTGTATGAATCTTGCTTTATCTTCTTCAGAAGCTGTTAATTGCGTAGGAAGAAATTTTAGTGCAACAAAGCGGTCGAGCTTTGTATCCTGGGCTTTGAAGACTTCGCCCATACCACCTTCGCCGAGCTTCTCTAAAATTTTGTAGTGTAGAATTGTTTTACCAATCATAATTTCTTTACTCAGAAAGTTATTCAGATTAAAGATTTAATTTTTATTACTTATCTTTCAATAAAGTTCTTACCTGTAACTAAATTGTAACCTTCAACTTTTAAATCCTCAGTGGTTTGAACTTTTGCATTGTAATCTTTTTCAAGAGCCATCTTCCATAAATAAAATTGTGAAAAGGTATGTTTAACTTTATTAACAAGTTCTGAAAATTTACCGCTGGATTCATATTCATCAGCAGCTTTTTTATTATCCCAAGAAGTTAGTGAAATGAAATCATTCTCTTCGTTTATGCTTTCTATCAAATAAGCATGACGGCAGCCTTTGACTGATTTCAACTCAGGAATAATAATCTCATTATAAAGCTTTTTAAATTCTTCAAGCTTTCCCTTGTGAATTTTAAGCGAAACTATTCTAACAAATAAATTGGTATTGCTTGAAGTAATTTTATCATCATCATCCATAGCAGCAGATGTTTGAACTGTATACTTTTTAATTACCGGTTCTTCTGTAACAGGCGCATATTCTAATTCCATATTCTCAGATAGATTTATTTTCCATTCGGTTGATTCGGATAAAAATGGTTTTGATTCATCGAATAGATTTTTAAACACACCAGCCTTTTCATAGTTTTCAGCATCTTCAAGCGATTCCCAAAAGGTTAAAGAAATAAATTCATTTTTATTTGAAGTTATTAAACCAGCAAATAAACAGCCATGCATTTTCTGAAGTCTTGGAGAAATAGTAGCTTCATAAAAATTTTTAAATTCACTTACAGATTGACTGTCAATTTGTAATTGTAAAAAACGCATAAACATAGTTGATCCCTTCCTTCCTAAATATGAAAGTGAAATCATAAATTAAATTTATGGATTATATTAAATTTTACTTTTCTCGCTTAACTACAACTAAAGTCATATCATCCATTTGCGGAGTGGTGCCGGTAAACTCATGAACTTCTTCTAGAATTTTATCAATTAATTTCTCTGCAGATTCATTTCTATTTTTCTTTATAACTTCAATTAATCTTGAATCACCAAATTCTTCTTCGTCTTTATTCATTGCTTCTGTAATTCCATCGGAATAAAGCACAAGAAGTTCATCTTTTTCAAATAAAAATTTATCTTCTTCAAACGGAAATGAAGGGATCACACCCGCCACTACACCACCCGTAGATAATTTATTCAAATTACCGTCTTTCAAAAAAAGTAGAGGTTCATTATGTCCAGCATTGCAATAAGTAATTTCGTGAGTGTTTTTATTAAGAATTGCATAAAAAAGTGTTGCAAATTTATTTGTAGAAGTGTTATGAAAAAGTATATCACTGGAAAATGATACGCAGTCTTTGCATGCTCTATCAAGCTTGGTTTGTCCTCGTAAAGAAGCTTGAAGGTTTGACATTAAAATTGCAGCAGGGATTCCTTTGCCTGAAATATCCGCAACACAAAAAGCTAATTTATCTTTATCTATCTCGATGAAATCAAAATAGTCTCCTCCCACATCTTTTGCAGGTATACTTTTACCGGCAATTTGATATCCGGAAATATCAGGTTGAGACTTTTGGCAGCAAGTTAATCTGAATCTCATAAGCGAGATGCATTTCTTCTTGGAGGTGCTGTAAATTTTGTTCTTCATGATAAAGTCTTGCGTTTTCAATTATCTGAGCGGATTGTGCCGCAATTATTCCCAGTAGTCTTTGATCATTATTTGTAAAACCTACTTCAGTCTTTTTATTAAAAATAGTTAACAGCCCAATCATTTTACCTTTTACTATCATTGGGACACTAAGCAATGAATGAATTGGAAAGTCTTCATTCATTAAGTATTTAAATCTTGTGTCGTTTTCCAAATTATTAATTAGTAGAGGAGTTTTATTTTTTAACATCCAGCCGGTAAGCTGTGTATCTAAACGAAAGGGAAGAATGCTTGATACAGAATCCTGCTTGCGTATCATAGTCCTAAAAGGTTTGTCTTCATCTTTTTCATCAAGAAGCATGACAGCTCCCTGTTCAACTTTAATATTTTTAACACACTTACGGACGATTAATTCAATAATTTGTTCTAATGGTTGTGTTGAGGATATTGCCGTTGAAATTTCATTGAGAACCGATAACTCTTCTATTGCAGTTCGAAGACGTTTATTCTCTTCCTGAAGTTTTAAATTAGACTCTGATAGATTGGAAGAATCCATTTAGTTCCTATAATTATTTATTGATGTAAGAGATATGCGATAGATAAGTAATAATAATAAAAAATAAGCGTATTACAAATTAAAAAAAATTAATATTTGATTTAATTTATTGTTGTTTAACATGAAGTGATGAAATAATTTATAATAGAAAAAAAATCAATAGAGAAGGTAAAGTAATTATTATTTTTCACTTTGTGCGATGAATTTAACCGGCTTTACATTCTTGAATTGTTTTATTTCCAATTTTAATATATGCTTGTTCTAATAAAGTCTAAACGTAGTTTTGCGGCCGGGTCACTTTCAAACAGACTCAATAATTTATCACAGGCATAATCTTCACAGTAAGCGCAGTTATTTAGTCCTTTTTGAATTACACATTTTCTTATACCGCAATTCTTACAGCCGGTGAATAATTGTCCGCTATCTGATGTGCAGCCATCGCAGCTATTAATATCATTTAAATTATAATTTAGCCCATAATGTTCTTGGCACATGCTGACAATTTCACTTTTCATTTTTTCTTTTTTTAATGTAATTTGATTCATGGGTGGCTAAGAAAATAGGACAATTATTACAAAGCAGGCCGCAATATGATAGCATTTCATTCATTTTAAAATCTCCTTCAAATTGTTAAAGGGAAAAACATTTTAACTTCATTAAATTGAATAATGAAACTGCGACTTTTGATATCATAATTACCAACATGTACTCGCCCTCCAGGATGCGGAGAAAAATTAGAAATGTTTACTGTGGAATCAAGATAAATTAATATTTGATTCATATACAATTAAAAAAAATAAGGTTAAATGTTCGCTTTATTATTTCTTCTTTATTAAAGTATCTCCAATTAAATACACAAGTGAATGGTGAACTATTGATAAACCTGCTAATGTATAAGCCTAAAACATTTTGTCCGGCTAAGAATAATGCGGCAGCTGCTAAACCGGAAAGTATTAACTCTTGTATTAATCTTAGTAATTCAGCTTTACTGCCTGCATTATGAAAATCAATTAATCCCCAAAAGCCAAAAATCAGAACGAGGAGAACTTACACCCAAAATAATCTTCATTGACTCACTTTTCCCAGTATGAAATCCCCAATATCCTAACGCCAAAACAATACCAAGTTCCATGGTTACTCTTAATAATAAGTTAATTCTTTGAAAAAAATTCATTTATAATGTCTTACCGGCTATTGGGTTTATTTTTTGAAAAATAACAAAATGGAATAAAAATGTGAATAAGAATATATTGAAATTAAAAATCGAACATGAATAAGCCATTCCGTAGGTATTTATACTTTGTTAGGAGCTAGTTAGTATTATAATTTCATCTCTTTACGATTTTTTAGCTTTATAATATTTTTTGAATCTTGATAGGATGATATTACATTTAGAAAAATCTTCAAGGTTTAGGTCTGTGATACTAAACGTTAACCTTGAAGGTTAGAAGTAATGTTAAGCTTCATACAAAATTGAAGAATTACATTTTATATTATGGCTCTGGAGCAATTTGATATTGTTCTAATTTTCCATCCGGCATCTGGTAAGTCCATACACGTACAGTTTGATTCTTTAGTTCAACTTTAAAAGATCTTGCTAACATTCCGCCTCTTTTTCGTTCACCGGTTTGTTCAAACTTTTTTATGCTCCCAAGAGTATCTAAGCTGCTTTTGAAATCTTGAAGTGCTGTTTCAGTGAAATATGAATTTGCATTTGAAGTAAACAATGAACGGTCAATTGTTCCATTTTGTAAGTCTTTAAAAATCTTTTTTGCTTGTTCAATTCTGGCAGCAGTTTCTTCATCTTCTGCTTTAAATATAATGTCGAATATTCCGTCTCCAATAGCTTCTGTAGCGGGTGATGCATCCTGGTTTACAGTTACAACTATAGCTGCTTTGTCTTCCGGGAATACTGCATTATAAGCAGTAAATCCTGATACTTCGCCTCCATGAGATATTATATGATGATTATTTTTCCATTGCAACATGTACACCAAGGCCATAATGAGTTCCAACTCCATTTTTCAAAAGCACTTCTGTTTCCAGTTCCTTATATGATTTAGGTGTTAAAAGACTTTGATTAATAATTGAAATATCCCATTTAGCAAGGTCTTCAGGAGTCATTGCTAATTCTCCGGCGCCTGCCATCCAGCCAGATCCTTCTTGTGGTGCTAGTCTTAATGGTCCTAATCCATATTGCATATAAGCTGCCGGATCATCTTTTGTGAATTTTCCTTTATCAAAATTAACTGCGCTTGTTAATTTTAAGGGGGTCTAAAATATTTTTTTGTAAGAATTCATAGAAGGATTTTTTAGTTATATTTTCAACTATTTATGCTGCAATTACAAAATTTGTATTGCTGTATTGCCAGCGGGTTCCGGGTTCAAAATCAAGAGGAATTTTTGCCCAGCGATTTAAAATTTCTTCAGGAGGCATTGATTGCATCATCATTGGGGGTACATAATCTTGCGGCCAAAAGTCCTGGTAGCCTGAAGTATGAGAAAGAATCTCTTTAATTGTTACATCATTTGCTTGAGTAAGATCAGGCAGCCATTTGGCAATTGGATCGTTAATCGACAGTTTTCCTTCTTGCTCAAGCAACAATATTGCCGCAGCAGTAAACTGTTTGCTGATTGAACCAATTGCATATTTCATATCTGTTTCAGCAGCTCTTTTGGGATCTAGACTTGCATAGCCATAAGCTTGTGTATATACAATCTTCCCATCTTTAACAACCGCTATGGATGCACTTGGCGCTTTAGTTTCCTTCAATACTTTTAAAGCAACTGAATCTATTTTACTTTTGAAAGAATCGTCTTTTGTTGAAGAAGATGCTTGAAATAATTGTTGTAAATAAAAGAAATAATAAAAAGTACAATGAAATTAGATGTTTACATTTCATAATTTCTATATCCTTCATTTGAAGTTAATTAAATAACTTACATCAAAATAATTAAAAATTATTAAGATAACACTATTGAGCTTTGCATGTTAGGATTTAACACATTAAATCTTTACATGCTTGTAATGTTGAAAAATTATTGCCCGGTTCAAAAGCAGTGAAAGCCACTGCGGCAATTTTGAAATTTTGTTTTGCAGCTTTAATTATCTCAAGCAGATCTGTTAATTTTAATCCATTAGGCGCAGCGAATTGATTTGCTTTAAATTCATCTTTATCTAAAACATCCAAATCAATATGCAGATAAACTTGTTCAAATCTTTTGATTAATTTTTTCTACTTATAATGACAAATATAGATAACATAATGCAAAATATACTTGACAAAATGCAATATATATATTACATTAGAGCCATGAATAATTCAAAATTAAAAATAGCACGAATTGAAAAAGGAATATCGCAGCAAGAGCTGGCCGAATTGGTTAATGTTACAAGGCAGACAATAGGACTAATTGAAAAAGGGAAATATAATCCCACCTTAAATCTTTGCTTAAAAATTTCAATAGCACTTAACAAGACTTTAAATGATCTTTTTTGGGAGGAAAAATGAAATCCAAAAAATCTTTTTAAATATGGATGAAAGAAATAAACAGATTGCACATAATGTAATTGCAATTATGTATTTCCTAACAATATTAGCAATAACAGGAATTGTTATTTATCGACAATTTGCTCTGGGGCAATCAATTCATGAATTTGAAGATATCGCTATAATATTAACCGTCAATTCTATATTTCTCATTAGTGCTTTATTATTTTTTGGCGCAATTCCAGTTCAGAAATTGAAAATAAAATCTATTTTACTTGTTTATGCTGCGATAATTGTATTAGGAAGTTTATTTACTTATGCAAAGTATTCTATCTTTCAAAATAGTGGTTTAACATTTTCAGAATTAGTAGATAAACTAATTATCATTTTTACTATCAGCGGACTTCTTGTTTTATTCTTTGTATTATTTTCAATACTTGGTAAACGAAAACTTGAAAAAGAAATAGAAGAATAGTTATCCGGATTAAAATTATAAGAGAAGCAAAATACATTTTAGTTTAAATTAACCGGCAAATTTTATTTCTTTATTTTGAAGATGAAATCTTCAAGGTTTGGGTTTTGAATATGAGGTGCTAACCTTGAAGTTTTGTAAAAGCTAACCAAACGTATTGTCCCCTACTTGGAGGGGCGGGGGGTGGGTTCACTTTATGATTGCTTCAATAGTTTTATGCACTACTTCATTAGCTTTTTCAGAACTGTCATGCCCTGGCTCATAAGCAGTGAAAGCAGCGGCTGCAATTTTGAAATTTTGTTTTGCAGCTTTAATTATCTCAAGCAGATCTGTTAACTTTAATCCATTTGACGCAGCGAACTGATTTGCTTTGAATTCATCTTTATCTAAAACATCTAAATCAATGTGCAGATAAACTTGTTCAACTTTTTTTGAAAGAGGCTTGAAGAATTTTTCTGCAATATTTTCAATTGAATTATTGCGGATGTCTTCTGTATTTATCCTCTTGATTTTTGATTTGTTTAAAAGAATTTCTTCTTCTTTGTCTAAGTCGCGGGCACCGATTAAAATTACATTTTCTTCATTTATAATTTTAAATCCATTCATTGATTCACTTAATGCTTTCCAGCTATTGCCGGTTAAAACATTAAGAGCCATTCCATCAAAGAAGCCGGATGATGAAGTTTCGGGAGAATTAAAATCTCCATGTGCATCAAACCAAAGAACCCCGGTTTTGTTTTGCGGTAAAGCAGACATTGTCCCGAAAGCAGCATAGTTGCAGTTGCCTGCAAGTATGATAGGGAAGAAGCCTTCTTTAATATTTGTTTTTACAATTTGTTTTACCTGGCTTTGAATATTTTTTGCAGCACCGGTTTCCGATAAAAATTCTTCCGGTAAGGTGAACTACATTAAGCTGCACTTCATGCCCTTTGGATTTAAGCCAGTTGACAAGCCCTTGCTCAATTAAATGAATTGGGCCGCAGCCCATGCGTTTGTTAAATTGGCCTGAGTCGTATGGGATTTGGATTAGGGAGAGTTTCATAATGTTTTTATTCGGAATATAAATTCAAAATTAAAAATCAGATATTATCTAATAATACACAAGTAATATCATCCAATATTCCCTCTATCAAAAAACTTTTTGTATATTTTCAATTGTTATTTTCAATTTCTAAAAAAGGTTGAGCAATTCTACTATGGATAATCACAAAAAAGTTTTTGTTACAGGCTGCTTCGATATGCTTCACAGCGGGCATGTTGCTTTTCTAAAAGAAGCTGCCGAATATGGAAATGTATATGTCGGGCTTGGCAGCGATGATACAGTGTATAATTTAAAAGGACGTTTCCCGGTTAATAACCAGGATGAAAGAAAATACATGCTTGATGCTCTGGGATGTGTTAAAGAATGTTTGATAAATACCGGCAGCGGCATTATGGATTTTTTAACCGAATTAGAAAATGTTAAACCGGATATTTTTGTAGTTAACGAAGACGGTAACACTCCCGCGAAAGAAGAGCTTTGCAAAAAACTTAACATTGAATACAAAGTATTAAAAAGAATTCCTCATGGAAAACTGCCGGTACGCTCCACTACTACACTCAGGCAAGAATGCAATATGCCATACAGAATTGATTTAGCAGGCGGCTGGCTTGATCAGCCTTATGTTGGTAAATTTTATGGAGGCCCGGTGCTAACCATTTCAATAGAGCCAACCGTTGAGTTTAATGAAAGAAGCGGAATGGCTTCAAGCACCAGGAGAAAAGCTATAGAGCTTTGGCATACTGATATACCTTCAGGTAATAAAGAAAAGCTTGCTAAAATGCTTTTTAGTTTTGAAAATCCTCCAGGGACAAAAGTCATTGCCGGCTCTCAAGATTCAATTGGAATTGTTATGCCTGGATTAAACAAACTGGATTACACGGGAGAATACTGGCCTGAAAAAATTATTTCTGTACATGACGAAAAAGTTTTAAGCTGGCTTGAAGAACATTTATTTTTAATTACTCTTGGCCCGCGTGTTGCAAATTATGATGTGCTTGATAATACAGATATTAATGAACCAAATGCAAAAGCATTGAGTGACGCTGCTGAAGGATGCTGGGATTCAATTTTAAAAACCGATCTTGAAAATTTCGGAAAATATTTTAGGGAATCATTTGAAGCACAAATAAAAATGTTCCCTAACATGGTATACGATGAGATTTTTGAAACCATAGAGAAGTATAAAAAATTATCTTATGGCTGGAAGCTGTCTGGTGCCGGCGGCGGAGGATATATAATATTTGTTGCAGATAAGGAAATTCCCGGCTCAATACAGGTAAAGATTAGAAGGAAATCTCAATAAGAAATTTTTAAAGTGAAGGAAAATTAACCCGGGTTCTTTGAGAGATTGAGTTAAAATGTTTTTACATCCCCCTTCGTCCCCCTTAAAAGGGGGAATAGTGTGTTAGGACAATAGTTAATTATTAAGATAGAAATATTATTTTACGTATTATCACTACAATATAAGTCCTCCTTTGAAGGAGGATTTAGGAGGATGTTGTCAGAATACATTGTGTAGGATTAATCCAGCATATTAAAAAAACAGAATAATTAATTTAAAATCTATTTTTTTTCATTTTTACATTAACAGGGAGTTAATCATGTCAAGACTTACACCCAAAGAAAAAGAAGCTGTCTTTGCTTTTTTTAAAAAAAATTCAATTAGAGAATCTTGCAGTATGTGCAATGAAGGTAAATATAAACTTGTTGATAAAATCATTTCCATTCCAGATCTTGCTACAGCAGAAGTAATTGATCTATCTCAAGAGATTAGATTGTTTCCTTTTGTTATTTACAAATGCAATAAATGCGGGAATACACAACTGTTTAGTGCTAAAAGTGTGGGATTTGGAGAGTAGCTTTTTTTATTATTCTAAATTAATCAAAAGAACTTTTTCCATAATCTCTCCCTTGCAGAGGTTGTATGAAAATTCGGTTAGTCATTCCGAACTTGTTTCGGAATCTTCAAAGTGATGCAATTTCAAAACTGAGGATGCTGAAACAAGTTCAGCATGACACTTTCCGCACAATCTCTGTAAGGGCAAGGTTGTCCAAAGAACTTCTATGGAGGATAGAGTTCGATTTTAATAAATAAATTATCATGTATCATCAACAGACATTTAAAAACCAATTCAATCCAACCAAAAAAATTAGTAAATTTATTTCTCTAAAAATTAGGTAGTGTCCTAATTTACAGAGATTATTGACGGATAAATCATCCCTCGACTCCGCTCGGGATGACAATTTAATTACTTTCGTCATGGTGAGCGAAGTCGAACCATGATTTAGTTTTGTAAATTAGAAACTACTAAAAATTCAGAGAATCATGTCTAATCTTTTACATTTATTTTAATGGCGAAAAAAAAAGTAACCTACATTGATTTAGGCGAGCGGGGAAGATATAACCAAAACAATAAGCTTAATAATCTTACCGGGAAAGAATGGATTAAATTTTCAAAGTCATGGTTTATTCATCGTCCGCCGAGAAGAAAGAATGATGAAATACTTCACCCCGCAAAATTCCCGGAAACTTTAGTCGAAGAATTTATTTCTTTCTTTACAAAAGAAGGTGATTGGGTTTTTGACCCTTTCATGGGAACTGGAAGCACTTTAATAGCTGCCGGCTGTCTTAATAGAAACGCTGCGGCAATTGAAATTTCAAAAGAGTATTATAACATTGCAAAAAAAAGAATTACAAAAGAAAATTTTTCTTCTAAAGTTATAGCACTTAAATGGTTCTTCTGAAAACCTTGGAAGGATTTTAGAAAAAAATGAATTAGGCAAAATAAAATTTAATTATACTATTACTTCTCCGCCTTATTGGAATCAGCTTGAAAGAAATTCAATCAGGCAAAAAGCAAGAAGCGATAAAGGATTAGCAACAAAATATTCAGAGAATAAAAACGATCTTGGTAATATTTTGGATTACGAAGAATTTATAGAACGGCAGGCAAAAATTTTTGACAACGTGTTTTCAGTTACAAAAAAGGGAGGTTACCTAACAATTATTACTAATAATGTTTATTATAAAGGGCGACTTTTCCCTTTAGCCTATGATACCGCGATTTCGTTAACCAAAAGAGGTGATAAAAGCTGGGTGCTTAAAGATGAAAAAATCTGGCTCCAGGATGATAAAGCATTGATTGCATTGGGAGTAAATAATGCCTGGGTTTCAAACCGTCATCATCAGTATTGTTTAATTTTCAGAAAAGAATCTTAAACATGAATGAAGTAATTGAAGGAAAGAATGTTAGAATTCGAACTTATAAAGAAAGTGATACAGGATTTTTGTATGAAGCTGTTACTGAATCAATTCCTGAGCTTTCACAATGGATGCCGTGGTGCGATGAAAATTATACGGTTAATGAAAGCTTAGCCTGGGTTGTATCAAGAGAAAAAGCATGGAATGAAAAGGAAGAATACTCATTTGTTATTGAGCATAAAGAAAGCAAAAAATTTTTAGGCGCAGTTGGATTAAATCATATTGATCAATTTTACAGAATTGCAAATCTTGGATACTGGATGCGGACTTCGGAAACAAGGAAAGGTTACACGAGTGAAGCAGCATTATTAACAGCTCAATTTGGATTTCAAAAATTGAATTTAAATAGAATTGAAATTATCATGGGTGTAGAAAATATTAAGAGCCAAAAAGTCGCAGAGAAAGTAAATGCACTAAAAGAATGTGTGGCAAGAAACAGAATAATCTTAAATAACAAACCAATCGATGCTTTTGTTTATTCATTAATTAGAGATGATTTGAAATATGGCGATAAAAATCTGAAGTAATGACAGTTTCAGAACTTACCAAGCAAGTTAAAATTTTACTTGAAGAATCTTTTTCTGATTTAAGAATTGAAGGTGAAATTTCAAACTTTAAAGCACATAACAGCGGCCATTGGTATTTCAATTTAAAAGACGCAAACGCAGTAATTAGCTGCACAATGTGGAAAGGATTAAACAATTACGTTTTCTTCACTCCCGAAGATGGGATGAAAGTAATTGTAACCGGCAAGCTTTCGGTTTATCCTCCTCGCGGTTCTTATCAAATTGATGTCCGTTCCATGAAGCCTTCAGGGATTGGCGAACTTCAAGCAGCTTTTGAAAGATTAAAACAAAAATTAGCTGATGAAGGTTTATTTGATTCGGAATATAAAAAACCTATTCCGGAATTTTCTAAAAAGATCGGAATTGTAACTGCGATTGACGGTGCTGCATTTAGAGATATGATAAGTGTTGCTGAAAGAAGATTTCCATTAGTTGAACTTGTTATTGCTCCTGCAAAAGTTCAGGGAAGCGGTGCTGCACAAACTATAGTTCAATCAATAAGACAATTAAATAAAACAGATGTTGATTTAATTATTGTTGGAAGAGGCGGCGGTTCGATTGAAGACCTTTGGGCTTTTAATGAGGAAATTGTTGCACGGGAAATATTTAAATCCAAAATTCCTATTATTTCCGGTGTCGGGCATGAAATAGATTTTACCATTGCGGATTTTGTAGCAGATTTGCGGGCTCCGACTCCATCGGCGGCAATGGAATTAGCTACACCTGATAAGGAAGATATCTTTGCCTTTATTAATGATTTTTCCTATAATTCAACACAAAAAATTATGGAAAATATAAAATATTCTAAAAGAGAAGTTGGCCATATAATTAATTCGTATGTATTCAGAGTTCCGATTGATATGGTTAGAAATAGAACCCAGCAAATTGATAACCTTCACACCTGGCTTCATGAAAAAATTGATAAACGTTTTTTGAGAAGTAAAAACCAGCTAAATTTACTTTCGAAAAACATAGAATCTTATGATGTAGATAGAACATTAAAGAGGGGATTTGTTTTGGTTCAGCAGAATTCAAATTATATTACAAGAGCAGCTAATTTTAAAAAGAATAAACCGGCAGAATTGATTTTTAGTGATGATAAAGTTGAAGTGAATAAAAATAGTAATTAGAAATTGTCATCCCGAACTTGTTTCGGGATCTAATTATATAAAAGATTCTGAAATAAACCTGCCTGCCGGTTAGGCTGGTTCAAAATGACATATTAAAATTTTAGATTAAAATATGGCAAAAAAAAACAGCAAACAATCATTTGAAAAAAGTCTCTCACGTCTTGAAGAAATTTCTACATTGCTTGACAGCGAAGGACTTGGGCTTGAAGAAGCAATAAAATTGTATGAAGAAGGAATAAATCTTTCAAAACAGTGTACAGAAATGTTGAAGAAAGCCGAACTTAAAATTACTGAATTGAAAAAGGATCTCGATAAGCTTGAAGAAGATCCGGACATGTTTGAAGAATAAAATTTTTGGAGCAATTATAAATGGCAGAAGATTCGAAATACGAAGTCTTATCTAAAATTGAATATCCGCAGGATATAAGAAAGCTAGATGCTTCCGAATTAAAAATACTATGTAAAGATATTCGCGAATACATGATTGATACTATTTCCGAAATTGGCGGGCACTTCGGCGGCGGGCTCGGAACAGTTGAACTTACTGTTGCAATTCATAAAACTTTTAATACTCCTCATGACCTTGTTGTTTGGGATACAGGCCATCAAGCTTATCCTCATAAAATATTAACTGGAAGAAAAGAAGCTTTAAAAAGAATTAGAAAATTAAACGGTATCAGCGGTTTCTTAAAAAGATCTGAAAGTGAATACGATACATTTGGCGCGGGACATGCATCCACATCTATTTCTGCTGCCTTGGGTATGGCAATGGCACGGGACATTAATAATGAAGATAGAAAAGTAGTTGCAGTTATCGGTGATGGCGCAATGACCGGCGGTATGGCTTACGAAGCAATGAATAATTCCGGTATACTCAAATCAAATTTGATTGTAGTATTAAATGATAATAATATGTCAATTGCTCCAAACGTCTGGCAGATTTCAAACTACTTTACAGAAATGATTGCTCATCCTGATTACAATAAATTTAAAGGGCAAATTTGGGATTTAACCGGGAAACTTGATCAGTTCGGCGACCGGTTAAGAAAAATTGCTGTAAGACTTGAAAACGGTATTAAAGCAGTAATTACTCCCGGAATGCTTTTCGAAGCTTTGGGATTCAGATATTTCGGTCCGGTGAATGGACATAATGTTCATCAGCTTTTAAAAATTTTCGAACAGGTTAAAGAATTAAAAGGGCCAATCCTTGTTCATGCAATTACACAAAAAGGAAAAGGCTATAAACCGGCTGAAGGGCATGAACAAAAGCTTCACGCTTCAACTCCATTTGATAAAGTTACCGGAAAAGCAATTAAAAAATCTGGCGGTAATCCATCTTATACATCAATTTTTGGAAATGCTCTTACAGAAATTGTAAAAGACAATCCTTCTGTTATTGGGATAACTGCTGCAATGCCGGATGGAACAGGAATGGACATTCTTCAAAAAACTTATCCTAAAAATTATATTGATGTTGGAATTGCAGAAGAACATGCAGTTACTTTTGCTGCCGGTATGGCAACTCAAGGAGTTGTGCCGGTGGTTGCAATCTACTCAACTTTTCTGCAAAGAGGATTTGATCAAATTGTTCATGACGTTGCATTACAAAAACTTCACGTAGTTTTTGTTTTGGATCGTGCAGGATTGGTTGGTGCAGACGGCCCTACTCATCACGGTGCATTTGATCTTACATATTTAAGAATGATTCCCGGGATGGTAGTAATGGCTCCCAAAGACGAATCAGAATTGAGAGATATGCTTTACACTGCAGTAAATTACAAAAGCGGGCCAGTTGCATTACGTTATCCGCGTGGGGCCTCACTCGGTGTTCCGGTTAAAGAAAATTTTGATATTATTGAAATTGGAAAAAGTGAAACTTTAAAGGAAGGGGAAGATGTTGCACTTCTTGCTTTAGGTTCCATGGTTAATTATGCAATGATAGCTTCAGAAAAGCTATCTTTTCAAATGATGGAATTAATTGTGAAGTAATAAATATGCGTTTTGCTAAGCCGATTGATGAAGAATCTTTTAAATAATGTTGCTGAAAAATATCCAAAGATTGTAACTCTGGAAGAGAATGCTTTAGCTGGCGGATTCGGCAGTGCTGTTGTTGAATATTTTTCTGATAAAGGTTTTAAAAATGATATCTTAAGAATAGGCTTGCCTGATAAATTTATTGATCATGGCACTCAGGCAGAACTTCATCAAATGCTTGGAATTGATCCGGACGGCATTGCAGAGAAAGTAAAAACATTTTCTAAAAACCAAAAAGTAAATATTGAGGTTTCTATTTAATGGATGAAAAAACAAAAATTGGTGTTATTGGACTTGGCGGAATTGCTCAATTGGTTCATCTTCCTAATTTGGCAAAGCTTGATAATGCAACAGTTACCGCGGTTGCAGAAATTAATAAAGGCAGACTCACTACGCTCGCAGATAAGTTTAATATAAAAGAAAGATATAAAGATTATAAAGAGCTTTTGGAAAAAAGTGATGTAGATGCTGTTATAATTTCAACTCCAACTGCTTCACATAAAGATATTGCAATTGACTGCCTAAAAGCAAAGAAAGATATCCTAGTTGAAAAACCTTTAGCGCGCAATTATGCGGAAGCTAAACAGGTCATGGATGCGGCAAAAAAAAGTAAGCGAAAAGTTATGGTTGGTATGAACCTGCGTTACCGGCCTGATGCCATGCTGTTGAGAAGCTTGTTAGGAAGCGGTGAAATCGGTGCCCCGTTTTATATCAAATGCGGTTGGATAAGAAGGCAGAGCAGCAGTGAAAAATGGTTCACCCAAAAAGAACAAAGTGGGGGAGGAGTAATTATCGATCTTGGAATATTGCTTCTTGATTTAGCTTTATGGCTTTTTGATTATCCAGCTATTGAATCGGTATCAACACAGAATTTTACTCACAATACAAAAAATGTTGAAGATACTTCCGTAACAATGTTGAAATGCAAAAGCTCTGCTTTAATAACAATGGAAACAAGCTGGTCGCTGCCGATTGACAGGGATTTATTTTACCTAAATGTTTACGGCTCAAAGGGATTTGCAACTTTAAATCCATTCCGTATTTATAGAAGAGTAGATGACCAGGTAATGGATTTAACTCCATCTCAAAAAGAAAGCAGCACAAGCCTATTTAAAAAATCTTATTTAAATGAATTGAAAAGCTTTATCGGTGCAGTACGCGGGCTTAACCCGGTTTTTTCTTCCGGCGAAGATGCTTTACTACGTATGAAAATTTTGGAAGCAATGTATAATTCTTCAAAAAATCAAAAAGAAATTAAAATGAAATAAAATATGAAGACAAAAATACTTCTTGTAGATGACGAAAAAGATATTGTGGAATTTTTAGAATACAATTTAAAGCAGGAAGGCTTTGAAGTAATTACTGCTTACGATGGTGATGAAGCGCTTCAAAAAATTTCTGAAAATCCTGACTTAATTCTTCTTGATATCATGATGCCCAAACTAGACGGCTATGAAGTCTGTAAAAAAATAAGAGCCAAAGAAAAATTTGCTACAACTCCAATTGTATTTCTTACGGCTAAGTCTGCAGAGAGAGACGAGATTTTAGGATTGGAATTAGGAGCAAGTGATTTCATACAAAAGCCGATTTCACCCAAAAAGTTAATTGCCAGGGTAAAATCAAATCTGCGTAAGTCTGATGCAGGCGACAGCGCAAAAACAGAACCATCAAAAATTACTATTGGCCCTTTAGTAATTGACAGGCATACTTATACGGTTCACATTGACGGTGAAGAAAGAATTTTTCCTCGTAAAGAATTTGAAGTACTTTATTTCCTTGCAAACAATCCCGGCAGAGTTTTTTCAAGAGAGAATTTACTTAAAGATATTTGGGGTGCAGATGTTTTTGTGGTTGACAGAACAGTTGATGTTCATGTTAGAAAGATCCGCGAAAAGCTTGAAAATTATGCTGACCTAATTGAAACCGTGAAAGGGGTAGGGTACAAATTCAAAAGTGTGGAATGAATTTAAAGCCAATTTATTTTCTTCCCGTGTTTATCTAAAAGAATTTCTTCTTTTTGACATCTCCGTTATTGTTATCATCTTCTTAATTGTTAATGAACTTCATATAATCATTCCACTAATACTTGTAATTATTGTTTTAAGCTTATTCTTTTTAAACCTAATTGGTAAAAAAAGAAATGTTGAAGTAAATGAAATTAAGACCATCATTCACAACATTAGGAACAACTTATTCCTTTCTTCTGATGAAATAAAATTAAGCCGTAATCTTCGTGAACTGGAAGAAGAAATAAAACAAATGTTTGAACGTGTAAAAGGCGACATTGAGTATTTGAAAAAGCTGGAAAGAATGCGAACAGAATTTTTAGCTAATGTTAGCCATGAATTAAGAACTCCAATTTTTGCAATTCAAGGTTACGTTGAAACATTGCTTAACGGCGCTATCAATGATAATATGGTTAATATGTCTTTTTTGGAAAAAGCCAATCAGCATACAATTAATCTCAGCAACTTACTTAATGACTTAATTGATATTTCCATGATTGAATCGGGCGAGATGAGATTAAGCTACCGTTATTTTAATATTGATGAATATCTTAGTGCAATAGTGAAAGACCATGAATTAATGGCGCAAGAAAAAGGATTAGAATTGATATACCATCCTGTTAGAGAAAATCTTCAATTATTTGGAGATAAAAATAAACTGCGGCAGGTGATAGCCAATCTTTTGCAAAATTCAATTAAATATACTGAGATAGGTAAGGTTGAAGTTTTAGTTGAAGAAGAAGACAGATACGGAAAAATAATAATTAGAGATACTGGCATCGGAATTTCTGAAGATGATGTGAACAGAATTTTTGAAAGATTTTACCGTGTTGACAAAGCACGGTCGCGCGCTGTTGGCGGTACAGGTTTGGGATTAGCAATTGTAAAACATATTGTTGAAGCACACGGCTCAAAAATAGAAGTTAACAGCGAATTGGGGAAGGGGAGTGAGTTTTCGTTTAGGTTGAAGAAGTGAAGGGTTTTCTCCCTTGGTTGTCATAGTCGCACCTTGACGCAGGTGAGGAGCAGGCTGTCACGGTCGCACCATGACAAAATTACCATGGAAGTACATGGTCGTGCATTATGACAGAACCCCAATATCACCGCGGCTGTCACGGTCACACCGTGACAGAATCTCCATCATATTATTTCTATACCAGCATATTCTGTATCAACTTCAATAATTGAATTATCTTTGTTTACATAATTCCTTGCACTGGAATATTTATAATCCTCGGGTTTTATCACAAGCCCAGCTTTTACCGGGTTATTATGAATATATCTTAATTTTGCCCAGAACATTTTTTCATTTCTAATTACTTCATCATCAAATCTCTTCATCCATAATTTTCTTATTTAATCTTTAATTTCCATCGCTTCTTCCATGAAGATGATTTCCAATTTATCTAGACTTTCTTTTTTTACTAAATCAAAAATTTGCCATGCTGTAAACTTTTTTATATCTCTCATTATATCTGAAATAGTTCCGTATTTAGGCTCGACTTTTACAATCCAATGAAAATGAGTGGGCATAATTACATAACCGAGAATATCAAATTTATATTTGTCCCGGTAATATTTTATGTTGTTAATTAGTATATCACAAAAAGGGTGATATGAGAATACAGGTGTGAACTTAACAACTGTTGTTGTTACAAAAAATATTCTTTCATCTGTAAGGTTTAATCTTCCTCTTCTACCCATTTAATTTTTCCACTTTTATTTGTTAGCTGTTAGTTCAAAGTTTTCTGTCACGGTGCGACCGTGACAGCCGAGTAATTCTGATTATCATTAATTTATTTTATCACAGCTTCAAAAACATAATCTTTTAGAATATTAAAAATTGGGTAATCATTTTCATGGTTGTCAGCAGTAATTACAATTACCATATTATAAACTCGGAATAACAAATAAAAATTGATCGCTGTATCCCCATCCAAAATATAAATCATTTACCGGCAGGCTTTTTACGACTGGATTTTGGTTTGAAAACCTCCACCAAAAATAACCATAATCATAATTTGGATTTACTGAAATAGATTTTTGAGTTGATTCGTCAATCCAATCCTTAGTAACTATTTGCTGTCCATTCCAGTTGCCTTCATTAAGTAAAAGTTGTCCGATTAAAGCAAGATCAATAGGGCGCAATGATAATCCGCTGCCGGTGTTTGTAATACTATCTTGAAATGTATTCCAATTCCAAGTAGTAATCCCTAATGGGACAAAAATATTTTGATTTGTATAATCAGCTACGCTCTCATCCACACAATTTTCAAGAATTACAGATTGTAAAAGCGGCAAGCCAGTATTATATACGAATTTGGTGCCAGGGGTATTTACAATATCTTTATTTAATAAATAAGCTATTCCATCATTACTTGAGAATAAGTAATTAAAATCATTATCAAAATTTGAATACAAAACCGATAATTCATTCCATTGAAATCCGGCAGACATGGTTAATAAATCTTTGACATTAATTTCTTCTTTAGTTGAATTAAAATACCTGGAATATGCCGGGAAGTAAATTTTTATTTTATCATTAACTGAAAGATTTTTTTTATTGTTTATAACAATTCCGGTGACTATTGAAGTAATACTTTTTGTTACTGAATACAAAATATGAAGTTGATTTCTATCGGCTCCATTAAAATATTTTTCAAAAACCAAGTAACCATTTCTTGCAATTAATAAACTCTTAATATTTCCAAAGTTGCCTGATATGATTTGTTGGCGAAGAGATTCCAATCCAAAACTGTTTAAGCCCTGGTTTTCTGGTGTAGATGTTTTCCAATTTTCACTTTGCCGGTCAACTAATGGCGGAGTTTCAATTTCTGATTTGCATGAATAAAAAAAGAGCGACAAGCAAGTTAGAATTAAGTAAAAAAATAAATATATATTTTTAGATGGAACTTTCATTTTATTCGCTTTTAATTCTCATAGTCTATAAAATAAATCCAATTACTTTAATATTGAAATCAAGTTAGATTTAAATAATTGTCATCTTCTAAGTTTTTTTAATCGTTTGGAAGATAGATTTGAAATCCGACAAGAAAAGAAAAATTTTTATTCGTTGAATCAGTATGATAGTTTTCCATTGGATAAATTGATTTTATATATTTTTGAGAAATTTTGGAATTATTGATTTGATATTGTAAAAATCCTTCAAGGCTTATATACTTGTTCAAGAAATAAGTAATTCCTAAACCAGGAGTTAAAGTATTCCCATTTGAATGAATTTCATAAATTTCTTCACCAAAGTAATCTGAACCCTTATATTTACTTGTTCCATTGGACCATGTAAATGAGTAGTTAAATTTTCCAATAAATGCAAAATCATTAATTGGATAATAATATCTAAAAAAAATGCCGACTCCATATGAGAATGTATTCCCATTTGAATTATCGATAGTTGAACTCAGACTAGTATATGATTGATAGTTTCTATTCCCAATATTTCCCATAATTCCAAGGGCAATATTATTTAAGAAAAAATATCCAACATTAGGCTGTATGTTAAATTCAAAGGACTTCGATTTATTTTTATACGGAGAATCATTTCCATAACCATAAGAATAATCTGAAGTGCTATTTTGAATATTAAAACCACCGCCTATTAAGAAACTTCCCTGACTAAGTTGGGAATAAGAAACTGAATTAATAATTAATACTAATGGAATAAAAAAGAGTAAGATTTTCATGTTAACTCCCTATTTAATTGAATGTAATTTGTATACATAATTTATTAACTAAATTTTTAGAAAAATTAATTAAACGAAATCCCCGCACTTAAATAAAATATTGGAATATTTTTATCTAAAAAAGAAAAATGAAATCCGCCTTCTAATTCCAGGTAGATGTTTTCGGAGAGATTATTTAGAATAAATGCATTAAATCCGTAAAAAGGAGTAGGATAAACTAATATCCCAACATATCCTATAGCAGCGCCAGCCATTATATTTTTAATTATTTTAACTTCGGGACCAGCTTTAATGTATAATGGGAAAAACCAATTTGAAATATTTATACCACCTTCTACTGCAGGAGCTATCTCAAAATTTTCACCATATTTATTCAATAAACTCGCTCTGTAGTTAAAATTTGCAAACCATGAATTTCCACCAATTATAGATTTTTCTCCTAAAAAATATCCTCCGGATAATTTTAACCTTGAAAGAGTTTTAAAAGATTTTACACCATCTATATTTTGTGGGCAAATATTTGCTGAGTATAAGCTAAATAATAATAATAAGATAAAAAGTTTTGAAGAATTGATTAGATTTAAATTTATTTCCCCCAATTTGAAAAGAATATTTGAAAATATTTTTATTCACCCTATTCATTTAATCCACCTAATTTTAAAGGACAAGAACAACTTATAATAATATCCTTAAATCTTCAATCAAAAAAAATAGCATGTGATTCATCACAGTCTTAAAAATGTTCTAAAATTCTTCCTCTTTCCATATAAAAATAATTACTATATTTAGCGCCATTAATAATCTGGCTTTATGAATTCCGGGTTTTGTTTTGATTTTATATAATATAAGTACATTTCCCCAAAATACTTTTAGTGACTATCTATTGTTTCACTTCTTGGTATTTCCTCATACAAGCCCTCAAGTTAAACCAAATAAAAGGAATAACTATAATGAAAAATGTTTTTAATAAAACACTTGTTTTAAGTATCTTGCTGCTAAGTTTATTATCATACAATTGTTCAAATAAAAATAATATGAGTGATACACCAGCAAATTTTAAAGACAATCCATTTTACAATCCAAGCAGCCTGCCATTCCAGGCTCCGCCGTTTGATAAAATAAAAGACAGTGATTATCAGCCGGCTATTGAAGAAGGAATGAAACAGGAAATAGAGGAAATTAATAAAATTGCTGATAATCCGGCAGAACCAACATTTGAAAATACTTTAGTTGCTCTTGAAAAAAGCGGGCAGTTATTGAATAGAGCCTGGTTGACGTTTAATGCTGTAGCCAGTGCAAATACAGATTCAGTACTTCAAAAAGTAAAAGAAGAAGAAGCTCCAAAACTTGCTGCCCATTATGATGAAATTTATTTAAATCCAAAATTATTCAGCAGGGTAAAATCTGTTTACGAAAAACGGGATCAGCTTAAGCTTGATGAAGAATCAGCAAAAACTGTTAGAATATTATTATAAAAAGTTTGAACATGCCGGTGCAAATTTAAATGATGATGATAAAGCTAAACTTAAAAAGATGAATGAAGAGGAAGCCACATTACTTGCCCAATTCACAAGCAAGTTATTAGCAGGTACAAAAGCCGGGGCTTTGGTTGTAAATGATAAAGCAGAACTTGCCGGATTAACTCAAGAAGAAATTGATGCGGCATCTCAAGATGCTGAAGCAAGGGGACTAACCGGAAAGTGGGTTATCTCATTACAAAATACAACCCAGCAGCCGGATCTTCAATCACTAACTAACAGAGAAACTCGAGAAAAGTTGTTTGAACATTCCTGGAACCGATGTGAACGAAATGATGAAAACGACACACGTGCGATCATAGAAAAAGTAGCTAAAATACGTGCTGAGAGAGCTAAACTCTTAGGCTTTAAAAATCATGCTGCATGGAGACTTGAAGATCAAATGGCAAAAACACCTGAAGCCGTTGAAAAATTTCTTAAAGGACTTAGTTCCAGCTACTGTTGCAAATGAGAAAAAAGAAGCTGCTGAAATTCAGAATGTCATTAACAAGTCTGGCGGAAAATTTAAGCTTCAGCCGTGGGATTGGAATTTTTATGCTGAAAAGCTGCGTAAAGAAAAATATGATTTAGATGAGTCACAAATTAAACCATACTTTGAACTGGAAAATGTACTTCAAAAAGGAATTTTTTATGAAGCACATGAATTATATGGTTTGACATTTAAAGAGGTTCATGATATTCCCGTATATCAAAAAGATGTTCGCGTGTTTGAAGTTTATGATAAAGATAATACGTCACTTGCACTTTTTTATATCGATTATTTTAAGCGTGATAATAAAGCCGGCGGTGCATGGATGGATAATTTTGTTCAGCAGTCAAAACTGCTTGGAACACAACCGGTAATTTATAATGTTTGCAATTTTACAAAGCCAGCACCCGGACAGCCGGCATTGTTAAGTTATGATGATGTTACAACAATGTTCCATGAATTCGGACATGCGCTTCATGGAATGTTTGCGAATCAAGAATATCCAAGTATTTCCGGAACAAATGTACCGAGGGACTTTGTTGAATTTCCTTCACAGATAAACGAGCATTGGGCTTTGTATCCTAAAATATTAAAGAACTATGCTTTGCATTATAAAACCGGCAAACCAATTCCGCAGGAGTTAGTTAATAAAATTAAAAAAGCGTCAACATTTAATCAGGGTTATGATTTTACGGAAATTCTGGAAGCTGCTGATTTAGATATGGCATGGCATACTTTGTCTGCAAATGCACCGGAACAAAAATCTGATTCATTTGAAACAGCAAGCTTGAAAAAAGATAATTTATATATTCCGCAAGTTCCACCGCGTTATCGTTCCAGTTATTTTTTGCATATCTGGGGGAATGGATATTCGGCAGGATATTATGCTTATATTTGGTCGGAAATGCTTGATGACGATGCATTCCAATGGTTTTTAGATAACGGCGGATTGACTAGAAAGAATGGCGACCGTTTTAGAGATATGATTCTTTCAAAAGGTGCTACCGAAGATTATAGTAAAATGTACCGTGAATTTGCCGGGCATGATCCACGAATTGAATCTCTACTAAAATATCGCGGATTGGAATAAAAAAGTTATTCTTTTTGAATTATTTATATGAAGGGAATGAAATTATATTCATTCCCTTTTTTTAATTAATTGTAATTAATAGATAAAGTTTTATTTTACAAAATCGATAATATATTAGATAATACTTGAAATATTTAATTACTTACTTTAATGTCATATTCATATAAAATATATAAAGATCAAAATCTAAATATAATTAAAGCGTCAGACGTAGTATATGGCAGCGAAGTTTTTGAAACGATGGAAAAAATGTTTGATGATCCTGATTGGAAATATGTAAAAAAGCAAATAAATGATTTTTTAGATGTCAAAGAGTTAGTTGTAACTGAAAAAGAATTCGAAAAAGTATTGTTATTAGAACAAAAACTATCTGAAAAAAACAAACAAATATTAAATGGAAAAACAGGGAAGTTAGCTATAGTTGCTAATAAAGAATTGTATAAGATATTATTCAACCTTTATGCTTATAAAACTAAAGGTTTAGCTCATACCACCAAGATTTTCGATACAATAGATGATGCATTTGTATGGATTAATGAGTCTGAAAATTTTAATGATTCACCCACAATGAACTAAGCATAATCTCACTCTAACAAATAATTAAAATTTATTAGAGCTCTTCAACTTTATTACTTCCAGCAAAATATTTAACGAGTTAAAGTTTAATTTTATATACTATGTACTAATCTGTATTTTCTATAATGGCAACCTTCGAATAAATATCTTGTCTTTTATCTAATAATGGAATCGTAGTTCCTTTAATCCTATTTTCATCTAATAAATCCAATTCCAAATCAGCAATAATGATTTGTTCAAGGTTTGTAACACCTTCAGCAGCAATTCCATCTCGTGAAAAAGGAAAATCAGAAGGAGTAAAAATATTAGCCTGCCCATAATGAAGCCGAAGGTTTTCAACAGGCAAATTTCCAACAGTTCCAGTCATTACCACGAAAACCTGGTTTTCAATAGCTCTTGCTTGACAGCAATATTTTACCCGCAAATAACCTTGCCTGTCATCTGTATAAGATGGTACAAAGAGAATTTCGGCACCGGCATCGGCAACTATTCTTGCAACTTCCGGAAATTCAATATCGTAACATATTAAGATTGAAATAGGGCAATGTTTTGTCTTAAATACTTTAAGTTCATTTCCGTGCTCAAGCTGCCAGGGGGTTTTTTCCCATCTAGTTCTATGCAGTTTATCTTGAGTAAAAACATTTCCTTCCGGAGTAAATAAGTATGCACGATTATAAATTTTTCCATTATCCTCAGTCGGATGAGTACCGCCAATTAAATAATAATTGTGTTTAGTAGAATATTTTTTTAGTAATTCTACATATCTATCTTTGTATGCACTAAGTTCTCTAATTGCTCTTACTGCATCGCTGGAATCAATAAATGACATAAGCTGAATTGTAAACAGTTCAGGTAAAATAACATAATGCGGCTTGTATTCAGAAGCAGCAGTTAAAACATAATGAATCTGATCTTCAAATTCTGAAAAATCCTTTACCTTACGTAAATTGTACTGAACGGATGCAATTCTAACTCTCATTTAATTCTCCTTTTTATCAAAATTGGGATTGTAATTTGGATTAACCCAGACAATTAAAGATGCGAATTCCATTGACTCTGTGTCACCATGCAAATAATTTTCAACAATATCACAAAATTGAAATCCTTGTTTTAATTGGAATCTTAAAACAGGATCGTAAATATCTCCCCAAATCACTTTTAAACAATAAGTATGTGGGTCTAATTTGTCTGCGTACAGATGATAATTTGGTAATCTGCCGGCAGCAATAATCCTTTTCAAATTAAGTCTTGTACAAAGTGTTCTTCGTGCTTTGTAGAGTTTCTGCCCGATTCCTTTTTTTCTAAAATCAGGATCGACACAAACTTCGGCGCCGTACAAAGTTTTACCACTTGGATTATGAGTCGAAAAAGTTCCTCTTCCGGTAACATCAACCCAATTATGATCTGGCCCATATTCATCCCACATTATTATAAATGAACTGGAAGTTCCGACAATTTTACCATTTAAATCGGCAACAAATTGACCTTCGGGAAAAACTTTAAGGTGATTTTCTAATTGTTCAAATGACCAAGGTTTTATACCCGGATATACTTTGCTTTGTAAAGCTCGGATGTCTTCAAAATGAGCGGGCGTAGTGTATCTAATTATTACATCGGAATTTGTTTTCATAAAGATACTCTTGTTTAATAGCTGTATCATAATAATAAAATAATTATTAAGTACAAGCAATTAGAAATTTATTCTGGTGAAATCTTTGGAATACAACTATTTAAAAATTACGTAAAATAATGAGCAACGACCTAATTCTACTAATTATTTTCTCTAATTTGCTAAACGATAATTGAATAAAGGTTGAAATTTCTAACTTATTTTAAGGATTCTGTTTTATGTTGAAGAATAATAATTGACTTATTAAGAGAAAACCTATAATTTTGTTTTCTTCAATTAAAATATTTGAGGTTAAAATGTTCGCGGTTGTGGATATATTAGGACAACAATTCAAAGTCACGGAAAATGTTAAATATTATGTTCCAAGGTTAACAGACGATGTTGATTCAGAAGTAATGTTTGATAGTGTATTAATTTATGATGACGATAAATCTGTTAAAGTTGGAGCTCCAACGGTAAGTGGAATAAAAGTTAGAGCAAAAGTTTTAGAACATATCAAAGATGATAAATTGATTGTTTTCAAAAAGAAAAGAAGAACAGGCTACGATAAGAAAAACGGTCACAGGCAGCAATTAACAAGAATTGAAGTTGTCAAAATTGGTAGATTAAAGGAGAAAAAAGATGGCGCATAAAAAAGGTCAAGGTTCATCAAGAAACGGACGCGATAGTAATGCCCAGAGATTGGGAGTTAAAAAATTCGGCGGTGAAAAAGTTATTGCCGGAAATATCTTAGTAAGACAACGAGGAACAAAATTTCATCCTGGCACTAACGTAAAAATTGGTGGTGATGATACTTTATTTGCTGTTGCTGACGGTGTGGTTAAGTTTGAAACGAAAAGAGGCGACAGGCAATACGTTAGTGTTTATCCAAGCCTTTAGAAAATTGTAAGAGTAAGTTCAAGTTATTTAAGATCTTGAACTTACTCTTGAACATGAACTTTACAATCCCAATCTTTCCATATCAGCTACTAATTTCTTTACTGCGCTAATAGAATTATCAAGGGCTTTTTGTTCTTCTTCATTTAAAGATAATTCTAAGACTTTCTCAACACCATTTGCACCTAATACAGCAGGAACTCCTACATAATAACCATCAACTCCAAATTCACCGTTTAAGAATGCACATGCAGGTAAAACTCTTTTTTCGTCTCTCAAGATTGCTTCGGCCATGGCTGTTGCAGCGGATGCCGGAGAATAAAAAGCAGAACCTGTCTTTAATAGTTTTACAACTTCACCGCCTGCCATTTTTGTCCTCTGAACCATTGCATTCATAACCTCTTTAGCTTTTGCGGTATCTTTATATTTTCTTTCAAGTAATTCCATAGCAGGAATACCGTTAACATTTGCATATCTAACTAATGGTACCATTGTATCGCCATGCCCACCGAGAACCATAGCATTAACATCCTTTGCTGAAACACCGAGTTCCCAGGCGATAAAAGTAGCAAACCTTGATGAGTCCAAAACACCGGCCTGCCCTAATACTCTATTTGCTGGAAATCCGGTTACATTTTTAAATAATGTAACCATTGCATCAAGCGGGTTTGAAATAATAATAACAACAGCATTGGGAGCATGTTGTTTCACAGCTTCAGCAACAGACCGCATTATCTTTGCATTAGTTGTAAGTAAATCGTCCCTGCTCATTCCGGGTTTCCTTGGAAGACCCGCAGTAATTATAATCAAATCGGAATTATTAATATCCTTATAGTCATTTGTCCCAGTTACAGAAACATCAAAGCCATCTATTCTGGCAGCTTCTGCTATATCTAAGGTTTTACCTTGAGGCATATCTTCAACGATATCGAATAAAACGACATCGCCTAATCTTTTCAATGCAATCAGCTGAGTTAAAACACCGCCTATTTGTCCTCCGCCAATTAGAGAGATTTTCTTTCTTGCCATTTTTTCTCCTTTAAAATTTTACAGTGTATCGTTAAAAAACTTTTTTAAAAATACTGATGTCAATTTCGATTTGCAAAGAATAATTAAAAGAAAGTTTTGTATTTTGTTCTTCATCAATAAATAATTAATTAAAATATTATGAAGAAGATTACAGTAGTTGGGGCAGGTAATGTTGGTGCTACTACTGCACAAAGAATTGCTGAAAAACATTTATCGGAAGAAGTTATTTTAATTGATATCCTTGAAGGAATTCCACAGGGGAAAGCATTGGATATATGGGAAAGCAGTCCAATTGAAAAGTTTGATACTAAAGTAATTGGGACAAACGATTATAAAGATACTTCAAGTTCCGGAATTGTAATTATAACTGCAGGGCTTCCGAGAAAACCTGGTATGTCTCGCGATGATCTTTTAGCTGCAAATGCAAAAATTGTAAAAAGTGTTACAGAAAAAATAATTGAACATTCACCGCAAGCAATTATTATCATCGTTTCAAATCCATTGGATATTATGGCCTATGTTTCATTAAAAGTGAGCGGTTTTGAAAAACACAGAGTAATTGGGATGGCTGGAATTTTAGACAGTTCAAGATTTAGATTATTTATTGCTGATGAATTAAATGTATCGGTAAATGATGTGCAGGCTATGGTGCTTGGCGGGCACGGTGATTCGATGGTTCCACTAATAAGATATTCAACAGTGAATGGAATTCCATTAAGCGAATTGATGCATGAGGATAAGATTGAAAAATTAATTGCCCGTACAAAAAACGGCGGAATCGAAATTGTGAATTATTTAAAAACCGGAAGTGCATATTATTCACCTTCTTCTGCAGCTGTTGAAATGGTTGAGGCTATCGTTAAAAATAAAAATAGAATTCTTCCTTGTTCAGCATGGTTGGAAGGGGAATATGGTTTGGAAAAAGTTTTTTGCGGAGTACCAGTTAAATTAGGGAATAGTGGAATTGAACAAATTTTGGAATTAAAATTAACGGAAAATGAAATGAGCCTTCTAAAGAAATCAGCTGAAAGTGTAAAAACGGGAATTAAAAAAGTTAGTGACCTGCTTTTATAATTTCAATTTTAAGATTGTCTCGGTTCCATTGGGGGTAAGATTATAATCAAGTTCATCCATATAAGTCCGCATTAAATATAATCCGCGGCCGGAATCTTTTAAAAGATTTTCTGGTTCGGTTGGGTCGGGTACTTTGGTTGGGTCAAATCCAGTGCCTTCATCTTTAATAGTTATTTTTAAAACTCCATCTTCAACATCTGCATTAATTTTAACCATTTTTAATTTTATATTTTTATTAGCGTGTATAATAGCGTTGGTGGTGGCTTCTGTAACTGCCAGCATAATTCCCGTCATTCGCTCTTCGTTGATATCCAGGTCTTTACAGAAATAATTTATAAATTCTTCAACTGTAATTAAATTTTTGGGGTCACTCTCAATTTCGAGATGGTAATGTTGTTCTGCCAATATTTGTCCAGATTTTTACTGTGAAAATAATAAAAAAAACTTTTTATTCAATCAAAATTTCCAATTCATTTCAAAATTAAAATTCGCCATTTTTCTGTTCGTATTTGCTGATGCAGAAATAAATTCATACCAGCCATAAAAATTTAATGATAATCTGCTTCTTATCAATAAATTAATTTCAGCAACCGGGCCTAAACTTAAGTATTTTGATTCAAGGATTTTTTGTTCGCCATTAAAATTATAAGTATTAATTGAAAAATACCTCATTCCAGCCGAAAATAAAACCTCTTTTATTTGAACGGCTAATTTTGGCTCTGAATAAATTTCACTTAAATATCTGTTTGGATGAGTTGAAAAAGCCTTCCATTGTAAATCACCTTGTTCTGATAACTTCACGTAACTAAATATTCGGAACATTAAATTTTTAGTTATTTTAATATTGGAGGAATCATTCGCTGAAAATTGACGAAATGAATAGCTATGAAAATTAGGATTCAATTCTTCAAAATCATAAACAGTGTAATTTGCCGAAACTTCAAAAGTATTATAGGAAGAAATATTCTTACCGATATAATCTCCTCCGGAGCTTAATCGAATTATTCTATTAAAATTATTATTGGAACTTTTTTCAGCAAAAATATAAACGGTGTGATTAATTGTTCCTTCAAGACTTAAAAAGGTTTGAAAAAACGGTGTTAATAATTTAGAGTATTTTAATCTGACAATTGAAAGCACTTCATCCCGGTCGTCATAATTAATATTGCTTGGAGTATCATATTGCAGCTTATTCTGAAAAAGGCTGAAATATAAGTTATCAGTTTTAGAAAATTTCAAATTACCAAGAAAAGAAAGTGAAGCCCTTACTGCATTATTATTTTTGGAGTTTTCATCTCTTTGTCTGTCTTCATAAAGAATATCACTGACGCCGGCAAATCTTTTGGTTAAATGCTGTTCATCTCTCCCGGAAAAAATAACTTTAACTAATCCTTCAAAAAGATGGCTTGAGTATCCGGCAGAAGATTCGAATTCTAAATTCAGTTCATTAATTCTGGTATCAAAAATTGATTTTGTATTTAAAGGCAGACGGTACCGTGTATCTCTATCAATGGTTCTATATGAGACTCTGCCAGTTAAATCAAGCACAAAGGTATTTAAAAAATCAGCATGTCGAAATTTATCTTGTACAATATAATTTGCTTCTGTTCTGCTTTGAATATTGTTTAATATATCAAAACTCTTGGCAGTTAATGAATCTGCATGAAAATAAAAGTCCTTTTTGCTTAGTGAATAATCGATTTGTAGCTGGTTAGTAACTACTGGAGTAAAATTATTTGTGAACTGTAAATTAAAAAATCGTAATTCATTTTTTCTTGGTGAAATATCTTCATTTCTAAATTTAAATTCAGAATAAAGATTATAATCCTCGGTACCAAAATTATTAAAAATCGCTTCACTGCCGTACATTGCTCCATAATCATTTTGACCGATCTGCCTGTTATTCATATAACCGGCATAAGGAGTTATTACTAAATTATTCATTGGGTTAATTTCGGTGAACAGTGCAGTATTGGTAACTGATGCTGAATTTATTTCAATCTTTCTGCTGTCAGATAAAATATTATTATGAACCAGCAAACCAACGTTCAGCATGCTGTTAATTTTATAAGCTGAAGAAAGAGAGAATGATTGTTCGTCACGGATACTTTTATCAGCAGAGTTGACAAAAGATGAATTGTAACCTTCGGATAATTTTAAATTAACTTTATCAAATACTTTATCAAATAAGAATATTGAACGAAGAGAGTAAGTATTTAATTGCTTTTCTAATTTAGTTGAAAGAAGGTTAAATGGTTTTTCTACACTTATAAATTCAAGACTGTCGATTTGTGTTTGAGAAAATACTTCAAAATTAAATATGAAAAAAAATAATATTAATTAATCCGGCAACTGCCGGATTGGTTTTACCTCTATTCAAAATCTAACTTTCTTTTTACTTAATAGTAAATTGATAAAGCTTTGAAATACTATTAGGCTCAGAACTGTTTGAAGAGTACACCGCTACTCGCCAATAATAAGTTCTATTATTGTATAAATATGTCGGATTAAAATTTACACTAATTGTGTCATTTATTACATTCGAACTAAATTGCTTATCCCAAAACGTTCCGAAGAATTGATTATCCTGAACTATAATTTCATAAGTTGCAGGAATAATGATTGCTTTAATTTTAAATTCTCTAAAACCTTGTGATTCTGTTCTGTCTAAAGGGAAAATGACTTCAGGGACTCCCAAAATCTCGTCATTGACTATTGAACTTTCATCACTCAGCAAGCCTCCTTTATCCAGTGCACGAATTTTATAAAAATACATTGTGTACAAGCTTAAGTTTGTAGTATCTGTAAACTCAGGTTCGACTGATGAACCCACAAGCGATAAACTGTCAGAAGTAAAATCATTATTAGTTCCTCTATAGATATTATACTGTTTTATATCGCTGTCGTAATTAGCCTGCCAATCTAAATATACTGAACGAACATTTTGCCAATTTCTTGCATTGATATTTACGAATTTCGGTATATGCGGTTGATATTTATTTATTGGCTGAGCGGACACTGTTAGCGATGCTGCACTTTCTCTTCCCCAAATATCAATTGCGGTTAGCCTGTAATAATAGATTGTATCATAACTTAGAGTATCATTATAAAAGATATTATCCTTGGTGAAGTAAATAAATTTGAATACGCTGTCATCTGTGCTTCTGTAAATATTGTATCCCTTGAAATCAGGTTCAGTATTATTTAACCAATCTAAGATGACTTCTCCATCTCCAGCGAAGTAAACTGAAAGTCCTGAAGGAACAGCCGGCGGGATACCATCATCAACATTTGTGATGTTTGTTGGACGCTCACAACCGAAAAGTAAAAACAAAAGAGAAAAAGCGATAAAAAATTTTTTCATTTGGAAATAAAATTCTTATAATGAAATAAAATATACAGATTATAAAAAACTAAAAAGTTATAAATCAATTTAATTTTATTTTAGTAGTTTTTTCAGAAAGTTTATTAATTATTATTATTTTTGAAAAATAATTTCTTATAAAATTATCATTTCTAATTATTATTCTATTTCACAAAAATACGGATTAATGAAGAAATCAGAGTTTTCCTTTAAAGAAAATATAAAAGCCATGGGTTTGGTATTTGGAGATATTGGAACCAGCCCTATTTATACTTTAACAATTATCTTTAGTTTAACAGCTCCCACTGAACAAAATATGTTTGGAATTCTTTCCTTGATATTCTGGACTATGGTTATTCTTGTAACAATGGAATATGCCTGGCTTGCAATGACATTGAGTACTAAAGGTGAAGGCGGGATAATTGTTCTTAAAGAAATTTTAGCAAGCATTGTTAAAAAGGGGAGGAAATATGCTTTTGTTACTTTTTTAGGTTATCTCGGGGTATCGCTTCTATTTGGAGATGGAGTAATTACTCCAGCAATAAGCATTCTATCTGCAGTTGAAGGTTTAACCTTGATCCCCGGTATAGCCGGTATTTCAAGACAAACTATAATTTTAATAACTGTAATCATTACTATAATTCTATTTGCTTTTCAATATAAGGGTACCGACAAAGTCTCATCTTTATTCGGCCCCATAATGCTCTTATGGTTTTTATCATTATTTATTTCAGGATTTCTATCAATAATACAATTGCCTGAAGTTTTATTAGCACTGAATCCTTACTATGCACTAAGATTTTTATTTAATCACGGTCTTGTAGGCTTTTTTGTTTTAAGCGAAGTTATTCTTTGTGCAACCGGCGGTGAAGCATTATACGCTGACATGGGACACATTGGAAGCAAACCGATTAGACAAGCTTGGGCTTTTGTGTTTTTTGCCTTAGTGATAAACTATTTCGGACAGGGTGCATTCGTTCTTCATCATTCAATTAAAGAATCCATTTTGTTTGCAATGATTAGAAATCTTTCTGCATTCTTTTACATTCCATTTCTAATTCTAACTTTGTTTGCTACCATAATAGCTTCACAAGCGATGATTAGTGCTGTAATGTCTTTAGTTTACCAGGGAATTACAACAAGGATTCTTCCTTTAATGAAAATAAAATACACTTCAACAGAACTGAAATCACAGATTTATATTGGAACTGTCAATTACGGATTACTGATAGCTGTTTTATTGATGGTTTTTGTTTTTCAATCCTCGGATAATTTGGCCGCAGCTTACGGTTTGGCTGTTACAGCAACAATGACTATCAGCGGTATGTTTATGATATGGATTTTCAAGGAGCACAAAGATTTTAAAAAAATGTCAGCAGCAATTATTGTTTTTATTGTTGATATAATTTTTCTAATAGCCGTATTTAATAAAATTCCATCTGGAGGATTTTGGTCACTTGTAATTGCCTCAATTCCTCTATCTGTAATTTATATCTGGCACAATGGAAAGAAAGCAGTAAGAAAAGTACTTAGAGATTTAGATTTAGATACCTTTTTGCTAAGCTACGAACAGATTTATGCATTAAATAAAAATATTCAAGGCACGGCACTTTATTTAGTTTCGAATATAGGCAGAGTACCTGCTTATGTTACTCATTGCATCATAAAAGAAAATATTATTTATGAAAATAATATTTTTATATCAATTAAGATTTTAGAAACACCTTACGGGATAACTCACAAGAAAGTAGAAAAGCTGGGAACCAGTTTATCGGCAATTGAAGTTTATGTGGGTTACATGGAATACTTAAATTTGTCGGATGTATTAAAGGAAGAAAATATTTCTGAAAAAGTTATTTTCTATGGAGATGAAGAAATCATAACCCATAGGCCGTTCTATAAAATATTTTCAGTTATGAAAAGAATCTCTCCCAGATTTGTAAGATTTTATGAATTCCCATATAATCGTTTACACGGAGTTGTTACAAGATTTGAATTATAAAAAATTACAAACCAATGCATATCAAAAATTCCGTGATTGTTGTTTAAATTGACAATAAACCTATTTTTGGATAACTTTGAAACCTAAAAAACGAAGATAAAAAACTAATGATTGAGCAATATATTCCAATATTTTTAGTGATTGCAGTCGCCGTGGTATTTGCAGCCGGAACTGTATTTTCGTCTAATATTTTTGGTCCGCAAAGACCAAATGCAGAAAAAGAATCAACATATGAAAGCGGTATGAAACCGGTAGGGTCAACTGATGAACGTGTTTCGGTAAAGTACTATTTAGTTGCAATGCTATTTATAATTTTTGATATCGAAGTAATTTTTGTTTATCCGTGGGCCGTTCAGTTTAAGAAAATGTTTGCTCAATTAGGAACCCCGGTTTTTATATCGATGCTTGTATTTTTGATTGTTCTCGAGTTAGGATATTTGTATGTGTATAAGAAAGGCGGATTCAAATGGGATTAGAAGCTAAATTAAATAAAGAAGGATTTGTAACCACAACAGTTGATGCCATGGTAGCCTGGGCAAGAGAAAGTTCTGTTTGGCCCATGCCGATGGGAATTTCCTGCTGTGCAATTGAAATGATGGCAGTTGGCGGACCTAAATATGATATTGCACGTTTTGGTTCTGAAGTTATGAGATTTACTCCTCGCCAATGTGATTTAATGATTGTTGCCGGAACCGTAACTTATAAAATGTCTCACGTAGTTAGAAAAATATTTGACCAGATGCCCGACCCTAAATGGGTGATTGCCATGGGTGCCTGCACTTCATCAGGAGGAATGTATAGGTCATATCCGGTTGTGCAGGGAATTGACCAATTTTTACCTGTTGATATTTATCTTGCTGGATGCCCGCCGCGTCCTGACAATCTATTAAATGCCCTCATTCAAATTCAGGAAAAAATTAAAAGAACTAAAGCACGGGATTTTCAAGATAGAAAGCTTCCTGAACTTTCAGTAGTCCAAAATAATTAGAGTTAAAATACAGAATGGATATAAAAGAATTAGTCAGTAATAAATTGAAGGAAAAATTTCCTGAAATTAAATTTGATGTTATTGAGTATAAAGGCGAATTAACTTACTCATTCGATAAAAAATTTGTTGTTGCGGTTTGTGATTTTTTAAAGAAAGATTCAGACCTTGAATTTTTAATGTGTGAAGATATAACTGCAATCGATTGGGCTAAAAGAAAAAATAGATTCACAGTTGTTTATCACATTTTCTCATTAAAGAATAAATTTAGATTAAGCCTTAAAGCTGATGTTGATGAAGAAGATTGTAAAATTGATTCGGTTACTTCAGTTTGGAAAACCGCAAACTGGCATGAAAGAGAAACTTATGATATGTACGGCATTACATTTAATAATCATCCAGATTTAAGAAGAATGTATATGCCTGAAGATTTTGAATATCACCCGTTAAGAAAGGATTTCCCTTTGATGGGAATTCCGGGTTCATTATCACTACCAAAGAAATAGAATTTAGAAATAGAATACTATGGAAAAACTGACAAAAGATGATGTTCATCCCAAAATAATTGAAGCATTATTAGGTGCTGACAGCGATATTACTGTTGAAGATGCATTAGAAAATGAAATGATTTTGAACATGGGCCCGCAGCATCCTGCGACTCATGGTGTGCTTAGAGTTTTATTAAGACTGGATGGAGAAACCGTTATAGCCAGTGTTCCTGAGCTTGGTTATCTTCATAGAGGGTATGAAAAGCTTGCTGAGAATATGAGCTATTACGAATTCATTCCTCACACTGACCGTCTTGATTATCTTTCTCCTTTATCAAACAATGTTGCTTATGTATTGGCAGTTGAAAAACTTGCTGGTATAGAAGCCCCTCCCCGTGCTCAATATATAAGAATGATTATTCATGAATTGTCACGTGTTGCTTCTCATCTTATTGCTATTGGCGCTCTTGCTATGGATGTCGGTGCTTTAACAGTGTTTTTGTGGACACTTAGAGAAAGAGAAAAAATATTAAATATCTGGGATGTACTTTGCGGTGCAAGATTTACTACAAGCTACACTCGTATTGGAGGTGTTGCAAATGATATCCCTCCCGAAGCAATGTCGGAATTGAAATGGTTTGTTGACCAGTTTGATGAAAACCTAACTGAATGTGAGGCGCTTCTAAATAAAAATAGAATTTTTGTTGAACGCCTTGAAAATGTCGGCGTAATAAATAAAGAAGATGCAATTGACATGGGTTTAACAGGCCCAAGTTTAAGAGGCAGCGGTGTTGAACATGATTTAAGAAGATCTGACCCGTATTTGTTTTATAACGATATGGATTTTAAAGTTCCGGTTTATAACGAAGGCGATTGTTTAGCAAGATATTTTGTTCGTGTTGATGAAGCAAGAGAAAGTATCAAAATTGTTAAACAGGTTTTAAGTAAAATGCAGCCAGGCGAAGTTATATTAAATCAACCTAAAAAAGTTCTTCCGCATAAAACAGAAATTTATTCTAAGATGGAAGAGCTTATTCATGATTTTATGATTGTTAATTTTGGAATCAATCCGCCGGTTGGCGAAATATATCATGCAGTTGAAAATCCGAAAGGAGAACTTGGATTTTACCTCGTTAGTAAGGGTGATGGAAAGCCCTGGAAGTGTAAAATCCGCAGTCCCAGTTTTGTTAATCTGCAGTCGTTGCCGCATATGGTAAAAGGACAAATGGTTTCCGATGTTGTTGCAATTATTGGAAGCATTGACCCGATTATGGGCGAAGCGGATAAGTAAAGTCAAAGTTCAAAAATGTCACACTGAGCTTGTCGAAGTGTGATTTTAATATTAAATAAAAATAATTCTTCAAGTTAGTTATGAGTTTCAAGTATTCAGAAGAGAACCAAAAAAAGATAGAGGATATCTTAAAAAAATATCCTGTTAAAAAACCTGCAGTTATGCCTTTGCTGTGGCTCGCGCAAGAACAAAATGGTTGGATATCCGGTGAAGTAATGAGTGAAGTTGCTGACATTCTTGAAATGACGAAAGAAGAAGTTTTGGGAATTGTAACTTTTTATACCATGTATTTCCAAAAGCCAATGGGAAAAAATCATATTCAAGTCTGCACAAATGTTTCTTGCATGCTTAGGGGCGGATATGAAATTTTTGATAAAGTAAAAGAGAAACTTGGCATTAATAACATGGAAGTTACTGATGATAAACAGTTTTCTTTAGAAGAAGTTGAATGCATGGGTTCTTGCGGAACTGCTCCAATGATTGCAGTTAATGAAGATTATTTTGAAAACTTGACAATAGAAAAAGTTGATAGCATTTTAGAATCACTTAAGAATAAAAATTAATGGAAAAAATAGTTCTTCCCGATATAAAAGATTTACACTTAATTAATGTTTATGTTGAAAACGGCGGTTACACAGCAATTAAAAAAGCGCTGGGAATGTCGACTGATGATATTATTGACCAGGTAAAAAAATCCGGTTTAAGAGGTAGAGGCGGAGCTGCATTTTCTGCGGGTTTAAAATGGAGCTTCATGCCTAAGACAACTGATAAACCAAAATATCTTTGTGTCAACGGGGATGAAAGCGAACCAGGTTCCTTTAAAGACAGACAGATTTTTGAGTACAACCCTCATCAAATGATTGAAGGAATTTTAATTACCTGTTATGCAATCGGTGCTAAGACTGCATACATTTATATTCGAGGCGAGTACCACAAATGGATTAAGTTAGCAGAAAAAGCTTTAGCTGATGCTTATGAAAACGGGTATGTCGGTGAGAAGATGAAGGAAAAATACGGAACAGATTTTTATTGTGATATTTATATTCATAAAGGTGCCGGCGCTTATATCTGCGGCGAAGAATCTTCTTTAATGAATTCACTTGAAGGTAAAAGAGGTTATCCAAGAGTTAAGCCTCCTTTCCCTGCACAGAATGGTTTGTGGGGCAATCCAACAACAATTAATAATGTTGAAACTTTAACAAACATTCCTCCAATTATAAATAAAGGATGGGAATGGTTTTCACAAATAGGCGAACCAAAACATCCCGGAACAATTCTTTACGGTGTAAGCGGACATGTGAACAAACCAGGAATTTATGAATTACCTTCCGGTACTTTGTTGACAGATATTATTTATAACTATGCCGGCGGAGTTCCAAACAATAAAAAAATACTTTGTGTTATTCCAGGTGGTTCTTCCATGCCTCCTTTGAGAGGAGACCAGCTTGAAGGTGTGAAAATGGATGCTGAATCATTAAAAGCTGTTGGTTCTTCAATCGGTACGGCCGGAGTAATGGTAATGGATGAAGATACCGATTTAGTTAAAGTTTTAGCCCGCATTGCAAAATTTTATTATCATGAAAGCTGCGGGCAATGCACTCCTTGCCGTGAAGGAACCGGTTGGATGCTGAAAATATTAAATAGAATTTTAGCAGGTAAAGGCTCAACACATGATTTGGATTTATTGATTACCGTTGCAAGTAATATTGAAGGAAATACAATTTGTGCTTTGGGTGAAGCTGCCGCATGGCCGGTTAGACACATGGTTACAAGATTTAGAGATTACTTTGAAAAACGAGTAAGCCAGCAAGTTGATTTGCCGGTAATAAATAAAGTTCATTCAATGAGGCATACTTATAATCCACTGGCGGAAGTAAAAAATTAAGCAAAAAAAATCCTCTTAAATTTAAGAGGATTTTTTGTTTTTAATAAAACTTAAAATTATTTCTTACCCTTCTTCGCAAACCTTGCTCTCATCCCCATTTCTCTATCAAGCAAAAATATTCCGTTTTTATTATCGCCGACTAACTTCATTCTTTCAAGTAATTTTATTGAAGTAGCTTCTTCTTCGACCTGTTCGCTTACAAACCATTGCAAAAAATTATTGGTTGCATAATCTTTTTCGGTCATGGATATTTCAACCAAATCATCAATAGATTGAGTAACTTTCTGTTCTTGTTTAAGCATATCCTGAAAAACTTCCAGCGGTGTTTTCCAGGTTAATTTAGGCACGTCAATCTTTTGGAGAGTTACCTTTCCATTTACTTGATGAATGTAATCAAAAATTTTCATAGCGTGGCTTGTTTCTTCCTGCGATTGTAATCTCATCCAGCTTGCAAATCCCGACAAATTTTCTGCCTCAAAATATGCAGCCATAGCTAAATAAGCATAAGAAGAAAACATTTCTTCATTTAATTGTTTGTTCAAGGCTTTTAACATTTTTTCTTTGACCATAACACACCCTCGTATGAAATTATTGGATAGTTTTTTAAATTGGATTAATTGGCTTCAAATGTAGTTAAATGTTTACTTTGCTTCAATGATTTAGGCAATATTTCAAATAAATTTTTCATTCTTTGCTATTTTAAACAGATTTTTTCAAAATCATTTTAAGACGCCAAATTATACCGGAAAAAGTGTTGGCATCACAATTTTCTCACCTTTTAATTCGATTCACAATTCAGTATATTTGCCCACTAAAAATAGAATATTATTCACATTTTAAATAAATAAAATAACCTATGCTAAGTTTAAAAAATCTCAATAACGAACAAAAAAAAGCAGTAGAGTACATTGAAGGCCCTTCAATGGTAATAGCCGGTGCAGGTTCGGGGAAAACAAAAGTTTTAACTTATAAAGTTGCCTATCTAATAGAAAACGGCTATGAGCCGGATAGTATTTTAGCTTTAACTTTTACAAATAAAGCCGCTAATGAAATGAAAGAAAGAATCATTGAGTTAGTAGGAACGAAAGCTAAGGCAATTTGGATGGGAACTTTCCATTCTATTTTTGCGCGTATTTTGAGAACTGAAGCCGCTAACATTAATTACAAAACTAACTTTTCAATTTATGATGCGGAAGATTCTCTCTCGATGGTTTCAAATATTCTGTCCGAATTTAATATTGAAATTGAAGGTGTGACTGCCAATTCAATTAGGCATAGAATTAGTTTTTTAAAAAACCATATGATTATGCCGCCTGAATTTAAACAGCATCATATCAATACATTTATTGATGAAAAAATTTCTGAAGTTTATGATGAATACCAGAAGAGATTAGTTATAAATAATTCTATGGATTTTGATGATTTGCTATTGAATCCGATCAAGCTATTTAATGAGAATCCCAAAATTCATCAAAAATATCAAAAGAGATTTCAGTATTTATTGGTTGATGAATTTCAGGATACAAACAAAGCTCAATATGAATTATTAAAAATGCTTGTTAGTAAAAAAGGGAGCATAACCGTTGTTGGTGATGATGCCCAAAGTATTTATAGCTGGAGAGGTGCTAATATCGGTAACATGTTTGATTTCGAAAAAGAATTTCCGAAACATAAATTATTCAAGCTCGAACAGAATTACCGTTCAACTAAAGTAATTTTACAGGCTGCAGATTCAGTTATAAAAAATAACAAGGAACAAATTGTAAAAACTTTATGGACAGAAAATAATGACGGTGAGCTTTTAACTTTAGTAAAATGCTCGGATGAAAAAGATGAAGCTGCACAAATTGCAAAATATATAAAAAAGGAAATCTCAAAAAAGAAATTATCATTAAAAGATTTTGCAATTTTATATAGAACAAATGCACAGTCACGTGCTCTTGAAGATGCTTTTAGAAGAGAAAAAATGCCTTATAAAATTATTGGAGGTATTGAGTTTTATAAACGAAAAGAAGTAAAAGATATAGTAGCTTATTTAAGAGTGATTGCAAATCAAAATGATGAAGAAAGTTTGCTGCGGATTATGAATTTCCCTCAAAGAGGAATTGGCAGCACCACTGTTACCCGTATGATTGCTTTTGCTCGAAAGCTTAATCTTACATTGTTTGATACGATGTCGAGAGTATTTGAAGTAATTGATATCAAAGAGAGAATTCAGAAAAACGTAAAAGGTTTCAAAATATTATTAGATAAATATATAGATCTAAAAGATAAGCTTTCAGTTGGTGAATTATCACGGGCTTTAGTTGATGAGCTGGGAATTTTAAGAATGTTCAAGGATGAGCATACCCCAGAGGCTACTCAAAAATGGGAAAACATAAATGAACTTCTTTCCGCTTTGAGTGAATTTTCAAATTCAAATAAAGACGCAAAGCTTGAACAATATCTTGAAGAAGTTTCTTTAATCTCAGATGTTGATTTATACAAAGAGGGAAGTAATGTAGTTACAATGCTAACAATCCATAGCTCTAAAGGATTGGAATTCCCGATAGTATTCATTTCAGGATGTGAAGAAGATATTTTCCCTCTTTCAAACAAGTTCAGCAGTGACGCTTCAGTAGAAGAAGAAAGAAGATTATTTTATGTCGCTGTAACACGTGCACAGGAAAAAGTATATTTATCTCATGCTCGTTCAAGATACCGTTTCGGCGAAGTTGCTTATCAAAGCCGTTCCAGGTTTATTGATGAGTTGGACGATAAAACATATACTGAAATTAATGGAAGTATTGGAAGGAAATCAAACCGTAAAACTAAAAAAGAACAATACTACGAATACTTTGAAAAAGTTGATTACGAAGATTTCAACCAGGAAAATAAATCACTTCGCCCGGGAAGCAGGGTAATGCATGATAAATTTGGATTGGGAAAAGTAACTGCTGTAACAGGTGCCGGTGAAATGCAAAAGGCTACTGTTGTTTTTGAAGGGAATAATGTAAAGCAATTGATGCTTAAATTTGCAAAGTTAAAAGTTCTTTAAATTTAATTTAGATAACAAACCCAATTTCTCAAAGAAATTGGGTTTGTGTTTGCTCTGTTCTTAATTTTTATTTTGAAAATCTGTTCTTAAAAAAATAAATTAAATCTAAATATAGAGAATAGATGTAAAAAGAAACCAGGAGTAATAATATGTCTATTGCACCAAAAAAATTAGCAATCTTAGTTGGCGGCGGACCAGCGCCGGGAATAAATAGTGTTATAGGTGCAGCTACAATTCGTGCTGCGCTTGAAGGTGTTGAAGTTATAGGAATTAAGGACGGCTTTAAATGGATAATGCAGGGTGATATTTCACATACAAAAGAACTTACCATTCATAACGTAAGCCGCATACATTTTAGAGGCGGTTCCTATATCGGAATTGCAAGGAATAATCCTACCAAAGATAAAAAGCATCTTGAGAATACCGTAACTTCACTTTTAAGATTAAATGTTGATAAGCTCATTACCATTGGAGGTGACGATACAGCTTTCAGTGCATTAAAAGTTGAAGAGATGGCTGCCGGCAGAATTAAGGTTGCGCACGTTCCAAAAACAATTGATAATGACCTTGACCTTCCTCACGGTATCCCAACCTTTGGATTCCAAACAGCGCGTCATATTGGAGTTGAGGTTGTAAAAAATTTAATGGTTGATGCACAAACTACTTCACGATGGTATTTTGTTGTATCTATGGGAAGAAAAGCCGGGCATCTTGCTTTGGGAATTGGAAAAGCAACAGGCGCAACTTTAACTTTAATCCCTGAAGAGTTCAGTAAATCGGTAGTTAGCTTTTCTCACATTGTTGATGTTCTTGTTGGCGCAATTATTAAACGATTGAGCTATGGCAGAACTGATGGTGTTGCAATACTGGCAGAAGGCTTGGTTGAACATCTCGATCCAAAGGATATGGAAAAGCTGGTGAATATTGAAAGAGATGCTCACGACAATATTCGAATTGCGGAGGTAAATTTTGGAGAGATATTAAAATATAAAGTTCAAGAAAGGCTAAAAGATTTTGATCTTAAAGCTACAATAGTTGCTAAGAATATTGGATACGAATTAAGATGCGCAGATCCTATTCCTTATGATATGGAATATACAAGAGACTTAGGATTTTCTGCTGCACAGTTTGTTCTTTCAGGCGGAAATGGAGCTATGGTATCAATTCAGAACGGCCATTTTGTTCCTATGTTTTTCAAAGATATAATTGACCCGGTAACGAAGAAAACAAAAGTTAGAATGGTGGATCCAAGTTCTGAAACTTTCTATATAGCTAGAAGATATATGCTTCGATTAAATAAAGCTGATTTTGAAGATCCGCACGAACTGGCAAAATATGCTGCAACCTGCGGAATATCCTTAGAGGAATTCAGAAAGCAATTCTATTATTTAATAGAAAATGATTTACTTTATAAAAATATTGAAGATGGAAGCTTCAAGCTTGCTGCAAATGAAACCAATGAAGCATTCAAAGCTGTTAATGCAAATGTTAATGATGATGAAGATAATTTAGGAATTCCTCATTAGGAATTAATTAAATAGGATAAAATTAAAAATGACATCTCTAACGGGATGTCATTTTTTTTATACTTACTCTTCAGTTTTATAAATTTTTGAAGCTTTCTCTGCAGATGTTACAATACCCCTTATCATTGCAGAGCTGAATCCGTAATGTTCCATTTGATTTAATCCGGAAATAGTAATACCGCGGGGAGTTGTGACTTTATCAACTTCACTTTCAGGATGACTGTTACGTTGTAATAAAAGTGCAGCAGCGCCTTTAGCAGTTTGTGCAGCCATTTGCAAGGCTTCTTCAGAATGAAACCCGATTTCAATTCCGCCTTGGGATGCTGCTCTAATTCCGCGTAAGAAAAAAGCAATACCGCAGGCGCATAAAGCAGTTGCTGGCACGATCAGTTCTTCGTCAATAACCAAAGTTTTCCCAACTGAATCAAATATTTCTTTTGATATTTTTAATGCATGGCCGGATTTATTTTCAGATGCCAGGCAGGTCATAGATTCTTGAATCGCTATCGCTGTATTGGGCATTGCTCGTACAATCGGAACATCTTTCTCTAATAATCCTTTTATGGCTTTTATGCTTGCCCCGGAAACGACAGAGATAACAACATGATTTTTTAAAATTTCATTTTTAATTTCACTTAATAGTTCATCAAGTTGTTTGGGTTGCACAGCTAAAATTATTATAGTTGAATTTTTTACTGCTTCAATATTATTAGAAGTAACTTTGAATCCTTTTTTTTCGTATTCTTTTAAGAACTCTATATGTTTTCTTGTAATATAAATATTGCCGGCAGGGAACAATTTTGAATTTAATAATCCATTAGCGATTGATAACCCGATGTTTCCGCCGCCAAGTATGGCTGCATTTTTATGGCCTTCCATTATTTCCTCAATTAATTTTTATTTAATAAAAACTCTTTTAAATCTTCAAACTTGTTAGAAATTATAATTGAATGCTTTTCTTTACGCATACATTTATTTAATTCGTCCGGCAAAGGTAAATCAATCTTTAAAACGTCATCAACAATATCTTTAAATTTTGCCGGGTGAGCTGTTTCTAAAATTATTCCTGGATAATTATTCCCATTTTCTTCAAAATATTTTTTTAATCCAAGATAACCGACTGCTCCATGCGGGTCAATTAAATAATCATATTTATCTTTAACTTCCTTCATTGCTTCTTTTGTTTGCTCATCATTGAAGCTGTAACTTTTTATTAATGATTTTATAATTTGATAATCTTCATTAAATAATTTATATAAGCCTTGCAAAGTTGCTTGGATTACCAACATCCATTGCATTTGAAATAGTTTTTACAGAAGGTTTTGGTTCGTAATTACCCGTTGAAATATAATTCCTAAATACATCGTTCAAATTAACAGAAGCAATAAAGTTTTTAACAGGTAATCCCATTTTATATGCGAATAATCCGCCGGTTAGATTTCCAAAGTTGCCGCTCGGTACAGAAAAAACTATTTGAGCATTTTTTCTTTTTAATTGAGCATAAGCGAATATATAATAAAACGACTGTGGAATTAATCGGGCAATATTAATTGAATTTGCTGAAGAAAGAATCAATTTATTTTTTATATCTTCATCAAGAAAAGCAGTTTTTACTAATCTTTGGCAATCATCAAAATTTCCTTCAACTTCTAGTGCAGTAATATTTTTATCTAAAGTTGTAAGCTGCTGTTCCTGAATTTTGCTTACTTTATTTTGAGGATAAAGTAAGACAACATTTATTCCTTCAACTTCATAAAATCCATTTGCAACTGCACTGCCTGTATCACCGGAAGTAGCAACTAAAATTGTAATTTGTTTTCCATCATTTAAATGTGAAAGTGTGTTTGCCATAAACCTTGCCCCAAAATCTTTAAAGGCAAGTGTAGGGCCATGAAACAATTCAAGAATGTAGTTTGAATCATCAAGCTTAACCAATGGTGCTTCAAAGCTAATTGATTTTGAAATTATTTCTTTAATATCATTATCAGATATTTCATCTATTAAAAATAATTTTGAAATATTATATCCAATTTCAGCTAAACTCATAATCTTCAAAATTATTCCAAAACTCTTTTGGTAAAGAAGGGATTGTTTCAGGCATAAATAATCCGCCGTCATCAGCAATTCCTTTTAATACAGCTTCTTTAAAGGATACCGGTTCCGATTTTATTATTTGTGCTGTAAAATTTCATATTAATTTTTAACGAATTACTCTTGGTCCGACCTGATTTATTTTTGAAATGTATAAATCACTTTCAATTCCGATTTCATCTAAAACTTTCTGCATGTTCTGCCCGGTTTTATCTGCAACTTTTTTTGAATCACTTAATGCAAAAATAGAAGGGCCGGAACCTGAAATGCTGCAGCCAAGCGAACCTGAATCCAATGCAGCTTGTTTAACCATATCAAAACCAGGAATTAAAATTGAACGAATAGGTTCAATAATTACATCCTGTAGTGATCGGCCAATTAGTTTATAATCTTTATTCATCAAACCGGCTACTAAAGCGGCAACATTACCCCATTGCTGTACAGCATCAGCAAGTAAAATTTCTTTCTTTAAAACTTTTCTTGTATCTGCTGTGTGAATTTCGATATCCGGATGAACAATTGTGCAGAAAAGATTTTCCGGCACATCTATGTTAATTACATCAAGAGGATTTAAGCTTCTTACAATTATAAATCCGCCGAATAAGGATGCTGAAACATTATCTGCATGAGGAGTTCCGCCGCAAGTTAGTTTTTCTCCTTCAAGTGCAAATGGTAAAAGTTCTGTTTTTGTTAACGGCTTTCCTAAAATTTCATTTAAAGCAAAAACGCTGGCAACCGCACTGGCAGCACTTGAACCGAGTCCACTGCCGAGAGGCATTTTTTTATGAATTTCAATTTCAATTCCTTTTGAAAAATTCAAATGTTCAGCAAGAGCTTTTAATGAAACACCCGCTGTATTTGTTTCAACAGATTTTGGAAGCTTCCCATGGTCGCCGGTAATTTTTGAAATAATAATATCCTGGCTTTTCTTTTATTCTCAAAATTAATTCATCGCCCGGACATTCAATAGCAAATCCCATTACATCAAAACCGCAGCTAACATTTGTTACTGAAGCAGGAGCAAAAACTTTAATTTCTTTCTTCATAAAATGACTAACTATAAATCAAAATAATTTTGAGCTTTTAATAATTCACCGCAAAGAATTGCTCCGCCGGCAGCGCCTCTATTTGTGTTATGGGACAAAATAACAAACTTATAATCAAACAATGGATCTTCACGAAGCCTTCCAATTGATACAGCCATTCCTTTATCCAAATTTCTATGAATTCGCGGCTGAGGATATTTATCTTCTTCAAAATAATATATTGGTTTTAAAGGTGCAGTTGGTAAATTTAATTTTTGCGGTTCAGCAGAAAAATCATTCCATGCTTTTTTTGATTTCTTCTATTGAAGCTTTCTTTTTTAATTTTACCTGGACACATTCAAGATGGCCATCAACAACCGCCACACGGTTGCATTGGGCACTTATTTTTATTTGCACATTTTCAATTGAATCTGATTTTAATTTTCCCAATATTTTTAATGGTTCTGTTTCAAGTTTTGGTTCTTCGCCTCCAATAAATGGGATAACATTATCAATAATATCCAAACTCGAAACCCCAGGATAACCAGCTCCGGATAATGCCTGCATAGTTACAACATTAACAGCTTCAAGTCCAAAATTATCAAGTAAAGGTTTTAATGCCAGCACCATTCCAATTGTTGAACAATTTGGATTTGTAACGATACATCCGCCTTTAAATTTTTGATGCTTTACCAATTGGAGATGTTCTGCATTAATTTCCGGTACAAGCAAAGGGACATCAGAATCCATGCGATGATTTTTTGAATTTGATACAACAATATATCCAGCATTTGCAAATGCAGTTTCCACTCCTCCTGCTATGCTTGAATCTAATCCTGAAAATACTAATTTACAGTCTAAACCAGGTTCACAGTTTTTAACAATTAAATTAGCAACAGAAGAGGGAAGTGGAGAAGATAAAATCCAGTTAACAGCTTCCTTATATAGTTTGCCCGCTGATCTTTCCGAAGCAGCGACTTCTGCAATTTCAAACCAGGGGTGATTTGATAATAGTTCAATAAATTTTTGTCCGACGCTTCCCGTCGCTCCAAGAATTCCAACTTTTATTTTTTTGTTTTCACTCATTTAATAATCCCTTAATTAAAAATTCAAAAAATTAATTTACATATTGAGAAGCCCGGATAATGTCTGAGAAAACACCAGCCGCAGTTACTTCTGCACCAGCTCCCGGGCCCTTGACAACCACCGGCCTGTTCAAAGAATATGCTGTAGTGAAAGCTATTATGTTGTCGCTTTCCTGAAGTGAATAGAAGGGATGTGTTGCATCAACTTCTTGAAGGGAAACTTTTGCTTTCCCATTTTCAAGTAAGGCTATATACCTTAAAACTTTTGAATGCTTTTTTGCTTCTTGTACTTTCGCATCAAAATCAGCATCGTATTTTTTTAGTTTTTCAAAAAACTCTTTTATTGTTTTTGCTTTTCTTGCTCCTTCGGGTACAAGATTTTCAACTTTGATATCTTTTAATTCTAAAGATAAACCTAATTCACGCGCCAAAATTAATAATTTTCTGGCAACATCTACACCATTTAAATCATCTCTTGGATCAGGTTCTGTATAACCTTTTTCTTTTGCTTCCAAAACACACTGACTGAAGGGTTTGCTTCCATCATAAGAATTAAAAATAAAACTAAGTGTACCGGATAAAACTGCTTCAATCTTTGAAATGATATCGCCGGTCGAAACAAGATCTTTTAAAGTATTAACGACCGGAAGACCTGCGCCGACGTTTGTTTCATACAAAAATTTTACATTGTGTTTTGACGCTGATTCTCTAAGCTGCAAATAATATTTATAACTTGCTGAGTTAGCTTTTTTGTTAGGGGTTACAATTGAAATATTCGAATTTAATATGTCAACATACTTTTCAACTACTTCATCAGCCGCAGTACAATCAACAAATATGCTGTTTGGTAAATTTAATTTTCTCATTTCATCTATAAACTTTATTAGATTTGTTTTACGCGGAGAAGACATTAATAAATCTTTCCATTTTTCAGGTTTAATACAATTATAGTTAATAAGCATTCTTCTGCTGTTTGCCAATCCAATAATCTTAACTCCTATTCCAAATTCTTTGGCAAGAAAATTTGTTTGATTGTAAATTTGTGTAAGTAAAGTACCACCAATTAAACCGGTTCCAACAAGAAATAGATTAATTGTTTTTTCTTTTGAAAGGAATAATGCGTCATGCAATGTATTCAAAGCTTTACTTTCATCTGCACTTGAGATAACCATTGAAATATTAAGCTCTGAAGAACCTTGAGCTATTGCTACAATGTTAATTCCGTTTCTACCTAAAGAATGAAAAATCCTTCCTGATATCCCATGAGTCTTTCGCATGTTTTCCCCAACTACAGCTATGATAGACAAATTGTTTTCTATAGAAATATTGTTTACTTGCTTCTTTAGCAATTCATATTGAAGTTCGTTTGCAATAGAATTTTTTGCAGCCTCAGCATGATGGGGAAGAACAGCTATACACAGTGAATGTTCTGAGGAGGCCTGCGTAATCATTATGACATTTATTTTTTCAAGTGAAAGCGCTTTAAATATTCTTTCAGCAATACCGGCAACACCTACCATACCGCTTCCTTCAACACGAAGGAGGGAAATGTGATCAATTGAAGAAAAAGCTTTAACAGAAAATTTATTTCCATTTATTCTTCTACTTATTAATGTGCCTTTGAATGCTGGATTAAAAGTATTCTTAATTACAATTGGAATATTTTTTTCAAGAGCCGGTTGCATCGTCGGCGGATGTATTACCTTGGCTCCAAAATGCGATAGCTCCATAGCCTCTTCATAAGAAAGACTATTAATAGAAAAAGCATTTTTTACTTTACGCGGATCTGCGGTCATTACTCCATCAACATCGGTCCATATTTGAACTTCTTTTGTATTCAAAGCTGCTGCAAAAATTGAAGCCGAATAATCACTTCCGCCTCTTCCCAAAGTAGTGGTTTCATTATTTATTGTTGAGCCGATAAAGCCTGTTATGATTTGAGTTATATTATGTTTTTTAAAATATGATTTAATGTTTTTATTGGTCTGATCAAAAATTACTTTTGCATTCCCAAATGAATTATCTGTTTTAATTAATTCCCTGCTGTCAAGAAATTCCGCTTCAATATTTTTATCAATCAAAGCTTCCGAAATAGTATAAGCTGAAAGTCTTTCTCCAAAGCTTGCTACATAATCATTTATTTTAGGAGATAATTCTTTAATTAATGAGAGTCCATGTAATACATCTTCAAGTTCGTTAAATCGCAATTTTAAATTTGCTAAAATTTTACTTTGATGTTTTACTGAAATTAATTCTCTGGCAATATTGATATGTAAGTTCTCAAGTTTTTTTAAGTCATCAAGATAACCTGCATTTCCTGAAGCTGCAGCCCTGCTTAAATAAAGAAGCTTATCGGTTACTCCTTGAAAGGCGGAAAAAATAACTGCTATGGATTTATTTTCTTTTAAAGAATCAGTAATAATCTTTATTACATCTTCAATCCGTTTTGAGTTAGCAACTGAAGAACCTCCGAATTTCAGTACCTTCATTTAATCCTCGAAAAATATAGGTAAAAAAAAACCGGCTCATTTTACTGAAGCCGGTTTGATTAAGTTAAAAAATAATACACTACCGCGCTTCAGCCTCCAGGCTTAGTGGTGGGGGTACCGGTAGATGTACACATGTTCTTGTAATGCATTATTTTTTAATTTGTTATGTTAAGAAATTTTTTTCTTGCAGACAAACCTAATATATAAATTTTGTTTTGTCAATATAGATAAACGATAATCAAGAAATTTCACTATTTAAAATTTCTTTGAGAGCACTAATACCCACTTCAATAATTGAATCGTCCGGTAAAAATTTGGGATGATGTAAGCCAAATCTTTCACCTTGCGAAGTTCCCAGCCAAAACATGAATGAAGGATAAAGATGGGAGAAATAGCCGAAATCTTCTCCTGTCATTTTGTATCCGCAGTCAATGAAATTAAAATTATCTGAAAGAACTTTAGAATATTTATTAAATAAATTTTCATCTACAAGAACTTCTTTGTAAAAAGAACCTTTACTAAATTTAAAATCAATGCCGGTTTTATCTTTAATATATTTTAAAATGTTTTTTAATTGAATGATTAATTCTTCAGAGACAAAAAATTCAAGTGATCTTATTGTTCCTTCAACCAAAGCTGAAGAGGGAAGTATGTTTCTTGCAGTTCCCGAATAAATTTTCCCAAGCCCAATCAAGAATGGATTTTCTTCATTGATAGATATTTTATCCACTTCATCAAAAAATAATCTTAGCGCATTAAAAGCATTTTTGCCTTCTTCCGGGAATGCGATATGTGCGCTCTTTCCAATGAACTCAATATTTATTTCCAGGGCAGTAGCAAACAAAACTCCTGCTGTTGATGCAATAGTTCCCACAGAATATTCATCGGTCACGTGAAGTGCAAAAGCTTTTACAATGTTAAATTGGTTTAGAATTTCGCTTTTAATAATTTTTTCAGCGCCGCCTCCGCCTTCTTCTGCAGGCTGAAAAATAAAAATAATATTTCTATCTATTTGGGATTCAACAACGTAATTTATTAAACCATAAAGAATTGAAGAATGAACATCGTGTCCGCAGGCATGCATATTTTGGTTTGTTGAAGCATAAGAAATTCCAGTTTCTTCTTTTATTGGAAGTGCATCAATATCAGCACGGAATAGAAGATAATCACCATCATTAACTGAATATTCAACAATTAATCCTGTTTCAAGCGGACGATGAATTTTGACTACTGGTAATTCATTTACGGCATCCAAAAGAAGTGATGTCGTTTGGAATTCTTTAAACAGCAATTCCGGAATCTGATGAAGTTTATGTCTTAATTCAATCGGGGTAAGTTTCATTTTCTATAATTCAAATTCTTTTACTAATGAATCTACCGCTTTTTGTTTAAACTGGCCATCAATTAAACATGAAATTTTTATTTCTGAAGTAGTTACAAGTTTTATTGGTACATCTTGTAAAGCTTTAAAAAATCTTGAAGCGACTCCCACACTAGATTTCATACCGATGCCAACTGCAGATATTTTAACAAAGTCCAAATGATATTCAATCTTAAAACCATCAAGATCACCTAAAACTTTTTTCAATGTTTTATCAAGCTCTTTTTGTTTTGATTCAATAATTGTAAATGAGACCGTAAGATTTTCGTTTTGATTAATTATTGAAATCATATCAACATTAAATCCTGCTGTTGCGATTTTTTCAAAAAGAGTTTTAACCAACTTGAAGTCAATCGGTAAATTCAAAATTGTAACCTGGGTTTCGTTTTCGATAACACTTAATCCTGTAACTACAGGCTGCTCAATTATTTCTTTTTCATCTACCACGTAACTACCCTCCTCGTCTGAGAATGTTGAACCACAATAAATTTTAATTCCAAATTTTTTAGCCACTTCGACAGAGCGGCTGTGCAAAACTTTTGCTCCAAGAGCAGACATCTCAAGCATTTCATCATAGGCAATTTGTTTGACTTTTTTCGCTTTTGGATAAAGCCTTGGGTCCACAGTAAAAATGCCGGCAACATCGCTGTAAATTTCACAATTAATTTTTAATACTGCTGCAAGTGCTACCGCGGAAGTATCAGAACCTCCTCTGCCTAGTGTTGTTAATTCACCTTCTTCCGTTATTCCCTGGAAGCCCGTAACAACAATTACATCATAATTTTCAAGTAAAGTGAGAATTTTTTCTTTATTAAAATTTTTAATTCTTGCTTCGCTGTAATTACCAGTTGTGACTATTCCGGCTTGATACCCGTTAAGTGAGATAGCTTTTATACCAATGTTGTTAAGTGAAATCGAAAGTAGAGAAGCAGATACTTGTTCACCAGTTGAAAGAAGCATGTCCATTTCCCTTGGTAATGGTTCGTTGGTAATTTCATTTGCTAATGAAATTAATCCATCCGTTGTTTTTCCCATTGCAGAGACGACAACAAGTAATTTATTTCCTGATTTAATTTTATCAGAAATCCTTTCTGCAATTAATTTTATTTTTTCAGTTGTAGCAACTGAACTCCCGCCGTATTTATGAACTGTTGCTTGCATAATTTTATTTAAATTTTCCTTAATGTATCTACTAATAAAGTTTTTTGTTCTGTTTTTGCATCTACTTTTTTGATTACTTTTGCCGGTACTCCTGCAACTACAGTATATTCATCAACATCGGAGACAACAACAGAACCGGCTGCTACCACAGACCCTTTCCCGACTTTTACTCCTTCGAGAATTACAGCATTTGCTCCAAGTAAAACATTATCTCCGATAATAACCGGGTCAGCGCTTGGCGGCTCTATAACTCCTGCTACAACTGCGCCTGCACCAATATGACAATTATCTCCAATAACGGCTCTTCCGCCGACAACTACGTTCATGTCAATCATAGTTTTTTTACCAATGACTGCACCAATATTAATAACGGCGCCCATCATTATCACACAATTATCTCCTATCTCAACCAGATCACGTATTACAGCGCCTGGCTCAATGCGGCAATTATATTTTGATAAATCAGCAAGTGGAATGGCAGAATTTCTTCTATCAATTTCTATTTTAAAATTTGAAATTAAATTTGAATTTTTATTTTTGAATTTTTCAAAGTCGCTGAGTTCGCAAAATAAAATTCCAAAATTTTCATCGCCGTAAAAATCTAAACCTTTAAAATCTACTTTGGATAATATTCCCCGCAAATAAACTTTAACAGGAGTTTTTTTTGTTGAGTTAGAGATGTAATCAATTATCTCGTATGAATCCATTTTTTCCTCGTTAATATTTAAGAGAATAAAACATCTTGAAAAGAATAAAATCCATTTTTCTTATTTAACAAAAAGTAAGCTGATTTAACAGCACCTTCTGCAAAGGTTCTTCTTGAAGTCGCACTGTGCTTAATGCTGATTACTTCTCCAAGTCCGCCAAAAGAAACTTCGTGATCGCCGGGAACATTTCCTAATCTTAATGATGAAATATTTACTTCTTTTCCAATAGCATTTTTTAACATAATTGCTGTGCCGGAAGGTTTGTCTTTTTTAAATCGGTGATGTGTTTCTGAAATTTCAATATCCCAATCAGCTAAAGTTTGAGATAACATTTGAACGCATTTAATTAACATTTGAATACCGACAGAAAAGTTGAAGCTTTGTACAACTGCGATTTTTTGAGATATATTTTTTAATTGCTTTAATTGATCTTCAGATAATCCTGTGGTCCCGCAAACTAATGGACAGTTAAAAGATAACGCATATTGGATTGATTTTTCAAATGCAATTGGTAACGAAAAATCTATTAATACTTCAGGTTTATCTTTTTCCCATTCACCGTTGATGTCATATTTAAAAACTAATTCGTTTTCATTTTCATTCATTACATTAATAATTTCTTTTCCCATTCTTCCGGAAGCACCTATTATTCCGTATTTAATTTTCTGCATAGCTCATCCTTAAAACTTTCATTTCTGATTCGACTAAATTCATAGTATTCTCCGATGCTTTTATCAAAGGAAGTCTTAAAGTATTTTTAGCAAAACCTAATAAGCTTACAGCATATTTAACCGGGATTGGATTTGATTCGACAAAAAGTAAATTCATAAACTTTAAATACTTATTATTAATCTTTTGAGCTGAAGAATAATCATTATTTAATATTGCAGATGACAGCTCTCTAATTTCTTTTGGAAATACATTGGAAGCTACAGAAATAATTCCATCGCCACCAAGAGCCATTATGGGCATTGTTTGATCATCATTACCTGAAAAGACTAAAAAATTATCCGGTTTCATAGAAATTAATTTAGCAATTTGTGAAATATCTCCGCTTGCTTCTTTCATCCCTACAACGTTTTTACACAATTGATTTATTTTCAATGCAGTTTCAGGTAAAACATTCATGCCTGTTCTGCTTGGAACATTATATAACAGAATTGGGAGAGCAGTTCTTTCCGCAATATATTGGTAGTGCTCAATAATGCTTTGCTGCGTACCTTTATTGTAATAAGGATTAACTATTAACAAACCGGAAACATTAAACTTTTCGGCGGCTTTATTTAATTCGACAACATGTTTGGTATCATTCGTCCCGGTTCCAATGATAATTGGAACTTTACCGTTAGCTTCATCAACTACTGTTTCTATAATTTTATTTCTTTCAGTTTCATTGATTGTCGGGGCTTCACCTGTTGTGCCGAGAACTACTAAGCAATCAACTTCACCTTCAATTTGAAATTGTACAAATTTTTTTAAAGAAGTTAAATCAATACTTAGATCATCTTTAAAAGGAGTTATTATAGCAGTGCCTGTTCCCTTGAACATTTTGTTTCCTTATTTGTTTAAGAATTTTGACCTACCTGCTATTAGAGAGTATTGCAGAACCAAGTTTTACTGTCACATTGAGCTTGTCGAAATGTGAATTTATCTTTAAATATCAGTCTTCGACAAGCTCAGACTGACAACGCTAAACTTCTGCAACATTCTCGTTACTCAGGTTAAAAAAAACAAAAAAAAACCGGCTCTATTGCTAAAGCCGGTTTAGGAAAATTTTGTATCTATATTATTAACCAACTTCAGCGTATAAGCGGAATTTTTTCTTCGCCTTTATCTTTATTTCGTTGGTTTTGTTTTTCATTTAAAATTCTTTGAGATTTAATTAAGCGCAAAAGTAAACTGAAAAAAATTATATGTCAAATTTTATTTTTTAAATTTAAGAATTGTTTTATCTTAAATTCAATTTAAGGAATAGAATTTCGATAATTAAAATAATTGAACACTATTAAGATAGATTTTAAATTTCAAACTTTTTACATTTTCTTTTAATCGCGAAAAGAACTTTTTCAATTTCAAAATTAGAGGTAAAAAAAAGCCCTTATAAAAAAAATCTTATAAATAATTAAATAACTTGACAATAAATCATTGGTACCTTATTTTGCAACACGATTTAAAATTATGTACGACAATAGTAGAAATATTACCCTCAAATTAAGTGCTATTAACAAAAAGAATAACACTAATGTTGTCGTGCGTGATAACAACCTTTCTTTAGATATCATCATTGGAATTTCTATTATTATTAGCCTACTAGGAATAATTATTCTACGCTAATAAGCATAGGTCAATCCCAAATCAAATCAAAAAAATAAAGTTAAAAGATTCGGGGTTGGCCGAAACCCGAAGATTGTATTTAAAGATTTTTAACTAATTATTTATAAATTAAGAGAGGCGATGTGAGATCGTATTTAACAAATAAAGGTAAATTTAGTTGTGCTTCCACAAGATGCTTTAGGAATTTTACCTTTCTCACCACAAGTGTTGTTTCCAAACAACATCTCATCACCAGCTTCGACATTGCAATTATATTGTTGATTCTAATCCCGGTTTCCGGGATAATACTATACATATAAAACCAATTTCATTTATACATATTTAATTTGTTGTTCTGAATTATTTGTTCTTCAAAAATTAAATTGATTTGAAGGAGAAAATTTTTTACACAAGTAAAAAAGAATTAATATAGAATTAGATCAATTGAAATAATTAAGTAGCTAGAAAGGACCTTATATATGCAATCCAAGAAATCGCTAATGTCTGGTGCAGATATATTTTTTGAATGTTTAAAAAGAGAAAAAGTTGAATATATTTTCGGGTACCCTGGTGGCGCTGTTCTTAAACTATATGAAAAATTATATGATGTAGATTATATAAAACATATTCTGGTGAGACATGAACAAGGTGCGGCTCATATGGCTGAAGGATATGCAAAAGCAAGCGGAAAAGTCGGAGTGGTATTAGTAACTTCTGGTCCAGGTGCAACTAATACTGTAACTGGTATTGCTGATGCTTATATGGATTCTGTCCCGATCGTTGTTTTTACCGGACAAGTGCCTAGTAACTTAATCGGAAATGATGCTTTTCAAGAAGCTGATATTGTTGGAATAACCCGGCCGATTACAAAACATAATTTTCTTGTGAGAGACGTGAAGGAACTCGCAACAACTATTAAAAAAGCTTTTTACATTGCATCCACCGGTAGGCCAGGTCCGGTTTTAGTTGATTTACCTAAAGATGTTGTAGCTTCGGAATGCGAATTTGAATATCCGGAAAAAATTGAAATGCGTGGTTACAAACCAAACTTTCTTGGTCATCAAAACCAGATTAAGAAGGCTGCTGAAATAATTAAAAATGCAAAAAGGCCTTTATTATATGTAGGCGGTGGTGTTATCATGTCTGAAGGTTATCGTGAGTTAAGATTATTTGCAAAAGAAAATAACTTACCAGTTACTATGACATTACAAGGATTAGGTGCGTTTCCAATGTCTGATTCACAATCTTTGGGAATGCTCGGAATGCATGGTACTTATTGGGCTAATCAAGCTGTTAATAATTGTGACGTTCTTGTTTCATTAGGTGCTCGATTTGATGATCGCGTTACCGGCAAGATTGATCAATTTGCTACTAAGGCTTATAAAATTCATGTTGATATTGATCCAACTTGTATCGACAAAAATGTTGTAGTTGATTTACCAATTGTCGGTGATGTTAAACATGTTCTAGCTGAATTAGCTTCTGAAATGAATACACCTCTTCCAATAAAAGATTGGTGGGAACAAATTGAAAAATGGAAAAACGAATGTCCGCTTCATTATGAAAATGGAGATGGAAGGCTTCGTTCAGAATATGTATTAAGTAGAATATCTGAAAAGACAAAAGGTGAAGCAGTTATTATTACAGATGTCGGTCAGCATCAAATGTGGACCACGCAATATTTCCAATTTAATCATCCCCGCTCACATTTAACTAGCGGCGGATTAGGAACTATGGGTTTTTCTGTTCCTGCTTCAATCGGTGCTGCTTTTGCAGTTAAAGATAGGCCGATAATTTCTATTAGCGGTGACGGCGGATTCCAGATGAATATGCAGGAATTAATAACTGCGTCATATAATAAACTGCCGATTAAATTTTTCATATTGAATAATAGTTTCCTCGGTATGGTTAGGCAATGGCAGGAATTATTTCATGCAGAAAAATTCAGCTTTACAGATCTTATCTGACAGTAATCCTGACTTTGTAAAAGTTGGCGAAGCATTTGGTGTGAAATCTTTTTCAACCAACAGCCCTAAAAATGTTGATAGTCTTCTAGATGAAGCTCTTAATTATAATGATGGGCCTGTACTAATTGAATTTAAGACTGTTAAGGAAGATATGGTTTTCCCGATCATTCCGGCAGGCAAATCAGTAAATGAAATCATGACTAAACGTCTTGATCCAAAGGAGATGATATAATTTATGAAACATACAATTTCTGTTCTTGTAGAAAACCAATTTGGAACTTTTAACCGCGTGGTGACAATGTTCAGTGGAAAAGGTTTCAACGTTCATAGTATGTCCATTGGTGAAACAGAAACTCCCGAGGTTTCAAGAATGACGCTTGTAACTTCCGGCGATGACAAAATAATTGAACAGGTCGTAAAACAGCTTAACCGCTTGATTGATACAATTAAAGTTGTGGATTTAACCGGGCAGCCAAGAACTGAAAGAGAGTTAGCATTGATTACTGTTTTTTATCAGAAAGGAACAAGGGCCGAAATAACAAATATAGCCAGCATTTTTAGAGGCAAAATTGTTGACATAAATAATAAAACTATTACACTTGAAATAACCGGGCCGCCTGATAAAATTGAAGCAGCTGTAAATGTTCTTGATCCTTATGGTATTAAGGAAATGGCTCGTTCTGGTACCGTTGCTTTGAAACGAGGCGAACAGTTAAGAAAAGAAAAAGAAGAATCAGTACAAACACAATAAAATTAAAGGAAAATAATCATGAAAGTTTATTATGATGAGGATGCATCATTAGATTTATTACTAGATAAAAAAGTTGCCGTATTGGGATTTGGAAGTCAAGGTCACGCACATGCACTTAACCTAAAAGAAAGTGGAGCTAATGTTTCAGTTGGTTTGAGGCCAAGCAGTGATAAATGGGCAAAAGCTGAAGCAACAGGATTAACTGTTAAATCTATTCCTGATGCAGTTAAAGATGCAGATGTAATAATGGTTCTTCTACCTGATCAAAATCAAAAAGAAGTATATGATAGAGATATAGCACCAAATTTAAAATCAGGTGATACACTTGCATTCGCACATGGATTTAATATTCATTACAAACAAATTGTTCCGCCAAAAGATGTTAATGTTATGATGATTGCTCCTAAAAGTCCGGGACATTTAGTTAGAAGAACTTATATTGAAGGAGCTGGTGTTCCATCATTAATTGCAATTCATCAAGATCCAAGCGGCAAAACAAAAGATTTAGCTTTAGCATGGGCAAAAGGAATCGGTTCAACAAAAGCTGGAGTAATTGAAACAAATTTCAAGAACGAAACAGAAACTGATTTATTTGGTGAACAAGCTGTTCTTTGCGGCGGTTCTGCAGAATTAATTAAAGCTGGATTTGATACTTTGGTTGAAGCGGGATATCCGGCTGAACTTGCTTATTTCGAATGTATGCATGAAATGAAATTAATTGTTGATCTTTATTATGAAGGCGGCCTTTCAAGAATGAATTATTCCGTAAGTGATACTGCAGAGTACGGCGGAATGACAAGAGGCAGCAGATTAATAACACAAGAAACCAGGAAAGAAATGAAGAAGATTCTTTCTGAAGTTCAGTCAGGGCAATTCGCAAAAGAATGGCTTGATGAATATAATTCCGGGCAAAAAAATATGGAAAAACTAAGAGAAGAAAATAGAAATCATCCAATTGAAAAAGTTGGTTCAAAATTAAGAGAAATGATGAGCTGGTTATTTCAAAAGAATAAAAAGCATGAGGTGGGTGTATGAATTTAAAAATAACTTTACTGCCGGGTGATGGCATCGGCCCTGAAGTTGTTGACAGTGCAGTAAAAGTAATGAAAATTGCTGCAGAAAAATTTAATGTTAATTTAAATTTTAACGAACAGTTGGTTGGCGGCGCATCTTATGATAAATATAATACTCCATTAACCGATGAGACACTTCAAGTTTGCTATGATTCTGACGCTGTATTTTTAGGAGCTGTTGGCGGACCAAAGTGGGAAAGCCTTCCACATAATCAAAAACCTGAAGCAGCATTGCTAAAGCTAAGAAAAGCTTTAGGTCTTTATACAAATATTCGTCCCGCTAAAGTATATAAATCACTTTTATCTTCTTCTACATTAAAGCCCGAAGTTCTTGAAGGTACAGATTTGGTTATTCTACGTGAACTAACCGGCGATGTTTATTTCTGTGAACCGCGTGGCTATGATGAAAAGTCAGGCTGGAATACCATGGCTTATACTTATGAAGAAGTTGAAAGGATTGCAAGACGTGCATTTGAAATCGCAAGTAAAAGAAGCGGCAGAGTAACTTCTGTTGATAAAGCAAATGTACTTGAAACATCACAGTTCTGGCGAAAAGTTGTTCATAAAATTCATGAAGATTATCCTGATATTGAACTTAATGATATGTATGTTGATAATGCTGCAATGCAGTTAGTTAGAAATCCGAAACAGTTTGATGTTATATTAACTCAAAATCTTTTTGGGGATATTCTAAGTGATATAGCTGCTATGATAACCGGAAGTTTAGGAATGCTTCCATCAGCAAGTACCGGCAGCCGTTATGCAATGTATGAACCGGTTCATGGAAGTGCTCCTGATATTGCCGGACAAAGTAAAGCAAACCCGCTTGCCACAATTGCTTCCGCTGCAATGATGTTCTCCCTTTCATTCCAGATGAGTAAAGCTGCAGATTTAATAGATATGGCGATAGACAAAACTTTACAAATCGGTTATAGGACAGCAGATATTTATACTAAAGGAACAACTTTAGTTTCGACAACCGAAATGACTTCAATGGTAATTGATAATTTTAATCAAATATACGATGAACAAGCGCTAGGTGTTTTTACTCTATAATTAAATTATTAGTTGAAAAAAATTCATAAATAAATTTTTAAATAAGGAAATAAAAATGGAAGAAAATAGAGTAATAGTTTTTGATACAACTTTAAGAGACGGTGAACAATCACCAGGTGCTTCATTAAATGTATATGAAAAATTAGAAATTGCCAAGCAGCTTGTTAAGTTAAAAGTTGATGTCATTGAAGCTGGATTTCCAGTTTCATCCCCTACGCAGTTTGATGCTGTTAAAAGAATAACAAATGAAGTTGACGGCGCAGTAATAGCTGGTTTGGCAAGAGCAAAAGAAATCGACGTTAAATCTGCTTATGATGCTTTGAAAGGAGCTCAAAAATTTAGAATTCACACTTTCTCAAGTACTTCTGATATTCATATTCTTGGAAAGTTTGGAGATGACAGATACGGAAAAACTTTGGAAGAAAAGAGAAAAACAATAATTCAAATGTCAATTGATGCTGTATCTTATGCTAAAACTTTTACAGATGACGTTGAGTTTTCTGCTGAAGATGCCGGTAGGACAGATATAGGTTATCTTGCAGAAGTGATTGAAGCTGCAATTGAGGCTGGTGCAACTACAGTTAATATTCCTGATACAACTGGTTACACTTTCCCTTCCGAGTTTGGAGCTAAAATAACTGAATTGAGGCAAAGAGTTAAAAATATTAATAAAGCAATTATTAGTGTCCATTGCCATAATGACCTTGGACTTGCAGTTGCAAATTCCTTAAATGCAATTGAACATGGTGCAAGACAAGTTGAATGTACAATTAACGGAATAGGTGAAAGAGCAGGTAATGCTTCTCTTGAAGAAGTTGTTATGGCATTAAAAGTTCGTAAAGATATAAATAAGTGTTTTACAAATATTAAGACAGAAGAAATTTATAATGCAAGCAAAATGGTTTCTTCATTTACCGGTATTATCGTTCAGCCCAATAAAGCTTTAGTAGGCGAAAATGCTTTTGCACATGAATCTGGAATTCATCAGGACGGAATGTTAAAGGACAAACAAACTTATGAAATCCTTTCACCTGAAACTGTAGGCGTTCCCAAAACTAAAATTGTTTTGGGCCGACATTCAGGCAGACATGGATTAAAATCACGTTTACATGAATTAGGTTATTCATTATCTGAGAAAGAGCTTCAAGATGTTTATGATAAGTTTGTAGGGCTTGCGGATAAAAAGAAGGAAGTGTTTGATGAAGATTTAAGAATTCTTATGGGAGATCATGCACAGGAATCAGAAGCTGAATTTTATGAACTAGATTATATTCATGTTATGATGGGAACAAATTCAATTCCTACTGCAACTGTTAGAATAATAACAAAGGCGGATGAGATTCAAGAATCTGCAACCGGAGATGGTTCTGTTGATGCCTGCTTTAATGCAATTGAACGAGCTTTAAATATAAAACCGAAGCTTGAATCATACAATGTTCGTTCTGTTACTTCCGGCCGGCAGGCAATGGGAGAAGTAATTGTAAGATTAAGAAGCGAAGAAACTTCTTTTACGGGAAGAGGTGTATCTACAGATATTATTGAAGCAAGTGCTAAGGCTTATATTCAAGCATTAAATCATCAAAAGTTATTTTTGAAGAATAAAGAAGATGATGAGTTTGCGAGTCATTCATTATCTGAAGTATCACAAGCAGTTTAAAGAAAGTATATCACATAGTGATCGCTATGCGAAAGGAAAAAAATTATGTCAATGACCATAACAGAAAAAATTCTTGCAAAATCTGCCAAGAAGAAATTTGTTGCAGCCTGGTGAAAACATCTGGCTAAATGTTGATGTGCTTATGACTCATGATGTCTGCGGCCCGCCAACTATTGGAATATGGAAAAGAGAATTTGGAGATAAAGCAAAAATCTGGGATAAAGAAAAACTCGTGATTTTTCCTGATCATTATATTTTTACAAGTAATCCGCAAGCAAATAGAAACGTTTCTATCTTAAGAAAATTTGCTGATGAATATAAAATTGATAATTATTATGATGTAGGAACGGACAGATACAAAGGTGTTTGCCACATAGCTTTAGCAGAAGAAGGGTACAACCTGCCTGGTACAGTTTTATTCGGCACAGATTCTCACACTTGTACTTCCGGGGCATTTGGAATGTTTTCAACTGGCGTAGGAAATACTGATGCAGCTTTCATTTTAGGCACTGGAAAAATCTGGGAGAAAGTTCCCGAATCTTTGAAGTTTACTTTTGAAGGAGAAATGCCTCCTTATCTTACAGCAAAAGATTTGATTCTAAGAGTGCTTGGTGAAATTACAACTGACGGTGCTACTTATAGAGCTATGGAATTTGATGGGTCAGCGGTATTCTCACTTTCAGTGGATGAAAGAATGACTTTGACAAACATGGCAATTGAAGCCGGCGGCATGAATGGAATCATAGCCGCTGATTCTGTAATTGAAGAATATGTTAAACAAAGAACCAGCAAACCTTATGAAATATTTAATAGTGATGTTGATGCGAAATACAGAGCTAAATATACTTTCAATGTAAATAATATTGAACCTTTAGTTGCTAAGCCGCATAGTCCCGATAATATGGACACAGTTAGAAATGTTCAAGGAACAAAGCTGACTAAATGTTATATAGGCTCATGTACCGGCGGTAAGCTAAGTGATTTTAAATCTGCTGCAAAATTTTTATTTGGAAACAAAGTTAAAGTTCCGACATTCATAGTGCCTGCCAGCACTTCAGTTGCGCAGCAATTAGAAGAAGAAACAATTAGTGGAGTTTCTTTAAGACAAATATTTGAAAATGCAGGATGCGTAGTTGCACAGTCTTCATGTGCTGCTTGTCTTGGCGGCCCAATGGATACAGTTGGAAGAGCAACTGACGGTGAAGTTATTATTTCTACCACAAACAGAAATTTCCCGGGAAGAATGGGAAGTAAAAAATCGGCTGTTTATTTAGCATCGCCATTAACAGTAGCCGCATCGGCATTGAATGGAGCTATTACAGATCCACGTGATCTAATGTAAAAGGTCTCTCGCTCTTCCCACAAGGAGGGGCGAAGAGAACTTTGAAGTTTATAACAAATTTTTTAGTTGAAGGAAATAAAATTAAATGGAAAAAATAATTAAAGGAAAAGCTTTTGTTCTTGGAGATAATGTTGACACTGATCAAATTATTCCTGCTGAACATTTGGTTTATAGTTTAAGCGATCCTGAAGAATCAAAAAAATATGGGCACTTTGCTTTATCAGGTGTTCCTTTGCCTCAAGCGGGTTTACCTGGTGGAAACACTCCATTTATTAATGGGGATAAAAATGAATCTGAATTCAGTATCATTATTGGCGGATCAAACTTTGGATGCGGTTCTTCAAGAGAACATGCCCCTTTTGCATTGAAAGTAGCCGGTGCAAAAGCTGTTGTCGCTGAATCTTTTGCAAGAATTTATTATAGAAATTCTGTTGATGGCGGATTTTTAATTCCTTATGAGACTCCTACTAAGTTGAATGATAAAATTAAAACCGGTGATGAGCTGGAAATAAATTTAAAAGAAAATAAGCTTACAAATTTAAATACAAATGAAACATTTGATCTTCGTGATCTTGGCGAAGTTTTACCAATAATTGAAGCAGGTGATATATTTGAATATGCAAGAAAAACCGGGATGATAGCGCAATAAAATATTTAAAAATAAAATTTTAATAAAACTTGGTATAAAGCATGAAAACACAAATAGAACTTTTTGATACAACCCTACGTGACGGAACACAAGGAGAAGGAATAAATCTTTCCGTTCAGGATAAATTAATTATCGCGCAGAAGCTTGATGAATTTGGAATTGATGTAATTGAAGGCGGCTGGCCGGGAAGTAATCCCCGCGATGAAGAATTTTTTCAGAAAGCGAAGAGTTTAAATTTAAAAAGTTCGCAAATTTGTGCTTTCGGCTCTACAGCGCGATCTGTAAATAATATTGAAGGTGATGCAAATCTTCTTGCTTTATTACATGCAGAAACACCAACTGTTTCTTTGTTTGGAAAAACCTGGAGACTTCATTCTTCCAAAGGCTTAGGATTAAGCGATGAAGAAAATGAAGAATTAATTTTTAAGTCGGTTAAATTTATGACTGATAATGGAAGACGCATTGTTTATGACTGTGAACATTTCTTCGATGGATATAAAGATAACAAAGAATTTCGCATTAAAGATGATGAAAGCTGCTGAACAAGGCGGTGCTGATGTTTTGGTTCTATGCGATACAAACGGTGGGACAATGCCTCATGAAGTTTATGATATTATAACGGAAATTAAATCGAAGTTTTCAAAACCGATTGGCATTCATACACACAATGATTCAGAACTTGCAGTTGCAAACTCATTAGCAGCTATTCAAGCAGGTGCTGTCCATGTACAGGGAACTATGAATGGAGTCGGTGAAAGATGCGGTAATGCGAATCTTTGCAGTATCATCCCGAATATAAAATTAAAATTGGGAAGAGAAACTAAACGGAAAATAAATCTTGATCATTTAACATCAATTTCAAATTTTGTTTACGAATTAATGAACCTTGTTCCAAATTCACGAGCAGCTTTCGTAGGCAAATCGGCTTTCGCTCATAAAGGCGGCGTGCATGTTAGTGCAGTTTTAAAGGATAGTAAAATGTATGAGCACATTAGTCCAGAACAAGTAGGTAACAAACAAAGAGTTTTAGTTTCTGATTTGAGCGGACAAAGTAATATTCGTTACAAAGCAAAAGAATTTGGAATTGATTTATCTGATAAAAAAGAGTTAAGTAAAAAATTAGTTAATTATATAAAAAGTCTTGAACATGGCGGCTATCAATTTGATGGAGCAGAAGCTTCCTTCGAATTACTATTGAATTCAGAGATAAATGAATTTTCTCCTTTCTATAACGTTATTGATTCTAAAGTTAATGTAATGTTTGATGATAAAGGCCACTCAATCTCTGAAGCTGTTTTGAAAGTCGAAGTCGACGGCGAAATTGAACATACTGCAGCAAACGGTGATGGTCCGGTAAATGCATTAGACAACGCTCTGCGTAAAGCTCTTCTAAGGTTTTATCCTGAGATTTCTTTATTAAAATTAATTGACTATAAAGTTCGAGTGCTGGATGAAAAAGAAGGCACAATGGCTAAAGTTAGAGTAATGATTGAGACTAGTAATGGTACTGATACCTGGTCAACTGTTGGTGTTTCGGAGAATATTATGGAAGCAAGCTTTCAAGCATTAAGTGATAGTATTAATTACGAATTATTTAAATATCATAAAAAGAAAAAGAAACTTACAGCTTAAATGAAAATAGGTTTGGTTCAGTATAATCCTGTTTGGGAAAATAAAGAAGAGAATAAAAGAAAGATATTAAATCTTGTCAGCAGCAATTTAGTTGATGTATCGTTATTAATTTTCCCGGAGATGACTTTAACCGGTTTCACAATGAAGTCATCAGAATTTGGTGAAAGTTTGGATGGAGAAAGTTTCAATTATTTTTCTGAACTTTCAAAAAATAAAAATGTTCATTGCCTGGCAGGAGTAATTGAAAAAGATAACGGTAATTATTTTAATTCATTGATTCATATAAATAACAAAGGTGAGTTAGTAGGTAAGTATCAAAAAGTTCATCCTTTCTCTTTTGGTAGTGAGGATAAAAATTATTCCAAAGGGAAAAAGATTGAAGCGTAACTCAAGTTGAAGATTTTAAAATAGGATTATCAATTTGTTATGATTTACGTTTCCCAGAACTTTACAGATTATATGCAAAAGAAAGAGCTGATGCTCTTAGTTTCAATTGCTAATTGGCCAGATACCAGAATTGAACATTGGAAAGCATTATTAAAAGCACGCGCAATTGAAAATCAATGTTACATGATTGGTGTGAACCGCGTGGGGAAAGATCCAAAATTAAATTATATTGGATACAGCGGAGTTTATGATCCGATGGGAAAAGAATTAGTATCGATTAAAGATGAAGAAAAAATTATTGTTGAAAATATTGAGAAGAAAAATGTTTGCGAGACCAGGGATAATCTTCCATTTCTGAACGATATTTCACTTATTTAACGTCTTATTGTGTGAATTATTTTTATTCATTTATCTGAATAATATTAGGATAATCGGATTAATATACTTGATTATTTTAATAAAAATTGTATATTTCTGAATATTTTATAAATTTAAATTGGTTAAACTTTAATAATTTAGGTTACTATTTCTAAGAATAAATATTATTAAAGTTTATCCCGGAATCATCAATATTTATTGAGTTATTGCGTAACTAATTGTCCCAGGAGATTTAATGCTGAATCAGAATAATGAAAACTATAAAGAAGTCAGAACTGATTTTAAAAATATGAATAAAGAAAATGGATTATACGATCCTGCGTTTGAGCATGATGCTTGCGGCATGGGATTTTTAGTCGATATTAAAGGAAGAAAATCCCGCTCAATAATTGACAAAGCGTTGAATGTACTTTGTAACTTAGAGCATCGCGGTGCTGTTGGCGCTGATCCTTTAACAGGAGACGGCGCTGGTGTTCTTATTCAAATGCCTGATAAATTCATGAGAAAAGTAGCTCGTGAAGAATTAAATATTCAGCTTCCACCCGAAGGCCATTATTGTGTTGCAGTTATGTATTTGCCGCATGATGAAACTCTTAGAAACACTATACAAAATTTAGTGGAAAAAATAGTGCTGGATGAAAACCAGGATTTCTTAGGCTGGAGGGATGTACCGGTTGATCCTGATGTCCCTGGTGAAGGAGCTAAAAGAACCCAGCCTTACATTAAGCATTGTTTTATCGGTGCAAATAAAAAAATAAAAACTCATGACGAGTTTGAACGCAAACTTTATTTGATAAGAAGAATCATCGATCAGAGAGTACGGGAAGAGTTAAAGTGCGATAGAAGTAAATATTATGTTCCTTCTTTTTCCAGCAAAACTATTGTGTACAAAGGAATGCTGCTTGCACCGCAGCTTATTGATTACTTTATTGATTTAAGTGATCCTGATATGGAATCAGCCCTTGCAATGATTCACATGCGTTTTTCAACAAACACATTTCCGACCTGGGATCTTGCACATCCTTTTAGAATGATTGCCCACAATGGTGAGATTAATACTCTCCGTGGAAATCAAAACTGGATGGCAGCCCGGCAAGCTGTTATGGAATCGCCTTATTATGGAAAAGATTTAAAACGAATGCTTCCAATTATTATGGAAGGGCAAAGTGATTCTGCAACATTCGATACCGTACTTGAATTATTAACTATGAGCGGAAGAAGTCTACCGCATGCAATGATGATGATGATTCCCGAAGCATGGTCTAAGAATGATTTGATGGAACCGGATAAAAAAGCTTTTTATGAATATCATGCAACTATGATGGAGCCGTGGGATGGACCGGCAGCCGTTACTTTCACTGATGGAACAATTGTAGGTGCTACTCTTGATAGAAACGGATTAAGGCCTGCAAGATATGTAGTAACGAAAGATGATTTGGTAATCCTAACTTCTGAAGCCGGGACATTGGAGATTGAACCCGAAAATGTTGCCTATAAAGGAAGGCTACAACCTGGTAAAATGTTTATCATCGATTTGAGCAAACAAAAAATTATAACTGATGAAGAAGTTAAGAGGGAAATAGTTTCAAGCAAACCTTATAAAAAATGGCTTGAAGATAACTTATTAAATTTATCACGTCTGCCGGATCCTGAATTTATTCATAATGTAGATTTTGATTCTTTGCCGACCAGGCAAAAAAACTTCGGTTATACAAAAGAAGATTTATTTATCCTTATCCAAGGCATGGCTGAAAACGGCCAGGAACCAACCGGCTCAATGGGAACCGATGCAGCGCTTGCTGTTCTTTCTGAAAAGCCCCAAATGTTATTTAGATATTTCAAGCAGATGTTTGCACAAGTAACTAATCCTCCAATTGATCCTATTAGAGAAGAATTAGTAATGGAGCTGACAACTTATATTGGGCCGGAGCAAAATCTTCTTGATGAAACTCCTCAGCATGCTCATCGAATTGAACTTGAGCATCCTTTGATTACTAATGCCAGATTAGAGAAGATTAGAAATATTTCAAGAGGGCATTTTAAGTCAGTTACTTTGTCATTACTGTTTGATACCACACAAACTCATAATATGAGGGAAAGATTATTCCAGTTATGCGATGAGGCTGTAAAAGCCGTAAGTGCTGGAGTAGGATTAATTATTCTTTCTGATAGAGGAGTTGATGAAAAGAATGCTGCTATTCCAAGCCTGTTGGCTGTCTCAGGAGTTCATCATTCTTTAATTCGGGCAGGCTTAAGAACAAAAACCGGAATAATACTTGAAAGCGGTGAGCCGCGAGAAGTTTCACATTTTGCATTGCTTTGCGGTTATGGTGCTAATGCAATAAATCCTTATATAGCTTATGAAACAATTGCAGATCTTTATAGAAAAGATTTTCTACCAGAGTGTAAAAGATTATAAAGATTCTGAAAAAAATTATGTAAAAGCTGTGAGCAAAGGCTTATTTAAAATTTTTAGTAAGATGGGAATCAGCACTCTTCAATCATATTGCGGTGCACAAATATTTGAAGCAGTTGGTTTGGATACTGAAATTGTTAATAAATATTTTACCGGTACTGCAAGCAGGATTGAAGGTATTAGTTTAGAAATGCTTGAAGAAGAAACTGTAAGACGGCATAGGAGTGCTTTCAGTTCTGTGAATGAAGATATTGATTCTCTTGAAGCTGGAGGTTTATATCATTATAGAAGAGATGGTGAAAAACATTTATGGAATCCTTTAACTATTTCTAAGCTTCAGCAAAGTTCAAGAAATAATAGCTATAAAACTTATAAAGAATATTCTGAGTTAATAAATAATCAAAATAAAAATAGAGTTACATTAAGAAGCTTATTTGAATTTAAAAAAGGGCGTAACCAAGTTTCAATAGAAGAGGTTGAACCGGCTTCAGAAATTGTAAAAAGATTTGCAACCGGAGCAATGAGCTTTGGCTCAATTTCCTGGGAAGCTCACACATCTCTTGCTATTGCAATGAATAAAATAGGCGGCAAATCTAATACTGGTGAAGGCGGAGAAATGGAAGAAAGATATACTCCTTTGCCTAACGGTGATAACATGCGTTCTGCAATAAAACAGGTTGCTTCAGGAAGATTTGGAGTAACTGCTCATTACCTGGTTAATGCAGATGAGCTTCAAATAAAAATGGCTCAAGGTGCTAAGCCGGGAGAAGGAGGACAGCTTCCCGGGTTTAAAGTTGATAAAATAATTGCTAAAGTAAGGCATAGTACTCCTGGCGTTACTTTAATTAGTCCACCTCCGCATCACGATATTTATTCAATTGAAGATTTAAAACAATTAATCTTTGATTTAAAAAATATAAATCCCAAAGCCAGAATAAGTGTTAAGCTTGTTTCAGAAGTTGGTGTTGGAACAATTGCTGCAGGTGTAGCAAAAGCTCATGCAGATCATATATTAATTAGCGGGCATGATGGCGGAACTGGTGCAAGTCCCGTTAGTTCAATACAGCATGCTGGAACACCATGGGAATTAGGCTTAAGTGAAACTCATCAAACTTTAATGTTAAATGGATTAAGAGATAGAGTTTATATTGCAACAGACGGCCAGATGAAAACCGGGAAGGATGTTGTAGTTGCAGCATTATTAGGTGCTGAAGAATTTGGATTTGCTACTGCACCGCTTGTAACACAGGGATGCATTATGATGAGGAAATGCCATCTTAAATACCTGTCCGGTTGGAGTTGCGACTCAGGATCCTGAACTTCGTGCAAAGTTCACAGGTAAACCTGAATATGTTATTAATTATTTATTTCATGTAGCTGAAGAAGTCCGGGAATATATGGCTGATTTGGGATTCAAAACTTTTAATGAAATGATTGGGCAGACAGATAGAATAATTGTCAAACGTCCATTAGAGCACTGGAAGGCAAGAGGATTAGATTTAAGTAGAATTTTATTCAAGCAAAAACCTTTATACAACACTGATTCATTCAGAACACGAGAACAAAATCATGCAGTTGACACACAATTAGATAACGAGTTGATTAAACTATCTCTGCCAGCATTGGAAAATACCGAAAGAGTTGAAATTAATTTACCGGTAAGAAATATAAATAGAACAGTAGGCACAATGCTTTCTGGTGAAGTTGCAAAGAAATATGGAAACGTTGGCCTTCCTGACGGAACAATAAAAATTATTATTGAATGGAACTGCCGGGCAAAGTTTCGGAACATTTTTAGCTGGAGGAATTGAACTAAAATTAATTGGCGAATCAAATGATTACACAGGCAAAGGATTATCCGGCGGAAGATTAATTGTTAAAGTTCCGGACAAAGTAACTTTTGATCCTGCTGAAAATATAATTATTGGCAACACTTGTTTATATGGAGCAACTAGTGGAGAAGCATATTTTAATGGAGTCGCTGGTGAAAGATTTGCAGTACGTAATTCCGGTGCACATGCTGTGGTTGAAGGTGTTGGCGATCATGGCTGCGAATATATGACCGGCGGAAGGGTTGCAGTGCTTGGAAAAACCGGAAGAAACTTTGCGGCGGGAATGTCAGGTGGAATTGCTTATGTATGGGATAAGGAAAAGAATTTCAAAAAATATCTAAATGCAAAATTAGTTGATGTTGAAAATCTTACTGAAGAAGATTCTAATGAATTATACGGAATGATAAACAATCATTTTAAATATACAGATTCCAAGAGAGCAGAATATATTTTGGATAATTGGAAGAATGAAAAATTAAACTTCTTAAAAATAATTCCGTTTGAATATAAAGCAGCCTTACAAAAGCTGGATGAAGAAGAAAAGAAAAACAGCATTGAAAAAGAAGAAGCTAAATTTGCGGAGGTTGCAAATGGGTAAGCCGACAGGATTTAAAGAGTTTAAAAGAGTTACATTAAAAAAAGAAAAAGTAGAAGAGCGAAAACAGCATTTCAACGAATTTGAATTTTCGTTTGAGGAAAATGATGCCCGTACTCAAGGGGCAAGATGCATGGACTGCGGAATTCCATTTTGCCATGGTGATACCGGATGCCCGGTGCAAAATTACATTCCCGAATGGAATGATTTAATTTATAAAGGGCATTGGAAAGAGGCACTTGATAATCTTCATTCCACAAATAATTTTCCGGAGTTTACCGGAAGGCTTTGCCCAGCTCCTTGTGAATCTGCATGTGTACTGGGGATTAATAATGATCCTGTTACAATAAAATCAATTGAGCGCACTATAATTGATAGAGGATTTGATGAAGGATGGGTCGTTCCAAAAATTCCAAAGCAAACATCTGGGAAAAGTGTTGCGGTTGTTGGTTCCGGTCCTGCTGGATTAGCAGCAGCTCAACAGCTTGCTCGTGAAGGGCATCTTGTAACCGTCTACGAAAAGAATGATAGAATTGGCGGGCTGCTAAGATACGGCATTCCGGATTTTAAAATGGAAAAACATCTGATTGATAGAAGAATAGAACAGATGCAGGAAGAAGGAGTTGAATTCCAAACAGGGATAAACGTAGGTGTTGATATAAAAACTAAAGAACTAATGGATATTTATGATGCTATTGTACTTGCCGGTGGATCTGAAAAACCAAGAGATATTCCAATTCCAGGAAGGGAATTAAAGGGAATTTATTTTGCGATGGAATTTCTACCATTACAGAATAAAGTTAATGCCGGTGATGAAATTCAAAATCAAATAACTGCTGAAGGGAAAGATGTTGTTATAATCGGCGGTGGAGATACAGGTTCAGATTGTGTTGGAACTTCTATTAGACAAGGAGCAAAATCTGTTACTCAGATAGAAATTTTTCCTAAACCCCCTGATGATAGGCCTAACTACACACCTTGGCCATACTGGCCGATGATTCTTCGAACTTCTTCAAGTCATGAAGAAGGTGCTATTAGAAAATGGAGCATTAATACAACTTCATTTAAAGATGATGGAAAAGGAAATGTTGCTGCATTAATTTGTAATGAAGTAAAATTTGAAAATGGAAAATTTGTTGATATACCGGATTCAGGTTTTGAAATTAAAGCAGATTTGGTTCTTATTGCTGCCGGATTTCTCCACCCGGTAAAAGAAGGATTATTAAGCGAGCTTGAACAATTAGGGTATGCAATTCGATCCCCGGGGAAATGTTAAAGCTGATTTTGGTGATGAAGAAAATGCACATGCTACAAGTGTCCCGAAAGTATTTGCCTGTGGTGATATGCGAAGAGGTCAATCATTAATTGTGTGGGCAATTGCAGAAGGCAGAAAATGTGCTGCTGCAGTTAATAAAATGCTTCAGAAAACCGAAGATGAAGAATGGTCTAAAGCTTCTTAAATCAATATAGCTTTTATTCAGCTGTTTCTGAATTAAATTTAGTCGATGGCAATTTAATTTTAGAAACAGCTTTTTTATTGTCAATTCATTTTAACTAAATTTGTAAACACAATTAAACAATCATTCAACACAATCAACCTTTTATTTAAAATGTTTACTGCAAAAAGAAAAATTAATTTTTACGATTGCGATCCGGCGGGTATTTTATTTTTTGGAAGAGTCTACCAATTATGCCATTCAGCATATGAAGAAATGATAGACAGCTTCAAATTAAATTATGATTATTGGGCAAATGAAAATTTTATAGTTCCAATAATTAAGAGTGAAGCAGCGTATCATAAACCTATGCATTACAGGGAAGAGATTTCTGTTGAGATTAAAGTTAAGCAGCTTAGAGCAACTTCATTTGAACTTGAGTATGAATGTAAAAACTCGAAAGGGGAGAAGTGCGTTGTTGTAAATACAATTCATGTCTTTGTGGATAAAAATACCTGGAAGAAAAAGGAAATTACATCTGAAGTAAAAGAAGGACTAAGTGCACATTTAGTTAGCTGAATTATTTTAGAAAGATTCTTTTCTGGTGTCTCAAGTTTTATAATAAATCAATCCAATCTCGATAGTTGTTTATTTAAAGCATCTAGTGATCGCGTCTTATTTTTTATTGCAACTTCATATACTAAAGAATAAATTATTACTGATATTGCAGAAAAGGAATTTGAAAAGATTTGACTTTCCGTTTTTACCTGTAATACAATTTCGGCATGGGGGACAATTGGTGAAGTTAATGAATTTGTAAAAGCAATTACTTTTACTCCATGTGCCTTTGCATATTTTGCAGCGGTTATAGTCTCTTCTGAATATGGAGGGAGTGAAATTGCAATGACTACATCTTTTTTTCAATACTGCTAATCTGGTCAACTAGTGATCTTCCTCCATACTAGCAGAGATGGATTTTGCTCCTATTCGTTGAAGTAAATAGCTGAAAATTTCTGCAAGGAAACTACTTAAGTTATATCCAACTGTATAAACAATGTTGGCTTTTGAAATGATATCTACAGCTTTTTTATAAATCTTGAGATTAAAATTATTCAGTGTGGAGTTAATATTATTTACCTCATTTTAACCTACTTTCGTAAGTAAAATGTTTTCCGTAATTTCATGATTTAAAGATACGTCTGAATCTTTTCCATTGGAGCAAGATTATTTATCATCCGGTTATGTAATATCTTCTTTTTAAGAGAAAGATATCCATCAAAGCCTAATTTACAAGTAAATCTACATTATAGATGCTTTGCCTACATCTAACCGATCTGCAAAATCATGAATTGATAAAAATGGGATCTCATTATATTGTTCTAAAATAAAATTAGCTATTTTTTTCTCAGTAGATGTGAACTCTTCATTTTTTTGTTGAATAAGTTCTTCTAAAAATTCATGGTAATTTTTCATAATTAAAATTTAATCTACATTAAATAATTTATACCTGCATTCGGACCAAGTGGAATTCCAAACCAAAGCCATATAATTAATAATATTGTCCACAAAATAAAAAATATTATTGAATAAGGTAACATAATCGATACTATCGTTCCAATACCTGCTTTCTTATCATACTTTTTGAAAATAGACAATTATCAAAGCAAAAAAAACTCATCATAGGAGAAATTACATTTGTGACACTATCGCCAATTCTAAATCCGGTATGAGTTAATTCTGAAGAATATCCCAAAAGCATGAACATTGGAACAAAGATAGGTGCCATTAAAGCCCACTTTGCAGAAGCGCTTCCCATAAATAAATTTATGGTTCCGGAAAGGATTATAAATAAAATCATTAACGGTATTAAACCAATACCTAAATGGGAAAGAAAATTTGCTCCTTCTATTGCTATTATTATTCCAAGATTTGTCCAATTAAAATATGCAACAAACTGAGTCGCGAAAAAAACAAGCACCAAATATGTCGCTACGGAACGCATTGAGCTTTCCATACTTCCGATTACATCGTTATCGTTTTTAAATTTACCGCTGCCGATTCCGTAAGCGATACCAAGCAAACCCGCTACTATAAAGATTAAAGCAACAACACCCCTTAATAATAGGTGAATTTAAAATTGAGCCGTTAGTTCCTCGCAGCAAACCATCTTCGGGAATTATGCCCTAAATACTTATTGCCAAAATAATAACTAATGTAAAAAGACAATATTTTAATCCGCGTTTTTCTTCTGTTGAGAGATGTTCAATTTTCTCAGGTTCTACGCTTCCGTTATAACTGCCGAGACGTGGTTCAACAATTTTTTGTGTTACCCAGATTAACTGCGAATGCAATTAGAAAAGTTGAAACAAACATGAAATAATAATTGGCAGTTGGATTAACAACATAAGCTGGATTACTTATTCTTGCAGCTTCCTGAGATAATCCTGCTAATAAAGGATCGACAGTTCCAATAAGCAAGTTTGCACTGTAACCGCCAGAGAAACGCCCACAAATCCAGCTGCAAGTCCCACAAGCGAATATCTCTTTTACTGCAAGAAAGACAATACCTGCAAGTGGTACAAGCAATACATATCCGACTGTGCTTGCCATATTGCTTAGTACACCGCATAATACAATTATAAAGGTAAGCATTGATTTTGGAGCAGACAAAACGAATAGTCTAATTACGGTACTGATAAGTCCGCTTCCTTCTGCAATCCCTAATCCAGTTAATGCCACAAGCACGATACCCAAAGGAGCAAAGCTTGTGAAGTTGGTAACCATATCTAACATAATTCTACGCAATCCGCTTTCGGAAAGCAGATTATTAACTTTTATTACCTCATGAGTAACTGAATGGATAACTTGTAAATCAAACAGAGAGGTTACTGCGGAGAAAGTCTTAATGTTAATACCGCAAATATGGCAAATAATGTTGAAGGATTGGGAAGCGCATTGCCGCCTCTTTCAACGAGGTTTAAAAATTTATCAAAAATACTCTTGGGCTTTTTCAAACCGGTCTATTCCTCCAAACAATTCAATATTTATTCAAGACTTTAAAAACTAAATAAAAAATTCAATTTTTTCCTATCACCGGTAAGCCGGATACCGAAGAAAGAAATTCATCAACTGTTTTATTAAATTCTTCCGCCCTTTCAAAATAAACGGAATGCCCAGTATTCTTAAAAGTTTTCCATTTTGCACAACGACATAACCGAAGCTACAGCTTTACCGCCGAGAGGAGGAAAAGAAACATCCAACTCACCGGTAATGAATAAGAATGGTATTTGAAGCGATTTTACTAATTCTGGAGATTTTATTCGTTCTCGTTTAATATCGGTTCTAATAAATTCTTTATAAGAATATGATGTTAAATTATAAATTTGTTCATAATTATAAGAAAGTAATGGATTACATTCCGTCATCTTTCTGCCGATTGCATTTAAAATACCTTTCTCTTTTAAAATTCACTATTTCATTTTGTGACCACTGTTCCCATAATTTCAATTTTTCTATATCAATGTTTTTCACTTTGTTAAAATCTATAGTTCCGGATGTTGATGCCATTACAACTGCTTTTACATTTCCAGGATTCTTTAATGTATAAGTAATGGCTGTCCAACCGCCCATTGATTGAGCCACTAGATAAACTTCCTTCAAATTTAAGTGTTCAATTAAAGAAGATAAATCTTCGGCAAAAACTCCATGACCAATCCGATTAGAATAATTTTTTGAATGTGCGAATCCTCTATGAGAAAAGTTAATACATTTATATCTATCTGCCAAAATAGGGAACCTGCTGCCACCATGAAATATGATTTTCCTCCAAGCCCATGAATGAAAATCAATGCTGGCCCTTCACCTAAAACTTCGTAATATATATCTGTATCTTTAAGCTTTAAGAAATTACTTTTATGTTGAGTATAATTGGGAGGGAAAAAATCTATTTCAACTAAATTAGCAGAGTTATTATAAATAATCGAATTTAAATTTTTATTAGTATCCTTTTCCATGTCAAAAATAATTTAATTTCAGAGTTAATTTCTTACTACCCTATAAACAGGGAATTTATTTCCCGCCTTGAGCAAATTTTTATATTGCTCAAACTGGGCAATTCCCCACATTGATTCAGGTTCAAGAACTGTACAAAGCATAGTTCCATGAATTTGATTTATTGGAATAAATATGTCCCCTTTTTTACTTTTATAATTTTTTAACAGCTTTGAAACAGAAGCAATATTAAAAGTTTTATTTTCCAGCCACTGTGGTTTAACCTTTTCTATTGTATATACTTCAACGTGTTCGCTTTCGGAATCGTTCATTATCTCATACTCAATATTATGTTTTTCGAGTAATGCAATAAGTTCTTTTTGATCCTTAGGAATAATGTACCCCAATGGACGTGTTATTGATTTTATGGGATTAACTCTTGGTGAAAAAAGCATTTTTGCAGTTGTTTCTTTAAGTGAAGGCAGCGTTTTCATTGGTAATCTAATTGTATTCCCGTTGCAGACGTAATCCATTTGAATAATTACATTATGAGTATCCGATTTTATTTTTTCCCTTTCATTATGAACAAGTGACATAATTCTTGTACTTTGCTTTATTGGCAAAGTGAAGGAAAAGCATTGATAGCATAGGCTAATTAATAGGTTGTTCTTCTTTTTAAGATCAGAATTAAAAGAAGGCCCAAGTCCCTACCTTCCAATATGAATGAAAAGTTATTTAAGATAGCGAAACTTTGTCTTCCGTCATTAATTGCAGTAGTACTTGATCTGACAGTATCGTTCGGATAATTCATCTTATAATAATTAGAAAATGAGATGCCTTCATCATTCAATTTTTTATCTAAATAGGGGAATAAACTATCTATACCAAAATCAATTATTTTATTTGAAATATTCAGATTAGTTGGTGCCCCAAATTGTTCTGAGAGTGGCTCTAACATAACCAACCTTCAAAAATGATTTTCTAAAGGCAGAATATTCATGAACATCAAGTGTTACTTCAGGTATTAATTGGTTAAAAAATTTATGTAAAGCAATAACTTCAGGCTCAGTTAATATTAGGTGGTTTCGATTCAAATCTTCGCCATTCGCATTTCTTCTTTTAGCTGCCTCATTTCCGTCAAGATTTACAGATGGGATTACATATAAATCAAGATTATTATAAAGATTATGTTCTGTGTTATATGCTAGTTCCTTTATTAATAATAAAGCTGCTTCTTTGCCTGAAGGTTCATTCCCGTGCTGCTGACAAAAAACTAACACTCTAATTTTATTACTATCATTTTCTGAAAAATGAACAACCGGAATTTCTCTTCCTTGAACACTTCTTCCGATTGTATCAATCGAAATTAAATCACTTGTATTAGCAAGTTCTTTTAAATAATCCAGTAGTTCTTGATGAGAAGTAACTTTTGTGAAATTACATTTCTCTAAAGGTGTGTCTAATATTTGAGCACATGATTCTATTGGAATTAGAAATATCATAAACAGAAGGAATGAAAAAAGTTTTCTCAGAATTATTCTCATATTTAATTTTCTACTCTTTTCATCTTCAGAAGAATGATTGACTACAATATTTAAACCTCTCTCAGCAGTTTTGACTAAATCTTTAATTGCAATCATTTCTTCAAATGAATGAGCATTTTTAAAACCAACCCCAAGATTTTAAAGCAGGGATTCCATTCGAATTAAAAACATTTGCGTCACTTCCGCCGGGGTAAGAAATTGGAGTTGGTTCTAAACCAGAATCTGCTATTGCTTTTTTAGCGATGTTTATCATTTTTTCATTTCCTGAAAATTTGTAACCGCCGTATTTAGTATTTATTTCAATTTGTACATCACCACCATGTTCACATGCAACCGATTTAAGAGTTGATTTTATGTACTCAATTTGTGCATTCAAATCTTCCGTGATGGAATTTCTTGTTTCCCCAGTGATGACAACTCTATCAGGAACAACATTAATTGCTTCGCCGCCGTTTATTGTTCCAACATTAAGCATTCCAACGCCATCCCATCTTCCTAAGTTTTAAATTTGATATAACTTTACCAGCCAAATAGATTGCGTTAATACCTTTTTCAGGTGATACCGCCGCATGTGCAGATTGACCAATAAATGTAGTTTTTAAAGAAGCGGCGTCTGGAGCCTCAACAATATAATTTCCAAGGTGAATTGCCTGACAATCAAACACAAAACCATATTTACTTTTTATAGTACGACTATTAATGAATTTAGCTCCATGCATTCCGGCTTCTTCGCAAACAGTGAAAATTATTTTAAATCATGCGTGTTCAATTTTCTGCTCTTTTAGAATTTCTAAGATTTCAAGAATAACAGCAATTCCAGCACGGTCATCTCCGCCAAGAATTGTGGTTTTATCTGTTGTTATTATTTCATCATCAATTATATGTTTAAGGTTTGCAGTAGATTTAATTGTATCCATATGTGCACAAGAGGAATATTGGTACGATATTTTTTCCCCCATCTAAACGTGCAATAATACTTCCGGAATTACCACCAAATGAGCTTGCTTGCCTCATCGGTAGTAACAGTGCAATTTAATTTTTTTAACTTCTCTGTTAATATATTTGCGATTACCTTTTCATTCCCATGGATTCCGTCGACCTCGCTTAATTCGATAAAAGTATTAACTATTCTTTTTTTATTTATCATATTTCAACAACAACTAGTAAGTGAATAACTATTTTATAAGAGCCATTTTATTTACAGCAGAACGATTTCCTACCGACAGACGGTAAAAGTATATCCCGCTGCTTAATGAATTTCCATATTTATCTTTTCCGTTAAATACTACTGAAGCACTTCCCGAAGTATGCTTATATCTGTCTTTCAATAACACTGCTACCTCTTCACCAAGAGAGTTATAAACGATTAAATTTACTTCATTGCCTAACACACCACCGCTTTGTGTCAATAGAAATTCGAATAGTGGTGGTAGGGTTAAATCGATTTTCGGTAATTTTAATAAAGCTGAAAATCATTTATGATAACTTTATTATTATCAACAATGCTTGTTGGATTTAATAAAAAATTCTGAGCAGCTTTTGCCATATTAAAATAATCGTGTCCAACGTTGTCTACGTTTATTAATTTCCATTTGTGGTGTATATCAATTTGGGAAGCATAATTGAAATATGTTTTGGCTCTTTCATATTTTTTTAATCTTTGCGCATCTGCTTCTGCTGATGCATTCAAATTGCTGTCCTCCTGCAGTAGTATCTGCTGTTCCCCGCATTATAATAAGCGGTTTTATTACCAAATCTTCAGTGAAAGTTTCATCAAAATTTTGAGATTATCTTTTTTCAATCCAAATGGATAATCAATATCGAAATCAGGTAAAGTGTACCAGCCTGCATTTGCTGTGATGGCATATTTAATTTTGTAATCCGGTTTGAATGTCAATAGAGCAATGAACAAATTGAGCACCTGCAGAATGTCCCCAAATATCATACTGTTTATTTTTCATCCCTAATACTTCAACAAGCTCTTCATGAATTTTACTTACAATTGTAAATGTCCAAACAGAATCGGGATTTAGAAAATCATAATTTGATGAATTAAACATATTTCCCAAATTGTAGGAATTAGAGCCTGGCCAATCAGCGCTGGAGAAAGTTGGTGCGGCACAGACATAATTATTATTTTTCCCAAAATCTTTCCAGGCCTGCACATAATCCAATGAATTTCTATCTAAACCATGCATGACCATTATAAATTTTGCATTTTCAATATTATTTGGAAGAACTAAAAAAACTACAATAGGTTTACTGGGAATACTCACATTCTGAAATAAATATCTTTCCGGAATACCTTTATCTAATACCTGAACTGTAACTGAATCTGCAAAAGTGTTATTCCCTGCAAAAGATTTTATAGAAAGTATATTTGCCTACTTTCTTATTAAACAAAATTTTAATTGAATCGCCTTTTGCAAATAAAGTATCAGATGAATTTTCCAATGAGTAATCTTCTTCATCAATAAAAGGAATAATACATAAGTCCAGTTAAGATAATTGGTTGTTAATGAATTGTGAGCTACAATTTCTTTTATAAATGCAGATTGAATTTTTGTAAGTTCAGTTAAAATTTGTGCTGCAACAACCCTGCTAAATAAAAATTGAATAAATATTATATAATGTATTTTCTTTATTGAATTCATGAATGCTAAGGGTTTAGTTGTAACGAGAAAATATGAACAGCATCAAAGACTCCGAATGAAGCATAAGCATAATCAAATGATACATTTGTTGAACCAAAGTCAAAACTGATACCGCTTCCGAGGGTTAGCCCTTCTTCATCTGTATTAAAAATGTAACCGCCTCTTAAATAAAATGTTTGCATAAAACCATATTCCATTCCAATGTTGTAATGTTCTGGATTATCATTAAGATGAACGGCGTCTGCTGCTACTAATAGGGAAGAGTTATCTGATTGTATTAGTCCGGTATTACTTATAAAACCCATGGAGATTGATGCTCTGTAACTAGTAGGCAATGAAAAAGGTTGTGTAGCTAGATTGGATTCAACTACAGGGTTTGTAGTGCTGTTCGGATCCAAATCAACTGTCTTGGTTAAATCACTTCCACGCATGGTTAATTCCGGCCCAAAGTTTTGAAATGAGAATCCCATATTTATATCTTTATATCCGGTTTTTAATATCACCCCGAAATCAAATGCAAAAGTCTGTGCAGATGAATTCCAAATTCTTTGATTGATATATTTTCCAGTGATACCAACGCTTACTTGTTCAATAATTTGTCTGCCGTAAGAAACAGAAACTGCTAAATCAGCAGCATCAAAAAAGACTCCTGTTCCGTGAGGTTGTAATATCGTAGTATTTTCAATTTCACCAGTGGAAAGCTGAATAGCACTAAAACCCACGGAGCTAAATTCATCAAGGGGAAGAACTAATCCAAAGAAATTATGATCCATGTCAGCAATCCACTTTGAATGTGTGAAACCTAATGAAAATCTTGTTACCTGGGATAATCCGGCAGGATATTTCAATACATTGAAGTTACATCATTTGAAATTGAGGCATAAGCATTTCCCACAGCGGCTGCTCTGGCGCCTGACAATGACTTTTAAAAACTGCGCAGCACCGCTGGCCTGCCTTAGTAAAATCCTGTGCCTGCATAATAAGTGTAAAATAGAGTATTATAAATATAAGTTTTATAAAGATTTTCTTTACAATCATCAGTTGCCTCATGCTATTTGATTACTGCAAATTTTCCCATTGTTTTTTCTCCACCTGGAGTTTGAACAATGTAAATATAAACTCCGAAAGCAATTTCGATTCCTGAAGAGTTAGTTAAATTCCAATTTTCATCGCCGGTACCATTGTTATGGTATAATTTATTTACTAACTCTCCTCGTGTTGTATAAATTGAAATAGTACATTCGGAAGGGAGGAACATGAGACCGCAGTCTACGGTTGTTCTCCCATCTGTTCCCATGATGCATTTACAATATAAGGATTAGGAACAACTCTTACTTCGTCAATCTGATTTTTTACAATTTCAGGATCTTCATTTATTTTCGGGGGAGTAATGGTTACACTAAATGTATCATTTTCTGTAAGCTCACTATTAGCTAGTATCGTAAACGTCTCGCCATCCAAAGGCAGTCTTCCACCTATTCCTGCAACAGTATCAATTGAGATACTATGGTACCAGTTTAATAAGCTGAAAGTACCAATTGTGTCACCTCTAACTTCATAAGGCGAATTAACAATTCGAATTTCTTCGCCAAGATCAAAGAGCATCATTTTTATTTTTATCAACTAAAATACAATTAACTTGAAATGTATTATCAGCATTTCCAACATTCCAAATTTCAAACGGAACGTTATACTTCTTTATCATTGGTTTATTGTTACCGGTTAAACCTGCAGCAAACGAACCTTTAGTAGAAAATCGAAATTGATAGTCGGTTCCTTTTGCAGATTGATTTGCGAGATCATTTGTACTTAATTGAGTTACATACCAATCACCGTCGGCAGAGACATTATCTTCCCCATATACACTGTTGTCAAGCTGATTTTTAATGTCTTTAATTTCTCCCGTATTGTTATCTCCGCTTACCTCTACTGTAATACCTTCCACAATTGGAGAATTTGTTGAGCTTAAAGGATTTGATAAAATGCGTGCATGGGTTGTTTTATTAACTAGATAAAAACTGTCAGCCGGAGTAGAATTGAATTCTACTAGATAATCATCTCCGGTTAAATCGGCTGGATCAACAATTTTTAATTTGACGATTCCATTTCCAACATCGGCTAATTGTGTAAACTTCAATATTGACCCTGTTCATAACCGATTGCATTTGAGCGTGGAGTTACGTCAACTAAATTAGCGTCGGCTTGTGTAGTGCCTTTTGAAGATTCCAAAAATTCAAGCCCGATAGAAAACAGAACCGGAATTGTAAGCTTGTAATTGTATAGCTATAGTTTACCCCATTTACTACTTGTTGAATTTCGACAAAATAGTGTACGAGGCCGGTGTTGTCGCCCAAATAATTAAAGTTGTTAAAAGGATCAACTCCTTGAATTAAATCATCTTTATCGGATTGAGCGATTGGAACATAGCCAACTAAATTACTTTTTGAATCTTTAATTTCTTTTCCCCATGTAGCACCTTGATCCTGGCTTCTATAAATTTTGTAACCTTGAAAATCTTTTTTCTTAGCAACAAGATCTACAGATTTTTCTGAAATATTATCCCAATAAAGAGTTACTTTACCATCACCAGCAACTCCGTGAAGTTCAGGTGATGGGGGAGTAGAAGGTCCTAAAAATTTATTTAGGTAAAGCTGCTGAGCAATAGCAAGGTTTCCTTGTAAATCTTCTAAATCGTTTCCTGCTGCAACAGCTAAAGTGGATGTCATCGACTCACCAGGTTTTAATGTAAAAGGGCCGCTGTCTGCAAAGAGAGTCCAGTTGGTTGGTCCGGGAGATTTACCTTCTTCTGTTAAGCTAAAATCATCAAAGTGAACATTTGGGCCGTGAAAATAATTTTCTTTAGCGGACATTAGATTTGGACTATTTGGGTCACTTATCATTACAGGCCAAATATTTTTATCTTCAGCTGGTGTTATATTTCCTGTTAAGTCTCTGAAAAAATGAGCATCAGTTACGCCCAGATCAAACGGTGTATTTAATATTGCAGTCCCAAAGTAACCAACTTCAATATTTCCCGGGCTTGAGCCATTGTAATCAAATTGATAGAATGCATTATCATACCCATTTGGATTAATTCCTGTGTTATATGATTCGTAAGTTTCTTCCAGCACATCACCAAATTGAAAATCCATATAATATCCAAAGTAACAGCTATCAAGAACCTTGTCTCCATTGTTTGTAATTTTAATATCATAAAATTGAATATCCTGAGCGAACCTTCTTCCGTAAGAATAACACTGCATTTCCAGTGTCATTCCCATTGAATGTGATGGAAGCTGTGCACTATGGTCATCGCAAATAATATATACTTCTCTATCTGCCGCAAACTCACCAGGAATTTCTTGTCCGTATGTTGGAGAATCAGGATCTATATCAGTTCTAAATTTTCCCGGCCAAAATCTCCAAACATCTTTATCAGCATCATAATATGCACCTTTTGAAACTACAATTTGTTTGTCAACATCTGACAGTGACGTGTATTTACCAGTTGGTGCATCATGCCAAACTTTAGCCTTATCAAAATATCCTTTAGGCCAGGTTATTGGAATATCGCTGTGAGCTAAACGCGGTGCGCCATCCGGAGCCAATAAATTTTCTGGCTGATCATCGGCATGATATTTCCCAAGTGCTCCAACTGGCGCCATCCAATCTTCGGCACGATAACGAGTATATGCATCGAGTACATTTCCTTTTGAAGCAAATAAGATGCAAAGGTCATCCATTGCATTTACGTCACTAGTAATTGAAGCAACTCCTTTACTTTTTGGCCACCTAAAATTATATATCAAATTTTGATAGTATGAATCGGTTATCATTCCCTGGTTGCCCACTGTATTAATAAGCTCACCTTTATCTAATATTCCAAAAGCATCATTTTCAGAAGTAGTTGATTTTAGTAGCTTATTTATTTCAGGCTTTTCAGCTTTATCATCATATTGTGCAAAAGCTATATTAGTTGTAAAAGCCAGAAGGAATAATATTATAAACTGTTTCTTCATGTTTTCTACCATTATTTTTAGAAATCTAAACGAATTCCAAGTTGAACTGAACGCCTGATATCTATTGAAGAAGGATCTCTCATTCGGTCATCAGTTCTCGTGTATGATGGACCGGCTTCCCATGGATCACCAGTGGTAGACCAGACATCCCTTGCGTTTAGTTTATCAAATAAATTATTAACAATACCAAAAAATGTAAGTTTAAGACTTGAGAGATTGAAATCTTTAGAAATGCGTAAATCTACTCTTTGAATATCAGGCATTCTTCCTGAGTTCTTTTCTATTTGAAGTTGATCTGATTCATCAGGCTTAGTAGGTGTGTAAGGCAATCCACTTTCAAACCTAAAAATGAGATTTAAATTAATATTTTCAAATGGACTAATGCCAAACAATTTTGGCCCAAAATCATTTGGGAAATCAAGTCCAAACGTACTGTATAGAACATGAGTTCGATCAAAATCTAGAAAGAAAACTCTTTTTGGCCTGTTAATTGAGGATGCTCTTCTATAATCATTATATCCTTCTCTTGGATCAGATTCATTTCCTTTAGCTACCGAATAAGTATAATTTATATTTGCAAACCAAAAGTTGTTTAATCTTTTACTTAGTGTTATTTCAAATCCTTGAACACCGCCATAATTGGAGTTATCGAAGATGGTATATTCATAAGGGAATACAGTTAAATAAGTGCTTCCAACAAGATCAGTAATATCTTTGAAGTACGCGCTGACATCCAGAGAATAATCATCTGTAAGCATTTGTTTTACACCAAATTCAAATGCAATAGTTTTTTGAGGTTTAATACCCGGGTTGCCTATAATTGCTTGATCCTGACTGGGATCGCGTGAAGTATACATATCAACATAATTAGGTATTTGGAAAAAATGCCCGTAAGAACTATAGAAAATTGTCTTATCACTTACTGGGAAAGAAATACCTAAACGCGGACTTACTTGCTGTTTTATTGGAGTTGGAACTTCACCGGAAGTTACCCAGTTATTATTCTTGTCTAAATATCCTGCTGGATATCTTGTGGAACCCCATTGTGTATCATTTACATCAACATAATCATATCTAACACCTGCGTTAATTACAAATGCTTCAAATTCAATTTTATCTTGAATATATGCAGAAAGTTCTAATGGGTAATGTTTATATTTTTCATAATTATGGAACCCGCCTGCATAGGGTTCTTCAAAACGCAGTCTATCAATAGTATATTTTTTAACTTCGAAGCCACTTTTAAAAAGATGATGATTACCAACCTGTGAACTCAAATCAAATTTCAGAAGAATTGTCGAAATATTATTGCGGATATAGATTCCATTGTCGGCTTGAGTCCAAAAAGGCGGTGTACTATTATTTCTTCGAAGATAATTTGAATAAATCAACTCACCATTATCAGAAAAAATAGCTAACTTACCTGGAGTGTATCTGTTGAAATACTGTCTGTTATATGAAACTGATGCCTCATAAAATGTCCGCTCACTTAAAACATGATTTATTTTAATATTATCACGCCAGTTATAATCTTTCCGCGTTTCATAACCTTCAGGACGATATTTCCAGCTATGCAGATATGGTTTATAAATTCTATAATATCTATTAGAATTTAAACTTAGTTTAATTGCTCCCATATGGTAAGTTAATTTACCGTTAAATTCTCTTTCCTTATTATATCCCCATGGCATTTGATCCAAGTGATCCAATATCTTTCCGGTTATAAAGAAGTTTAATTTCGAAGTAAAAGGAACCGGTCCACTGAATACTGTAGAAAGCTGCCCAAGAAAAATTAATATCAGGAAAAAGCCCTGGAGTGCCTGAGAGCGTTTGCTTTTGATATGCAGATGGAATATCACGAATTAAGGTATTGTTAGAACCAAGTCTCTCAAGAAGATTGCCTGAACTATCAATACCCCATTGATCCAGAGCTAAAGCATTCGCTGTGTGATAAGGAGATTCATTAAGTTGATCGGATGTAAACTCAACTCGGCCTTTGTATTGAGAACCACCTTCTTTGGTCACAATATTTACAACACCCCGAAAGTGCTTGTCCGTATTCTGCATTGAATCCACCAGTTAATACTTGAAGTTCCTGTATTGCATATTTGTCAATCTGCCCGGTAAAGCCACCATTAAGCGGGTCGCGTAATGGCACACCGTCAATTAAGTATGCAACTTCGCCGGCACGGCCGCCACGAGCATGAAGTGAGCCATCCGAACCGGTAACAAAACCAGATTGCAATCCAACAACATCCTGAAATGAAGCAACAGGTAGGTCAGAAAATGTTTCCGAAGATACTATGGCAGTACGTGATGTTTCATCTTTATTTATCATATTTAATCGCGCATTAACTACTACTTCACCGATATTTACCGAGCCTTCTTCAAGTTTTATATCTATACGTGTAGTTAAATCTGCTCTTACCATAACCCCTTTAATTATACTTTCTCTATACCCGATCTATCGATTTAACTTTTAAATCGTAACTGCCAGGATTAACATTTAAGATTACAAAGTTACCATCTAAATCTGTAGCAGCACCTACTGCTTCATTAACAATTATTACATTTACTAAAGGTAATGGTTCTCCAGTTAGTTTATCGGTAACCCTTCCGGCAATTTTTCCGGTAGTTCCTGCAAGTAACAAATACAGAAATAGTTAGAAAACAAACAACAGCAAATATTTTATTAAACTTGGAGTATTTAAAGAAATTCATCTATTCTCCAATTATTCCTTAATTAATAAATTCATTATTATTTAAGTAACATCATCTTTTTAACATTCGAAAAATTAGCAGTCGATAATCTATAAATATAAATACCTGATGCAAGATTGGCTCCATTCCAACTATATTTATAATTACCTGCACTTAATTCTTGATTTACCAAAGTTGCAACTTCTCGCCCAAGTATATCGAATATTTTTAAAGTAACCACTCCTGATTTTGGAATGGAAAATGAAATTACTGTATTCGGATTAAAAGGGTTGGGGTAATTCTGTGCTAATTTATAAATTGCGGGAATGTTATTCTCCGTTTTTTGGATTTCCAGGTTATCGCATGCGCGTTTTTAACCTGGCGAAAATAAACTATTAACGTCTTTAGTGACAACGGTATGCATATCCCATTTATTAGAAGTTATCATTCTTGTTACAGACTGATCTATTGAACCTGAAATTGTTGTTCCGGAAACTGTATTAGGAAATCCCAAATATATTGCATTTTGTGTTAAAGGTTGTGCATCTCCCCAATAAACTTCAACAATAGTATCTGAAGTAGCCGGATTCACTAATATCACTGCATCTGCTACTTGGGAGAAATTTGATTTGCCTTGCCCATTATCAAACCCAGCATTGTCATCTACTTTAGAAACTGAGAAGTAAACTGCATCTGAAGGTAAGTTACTTCCTGAAACTTGTTGGACGAACATTTCCAAATACTACTGCAAACTGACCTGCATTAATTGCAGCACTTTGCGGAAAAGTAAATACTGGAAACCCGTTTGATTCCAGTATTTGATAACCACTTAAATCTATTGTTGAACTTCCGCGGTTATATAATTCAATAAATTCATCGCTCCTAGAATCACGTGTTCCATCACCGTTGGCATCACCTATAGAATCGGATGGTGGATCGAACATAATTTCAGTTAAAATTAAATCTCCTTTGTTGATGTATGGTGAGGGAGGAGCATCTAATCCTGGAGAAAAGAGACTTATAGTATCACCGCTAACAACAGTGTGAAGATCCCAAAGATCACTATCTAATTTATGTGTTACAGATTGGTGGATAGCACCACTCAGTGCTAATCCGCTTATCGTATTAGGGGAATCAAGATAAAAAGCGTTTGATGTCTGAGCAGTTGCAGTTCCCCAATAAACTTCTTGGATTGTATCCGCTTCTAATGAATTAACTAATAAAACAGCATCGCCGGCATTTGAAAAATTAGTTTTCCCGTTTCCGTTATCGAATCCCACGTTTTCATCGGACTCATTAACAGCAAAATACATTGCTTCAGGAGTGAGACCGCTATATCCGGCAGATCCAACAGCACCAAAAACTACTGCATATTTATCCACAGGTAAAATTGTGCTATCAGGGAAAGTATAAAGAACTATACCTTCCCTATCTAAAATTTGAAATCCTGTAAGATCCCGTCTATAGGTCCTTTATTGTATATTTCAACAAACTCATCTGATCGAGAACCTCTAACGCCATCACCATTTGCATCGCCAGCCATATCCAATGGAACATCAAACATTATTTCAGTGATAGAAATATTTGCTTGTATTTTCTTTTCCACAGCATTTTCGCCAACTGAAAAAAGTTTATCAGGATCACTTACAACAATAGTGTGCTTATCCCATTTAGTACCATTTATATCACGTGTTATTGACTGTCCAATTGCACCAACAATTGTATCCCCTGATATCGTATTAGGCGGTCCCATAAAAATTGCCTTTGATGTAAATGGAGCAATAGGTTGAGCACCTTTCGTGGTATCGCCACCCCAATATAACTCAAATAGTGTATCTGCTAATAAGGGATTCACTAACATAACCCGGTCACTTGTATTTGATAAATTACTTTTTCCTAAACCATTACTAAAACCTGAATTAGGATCAGATTTCTCAACTGAATAAACTAAAGTACCTGAGGGAATATTTGTAAACGAATCAACATTACCGCCTCCAAAAACAACTGCAAACTGTCCAGGTTTATGGTAGCATTAAGAGGAAAAGTAAAAAAAGCAACTCCTTCTCTTTCAATAAGCTGATAACCAGAAAGGTCGATGGACTCTGTTCCATTATTATATAATTCTACAAATTCATCCCATCGGGAACTTCTGGCTCCATCGCCATTAGCATCTCCAGCGGCACTGGAGGGAACATCGAATTGAATCTCAGTTACAAGTAAGTCTTCTTGAGCGAAAGAGAAATTGATTAGAAAGAATCCGAGTAGAAGTGCAGTAAATAATCTGTTATTCATGGAATCTCCTTTTTTAATGGTGAGAGATATTTTAATTTAACAAAATTATTTTCCAGAAAATGGGACATATATTGTTGCTATTTAAAATATTGGGACATTTGTTCCAATTCAATATTATTGAATTATTAATATAATGTCAATAGCAAATATTATTTTTTGTGAATTGACAGCCGTGCAAAGGAAAATTTCGTAGTATATTTAATTAATGTGAGGCACTACATTTTAAGTTCCATTATTTAAGAGAAGGTACTAAATTGAAATATTAAATAAGCATGTTAAAACAACTTGCATCCAGCAGATTATTTCAGAAAATATTTTTCAACTCTTCTTTTTTTACTTTCCCCAATGAAGTTTTAGGTAGTTCTTCAACAATAAAATATTTTTGCGGGATTTTATATCCAGCCAAACTATGTTTTAAGAAATTCTTTATTTCATCAATTTTTATATTTTTATTTGTTACGATTGCCGCGGCAACTACTTGTCCCCATTCATTATCTGCAATTTCAAAGACGCTTGCCTCTTTGATAGATGGATGTTTTAATAATTCGTTTTCAACTTCAAGCGGATTAACATTTTCGCCTCCGGTAACAATTAAATCATTCCTTCTCGCTTGAACATATAAATAATCTTTTTCATCAACATAACCGATATCGCCTGTATAATAAAAATCATTTTTTAATTTCTTGTTTGTTTCCTCGACATTATGCAAATATCCTTTCATAACAGACTGACTTTTAATCAATATCTCACCGGATATATTTGAAGAGACTTCATTCCCATCATCATCGATAATTTTAATTGAATTATTTTTTAATGCTTTTCCGCTGGATTTATTTCCTTCCATAATTCCTTTATATGTTAAGGCTGTTACAAAAGATGATGTTTCAGTTGAGCCATAAACTTTTGAAACTTTCCAGCCTAATTTTATTGCAGTATTTATTAAATCATCGCTAATAAAACCACCGCCTAAAAGAACATTCTTCAATTTATCATTCGGTTTAATATTTGAATCGACAATTCTTTTTAATTGTGTTGATACAAAAGAAGCAAGAGTCGGTTTATAATTTTGAATTGAATAAATAAGGTTTTCCGTCTGCAATGAATTAGGAATGATAACTGCTGAAGAGTACAAAAATGCTCTTATAAAAATTGAAAACCCGCCAATATGATAAACAGGAAGGCTGGCCAGCCATTTGTCATTTTCATTTTGATTTAGAATTTGATTTCCGTTTGTAGCACTGAATAAAAGATTATTAAATGTTAATTGAACAGCTTTTGGTTTTCCCGCGGAGCCTGATGTAAATAAAATAACTGCAGTGTCATCACTTTCGTTTTTCCAATTTATATTTTTTATCGTTTTGTCATAATGTTTTGGCACTTCTATATTCTTTATATTCAACTTTTCCAGACCCACGATGGTACTGAGGTTTTTGCTTCCATTAATTTGAATTAAGAATTTACATCCGGCAAAACTTAAATGTTCCTTCAATTCGTTTTGTGTTAATCGTGTGTTCAAAGGAATTGGAATAGCGCCAATCTGCCAAAGAGCAGTTACTGTAATAATAAAATCTGAATTGTTTGAACTTAAAATCCCAACAAAATCATTTTTCTTTATTCCTTCTTTTAGAAAAGTATCAGCAGAAATATTTATTTTATTTATCAGTTCTTCATAACTGATAAAGTTATCATTTTCAATTATTGCGTTCGAAGAAGGATTGTAGTTTTTATTGAAAGGGAAATTAGATAATTGCATTTGGTTAAAATTTCTTATAAAGTTAAACCTAAAGCAAATAACAATCCGAATAATGCCGAAAACTTGGCTGTTAATTCCAAAGTTTTGTTTAGTTGTATTCCGTCAAATGTATTTAACATTTTGATTAATCGAACCGCTAATGGAAGTGATAAATATGGGAGAAAAATTATTATGTGAAAATTAAAGAATAAATATAAAACGGCCGGAATGACAAAAGATAAAACTAAAAGGGAAATAAACTGATACTTTGTGAAATCCTTTCCAAGAATAACAGCTAAAGTTTTTTTATTTGCAGCCCTGTCTTCTTCGATGTCACGAAAATTATTTACAACCAAAATATTTGTAATCAATGCGCCGACAGGAATTGAAGCAAGAATTGAAATCAAAGTTACAGTATGTGAATGAAGATAATAAGTGAAAACAGTCCCAACTATTCCAAAAAACAAAAAAACAAATACATCACCAAGCCCATTATAAGCTAACGGGAATGGACCGGCTGTGTATGCAATTCCAGCTATGATTGAAATAATACCGACAATTAAAATTATAATTCCTGCTTGACTTACTAAATATAATCCAAGAATAAAAGCAAAACCAAATACTGCAATTATTCCTAATCTCATTTCATTTACAGTAATTAATCCTGAAGCCAAAACACGTACAGGACCTTTTCGTTTTTCGTTGTCCGCACCTTTGTGAAAATCATATAAGTCATTTGTAAAGTTTGTCCCGACTTGAATTAGTACCGAACAAAGCAGTGCGACCAAAGAATAAATAAAAATAAATTTTCCTTCGCTGATTGCTAATGAAGAGCCGACAACAACCGGAACAACAGCGGCTAATAATGTTTTTGGACGGCTTGCTAAAATCCAGCTTTGAAATTTTGAGATTGAATTATCATTCATAAAGTTTTTATTTTTAAATCATATAGAACACGGAAAAACACGGATTAGACTGATTTTCACGGATTAAAAATTATTTTATGGCAGTTTAGGAAATTTATTAAACTCTGGTTTTCTCTTTTCTAAATAAGCTTTCTTACCTTCCTGTGCTTCTTCGCTCATATAATAAAGAAGAGTTGCATTGCCGGCTAACTCTTGAATGCCTGCTTGTCCATCAAGCTCTGCATTAAATGCTGACTTCAATAACCTAATTGAAAGCGGGCTGTGTTGTAAAATATCTTTTGCCCATTCAACTCCTTCTTCTTCCAATTTATCTAATGGCACCACTTTATTAACGAGCCCCATTTTCTCCGCTTCTTCAGCATTGTATTGACGGCATAAATACCAAATTTCTCTTGCCTTCTTTTGTCCGACTATTCTTGCGAGATAACTTGAACCAAAACCGCCGTCAAAGCTGCCAACTTTAGGACCTGTCTGGCCGAATATTGCATTGTCTGCAGCAATGGTTAAATCACAAACAACATGAAGGACATGCCCTCCTCCAATTGCATAACCTGCAACTAAAGCAATTACTGGTTTAGGAATGCTTCTGATTAATTTCTGAAGGTCAAGTACATTTAATCTTGGAACTCCATCTTTTCCAACATAACCTTTGTCCCCTCTAATTCTTTGATCGCCACCTGAACAAAAAGCATATTTACCGTCTTTAGCCGGGCCATATCCGGTAATTAATACAACTCCAATTTCCTGATCTTCGCGTGCATTCGAAAATGCATCGTACATTTCAATTACAGTTTCAGGACGAAATGCATTTCGCACTTCAGGACGATTAATTGTAATCTTTGCTATGCCTTCCATTTTTTCATAAATGATATCAGTATAATCCTTCGCTTTTGTCCAATTAAATTTCATCTTAATTCCTTGGTTTGATTTTTAAGTGCTGCAAAAATATTGAAAAGTAAGGAAAGATAGAATGAAGATAAATTGTTTAATTAAATATGATTACTTAATTTTGATTAAAATATAAAAAGTATGTTAATGTATTTTTGATTAAGATTGTAAAAAATGATAGATATTTTAAAATATAACTCTAAAAATTTATCTGCTTTTTGCAAAGAAAATAAGATTACTAAACTTTCAGTTTTCGGCTCTTATGCAAAAAATACTTTTACAGATGATAGCGATTTAGATTTACTTATTGAGTTTGAAGGTAATAAAAAACCAGGATACTTATCATTAGCTCGAATTCAAAGGGAACTTTCAGAAATGCTGAATAAAAAAGTCGATTTGCATACCTCAGAAGAGTTAAGTAAATATTTTCGTGATACGATAATTCATGAAGCTATTGTGCAATATGCAGCAGAATGATAAAATAAGATTACAGCATATGATTGAGGCCGCAAAAGAAGCTCTATCTTTTGCGAATGGTAAAGAAAAAGTTGATCTTGAAAATGATCGTATGTTAGTGCTTTCTGTTGTTAAAGAAATTGAAATTATTGGCGAAGCTGCTTCGAAAATATCTCAAGAAGTAAAGGATAACAATTTACAAATACCTTGGAAAGATATAGTAGGCATGCGAAACCATTTGATACATGGATATTTTGAAGTTGATCTTGATCTTGTTTGGAGTACACTTAATAGAAGATTTACCAAATTTGATTAAATTACTTGAAGAAGTTCGATTAAAATTAGAATTACAATTTACAAAGTGACCACTTTTATAAATTATTGGGGAATTTAGAACTGCATCTAAAAACCTATTCACACTTTCAATAAATTTTTTTGGTTCTTCAAGATGTGTATTGTGTCCGGAATTTTTAATCACTTCATGAGTTGAGTTTGGAAGAAGAGAAGCCATTTCAATATTTATATCGGTAAATTTTGAATCGAGTTCTCCGGTTATTAATAATGTTTCCGGAAGAAATGTTTTTAAATCACTATAATAATTTGGCATCTTGCCGGTGCTGAATCCTTTTAACGAATTTGCTAATCCTATTTTGTTATTGCTCAGTTTTGATTTTTTAATTTCATCAAGTTTTTGATTTGAAAATCTTTTTTGTGTAGAGAAGATATCTAAATCCATCCAGTATTCAATAAATTTTTCAATAGGATTATTCAAAATAAAATTCAGCGAGATCTTCATCATTTTTTTTTCTCTCTAATCTTCCACTTTCAGTTTAATTCCGGCACTGGTGCTTTCTAAAATTAATGCTTTTATTTTTTGAGGATATTTTAAAGCAAATGATAAAGCTGCTCTTCCTCCCATTGAATAGCCAAGAAGAAAAACTTTTTCATCGGTAAAATTCTCAATTATAATTTTTAATTGCTCAACTAATGGAATCAGTTAAATAATAATTTAATTCATTTGGGGAATCGGAATTTCCATGTCCAATTAAATCAATTGCAATCGGGAAAACTTTTTTAGTGAGATCTTTATAGATAAAATTCCAGTCTAATGAAGAGCCAGTAAAACCATGAAGAAGAAAAAGAGGTGTTTTTGTTTTGTCGAATTGGTTTTCATCAAAATTTACATAGAAAGATAAATCATTAACTTTTATTATCATATTCAATTACGGTAAATTTTTATCAACTTCTGACCAAAATTTTCTTCTTAGCATGCAAAGATTTTTGTGCATTGGTTTTTATTTCAAGTACTGTAAAATTCTTTTCTTGAATTGATTTATGAATTCTATTCTTAAATTCATTCCAGCTATTAATCAAATAATATTTGCCGTTATATGCTTCTACTAAAGGTTTGAAGTTCAAATTGTGCTGTGCAATAAAATAATCTTTAAATACTTTTCCGTAGTCTGAAATTGGAAGCACTTCAAAAATACCGCCGCCATTATTATTAATTAAAATAACTGTGAGAGGCAAAGAATATTTTTTAGCTGCAAGCATTCCATTTAAATCATGATAAAATGCTAAGATCACCTGTTAAGAGAAAAGTTGGATAGTTATTATTAGCAGTGATACCCAGTGCAGTTGAAGTTATTCCATCAATTCCACTTGCACCGCGGTTATTAAAAATTGTAAAACTCTTATCAGTCTTTGTAGCAAAGTAGTCAAAGTCCCTAATAGGCATACTATTGGAAATCATTATTTGAGATTTCTCAGGTAAAGCATTAAGCAATTCAATTATTGTTCGCGGTTCATTGGCGAAGTTTGATTTCTCAATAATTTCTTTTTTTGTTTTTGAAGCAATCTTATCTGCTTCAATGAAAATCTCCAGCCAATTATTTTTTTGTTTTGAAAAATTATTGCTTTCCAATTTCTCCAGCATTGTCTCACAAAATATATAAGGCTTGCAGGCCACAGATGCAGTTGCTCTATTAGAAGGGTCAAACCAATCGCCGTATTCGTTAATCATGAATCTTAAAGCGTTGGTATTTTCTAAAAAAGTTTCAAGAGCTTTTGATGTTACTGTTCTGCCAAATTGTAAAATTATTTCGCGGCTTATATTTTTTTGTAAATTTATTTGAACGAAGTATAGCATCGTAGTTTGAAATTATATTTGTCTTAGTTGATTTACCAAATCTTAATTGAGAAGCGCCATCTGCAAAAATAGGATAGCCTAATTTTTCTGAAAGTAATTTACAATTTTCATGAAATCTGGAATTATAATTTTCCGGCCCGGCAATAATAATTCCTTTTTTCAAATTCATTAAATGATTTTTAACTTCCGAAAACCATTTTTCAGTAGTAATATTTTTTTCTTCTTCTTTAAATAATTTTTTATTGTCAATTGAATTTGATTTTGCCTGCTCAATTAATTTACTATCCACTTCATCTGTGTAAGATTCCGGCTCAAATGGTTTTCTGAAAGGGAAGTTAATATGAACCGGCCCTCGAGATCTAATTGTGCTTTCATAAACTGCACGCTTAGCTAGTGTTTTAATATGCTTAATTCTTTTCGGCATCGGTTCAGGAAGCCCGGCATCAAAAAACCATCTAATATGATTTTTATACATATTATTTTGATTGATGGTTTGATTTGCTCCAACATCTAATAATTCCGGAGGCCTGTCGGCAGTGCAAACAATCAATGGAACTCTTTGCTGGTAAGCTTCAATTATTGCTGGATAAAATTCAGCAGTAGCGGTTCCTGATGTGCAAACTAAAGCAACTGCAGTATCGGAAGCTTTGGCAAATCCAAGTGCGAAAAAATCCTCCGCTTCTTTCATCAATATGAAGAAAAGATTTTATCTTTTTGTTATTTGCAAAAGCAAGAGTTAAAGGAGTATTTCGTGAGCCTGGAGATATGCAAACATATTTAACACCGGATGCAACAAGTTCATTTACAAATGTATCAGTCCAAAATATATTTCGATTAATTTTTGATTTTCATTCTTCAGTAGATTCTGTATTGTTTTTAATTTTAATTCAGTCTCTGAGTATTCAAGATCAGGATTAGAATCTTGAACAATACCACAACCTGCATAAGCAGTAATTTTCTTCTTATTTAAAATAGCAGAACGTATTGCTACAGCAAACTCACCTTCGTTTTCAAAATTTAACCAGCCGATTAAGCCGCCATATAAACCACGGTTATGATTTTCAAGTTTTTTTATTAGATGAAGAGATTCAATTGCCGGGATTCCACAAACTGCAGGAGTAGGGGAAAGGTCCTTTACAACTGATAAAACTGAAGTTCCAAAGTTTAAATTTAAAGAGAATTTAGTAAGCAGATGCTGAATGTTTGCCAACTTACGAATTGACGGTGGTGCTATTTCAAATTCATCATCGGAATAATTAGAAATTATTTGCTTAATATGATTAACTACAAAGTTATGTTCTCTTAAATCTTTATCACTTTTTAATAAATTGTTTTCAAAAACTTTATCTTCCTTTTCATCTTTCCCTCTTGGAGCAGAACCGGCAAGTGCATCAATTTCAATTTTTCCATCAACAAAATTTGCTAATTTTTCAGGAGTTGCGCCAAAGAAAATGGATTTATTATGATTAACAATAAAAATATAGCAGTGCGGAAATCGTTCTTTAAGCTGTATAATTAATTTTTCAATATCAGGTTCATCAGAAAGTAAATATTCAACTTTCCTGCTTAGAACTATTTTTTCAATTTTACCATCCTGAATTTCATCAAGGGCTTTTTCAATCAACTGTTTCCATTTCTTTTTATCTTTTGGTGTTGAACCACTTTCACTAATGACTGAAAAGTTTTTTACTTCAGGTTTTATATTCTTTAATTACCTTAAAAAGATTATCAATTTTTAATTGAAACTTCTCAACAGATTTTTGTGTGCTCGAATTTCCGGAAAAAATAAGATTGTATAATAAGAAGTTTTCCTTTTCAACTTGTAGAAAAAGAAATTCAGGAACGAACCAATCAGAATCTTCAAATTCTTTCCAATCTTCATCCGAATGTTCGACCATGAATTTTATTGAGCCGATAAACAAAGGTATTCTTTTACTTTTTATAATTTCCCAGTTATTAATAAAATTTTCTTTCCATTCATTTATTCTTTTTTCCGTAGCTGCAAATCTTCCTTCTCCTTTTTCTGAAATGGATATAATTGTATCAATTGCTGTAAAAGCGAAATGCTCAGCAGGAATTTCAAAATAAAAAGACTTACTAAATTTAGCTGACAGTGAATGCGTTTCAAATTCTATTATATTTTTATCCAATGGCAAGCAATAACTAATTAAGAAGTTATTGGGATTGTTTTTTAGGTTTGTTTTTTTTTCTGTAAGAAACTTCGAAAAAGAATTAACTATAGCTGTTGTCGAATCAGGCATTATGTTTCATTTTTATTGCTATAAATATAAATTATAATAAAAAAGTTTTCAATTTATATGTGATTAAGGTTGCTAAAATAATATATCTTCTTCAATAGTTTCCAGTAATTTAAGATAACTATCATACCTTTCTGCAGAAATATTTCCATTTTCAAAAGCATTTATAACAGCACAGCCAGGCTCATGATTATGCGTGCAAGTATTGAATTTACAGTCACTTATGAAGTCTGAAAATTCAATAAAATAGTGGCTCAAGTCTTCTTTTTTAATTCCGTAAGGATCAATTTCTCTAATCCCGGGTGTATCAATAATAAAGGTATCTTTATTTATTTTGATCATTAAACTAGTAACTGTAGTATGAACACCTTTATTTGTTGCATTGCTTATATCTCCAACTGCAAGGTCCAAATCCGGGAAGATTAAATTTATTAATGAAGATTTACCAACACCGGATTGTCCCCAAAATAAATTTTTCTTTCCCCAAACAAGATTTCGTATTTCGTTAATTCCTTCTTTTGTAATTTTACTTGTACAAATAACTTTATATCCAATTTCTAGAATATAATGATTTCCAGTATTCTATTTCTAAATTTGTATCGAGATCTTTTTTATTTAAGATAATAATAATTTTTATGTGCGAATTTTCGCCAGTGACTAAAAGCCGGTCAAGAGCTTTATTATTAAAGTCGGGTCTTTTGATACTGGTTATAACAAAAAAATTATCAATGTTCGAAGCGATAACTTGTTCTAATCTTTCACCTCGTTTACCGCTTCCTTTTATCTTTGGCGCTTTTCGTGAAATATAATTTTTTCTTTTTTCAATTTTGTAAATTACACCGCTTCCGTCTTCATTCATATCATATTCAATTTCATCACCAACCGTTGCCATATCTGTGAGATACAACTTATCTTTTTTGAGGTTAAATACTTTTTTGAATCTTCCTTTTAAGCTGCATCTAACTTCACCAAATCCATTTTCTGGAAGTACATAGTAGTCTTTACTTTCAATACGTGAAACAATTCCTTGAATTATTTTCTCCTAAAATTGTTAATCATGTTATAATTTGAATTGAAATTCACATTTAAAATAAAAAACGCCATAAAAAATATGGCGCTTTTAATTACTAAACAAATCAAATCTTAAAAACGGTATGTAACTGTTAACATGAAATGGTTATCGGAAATATGTTTGAAAAGTTCTGGAAAAGTTGTAATCATAATTATCTCCAAAATTCTTCCACCAGCCATGGGCAAATGCAGCATCAATTCCAATTGTTTCCTGCATAAGAAAACCTACTCCTGCAGTAAAATATTTTCTATTAATTCGGATGGATCATTTTTATATGCTGAAGGCATCATCATAAAACCGGTTCTAACTCTTAATCCAACTACAGGAATTGTATATTCAAGGCCAAGATTATAATTTAAAACTGCTCCGAGCTGATCTTTAATATTTTTATTTGCTGCACAATAGATATTGAGCAGTTAAACCATTGAGGATTATCAAATTTTGCCTGTGAATAATCAATACAGTACCATCAGCACTGAATATTAATCCCTTATAATTAAGTGAAAATCCGGCAGCAAAATTCAAAAGGAGATAACTATATCATATTGACTTTGATCATCTGTAATCGCCGTATTCAAGTATATTTTACTTCCAGTTCAAATTAGCTGCTTCGTCAACATCGAATGATTCTGATATAATGTATACCATTTAGGGAATTGAATAGTAAATCCAAATACGTCCAATATCATTAAATTGATAAATATTCCACTTTTACATTCCAGCCAGAAATATCCCAATTGAAATTCTATTCGAATAAAGAGTTTGGAAATCACGTGATATCTGCATTCCCGGGCTTGTTTCACCCTGATAAATATGATGAGTAATCATCTTCATAATAATCAATATCAGAATTATAAGTTGCCTGTGATCTACATTTAAATTCAGCCTAAATATAAATTTCTAGCTGCTTCGATTGCACCTGAAAATGTCCAATTATGTGTTGTTCCGGAATATAATGTGTTCCCACTTTGAGTTAAATTCCCGAAAATGTTTATAGTATCTTTTATATAATTATTGGCATTATCAAACAAAGGATAACTTAAATACAAATTATACATATCATCGCTATTTCGAAGGGATAAATACCTGATATAAGAATTATTGTTTGGATTAAATCCTTCAAAGTTAAAGCTCCAGTAAAATCTTTTGTATTATGATATGAAATACCAAAAACTAAACTCCCTCTTAGTGTAGGAAATGGAAAAGCAAAACTAATTCTATCAAATTTGTTGCGCTGTTCTGAGAATCAGTGCGTTATTAAAAAAGTTGCATTATTATTATAATTAGAATAATCAATTCCTCCAGATAACTCCAGTCTTTTCAACAATCCAAAACCTGCCGGATTATAATAAGCTGCAGATGCATCATCGCTTAATCCAAATATGCATTTCCCATTCCTAATGCTCTTGCATTAGCACCTAAGACCACTCAATCCAATCTCAATGCATCGTTTGTGTTCCTTGAGAGTATAACATTCCCAAAGATCATAAATAATTATTAGATAAAAATTTACAATAATTAGAATAAAAATTTTTAACATTATTTTCTCCCGCTCCAGAATTTCTGCTGCCATTGTTATTTCTAACATTTTCACTTCCTGAACTACTACTGCTGCTGCTGTTTCTCCCTGAACTGGAAGAACTACTAGAACTAGATGAACTTTTGTTTACACTTGTATTACTTCCGCTTGAATCGCTACCACCTGAATTTACTAGCAGGGCGTGAAGAGTATTAACATTTCCCCCTTCATCTTGTGGCATTTCCTCTTCCGCCATCATTATTTCGTACTCACCGGTGGCTGTATTGACTCTATTTTTTGAAGTGGCATTTACTGCAGGAGGTGCAATATTTAACCACCATGGATAATTATAATAGTAGCCGTAGTCTCCATAAAATGGGCTACCATAATATCCATCATAATAACCTTGTTCGTAATCTGATTGTGTTGGGAAATTATCTTCCGGGCTCCATACTACTGTGTAACATCCTGATAAAAATAATCCTACGGCAGTTAATATTAATAAATTTAAAATTATATTTTTCATTTTTTATTATCTCCTATGTCCGCCACCACTAGATGATCTTCCTCCACTACTGCTTCTTGAACCGGATGATCTACCGCTGCTAGTTGGAACTGCCTCTAGAAGGTGCGGATGACCTTGATGGGGGGCTATAAGATCTTTGTGGCGGAGAATATGATCTTGGGGAATTGTTTGAGCTTGGTTTATGATATGAACTGCTTCCACCAGAATTACTATTATGTGATCTTGTTTCTTTTCTTACATTTGAACTTCTTCTGCTGCTGGTTCCACTACTTTGTTTTGTTGATCTGCCGGAGTTTCTGTATATACGTGTTCTTGTTGAACTTTTTCTACTGCTTTCAACCGAAGTATTTCTGGATTAGAACTTCTTACAGCATTGCTGCTTCTGCTCGTATTTCTTTGTTTTTCAAAATTTCTACTATTTACTGATTCACGACTAGTACGAATTTCAGTTTTTCTATAACCTTATTCCTATTAGCTTTTTCAACTGATCTTGAAACTGCTGCTCTTTCTGTAATGTCACTTGAACCGCCGTAACGAACTAAAGTACCTCTTTCACCCGGATGACCTTCCTCTTAATCCATCATTATTTCTTATCCTATAGCCGTCATTGGTCCTATATTTATAACGAGGATGAGAATTGTAGCTCCAATTTCCACCATATCCATAATGATTGTATGGATAATACCCATAATAACTGCCATAATACCATGATGAATATGCATAGGGATAGTAATAAGATGGATAATACAAATAAGGAGTTGCACACCAGTTCCAATAATAAAATGGATCATTCCAAACTGATGAATACCAGAAAGGATCGTAACAATTTCCAAAACCTACCCCAATGCTAAATGAAGGATAATAGTAGGAATAATATCTTCTATGGTAAGGAAAACCATCAAAATAATAATTATTGGTTATGCCGTCATCTTCCTCTGAATCATAATAAGTGGTGTCATTATCTGAGTAGTAATTGGTATCACTCGCTTCTTCGTAACCATCTTCAGCTCGATAAGCTGTATTATTATCATTTTGTTCAGTATAATTTCTGTCCCGGTCTCTATCACGCATTGCAACTTGAGTATAGCAGCCTCCTAAAAAAGAAGCGATGATAATTGTAAATACAATATTTAAAAAATTTATTTTATTCATTGTGCACCTCTTATTTACTAATGAAATATGCGCAAAAATTAAGCCGGATAAAAGGTCTTAATAAGGTATCAATTGCTACATTTGATGCAGTTAACTTGAAATAGATGTATAGGTTTGTAAACATTCCCGTATAAAATAAAGTACATCTACAGGTTAGTGGTTTAATGTATTCAAAATATTACTTGAAAATATTCTTTATATATTCAATTTTGAATGCTCTATCAGCCGCACTTGGATTTAATTTTTTATTATCTAATAAATCTCTTAAATCAAAACCAAAAGTTAAACCGGAACCAACCGACCATCGTATTCCCATATTTAGGTAGCCATTCCCATTGCCAAATACTTTACCATTATTGTCATTTAATGCAAAATCGTATTCCCCAATAAATGAAAAACTGCCACCAAGTGTTTTTTCAAAGCCTAAATGCAAATCTACAAAATTATCATTGTCTTTTGTTTCGAGCGAATAATTAACTGTTCCATGAATGCTTAAATATCCAAGCATAGCGAAATTTTTACTTGCAGCAGCAAAGAATCCTGGTGATTTAATTGCAAAGCGTTTAAGTGAATCTGAATATACTCCTTTACCTTGCGAGTCAAAGCCCATTGTTATGGCAGGCATGAAAATCGTTTCATTAAATAGCCTGAATCTAATATTTATGGCAGGTACTTTATACCAATTCGGTTCTCCTGTTCCGATAATATTTGAACCACCGTAAGAAATTCCGAAGCTAACATTATCAAAAACTCCCACTTCAAGCTTTTCGATTAAAACACCCTGGGGCATAATATCGGAAGTTACCCCAACATATCCTTTTTCAAGTATACCTGCAGTCTGCATATCGATAAGTGACCTGTATTCATATTTTGCACTTTCACCTGCAGAACCTTGAGCGAAAATGTCTGAAGAAAAAGAAAAAAGTAAAACTATAAAGAGCGGTAAATAATTTTTTTTCATGGCATTATATTGATTTTAATATTTATAAAATCTTCATAACAAACTTAAAAATAAATTATCATTTATATATGCTTAATTATGCAAAATTAGGATAAATTGTAATTTCAATGGATGAAGGGAGAAGTGCGTATTTTGAATGAATCAAAACAACTACTTTTCCTGTTTTATTTTTAGCCTGCAATGTTAAACTGCCTTCAACCTGTTTTTCTGATATAATATTTATTAGATCTCCTCCTTCTGTTATATCGAACCTTGCATAAGCATTTCTCAGAGGTGCTTTCCATCCGAAAGAATTAATCGGAATAACTTCTATTGTAACAGTAGATTGATTATCCGCATATAATTTTTCCGGCATAACACTATAAGTAACTTCATAAATGCTGAAAACATATTGGTACAAAGCAAATGAAATAATTAGCAATGAAAGAGTAATAATTATCAAAATATTAATATTTACAGATTTCATTTATTATTAAAATTATTTTAAGCTGCTTTTAAACTTTTAATTATCCAACGCTTTAAATTCAAAATAATTTGTTCCACAACACTATCCGGAACTCCATCTATATGTTTTGACTTTAGCCTCATGTCGCATTGGTCGTTCACATAATCGATTACAACAAATTTATCATCTTCTGTTAAAACAATTTCTGTTGAAAAAAAATCAAGCTGTATAATGTTTGCAATTTTCCTGGTGATCCTTCTAAGAAGTGAAAGATTGAATTCACGAATATCATTTTCATTTAATACTTCATAGATGTGAGTGAGATCATCCCACCAAACCGGGATTGGTTTCCCAAAAGCCCAAAAACATCTGAACCAGGCTCTTTTCCCATTTAACATTTTAGGATAAATTTTTTCTTGAAGAAGATATTTGTCATCACAGTTAGTTATTCTTTCGTCAAAAATTTCTTTTAAAGTTTCAGCGCCGGTAACGACTCCAACTCCACCTCCGGTTGTATTACATGGTTTTATTATGAAGGGACGGTTGAGCTTTGCTAATTCTTCAACTGAAATAAATATATCTTCAATTTCGGAATGAGGGGGAATTATAATCGAATATGGAACGTGTAATCCATTTGAAATAAACTCAAGGTGCATACTTGCTTTGTCTATTGCATGAAGCACATTTTTATATGGATTAAAAATTATAGTCTTTCTTCTATTTATCATTTTCCCCATCTCTTCAAATCCTTCATCAACATCCCATGCTCTATCAAGATAAAATTTGAAAGCGAGCTTTCTTTCAGAAAGTAAATTATGAGTTTCTTTTAAATTGTGGTAACCAATACGGTAAGTAGTTAGTCCATCCTTTTGAAGCCTGGCTTCTAATAAGCTGATGAAGTCCTCATCATATTCCCAAACGTAAGCAAGTCCTATATCAAAAGAGGTCATTTAAGATTGATGTTTTTACAAAGATACAGTTTAGTATATTTGCATTCAAGAAATCCAATTTATTAACAACAAATAAACAAGCTTCAGGTTATTTTTGCAATAAAGTTTGTGAAAAATTCGGAAGTCAATTACCTTGTTATTATTTTGGTATAATAATATATTTCACAAATTTTTTTTGATTATATGTATAGATTAATTTTATTATTACTGCCGGCTTTTATTTTTATTCAGTGCTCTTCCAATGAAGTTTTAAATGAGAATAAAAAAACTTCTCAGGTTACTATGCAAAAAAATGTAACTAAACAAGATTCGCGGAAAGCTATGAGTCATTTTATAGATGGTTCTGTTGCTGAAGCTAAGGGAGATTATGCAAGTGCAATTCTCGAATATCAGGATGCATTGAGATTAGATCCGAATGCTGGAGTTTATTATGCCCTGGCAAAAAATTATTACGCATTAAACAAACTTTCTTTAGCACTCCAAAATTCAAAAAAATCTGTTGAGCTTGATTCACAAAAAGTTGATTATTACGAACTCATGGCAGATATCTATTCTTCTGCCCATCAATCTGATTCGTCTGCAATAGTTCTAAATAAAATAATTGGAATGGATTCTACAAATATTCAAGCCTATTATCAGCTTGCAAGAATTTATGAGAGTAATCGCCCAACCGATGCAATAAAAATTTATAATGGATTAACAAAAAGAATTGGGCCTGACTGGAGTATTTTATCAAGAGTTGCTGAGATGTATGAAAAATTAGGCGATTATGATAATGCATCAGAAACAATTCAGCAGCTTTTAACGATTGACCCTGCAAACAGTTCTCTGCAAAAACTTCTTATTCAAACTTATGTAAGCGCTAAAAAATTTGATAAAGCTTTGGATCTGGTAAATGACATATTAGAATTAACTCCTGATGATCTTGAAGCACATGAAACCAAAGCGCAAATTTATCTTGCACAGAATAATTGGGAGGCAGCATCAAAAGAATATTCTTATATCTTAAATCAAAAAGATGTTTCGCTTGATGCAAAATTAAGAATTGGAGCTTCTTACTTTGCTCAGTCTTTGAAGGACAGTACATTGCTTCCCATAGCAAAAGACTTTTTTGAGAAAATGGATAAGGATACAACTGATTGGCAAGTAAAAATGTATTTGGGTGCCATTGCTATAAATGAAGGACAGGATTCTGTTGCGATTGAAAATTTTAAATATGTTACTGAAAAAGCAAGATGGAATTCACAAGCATGGATACGTCTTGGCGGACTTTATTTTGACAACCAAAAATATTCCGAAGCTGTTAAAGTAATGGATGAAGCTGTGCAATATTTCCCGGAAGATTTTTCAATCAATCTAATTTTAGGACTTTCTCTTTCGCAAAGCAATAAATTTGAAGAAGCAAAACCATATCTAAAAAAAGCAGTTGATTTAAATCCATCTGACATTACTGCTTTATCTGCCTATGGCTTTACACTTAATCAATTAAAAGATTATGATGATGCTATTAATTACTTAAATAAAGCATTAACAATAAAACCTGACGATGTAAATCTGCTTGGAACACTCGGATTAATTTATGACGCAAAAAAAATGTGGAGTGAGTGTGACAGTGTTTATGAAAAAGCCCTCTCTATTGATTCATCAAATGCTTTAGTAAATAATAATTATGCATATTCGCTTTCTGAAAGAGGGGCAAATCTAGACAAAGCTTTGAAAGATGATTAAGATTGCTATTAAGGCTGATTCTACTAATTCATCTTACCTTGATACTTATGGCTGGATTTTTTATAGGTTAGGAGACTACAAGTCAGCTAAATTTTATGTTCAGAAAGCCATTGATAAAGGAGGCGCAAGTTCAGAAGTTTATGAACATCTCGGTGATATCCTTTTTCAAACCGGAAACAAAGATTCCGCTAAAGAAATGTGGCAGAAAGCTTTAAATATGGATGAATCAAATAGTGAGCTTAAAATAAAAATTGAAAAGGGTGAAATTTGAAAAAAATATTTTTATTGTTCTTTTTTGTAATTACCTCTTCTGTTTATTTTATTAGCTGTGTACCTGCTAAGCCGAATGAAGAAGTAGAAATTTTGCCATCTGAAAGATTAATCAACAAACTTGAAGCAAATAGAAGAAGAATTAAAACCTTTGAAGGTAACGGTGTTATTAAAATAAAAAGCAGCCGGTTTAATAATAGTGCTTCATTTAAAGTGATACTTTCAAAACCGGATTCAATTTATTTAACAATCATGGGCCCTTTTGGAATTGAATTAGCTCAAGCAGTAGTTACAAATAAAAATTTTATCTTTTATGATGCTCTTCAAAATACTGCATACAAAGGTTCTGTTAATGATGATGTACTCAAAGATATTTTTAAAGTGAATCTAACCTTTGGTGAGTTGACAGATGCATTTGTTGGATCTGTTAATCTCACAGATAATCTTTACACCATGCCAGCGACTTATAATGTTGAAGGTGATCAGTATGTTCTTACTTATATTGATTCATTAACAAATAAAGAAACAAAATACAGAGTCGATATTCGTGAATTAGGAATAACAAATTACCTGCTCTCGGATAACAACGGAAATGAATTGCTAAAAGGGGATTATTCAGATTTTGAATTACTCGATGGAGTTGCAGTTCCAAATAAAATTGAAATTCAAAACAAAAAGGATAATCAGGTTGTTGATATTGAATATAGAAATATGTCAACGAACAAAAAAGATATCTTCATAGATTTTAAAATACCTGAAGATGCCACAGTTATTAAATGGTGATTAAAAAAAAATATCTAATAATATTTTTTACACTTGTAATAGCTTTTACAGCTTACCAACAACAGAAGCCTCAAATTGAAGAAAAGAAAAATGAGCTTGAAAAAGTTCATGATGAAATTACCGAGCTTGAAAAAGAGATAGCTGCAAAGTCATGCAAAAGAAAAAAAGACTTACAGCGTTTTTGAAAATTACAATAAGCAAAATTATCTCCTCGACAAGGTCATTCAAAAAATGAAAAGTGAAGAGAATGTTCTTCAGAAAAGAATAAACAACAGCCAAAACAAAATTTTATCTCTTGAAAAAGAAATAAAATCCCTTCAAAAAAATTACTCTAAATATGTAGTAGCTGTTTATAAATATGGAAAACAAAATGAACTTGCCAGTTTGTTAGATGCTGGATCAGTTCAGCAGGCTTTATTGCGTTATAAATATCTTCAAAAATTCTCTGAACGACGACAAGAGGATTTGAAAAAATATGAAGAAAATAAAGATGAACTTCAAGCAACAAAACTGAAGCTTGAAAAAGAAAAAAAGCAGAAGGCAATAGTAGTAAGTCAAAAGGAAAAAGAAGAAAAATCTTTGATAGCAAAGATTAATGAAAGAAAAAGAATCTTAAAGGCTATTAGGCATGATAAAGCTTCATTAAAAAAGGAATTGACCGCAAAAAAATCTGCTGAAGAACAAATCAAAAATTTAATTACAAAATTAATTGAAGAAGAGGAGAGAAGAAAAAAGGAAGAAGCTGAAAGATTAGCTAAGCTTGCACAAGAAAATGCTGGAGAAAATACTGGCAAAGCCCCGGGAACGAGTTCAATTAAAAAAGTAAATAATGCATCTGTTGAAGCTGATGATACAAATTATAATTTTAACCTTTCGACTTCCGGTTTTAATTCTTTTTCTAAACTGCGTGGAAACTTAAATTGGCCAATACTTCATGGCAAAGTTGTTGGGGACTTTGGACAAAACATTAATTCAAAATTAAATACTGTAACTTTAAATTATGGTATTGATATAAAAGCCACATCCGATTTAAATGTTAAAGCGGTGGCAGATGGAATTGTTTCAGTGATTGATTGGATCCCCGGATATGGAAGTGTTATTATCGTTACGCATAAAGATAATTACAGAACAGTATACAGCCATCTTGATGAAATTTATGTTAAAGAAGGGGACAAGATTAAAACAGGAAATTTAATAGCAAAAGTCGGCGAAAGCCTTGATGGCAGCATATTACATTTTGAAATATGGAATGCAAGAAAAAATCAAAACCCTGAAGTATGGCTGGCGAAAAGATAAGTTTAATCCTATCTAACAAAGCTTAAATGAAAAATAAATCACAATCGTTAATCCTCCCGTTTTCAATTATAGCAATTGTTAACATAATTTTTTATCTGCCTGTGATATTGAAGTTCCCAGGATTTCTATATGACGATTTTACCATATTTGCAATGATTTCACATAATAGTCAATTTGTTGTAACCGACCCAAGCACAATTTTTTTCTTTTTTGTTAGGCCTATTTCGTATCTTCTGTTTAAGCTGGATTATCTAATCTGGGGAAATTATTATGTAGGGATGAAATTGTTTACGCTCGTTCTCCATATTTTATTTATGTCCATATTCTTTTTACTTCTTAAAACAATAACTGAACTTCTTAAGAAAGAATTTAATAATTGGATTGCTCTTTTGGTAACAATTGTATTTTCAATTCATCCCAGCAGTTTGATGTGGGTTTATTGGATAAGTAATAGGACAGAACTTTTAGGGTTACTTTTTTATTCGTTATCGATGCTATTTTTTGTAAAATATTTTATCGACAAAAAATCTTATATACATAATTTTCATAATCTTTTTTTATTTGCTATCCATATTATCAAAGCAGCAGGGGCTTCACCTGCCGCTGTTATTTTTATTTGTTTTATTCTTTTTATCACCTCAATTAGTTAATAAAGATAAAAAAATATTAATGGCAGTCTTTATAAGCATAGCTTTAATGATTTTTTATTCATTATTAAATTACTTTTTATATGGCTCATCTTTAGAGTTATCTAAAAATTTTATTAAAAAGCCTTTATCTTTGCTTGGCAATATACTGCATGCATCGCTTCCTATTGTATCACAAAATATTTATAATTTCTTTCTGCTTAATAAAATGATTGCGGTAATTTTATTAGGTATTTTATTGACCGGTTTTATTTTGTTTGTTGTTTACAAAAAAGTATCTATAAAAACCATTTTGAAATTTGTTCTTTTTACATTGATAATCTTTTATCCGCGAATTATGGCTGTGGGCAGTATGAGGGTAAACAGTATAGTTGTTTTTTGGTTAATGGTAGGATTATATCTTTTGCTAACTAATCTTGTAAAAAAAGAAAGAGTTTTTAACCCGGTTATTTCTATTGTTTTAGTTTTGTCAGTATTTACTTTTATTATTACAGCAGACAATGATTATAATATTTTGACAAAATATAAGAATCAAATAAATGAGTTGGTGAAAATATTAAAAGACAATAAAGATGTTGTAATATTAAGTGACCAGTTCCCTGAAACCATTAAACCGGAAGTTTATTATCCGAAAATATAATTCGTTTAATGTGGATACAACTTTTGAAGTGCTGCCGATATTTTTTGATAGCGAACTAAAAAGTGATTTAAATTTGGATGAAAAATTAATTGATATAAAAAAGGAAGACAATAGATTGGAAGTCAAGAGCGCTTGATCCTTTGGTATATTTATCTTACTACAAAGACAAGGTAATAAGGCAAAGGGATCAAAATTATAAAAACAATGCCAAGTCTTTCCGGCAGAGAATATTCTTATATTGAAGCGGTGCTGCCGCCAAATTCAAACAGCGATTTAATATACTTTAATGGTGCAAGCTGGGAGAAAATTAATTCAAAAAGTAATTGATAAAATATGATTTCAGTTTTAATGCCGGTGTTTAATGGGGAAAAATATCTTCGATATTCAATTCAAAGTATTTTAAATCAGACTTATAAAGATTTCGAATTCATCATTGTTAATGACGGTTCTACAGATGATTCCGAAAAAATCATTACTATCATTTAAAGATGGACGGATAAAATATTTTAAATGTGAGCATCAAGGAATTTCAAAAACATTAACTTTGGATTATCAAAATCGAATTTTGATTTAGTTGCGAGAATGGATGCAGATGATATTGCAGTTCCAACAAGATTAGAAGAACAGCTTAATTTTTTAACTCAAAATCCCGACATTGATGTAGTTTCAAGCTGGTATGCATTATTCAAAGACAAGAAAATACAATATGTAATAAAAACTGCTGAAACTGATTTTCAAATAAAACAAAGATTAATGCTTCATAGTGAAATTGTTCACCCGGGTGTAATGTTTCGCAAAGCAGTTGTTGAAAAGTATGGCGGTTATAAAACCGATGGAGTAGAAGATTATGAGCTTTGGCTTAAAATAAAAGATGAAGCGAAATTTTATAACATTCCAAAAGTGTTAACGTTTTACAGAATATCTGAAACATCATCAACCCAAATGAAATCGAATGAATTTAAAGCCAAGCAGTATTTAGTTCAAAAGCCATATTATGAAGACTTAAAAATTAATTTTAATCTGAGAGATGAAAAAGAAGAAAATGAAATAAGGGGTTGGAGAGAATATTTTTATGGTGATAAGAAAAAAGCAAGAGAATATTGGAGGAAGAATAATGCCCGGTCACTTTCAAATTTAAGAGTGCATTCTGCAATATTAACTACTTATTTTTCAGATAATCATTATGAGAAGGTTGTTAAATCAAATTTAAGATTAAAGCTGAAATACTATTTAAATTATTTTTCAAAACAGTATAAAGAATTGAGGCGAGAATTTGAAAGATTAATTACAACTCTTGAAGAAGATTTAAGTGATCATTCAATAAAATTATTTAAGTTGAACTTTTCTCTTACTACTCTATTCCCATTTCCCAGTAACTTATTGCGTTTATCCGCATTTGAAACGGCTTCTTCCATAGCTGAGAACAATTCGATTTCACTTCCCGGCTTAAATATAAAACAAGCTTCTTCGTTATAGGCTTCATCATCATTTGGAAAGTGTGATTTTATAATAGAAATATTTTGGGACAATGCTTCAATCAATATTAAAGGGTTTCCTTCTTGTATCTCCGATGGAAGCACTAAAATATCAATCCCTTCAAATATTTTTTCAGCTTTGATTTCAGGAGGTAAAATTTTCACGAAATCATTTAATGATTTATCATTTGTAAATTTTATTATTTCATCTCGTAATATTCCTTCTCCTTTAAAAATTAATTTGTGCTTGAGGAAAAGTTTTATGAAATGATTCAAATGCTTTTAAGAGTAAAAATATTCCTTTGTCTTTATAAAATCTGCCTAGATAACCAAAAGTTAATTCATCATTTTTTTTAATATTTCTTTGTTTGATGTTTTATCATTTACTTCAATGCCGAATCGTATTAAATTGAACATTTTTTTTATTTGCATTTATTAAACTGGTTTTAACTGCATTGCTTACTGCAATAAATTTATCAGCAATTAATATCTTATTTATCCAGTCATTAAAAACGGCATGCCCGGTATATATCAATTTTATATTTCTGAATAATAATTTGATGAATAAAATATAAGGTAGAAAAATCCTCTGCTGATAATTGATGCAATTTATTTTTTCATTTTTTATTACCTTTAATTATTGCAGTTAAGTTAAACCAAAATGAAAATGGATTATGATTCATCTTAAAAGGAATGAAATACTTTTTCACTTCATGAGAAATAATATTTCTTTCAGAATAAAAACCTTCGGTAGCCATTATTACAATTTTATTTAATCTGTCTGCCAGAAGATTTGAAAGCTGGATTGCCCATTTTTCTGTTCCCCCAATATCAAAAGTCTTCATCAAATTTAATAGAGAAATGTTTTTTAATTCCATCTATCTCTCTTTTAAGATTTGTCCGAGCATTTTAAAATAAAAAGGTATATCATTTAAAATATATCTTCTGAATAATCTTTTAGGTTCAATAATTAATCGCCAAAACCATTCTAACCCGATTACTTGAAAAAATTTTGGGCCCTGGTTTTTTCTCCGGAGATATAATTAAAAACTGCTCCGACGCCAACATTAACTTTTGCTCCGATTATTTTTTTATTCTGTTCAATCCAAAATTCTTGTCTGGGAGAACCTAAAGCAGCAAAAAGTATATCCGGCTTTACTGAAATTAATTCATCTACAACTTTTTTATTTTCATTTTCATCTTTTTCGAAAAGAAAGGGAGGCGACTGCGCTGAAACAATATCAATGTTTGGAAATTCTTTATTCAATAATATTTTTATTTTTTTGTGAGCAGAAATGGAAGAACCAACCAAAGCAATTTTCAAATGTTTCTTATTAGCAATAGATAAAATTATATTGAAAATGTCTGTGCCTGTAATTCTCTTTATTATTTTACCATATTTAAAGTAAACTAGGGAAGTAATTCCAACTCCATCAGGGACTATAAGTTTTGCGTTTTGACATATTGTTTTGAATTTATCATCTATATTAGCATTTCGTAAAAAATCAAGGTTGAATGTGACTATTAAATTATTTTCCCCTTCGATAAATAGATTATTTTCAAGATATTGTTTTAGAGCTTTCCTATTAATTGAAGAAATTGGTATATCATTTAGGCTAAAATTTTGGAATGAGTTCATTCTTGATTGTAATAAAAGTGTAACTTAATTTTGCTGAAATTTAAATATTAAAAAATGTTTTGCGAAAAATGATTGCTGTTTATGAATAAATTTTATCTACTGATTTTTTTTATAATTTTTCCCTTTTCCTCAAACGTCTTCTCTCAGGTATCAAACATAGTTGAAAAAGTTGAAAACGAAAAATACAAAATTACTTTTGATTCTCCCGCTATTAACTACAGCATTAAACAGTTAAGTAATCGTAAAGAAATTTCTTTTCCTGGATTTGTAGATGAAAATTCTCCCGGCACTTTTATTCTTCCTAAAAAGGATTTGTTTATTGCTATTCCTCCTAATAGTAATCCTACAGTTAATTTAAAAATATTAAGCAGCGAGACTATTGACGCAGTTCCGGCAATTAATCCATTTGTAAAATCATTAAATGATTCGTTGGTTACTTATGAAGCAGTTGACAAACCTATTAAAAGCAATAACAGTGCAAATTTTAAAATAAAAGGGAAATTATGGATTGGTAATAATTATTGCTTGCATGTTCAAGTTAAATTATTTGATGTTGATAGCGACAGCAGAAGAGTAATAAAATATAATAAGTTTGAAATTGATTTAACTTTCAAATCCAATCTTTCAACTTTAGGCAAACAAATAAATAGTCATGAAGAAATAAGTCCTCTAATAATTAATCCTGAGCTAGCAGAAAATTATCTCGGCAAACCGCAGTTTCCAGTGAGTGACACTGGAAGCTGGATTGATTACACAAAAGATTATTTAAAAATAGGAACTGCATTAAATTCAATTTATAAAATAACCCCAAATGAGCTTGCTTCATTTAATGTAAGTGTTAATTCAATTGACCCGCGAACTTTTAAGATGTATAAAAATGGAAATGAAATTCCTATTTACGTTAAAGGTGAAGATGATGGAACTTTTGATGACAGCGATTATGTTGAATTTGTAGGTGAAAGAAATTATGGTGGGCATCACAGAGAAATTAGCCCTTACGGTCAACCTTACAATGAATACTTGGGAAGATACACAGATACTACTGTTTATTGGCTCACATGGACCGGTGATAATGGGATGAGAGTTAAACAAATAAGTTCAAATAATTCAATCACACAAGATACTTTAGTTTATTACGATGAAATCATTCATCTTGAAATTAATAATTGGTTCGACTTTTCAATGCAAGATTTGGTAAGAAGGGAAAGCCCATTTTGGTATGAAAATAATACCTGGAGTGAAGGTAATTTAGGAGTTGGAACTAGAAATAAAAATTTTACTCTATCAGATATTTACCCTGGAAAACCTGTTGAAGTTTTTGAAAAGCTTCAAGACTATGCTTCAAATATAAATGCAGATGCTCATCTTTTAAGTATCTCGTTAAACAATGAGCCTGTTCAGGATTCTGGTTATATAGATAAGTATCAGAAAACAGTTTTAATGGGACAGTATAATTCTGATGCTTTACAAGAAGGGACAAATACTGTAAAAATTCATTCATACACAACAAATGCAAATCCAAATCTATGCATACTTGATTGGACGGAAATTGAATATCCTCGTTATATTAAAGCAAGTAATGATTCACTGCTTTTCTTTTTCCCATTTTTAACTTCAAAGAAATTTATTTCTGTTAAAATTCAAAATTTGTCCGGAGAAAATTTTTCTATTTGGAAATATGGAGATTCTTATGCTAAATATTTTTCAGCGAAATCTAATAATGAAATAGTAATTCAAGATACAATCGGTCCATCAGATAAATTTGTTGTTCTTAACGAAAATAATTTACAAACTCCTAAATTATATTACGTTAAAAAGTTTCGTAATCTAAGAAGCAGTCAAAACAAAGCCGATTACATTGCCGTCACTCATAAAAAATTTATTCAGCAAGTAGAACAGTATGCCAATTTTATTGCTCAGAGTTATAATGTTTCTACAGATGTAGTTGATGCAGATGATATTTATGATGAGTTTTCTTACGGACAGTTTAATCCCGAATGTATTAAAGATTTTTTAAAGACAACTCATAATAATTGGCAGCAGCCTCTTCCCAAATATGTGGCTTTAATTGGAGGCGCTACTTATGATTATCATCGGAATAAAACTATATTTCAACATGCTCCTCCTGTAAACAATTATGTGCCTTCATTTGGTTCTCCTGTAAGCGATAATTGGTTTGTAACCTGGGATACTACTAAAGCTTACGTCCCTGAAATGAATGTCGGAAGAATTCCTGTAACAACTACTGATGAGTTTCAAAGATATTTTGAAAAGCATCAAAATTATGTGAGCCAAAAAATTAATGAATGGAATAAAAGATTTATTTTCTTTTCAGGAGGAACAGGTAATAATCAAAGCCAATTAGACCAGTTAAGGAATGTTAACAAATATGTAATAGATAATTATGTAACCCCGCCACCTGTAAGCGGAAGCTATACACATTTTTATAAGACGATTGACCCTACTACCAACTTTGGTCCATACACAAATGAAGAAATTCAATCTGCAATTCAAAAAGGCGGATTATTTATTTCTTATCTCGGGCATAGCGGAACTCAAACCTGGGATAATTCAATAACCCAGCCTTCACAGTTAAGAAATAATTTAAATCGAAATCCTTTAATCTCAGATTTTGGCTGTTCCACAGCAAGATTCGGGGAACCGGATATAAAATCATTTTCTCAATTATTTGTGTTGGATCCTGAAGGACAAGCTATTGCATACATTGGAAATTCTTCATTAGGTTTTGTTTCAACTGCTACAACGGCTCCAAAATTATTTTATAAAGAATTATTGGCCGATTCAATTTACAATATTAGTGAAGCGTTAAAAATAGCAAAACTTGATTTACTCCAACAATATGGAAGCAGCGGTGTTTACCAGCTATTTGCTTTAACAAATACTTTAATTGGTGATCCAATTTTAAAATTACAATTACCTAGTAAGCCTGATCTTTCCATCTCTTCAAGTGATATTATTTATAGTGCATCACAACTAACTGATCAAGTTGATTCAATAAATATAAAAATTGATTATCATAATTTTGGTTCAACAAATTCTGATTCTATAAAAATTTTGGTTAAGGATGAGTTTAATGGAAAAATCAATTATTCAAAAACATTTGAAAGAGAAATGCCTTCACTTGATGATTCATTATCAGTTAAAATTCCAACTAATAATTTGCCGGGCGAGCATGTTCTAACAATTAGTTTAGACCCAAACAATTTAATAGATGAGTTGAATAAAGATAATAATTCAATAACAATTAAATTAAATGTAGCTAGTTCAACTTTAAGATCTTATTATGATTATTCTATTGACCGGGAATCTGATGGAAAAATTAAAATTATAAATCCGACATTGAATCCTATTAGTGAAAAAATTGTATTGCAATTGAGCAAAACACAAGATTTTTCAAACTCACAAGAAATCACAAAAGATTTTGATACAGTTATAACTACTATTAATTTGTCTTCTCTAGTAAATTCCGGTAGATATTATTTTAGAGGTAAGATTTTAGGAGCGAATGATTTTAATTCAGAACAGTCTTTTTATCTGGGAACGAAGAACAGGTATTTGTTGAAAGATAGCTTAAGTTTTGCAACCACGACAATGACAAATCTGAAGTATATGAATAGTTCCGTTCAACTTGATTCTTCAAGAACAACAATAAGCGTTTTATCTGCAGGAGCTAATGACGGTAATTCTGCTATCATTTCTAAAAATAGTGAGACTTTAATTCCTGAAAACACTCTTCCCGGCCATCATGTTTGTGTATTTGAAGATTCTACTTATAAGTTTATTCTCTATAAAAGATTCAACGTGCAGGAAGGTGCACAAGTAGTCACTGATTATATAAATTTTTTAGATACAATTTCTTCCCATTACATAATTGCAATCGCGATAAGTGATAATGGTCCAACGTCAAATCAAGATTTAAAAAATGAGTTAAAATCATTCGGAAGTATTTATATAGATAGTCTTGTTTTCAGGAGTTCATGGGCATTTATTGGAAAACGTGGTGCCATTCCAGGAAGCATGCCCGAGGCTTTTTCCAAACCGTTTGGCGGAAGAGTTCAAGTTGATACAACAATTAGTAAAACTGTAAACACCGGATATCTTATAACATCGAAAATAGGGCCTTCAGCATCATGGGAAAATATAGAAGTGCAAAGCAATTCACCAGATGATAGCAAAATTATATTAAAACCTTTGGGATTAAAAGTGATGGAACGGTTGATTCACTTAACAATATAACATTGACAAATAATCAGGCTGATTTAAGTTCTATCAATAGTAAGAAATATCCCTATTTAAAATTTATTTCTATGATTACTGCTTCATCAAATCATCAATCTCCAATGATAAACAGTCTGGCGGTTGAATATAAAAAATCGGCGGAGCTTGCTTTAAATTATCAAACTGTTTCGATTTCAAGTGATTCAATTAAAGCTGGGGGAGATATCAATTTAAATTTTAATACTTATAACATTGGGGAATTGCCTGCTGACAGCTTTAAAGTAACTGTAAATGTAATTAAGCCTGATCAGTCATCAGAGAAAATATTAGACAAATTAGCTACACAATTAAATCCTAATGGTAAATTATCATATAATATAAGTTATAATCCGGGAACAAAATTTGGCAGCTTTCAATTTTTAATCAATGTTGATCCCGATAAAAAGGTTGAAGAAGATTATAAAGATAACAACACTTTTGAAATTCCTTTTTACGTAATTCCTGATACCACTAACTTATTAATCTCCGATTAAATCTTTTGATGTTAAGTATGACGGGAAAGATATTGTAGATGGCGATTATATTTCATCTTCGCCTGAAATTACAATGACTTTAAATTATCCAATTTGGTATTCGCCTGATGATACTTCGGCAATTCAGTTTTGGCTGGATGATGAAAAAGTTTATGCAAATGAAATGACTACTACAATTGATGCGGTAAATAAAATTGAATCTTTTAAATATCTGCCAGCATTGACTGATGGAGATCATAATTTCAAAGTATTTGGATACAATATTAACGGTGAGCTTGAATCCACTCCTGGTTATCAAAAATCATTTTTAGTATCAAACAAGATGGATTTACTTCAAGTTTATAACTTTCCAAATCCATTTACAAATAAAACATATTTCACTTTTAAGTTGACTCAAATTCCCGATCAATTAAAAATTAATATTTACACAATTGCCGGAAGATTAATCAAACGAATAGAAAAGAAATCTTCTCAATTGAACTATGATTTAAACAAGATAGAATGGGATGGTAGAGATGCCGATGGTGATGTGATTGCTAACGGAACTTATCTATATAAAGTCATAATACAAAAGGGAGAAAAATCTCAAAATATCACTCAAAAACTTTCAATCATTAGATAAATAGATTAATTTAACAACACAAGATTTATTAAATACTAAACCTCATAATAAGTTATGAAAACAAAACTTACTTATTTTATCCTTTGTTCTTATCTTTGCAATTCCATTGCTTTTCACAAATTCGTGAATATCCAAGACCGGATCATGGAAATCTTTCCGGTGGTTTAGGGATGAATTGGATTGATGGTGAATTATTCTATTCGTTTTATTTTACACCTGAAGTTTCATTTGGCAACTTTGGCGTGGGATTAGGGCTGCAGCTTGATTTTGATCAAAATGGAAAGCTAAGAAAACAAAATTTTGATGAAACATCTGATTATATAAGCTTAATTAGATATGTGAGATATGGAATGAAAAACGATCCATTGTACGTTAAGCTTGGTGCAATTGATTATTACACTTTAGGCTACGGGAATATTATTTATAATTATAATAATACTCCGAGTTTTGATTCAAGAAAAAATGGTTTAGTGCTGGATATTGATTTTGGGAAATATGGATTCGAGTCCATCTACAGCCAGTTTGGTGAAGCAGGTTTAATTGGAATGCGCGGATATGTTCGACCATTACAATATACTACTGCTGGAGAAATTCCAATAATCGGGATGGCTGAAATAGGGGCAACTTATTCAACAGATTTTAATCAATATTCAGGTGTAGTATCTGGGACATTTGATAAAACTACAAGAAAATTTTCGCCCAAAGATGACACGGGCAACATGAGTATAATAGGATTTGATCTTGGATTTCCTTTATTAACAACAAGCCAGGTTGATTTAAAACTTTATACAGCGTATAGCAAGATTATAGATTTTGGAAGCGGATTTGCTACCGGCTTAATGCTTCAATTAAACGGACTTGGAATTTTTTCAGCTACGGCAAGACTTGAACGCCGTTTTAATAATGATCAATACATTCCCGGATATTTTAATTCACTTTATGAAGTTGAAAGATTCCGCGTTGATACTGCTTCTTCAAGTTTTTCGAGCAAAGCAAAAAGATTATCCGAGACTATTGATCAGGGAGATGGATATTTTGGAGAACTTGGAATTCATATTCTTAATACATTTGATATTCTTGGAAGTTACCAGCGTTTGGATAAAAAAAGCGACAGCGGTATTCTTCATTTAGAAACAGATATTTCTCCTCAAAATTTATCTTTTATTGCAAGAGCAGGTTATGATAAAATAAATATAAAAGATGCAAAAGATTTATTTACACTTGATGATAGATCATATTTATATACAGAAATTGGATATAAGCCAATGCCATATATTATTGTTTCAATGGTTTATAGCTGGACATTTTCTGCTGTAAAAGACAAAGATAAAAATGTTATTGATTATGTCCCGCAAAAAAGAGTTGAACCGAGAATATATTTTGTAATTCCACTTGATTTTAGCAATAGCAGTGAAGGCAATTAAATATTTGCAGATATAAAATTAGTTAATTCATCTACAGTATAAAAAACATAATCACTGTTAAATGTCAACACTTCATTTTTTGCATAGCTGTCCCAAACAACAGATGCAACTTCAACACCTGCAGATTGGGCGGCCTTTATATCTGAAGGTGAATCACCAATCATTAAAACATTTTCTTTTTGCAGCTCAAATTTTTCTACGAATTTAAGAATACCTTCTGCGGAAGGTTTATGTCCTTTTATATCATCTCCGGTTATAATCAAATCGAAGTAGTAATATATTCCTAATTTCTTTAAGGTAATTTCAGCGGCAGTTCTTCCTTTACCTGTATAAATTGAAAGCAGGATATTTTTAGATTTTATTAATTCAAGAAGTTCTTTTATTCCCGGGTATAAATCAGCAAGGTAATGATTCGCGGAATAATAATCATAGTATTCTTTTCTTGCTGTTTCGTAATCTTCACCGGTCCATTCTTTTAGAATTACATCTTCTGTCGGACCGAATAAAGCAATTATTTCTTCATTCGTTAATTTTTTGTTTAGATATTTATCACTAATGTGATTGAACGAAGCAAAAATTAATTCGTTGGTAGAAGTTAAAGTGCCGTCAATATCAAATATAATTCCTTTGTATTTATTCATCTCTTTTCTAATAATTTTAAAATTTTTATAACCCTAATTTATGCTAAAAATGAAAATCTTTCCATCCATGTTTGATGCAGCGAACATATTATTTTTTACGTGTTGAATTGAATGAACACGCGCAGTTCCGGTGAAAAATAATGGCTCCCATGAAAAATCATTTTTAATTAAATAAACTTTTCCGTTTTTCCCGCCGAAAATTATTTTCCCATTCCATTCAATTGGCTCACAAGGCATGGTGTCTTCACCAAATTTCAAATTAACTTCTTTAATTGTTTTTCCATTCTTTACTGATGCAATATAAAATTTATTTAAAAAACTCTTAATCAATAAGTCATTTTTGTCACTGCTGATTCCAATTGATTCCCAGCTATTAAAATCCTTTTTTCTCCAAACAGTTTTACCTTGTAACACATCCACAGCAGAAACAAATTTATCTGGAGTTGATATATAAATATTTTTTCCGTCAGTAACCGGCCAACAAGCGGCAGGGGAGTAATAGAAATTTTTATTTTCAGTCCATTTCCATATTAATGTGCCTGTAGCTGCATCAATGCAGTAGAGATAATTATCCCAGCTTCCGTAAATAATTTTACCGTTTATAAAAAGCGGTTGATCTTCAATCATCATCTTTGCAGAATTATTTTCCCAAATTTCTTCTAAAGAATAAAGGTCATAGCAATATAAATTTCCCTTCGAAGAACCAACTATAATTCCTGTGGTTTTAGCTCCATTATATTGAATCCCAAATTTGATTAATTGTGAAGTCAGAGGTTCCCCAAGTCCAATTACTTGAATTAGTTCTCCATTGTTTATGTTTATTGTAAAAATATCACCTACAATTGTGGCAACAGCTAACACATCTTTATCTCTAACCGGTTTGCTGAAAATTGTTTCTTTTGTATCATACTTCCAAAGGAGTTTTCCTTCTAAATTATAACAATAGATCATTCCATCGATTGTTGTTGCAAAAATTCTATCACCGCTAACTAAAAGTGAAGTTGATATTGAAGAATTTAAATTTTTTTGCCATAAGACTGATACGCTATCAGAATATTTTATGTATTGAAGCGAATCAATTGGGAGTATATCCTTCACAAAGTTTTTTGCCCATCCTCCCCAATTTTTTTTAGAAACAGTCCCTGAAGTATCAACTTGAATTTCAGTAATTAAAATAGAATCCAGTTTATTTTCTATAATATTATAGCCGGCATATTTAGGCCTGCTCAAAGTTGATCTTCCCATGGCTGCCGGGATTCCATCAAAATCCAGCATTTTATTTGCATGGCCATGTCCGACAAAAATTCCTTTTATATTATAATTTCTTAAAAGATTTGTTACTTTAAACCAATTGTCTATGTCGCCGTCTAATGGGTGATGTACATAGAAATAAATTTCTTCATTCTTTGGTGTTTTCTTTAATTCCTTTGCCAGCCATTGTAAATCTTGCGGGTCAATATGTCCGCCACCACCACGCCAGGGAATTCCGCTTCTTAAACCAATATGCTTTTGATGATTTATTTCATAAGAAAATTTATCATCGTGCCATAAGTCAGTAAATTTTGTTAAACCGCTTTCACTCCATTTTGTATCATGGTTACCTGGAATAATTAAGTAAGGTATTTTTAATTCATCAAGAATTTGCTTTGCTGAATCTAATTCGTCATCTCTCCCTTTTTCTGCAATGTCTCCCGTAACAACTACAAATGATAAATTATTTCTTTCATTTATATCATTAACAACATTTTTCAAATCAATTTCTGCACCCGGGGCACCAATATGTGTATCCGTAAGCCATGCATAATCATAATTTTGAGAGTAAACTGAAATGCTAATGAAAAGTATTATAACTAAATGAAATAATAGTTTTTTCATTAATGAGTCCCTTGCGATGAAGAAATAGAAAATTGAATATTCAAAGTTAACAAAATTAAAATATTAAAAAATTTCAATATTGAAGAATTTAAGAATTTTATGTTCGAGATTAAGTGCAAGAAATGTCTTTATCCAATTCAATTTTTAATTGCAAAATTTGAGTTATTATCCATTCGATGAAAAAATAAGTTACTTAGGATACAATAATTTCTTTTCAAATTAAATAATAGTAACTTGTTGCATCGTTTATATAATCCCCCACTTGAAGATTTCAAATTTAAGTTTATTTTTGCAGTATAAATTAAAGTTTAATACTTATTAAGAACTGAAAAAGAATAATAATAAAATTTAGGTGTCACAATGGCAAAAAATTTTGTTTCAAATAAAGATGAAACAGTAAGAATGTTTAAGAGCGACTTTTTTGAAGCGTTCTCAAAGGTTCATTTTACAGTGCCATTATATATTTATGTGCCTGTAATAGTATTCTTTCTTTACAGATCAATTGGAGAGTTTCATCTTAGTTTTATTGATGTAGTAGTTTATATTTTGTTCGGAGCTTTCATCTGGACAATTACTGAATATACTTTGCATAGATTTATATTTCACTTTCCGGCAAAATCGGAATTTGGTAAAAAGATTCACTTTATATTTCATGGCGTTCATCATGATTATCCAAGTGACTCTAAAAGACTAGTTATGCCTCCTTCTGTGAGCGTTCCACTAGCGCTTTTGTTCTATTATTTGTTTAACGCAATTTTAGGTGAGATACTTGTTGCTCCTTTTTTTGTGGGCTTTATTGCCGGTTATTTAGTATATGATCTTACACATTATGCTATTCATCATTATAATATGCATAATAAATTCTGGTTAGCAATCAAAAATCATCATATGAGGCATCATTATCAGGACCCCGAAAAAGGCTTTGGAGTTAGCTCACCATTATGGGATAAAATAATTGGTACGGATTTTCCAAAAAAAGGAAACAATTAAATTCTGGCTAAAGTTTTAGTTTTTATTTAATAAGGCTGTAGAAATTACAGCCTTTTTGTTTTAGTAAATCTATTTGGTTTTGTCCTATTTGATTTTATCTTTTCAGTTAACTTTCCATATCCTAAAGATTTCCAACTATTATTAAGTAATAATTGTTAATTAATTTATTTAATTGAATATTCTTGCTGCTAATGATAATTAGCAAATATTATTTTATTTTGTATTTTGGTTGAATCAAGATTTTAACTTCTTATCTACTTTCAAATAAATATTTTTTTTGAAAATTAAAATCAGAAATCCTAAATAATATCCTTTTTAATTTGTCGCATTTTAATACATCAATTAGATAATGTCTCTTTAAAAATGCTGTGAATAGCAGATATTATTACATTAAAATTAGTTTTTTAACGGCATAAATATTGGCTTTTTATGATAACTCAAAATGTTGATAGGGCAATGAAGAAAAAAATACAACTTGTTCCATCCGGTATATCTTTTATAGATAATAAATGGGGTGGACTATATAGTGGAGGAACTTATCTTCTGATCGGCCCCCATAAATCGGGGAGAACATTGTTATCATTACAATTTGCAATGGAATGTGCACGCCAACAGGAAGTTTGTTTGTTCTTTACTACAATGCGGCCAAAAGATTTAATGATTCAGGCAGCATCAATTAATTTTGATTTAGAAACTTATATGAATCAGAATTCTGTTGTGGTGGTAAGAGTGTCGCCACCCACAGAATTGTATCAAGAAACAAATCCCGATGAATTCTTATCGGAGTACATGGATGATGTAGCTGCAATTGTTCAGCAATACAAGCCATCTAAAATTATATTTGATGAACTAACACCTTTTGTTGGGTACAAAAATTTGACTATTCTTCAAAATGTATTTTTGAATACTACCGATTTGATTGAAGAAACAGGAATCACTTCTTTATTTGTTTTAGGTGAACCCGTTAGTCCCGATACAAATAGGATAGTTGACAAACTAACTCACTTTGCAACAGGAATAGTTGCTTTGCAAAAAGAGCCTAGTTTACCTGGCAAATTTCAAAGCGGTGAAATGATCATAACTCCAAACATTGGCCATGCTGAAGGACAATTCAGATCAGAATATTTTATTGTTCCGCAAAAGGGTGTTACTACTTCTTCAACCGGAATGAATATAAAAGAAGAAACTCCCCGCCAATATGAAACTGAAGAAAAATATAAAAGGCTAACTGATATTGATTTATCAGATGAAAATTATTCATTTCTTAATTTGTATTCAGTTAATGATTTTAAATTACTTATTAATAACCAAATTGCTTTATATAAAAGTACCGGACAGGCATTTACTGTAATTTCATTTCGACTGGATAATCTTGCCGAGCAAAAAGGATTGCTAACCATTAACCAGTTGCAAAATGTAATACGACTGTCTATTGAAAAGAAAGATAAAATTTGTGTCCTTGGTAATAAAGTAATAGTATTAGTTATTCAAGGTGATCCCAAAGCGTTGAATAGAGTCTTATCAAGAATTAAAGGCAATTTGCCAATGAAGAGTGAGGATATAATAAAACAAATTCTCCCTTTAATTTCTGTTTATTCTGTTAAAGTAGATGATAATATTACAAATGCTGAGGATGTATTTAATCTTTTAGTTTCAGAAAGAACTGTTGAAAGGAATAATTTAGATTATTATTGAAATAATGTGATGATGAATTCATCCAATGTGCTTAAAACTGTTTTTCTATTTCTATTTATTTGTCTAAATATTTTTGGACAGAATAACACCGATGCTTTAAAAGCAGATGCTCTGAAAGAAATGAGTTCGGGCAGATACGGCGAAGCAATTGATCTATTAAACAAATACATTTCTGCAAAACCACAGCAGGCTGAAGGATATAATTTAAGAGGCCTTTGTTACGAAAGAAGAGCGCAATATGAATTTGCAGTCTATGATTTCCGTTCCGCAAGAAAATTAGATCCTAAAAATCCTAATATAAATTCAAACCTAAAACGCACAACTAATACCTGGTATTCAATTCTTTATAATAATATTGAAGGGTATCGACGCGAGATTGCAATTAATCCACAAGACCCGCAAAATTATTTGCATATTGGAAAAGCATATAAAAATCTTGGTGAGTGGTTAACTGCGGAAGAATGGTATGATAAATATCTTAAGATGGAAGAAGCTTCGCCGGATGAAATAATTCGATATACAGAAATACTTGCTAAAGATAAGCACTTAAGCAAGGGTGAGCCAGTTTTAAAAAGATATACTGAGAAATATCCGGATGACCATAGACTCTGGTCTCGCTATGGTTATTTCAGTATGTGGCTTGGTAAAAAACAAACTGCAATAAAAGCATTCAAAAAATCACTGGGGCTGCGTCCGTTTTTTAAAGAAGCAATGGATGGTTTGGACCGTGCGGAGGGAAAAGGATCTATTTATACAGTTAATGATACTTCGCATTATTATAGAAAATATTCAGGGAAAAGACGGGTTTATCCTATTGATAGATATTATAGAATTTTAAAAAGAGATACGTCAAACAATAACATTCGCGTTTCATTAATTAAAGAATTAATGAAAGCAAAAAGAGTTGAAGAAGCATATAACCAAAGTCAAATTTTATTGAGAGATAATCCGAATAATTCCGAATATGATTCTCTTTCAAAAGAAGTAATTGCTTATAGAGAAGATTATTACAAAAATAAAATTGATGAGCTTAAAGCAAAGTTGAAAAAAAATCCCACTGATAAAAAAACGATTAATAAATTGGGTGAATATTATGCAATCACAAAGCAATATGACAAAGCTATAAAGATGTATGGTGATTATTTAGTTTTCAAGCCCAAAGATTCTGATATGAGATTTAAGCTTGCACGGAATTATTCATACAATAAAGATTTTAAAAATGCTTTGGCCCAAACAGATATTATAATTTCTGAAAACCCGAATAATTTAGGTGCAAAATTATTAAATGCTCAATTGTCTGTTTGGTCAAATCAAAATTTGGATGAAGCTGAAAAAAATCTACTTTTTATTTTAAACAAAGAACCAAATAATGTTCAGGCTCTGGTAACGCTTGGGACATTAAATTTTCAGAAGAAGCAGTATGATAAATCAAGATATTATGCTTCATTAGCTGAAAAAATAAATCCAAATAATTTTGATGTAGAAAGACTGAAATATATTCTTGCACTTCAAGTGAAAAGAGATAAAGAGGCTGCAAGATTTAATATACTGCAGCAGGCAAGAGCGCTTTCTTCAAATGAACAATGTGATGAATCAATTGAAAAATATCATCAATACATTTCAGAATCCGAAAAAGAAAATATAACAGTTGATAAACAGATTTCTCTCGAATTAGCGAATGCATATATCTGCGACTAAAAATTATAAAGCTGCTATTTCGATTTATGACAGCTTACTTAATAAAGCTTATGATTATGATATAGATAAACAAAGGGCTAAAGTTTATTATTGGAGCGGTGATTCAGTTCAAGCATTAATTCATTTAAGAGATGTTGCTTCTAAAAACCCTGACGATGCTGAAATAAAATTGCTTCTCGGTGATTCGTATGCTCAAAATAAACAATATGATAGCGCAGAAAAAGTTTATAATGAATTGCTTGCCAAGGCACCGGATTCATATATAATAAAGCAAAGACTAAGTTGGCTGCCTTCCGGAAATGGAGAAGGTAGTTCAGGTTTTAGTATTCCAACTTACTTTTTAGTTTCACCGGAATTTAATGCTTTTTCTGATAATCAAAGCTTCTACTATAATATTGAAGGGCTTAAGCTTGAAATGGGAATTACGAATTTTCTTTCTATCGCTGGAAGCGCTTATAGAGGGGGTCTTAGTTCGGATTCATCTGCAAATAATTTGAATTTTAATTTATATAAAGGAATTGTGTATTTAAGATTTGCAAATGTATTTACATTTAGTTCGGGTTATGGAAAAACATATTTTACAAACTCACAAAGTAGAGAAGTCTTTCAAGCATCCTTAAAAGCCGAAAAAGAAAATGAGTATTTAATTGAAGCAAGCTATAACTCAATGGATGCAGCTCAATTACTTTATTCAACAAATCTCGTTGATAATAGATTAAAAGCTGATGATTACAGCATTGAAGCAAAATATCAAAAAATAAATGGTGTGGTTGCTTCAGGGAAATATTCTTACATTTATGTTTATGATAAGAACAAAGGAAATGAAATTGAATTTAGAATAGGAAAGAAAATTTTTTCTGATTTCTACTTTAGGCTACGAATACTATTATGACAATTATAAAGAAGTTTCTCCTTTATATTATTCTCCTTCAAATTTTGAATCACATAGTTTATGGGCTGATTTAAATTTAATTAAAAATGAAAAATTAAATTTCACCGTAGGCGGAAAAGTTGGATGGATTACTGGAACCAATTTTGTTCTGCGTGAAGCTTACGGAGAAGCAGAATATAAAATTTTCAAAGATTTATCTTTGCAGGGAAGTATAAGAGCAGGAAGTACAAGAAGAAATGAAGAGGGTTATAGTTCAATATCATTCTTTGCTGCTGCTTTTTGGGGATTTTAATTTAAGTGTACTGTCAGATAAAAGATTTTAAAAATAACTTTTAATCGAAGATTATTTTTACCATCTTTAAAGCAGGTTAAGTCTTCCACTTTTTACTTTTTGTTTTAATTCGATACAGAATTATACCGTATTCCTCTTTTTGTTGCATTCTGAGAAGAGTAGAAGTATATATTTCCCCAAAACTTGTTGAATTAAATGGCACTATAGTTGGCAAATTAAATAAAATGCTGTAAATACGGGTTCGCTATGCGATTAGAAAATAAAATACAAAAACAAAAAATTTTAATTGAAGACATTTATAATAATGGTTCTACCAGGAATAATCTTGGTAAGAAATATTTAAGAAGAATTCTTGTAAGTGGAATTCTATCTGCAATTTTGCTTTACATTATAATTTACACTTTACCTTATACATTTCTTTCAGTCAGTTCTTTGTTAGAGTATGCAGCAATTGTTGCCTTAGTAATTTTCCTTTTTGTATTGCTGGTAAGATACTTCGCTATTTTAGTATTGGCTTATCTTTATTTAAATGAATATACTTATAAATCAACAGATGGATTTGCTCCTTTCGTTTCCATTATTGTTCCTGTTTATAATGAAGAAAAAGTTGTAAAACAGTCAATTGGTTCTTTGCTGGAATTGGATTATTCAAATTATGAAATAATAATTGTTAATGATGGTTCAACAGATGAAACTGCAAAAGCTGCGGAAGAATTAGTTGGATATCAAGATGGAGTGCATACGAAAATTAAAGTATCATTAATCAATCGGCCTAATGGTGGAAAAGCTCAGGCATTAAATGCAGGCATAAATCATTCTAAAGCAGATTTTGTTTTGTGCATGGATGGAGATTCGCAGCTTTCACCTGACTCGTTAAAACTTGCAGTTCGTCATTTTGCTGACCCTAAAATTGGAGCAGTTGCCGGGAACGTAAAAGTTTTAAACCGTAAAAAGTTTTTTACTGACTTGCAGGCTTTGGAATATGTAGAGGGCTTAAACATGGCACGCAGTGCTCAAAGTTATGTCCGTCTTGTTAATATAATTCCGGGGCCAATTGGATTGTTTAGGAAACAGGCGATAATTGATGCTGGATTTTATTCAAGTGAAACTTTTGCAGAAGATGCGGATTTAACTTTAAAGATTTTAGCTAATAGATGGAAAATTTATTACGAACCAAATTCTATTTCGTTTACTGAGGCTCCGGAAAAGCTTCAGCAATTATTGAAGCAAAGATATAGATGGACAAGAGGAATAATTCAATCAATAAGAAAACATAAAAATTTAATGCTCAATCCAACTTTAAACTTTGGAGACACCTTAGTCTTATGGGCAATGTTTTATGAAGCATTAATCTGGCCTGCTATGAATATAGCAGCAAATGTATTTTTCATTTTTGCAGCGATTGGTTTCGGCCTTTCAAAATTAATTTTCTTTTGGTGGGCAGGTTTAGCACTTCTTGATATTGCGACAGCACTTTATTGCGTTGCTGTTGAGAAGGAGGAATTCAGGTTGGTGGGATATGCTATAATTTATAGAATGTTTTTTATTCTGATAATTGATATCTGTAAAGCGATGTCAACTATAGAGGAATTTTTAGGAATCAAAATGGGCTGGGGAAAATTGGAACGTGTAGGAACTATTAAAGCTTAAAACAATTTTTTATTTCGTGAGGGTAAAATGGAATTAATACCGATATTAGCAACTATTATTCTTGTAGCTACAATTTGCACATTCATATTGGCAATTGGAGCTTACATTCTCTATAAAATTAGAGAGCGGAAAGGTGAAGCAGTAATAGCCAAAAAAACTGATGTGGTTGAAGGCGAACTGTTGACACCTTTGGAGCAAATTAAATATGAAAACGAAACCGACAAAGTTAAAATAGCAAAAAGGATTGAAGAGGTTTATGCAAGAAATAATAGAGAAGAAACACAGAAAGCAACTGTTGTGCAAAAAGGGCAACCGGGACCTCTTCCAAGAAGAAAAATTCAGGAAGTTCAGAATAAGGAAAAGAAGCAATTAAGATTGAATAAAGAAGATAAATTTTTAAAGTACACAATGGAAGGCTACGTTCCTCCTATAGAGGATGAAACAAGCAAAATTAAATGGCGGTAGAGAAAACTAAATATCGCGGTATAAATCAAGCACTTATAATTCTAACCGGGTTGGTTATAGTTATTTGTGCTGTTTTTATTTATGTATATGTTCTTCGTGGAGTTTACGGCAGATTTTCTTCAAGCGATTTTGTTCCTGACGCCAGCTTATTTAGAAAAGTTTTTCAAGGCAAACATGCAAAGATTGGTATTTTATATTCTCAATACACAAAAAATTTACTGCCTGATAATGGGAAATGGCTGGAAGATAATATACTGACCTGGGAAAAATATACAAGAGCAATCGGCTTTGATTTTGACGTAATAAATGACAGTACTATTGAATTAGGAAGACATTATAAATATAACTTAATTGTTCTTCCAGGCTCAAAATCTTTAAGCGATAAAGAAATAATCCAGTTAAAAAAATATTTGAATAGAGGAGGAAGTATATTTGCCACCGGCGGAACTGCTTCTTATTCTGAAGATGGAAAATGGCGGGGCTGGGATTTCTTTTCTGAAGTTTTTGGAATAAAATTCACAAAAGAAATTTCAAATGATGAAGCTTCTAAAGTTCATACAATTAGAAGCGGGCTTCCAATAACCGCAAATGTTCCAACCGGATTTCCTCTCCGAGTTGCTACCTGGGACCGCCCAATGGCTGTTGAAGTTCTTGACCCGCGAACAACTCAAGTAAGTTTCTGGTATAATTACCGTTTGCAAAAAGGATTGGTTCGTAATGAAATAAAAAAGAGTGCAGGAATTGTATTCGGTAAATATGGTGAAGGTAGATTTGTTTGGATGGGCTTTGAAATCAATTCCGTTTTAGGCAGTCATGAGGACTACCTTTATTTTGACAGGTTATTCCAAAATTCAGTTCATTGGCTTACTTACACTCCGATTGCTTATGTAAGAGATTGGCCAAGCAATTACAGTGCAGCAGCAGTTATCACTCCGGTGCTAACTAACGGTTCAAAAAATTTAGACAGTCTGTTAATTATATTAAAAAATGAAAAAGTTAAATCAACTTTTTTGATTGAGCCAAAAAATATAAACGAGTATTCTCAAACAATAAGTCAGCTTAAAAATTATGGTGAAGTTGCAGCCATTGTTAATATTGGCTATTTGTCTTCAAATAATGATACGATAAATAAATTGAACAGCTTAAGAATTCAAACAGAAAAACTAATTGATGCAAAAAAGAAATTAGAAGCAGCTACACGAACAAAAATTTTAGGGGCTCTTCCTTATTACGGTTTGTATGACCAAAATACATTAAGGGCATTAATAAATGCCGGGTACAAATATATTTTAAGTGATTCTTTGTCTGATCGGTCTGTCCCTAAAACAATTATTCGAGGGGATGAAAGAATCTTTTCAATGGCAAAAACTTCTAAAGATGACTATGAAATTATTAGAGATTTTGGATTAACAGATATAGGTTTTCAGAAATATACCTACCAAGAAGATATTGATAGAGTTCTATTTGAAAGTGGGATGTATATATTTAAAATTCATACCGATTATCAGGCAAATCCTAAGTATATTGGAGTAGTTAAGGATGTAATTGATGATTTAAAGCAGAAAAAATTTTGGATAACTACTTGTGAAGAAATTCAAAAATGGTATGCTAAAAGAAGCTATGTTGAAATAAGAGTTGATAAAAGAGGTGATAGAAGAGTTGCTTTAACAATTTCAAATCCCGGGAAAGAAACAATAAATGATTTGGTTGTAGAAGTAGATATGGTTGTTGATGCAAGCAATATTTCACTTAGTACAGAATTGATTGGTTCAAAACCGGCTAAATATCAGTATAACCCCTTTACAAGAATTCTTCATGTTTATATTGATGGATTGACTGGAAATGAGTCCAGAACTTATTATGTAGATTATGATATTCCAAATGTTTAAGAAAAATATAATTGCCACATAGTGATCGCAATGCGAATAAAAATAATTAACATATCGTTTGCACTAATTTTAGTTTTTAGCGGATTTATTTTTTCAAAAAGTGATGATGCTAAAGTTGCATTGCTTTATTCAAATTACTCTGAAAAGTTATTGCCAAAAAATTCCACATTCGTTCATGACCAAATTACTTTTTGGGAATTGTTCTTCATCCAGAATAAAATTAGTTATGCAGTAATTACTGATAATGATTTGGAATCCGGACTATCTGATGACTATTCTGTCTTAGTTCTTCCTAATTCAGTTGTATTAAGTAAAGATGAATTGAATAATATTGAATTGTTTCTAAAAGAAGGAAAATCAGTTTTTGCAAATAAGATTGTAGGTGAAAAAGACCAAAATGGGAAAGAAAGAGGGAAGGAAATATTAAATACTCTATTTGGACTTTCTTACAATGGTGTAATCGGAAAAACTGAATTAAGTAAAGTTCATTCTATTAAAGGTGATACTCCATTATCAATAAACGTCCCTGCCGGTTTTAGATTAAGAGTTGATGCTTCTAATCTTCCCAGTAAAAGCAAAAGTAAATTCAATTTATACACATGCTGTGGGTTACTGGTATAATGATGATTTCCCTTATGCAGGTTTGCCTGATGATTCTCTTACAACATCAATTGCTTATGGAAAGAAAGATAATGGGAAATTTGTTTGGATTGGGTTTGATTTTTCAGAAGTTGTTGGATCTAAAATTCATCAGGATGCTTTTAATAATTTATTGCTCAATTCAATTTCATGGCTGCAAGAGAAAAGTTCAGTATGGGTAGAAACATGGCCGCATGGGAAAAATTCTGCCGTAATTGTTTCTTGCGATGTAGAATTTGAATTTGATAATATTGTAAATGCAACAAAAATTCTTAATCAGGAAAACGTTGAAGGTCAATTTTATATCTTAACTGATGTAATGACAACAGACGCATTAAATCAAATTTTACAAAATGGAGATATCGGATTACATGGCGATAATCACGATGTCTTTCAATTTCAAACTTACAATCAGCAATATCAGCGGCTTGAAACAGCAAGAAAAACTCTTGAACAAAAAAGCGGAAGAAAAATATTAGGCTTTCGTCCGCCGGAAACTGTTTATGATGATAAAACAGTTGAAGCATGAAGAATCTTCATTTTACATTTTTAGCTTCCGATAATTTTGAAGACAGGTCTGTTCCTCAATTTTACGATAATGATAAAGATTTGCTTGTTATTCCTGAAACAGGTTATGATGATTATGATTTATTAATAAGATTTAAAATTGAAGATTATCATAAGCAAGCAGCAAGATATTTGCTTGATTATAAAAGAGTAAATAATGAAGGCGGATTATATGTTTTAAACTATCATACCCAGCTTCAATGTCTAAAAGAAAATGTTGAAGCACTTAGAATTTGTATTGATAAGTTTAAAGAAAAAAACTCTTGGATAACAACTGCCAATAAAGTTAATGATTGGTGGAGAGCAAAAAATAATTTATCAGCATCAATAAAAAAAGTATACGAAGATTCGTTACAAATAGAAATAAAAAACGCCGGCAGCACTAAAGTTGCAGATGCAGCACTTGGATTATATTTAGGTAATCCAAAGTTAACTAATAACATAAGTGTATTGTCAAAATTTAAAGACTTAAAATATGACTTTGATAAAGAAAAAAATCAGCTTAAAATATATGTTGATGAATTAAATCCTTTTGAAACTAAAACGATAATGATAAAAACAAAAAATATTCAATAAACATCCGGATAATTTTGCAGTGAAAAATGAGAATAAAATAAATTTTGCAGTATTTAACTCCATAAAAGATACTATCAAAACTCCATTTATAGTTCTTGACCAGAATGGAAACATTTTAACTTTTAATGATGAAGCATCATCTTTATTAGAATTTGATTCTTCCATTACTAATATATATGACGTATTAAGTTATCAATCAGCCGAAAGTTTTAATGAAGAGTTCAGTGAAGTTTTAACACAAGGAATTAAGCTTGAAAAAAATATCGATATCATTTTAAAAAATGATAAAAGCATTTCTGCAAAAGTAGTTATCAATACTTTTTATGATGAAGATACTTCTTATTTATTCTGCAGCTTTTACCCTGTTGAAAATAAATTGACTATAAGAGGATTAACTAATATTAACCTTGTTACTGAAAAGTTAAAAGAAATTTTTAATAACAAAGATATAGTTAGTGTTGTTCAAGAAATTGCTTCATCATATCCATTTACTTTTTTAACTAAGGAAAAAATAAGGAATAAAATTGACGCTTTTTCAGAAATGATTTGGGTTATCAATAAAGACGGGAATTATGTTTTAGTTAATAACAAATTGTCAAAAAGTTTAGGATTAAAAAATTCCCAGCTTGAAAGTAAATCTGAAAAATCATTTATACTTCCGCATCTTGTAGACTTTAGAATTGCAGTTGAAGATTATATAAAGAAGACTACCAATTCAATTTTGTTAGAAGGAATACCGTTTAAAGGAATTCCAAATATTGACAGCTTTCAATTAATTGAAATTCCCATTACGGATTCTGAAAATAATACAATTGCTTTAGTAGGAGTTGCACAGAAAAAAATAAGCAAAGCTTTCTCTGGATTAAAAAAAGGCGAAGAAAATAACTTTAATGCAGTTGTTTATAGTTTGCCAAAAGCTTTTGCTTTGTTTGATAAGCAGGGAATATTTATTACAGGTTCCGAAAAGTTTTACAGCTTAATTAATTTGGATTTGAAGTTATCGCAAGAAATTAGTTATAAGAAAATTTTTCATGATGATTTGTCATTTAAGATAGAGCAGTTCATTTTATCAAATCTTCATGAACAGTCTTTTAATTATAAAATACAATTTGATAAAAGTGGGATATCTTCAACAGAGGATGTGAAAATATTTTTAAATAAAATTTTCGATACAGAAAAACAGATAGAAGGTGTTAGTATGCAAATAGATGAAATTTCATCTTCTGAAGATTTTGAAGCTATGTTAAATAACAAAGGCAAAATGTTTGATTTATTAATTAAGAATAATCCTGAACCGATTATTATTTATAGCAAGGAGGATTTAATATTCCTTGAAGCAAATAATGCTGCATTGGAATTATACGGCTACAGCAGAGATGAATTCCTAAAGATGGATTTAACTGATTTATATACTACTGAAGATATTCAGACTTTATTAGATACTAATAATCAAGCTAAAGAAGGGAAATTCAGTAAACCATTTAAACATAGAAAAAAAGACAGCTCTTTTGTTTATGTGGAAATTAGCAAGCTGGGCTTTAAATACGGCGACAAGGATGCTTGTTTTAATATCATAAAAGATGTAACCGGAAGATTTGAACTTCAGCAGAAAAAGCAAATGCAGCAGGCATCTTTTAATTTTGCAGATAATTCTCAATTTATTACAGATCCTTCAGGGTTTATTTTAGAAGTAAATCAAAAAGCGATTGAAGTTTTAAACCGATCAAAAAAGGAGTTAATTAATTCTTCATTTACTGTTTTAGTCGAAGATGAAAATAGAGGGAAGATTAATTCCGGTATTTTTCAATCAAACATAAAAGAAAATCAAATTTTTAATTGTAAGCTTAAAAGTTATGGTTCGGAATTAATTGAAACTGAAATTACTTCAATTCCTATTTTAGATTTTGATAATGAAATAAACAGCTTCAATATAATAGTCAAAGTTAAGAAAGAAAAAGAAGCTATTTATAAAAACAAAGTCGAGACAGAAACTGAAACAATAAACATGAAGAATATACCTGAAGCAGATGTTTCGCCTGCTTCACTTTCTAATATCTTTCACGAAATATTGACCCCTATTAATGTCATTCTTGGATTTACACAGGAAATAATGGAAAGCATAAAAAATCCGACAGATGAGCAAATTGAGTCGATAGATATTATAAATCATAATAAAGAGGTGTTGTTAAACAGTATAAACACAGCTGCAGAGTATTCAAAAATTAATGAGACTGTAGAGAATTTGAAAATTGAAAAAATAAATATTACTGATGTGGTGGATGAAATTCATAGTAATTTCCATAACATAATCGGGTCAAATGTGGTTGATTTTGCTTATGGGAAAATTTCTTCATCTCTTACTTTTAATTCTGATAAATCAAATTTTATGAAGTTGATTAGTCTGCTTGTTAAAACCGCAACTAAGTTAATCGGTGGTAGCAAACTTTATTTATCTGCATCGCAATTTGATGAGAATAGTTTTATAATTACTTTTAAAGACAATTATTCATCAATGTCTTCTCACATTGCAGATGCCTTAAATAATTTATTTAAGACTGCAAATTCTTCAGAAAGAAAGAAATATGGTATTTCCAAAATGTCACTTGAGCTTGCCAAATCTTTGCTTATTATTTTAGACGGCAAATTTTATTTTAATTTTGATGATAAAAAAGATTCAGGGTTTATTTTCCCGCTTAATTTAGAAAAAGAAGTTAGCAGCGAGCCTTCTGTTCATCAGAAAATTACTGATGATACACATGGCATTTCAAAAGATGAAATTGTTGAATCTGTTTTGGTAAATGAAAAAGAAAACGAAGTAATAAATGAAACAGAAAATATCTTAAATAAAAAAGAAGAAGAAATAGATAACGAGATTTCAACTTCAAAAGTTGTTAAACAACCAGTTGAGGATAAAATGGAAGAAGAAACTACAACCCCTTATAATTTTAGCCAGGAGTATAATGTTGATTTATCACAATTAACATGTCTTTATATAGAAGACCAAATTGATTCGCAAATATTATACAGTTTGCAGATGAAAGATTTAAAAGACATTCAATATGCAGTAAGCTTTGAAGAAGCTTTGCCTTTACTTGATAAATATGATTTCGATTTTATCTTAATTGACATAAATATTCTCGGTGAGTATAACGGCCTTGATGCACTTAGAATGATTCATAGATTGCCTGGTTATGAAAAGCTTCCAATAATTGCAGTTACCTCTTATGTATTGCCAGGCGACCAGGATAAGTTTATTGCAGCAGGATTTAATGATTTTATTTCAAAACCAATTTTCCGTGAAAGAGTAATTGCTTCATTGGAAAAAATCTTTTTAATGCAGATGTAATTACCGAACACGATTTAATTATTTAGAATCATGGAATGTTGGAATAATAATTCTGGCATTCCATTTTTTTTACCTTAGCAGTTCATATAAGTTTTATTCCAACCCAACAATTCTAATCCAAATAAGTTTTAAGCTTTCCTAATATTCTTTATAAATTTTCGTATCTTTTTGTATCAAACTTCTTTTTAAATTCTAAAATTTAATGGAACAATTTTCTGGGAATATTGAAACAGCTTATGAAGATGCTGTTAATTTTGCGAACGCTCATTATGAAAATTTCCCGGTAATTTCTTTTTTAATTCCCAAACATCTTCAAAAACATGTTGCAATTATTTATTGGTTTGCCAGAACAGCTGATGATTTAGCTGATGAAGGAAATTTTTCTGAAGAAGAAAGAATAAAGAACTTAGATGAATTTGAATATAGATTAACTCAATTATTAAATGGAAATCCCGATAATAAGTTTGAAGTCGCTCTTAAAAACTCAATTGAAGTAAGAAAATTAAGCCCCGAGCATTTTTATAATTTGCTTAAAGCTTTCAAGCAGGATGTGACCAAAAAGCAATATGAAAATTATAATGAACTTTTATGTTATTGTGAAAATTCTGCAAACCCGGTTGGAAGATTAATTCTTGAGTTGTTTGATATCCGTGATGAAAATGCTTTTATGCTTTCGGATAAAATTTGTACAGCGCTTCAATTGACAAATTTTTATCAGGATGTCTCAATCGATTGGGAGAAGGGGAGAATTTACATTCCCCAGGATGAGCTAAAAAAATACAAAGTTGAAAAAATTGTGTTTGAGTTAAAGGAAAATAATCTTAATTTTAAGCTGGTTTTGGAAGCTAATGTTAAAAGAGCTGAAAAGCTTTTTTTAGAAGGAAGAGAACTTCTAAAATATTTGAAGGGAAGATTGAAATGCGAAATTGCTTGGACGATTTTAGGTGGTGTGAAAATTCTGACTAAGATAAAAAAAATAGACTACGATGTTCTAAACCGACGGCCTGAATTAACCAAGTTTGATTTAAGTTTTTTATTTATAAGGTCATTATTTCTCAAATGAATGACGATCCAAAAGATATAGCCAAAGGCAGTAAAAGCAGTTTTTATTATGCTTTTAATTTACTTCCTACAGAAAAACGGGATGCTATGAATACTGTTTATGCATTTTGCAGGCAGACCGATGATATTATTGATGAAGGTAATGAAGCAGATGATATAAAGTATGAGCAATTACGTAAATGGCGTATTGAACTGGAAAAAGCTTTTCGTGGACATTCGGAGTACCCACTCTTAAATAAACTAGCAAAAACTATTTCTCAATTTAACATTCCTTATGAACCTTTCTTTGAATTGATAATTGGAATGGAAATGGATTTGCAGAAAAAGCGTTACCTGACTTTTTCTGATTTACAATTATACTGTTACCGCGTTGCTTCAACGGTTGGTTTGATGTGCATAGAAATTTTTGGGTACAAGCATAAGTCAGCCAAAGATTTTGCCGTTAATTTGGGAATTGCTTTACAGTTGACGAATATTTTGAGAGATATCAAGAAAGATTCTCAAAGGGGAAGAATCTATTTACCCCAGGAAGATTTGGCAAGATTCAATTACAGTGAAGAAAACTTAATGCAAAATAAATATGATCCAAGTTTTAAAGCTTTGATGGAATACGAAACAGAACGGGCAAATAAATATTTTGAATTGGCAACTCACAATTTAAATCTTGATGATAAGTCATCGATGTTCGCTGCAAGAGCCATGCAGCATATTTATAAAAAGCTTTTGGATAAAATTATTGAAGCTGACTACGACATATATCAAAAAAATATAAGAGTTTCTACGTTTGAAAAAATCGGAATTTCTGTTGGCGTGTGGGCAAAGTATAGCTTAGTTTATTAATGAAAAAATGTATTGTAGTTGGGGCTGGGTTTTCGGGACTAACTTCCGCAGTTTATCTTTCCAAAGCAGGTTTTCAGGTTGAAGTAATTGAAGCATCTAAAAAATTAGGTGGCAGAGCATATTCACTTACCGATAAAGATACTCAAACAATAATTGATAACGGCCAGCATATTTTAATGGGCTGTTACACTGACACTTTAAAATTCTTAAAGAAGATTGGTGCCTATAAAAATTTAGAAGTTCAAAAAAAACTTAAAGTAAATTTTTTAAAGGAGAATAATATACTCCTTCCTTTGGATTGTTCATCATTTTTTTATCCATTCAATTTACTTAGTTGGGTTGCTCAATTATAAAGCAATTACTCTTAAGGAGAGATTTCAATTATTAAAATTTTTCTTGAAAATTTATTTTTATACTGACAATGAATTAAGCAAACTGACAGTTTATCAATGGCTTACGCTTGAAAATCAAAATGAAAATATCCAAAAGGCTTTCTGGAATATTTTAGCTGTCGGGGCATTGAATACAAATACTAAACATTCTTCTGCAAAAACTTTTGCAGATGTTCTTAAACAGATTTTTTTTAAAGGGAATAAAGCTGCATCAATTATTCTTCCGAAAGAAGGATTAACAGAAACTTATTGTTTGGATGCAAAAAGATTTATTGAAAAGAATAATGGCACTATTACAACTTCTGAACAAGCGAATAAATTTGTTTTTCAAAAAAATAAAATCCATAAAATCGTAACCTCAAAAAGAATAATTGAAGATTTCGATTACGTAATTTCTGCGGTTCCTTTATATGCTTTAGAAAAATTAGTTGATGATAGTTCACTTTATAATAATTTGAAGCTTGAATATTCATCCATACTTTCTATTCACATTTGGCTCCATAAAAATAACCTTGAAAAAACTTTTTACGGATTGATTAATTCCAGGCTCCACTGGATATTCAAACATGGCTCTCATTTAACTTTGGTAATTAGCGATGCCAATGAGTTATATGGAAAAAGATAAAGAAGAAATTTTTGAAATGATTAGCTGTGAATTGAAGAAGTTTGTCAATATTAATAAAGAGGGAATTAAATCTTATAAAATTATAAAAGAGAAACGTTCTACTTTTATACCATCAAATGAAATTTTAAATAACCGTCCTTCAAATAAAACAAAATATTCAAATTTCTTTCTTGCAGGGGATTGGACAGATACTGGACTCCCATCAACTATTGAAAGTGCAGTAAAAAGCGGGAGGATGGCTGCGGAAATGATAATAAACAATATTTAATAAATTTAATATTTCAATGGTTCATTTTTCCTGTCTTGGAAATTCTTTACACTACCCGGTAGAATTTTGTTGAATCTTAAAACACGTTTATTTAAGTTGGATTCATAAATTATTAATTAAGGGGTAATTAATAGAAAAATTTTTTATCTCTTAATGAATAAAGTTTATCATATAATAAATTTCTATTAACAATAAATCGGAAAGGGGATTTATAGTTATGAAATCCGCTAAGCTAATTGTCGAAGACAAGGAATATGACCTTCCTTTGATTATAGGTTCTGAGAAAGAAGTTGGAGTCGATATTTCCAAATTGCGTGGATTATCAGGAGCAATCACTGCTGATAATGGATATGGAAATACCGGTTCTTGCCAGAGTGCCATTACTTTTATAGATGGCGAAAAAGGGATTTTAAGATACAGAGGTTACCCCATAGAAGAGCTCGCAGAAAATTCTAATTTCATTGAGGTTTGCTATTTGCTTATATATGGAAATCTTCCCACAAAAAAAGAATTAGACGATTTCCATTACGGGCTTACACACCACAGCCTTATTCATGAAGACATGAAAAAGTTTTTTGAAGGATATCCTCCATCAGCACATCCAATGGGAATACTTGCTTCAATGGTTGCATCTCTTTCAGCATTTTATCCTGAGTCGAATTTTGAAGATGATAAAAATTTAAATATCATCAGACTTATTGCTAAGCTGAAAACTATCGCAGCATTCTCATATAAAAAATCAATCGGCCAGCCTTATATTTATCCTCGTAATGATATGAACTATGCCGCTGATTTTATTCATATGATGTTTGCTGTTCCGGCTGAAGAATACGAAGTAACAAAAGAAATAGAAGAAGCTCTTGATTTGTTATTGATTCTCCATGCTGACCACGAACAAAATTGCAGTACCTCAACGGTAAGGATGGTTGGAAGCAGTGAAGCAAACTTATTTGCTTCAATCTCTGCCGGTATAAGTGCGCTTTGGGGACCTTTGCATGGCGGTGCAAATCAAAAAGTAATTCAAATGTTAAACCAGATCAAAGCTGACGGCGGCGGGTATAAAAAATATATTGGCATGGCTAAAGATAAATCTTCTGAGTTTAAATTAATGGGATTTGGCCATCGCGTTTATAAAAATTTTGATCCGCGTGCTCGAATTTTGAAAAAAGCTGCTGATAAAGTTTTAAGTAAGCTTGGTAAAAACGATCCGTTGCTTGATATTGCAAAAGGATTGGAAGATGCAGCCTTAAATGATGAGTATTTTGTAGAGAGAAAACTTTATCCTAACGTAGATTTTTATAGCGGAATAATTTATAGAGCAATGGGAATTCCAACTGATATGTTTACCGTTATGTTTGCTTTGGGAAGGCTTCCAGGATGGATTGCTCAATGGAAAGAGATGAGAGAAACTCCTGGTGGAAGAATTTATCGCCCGCGACAAATTTATACCGGTGAAACCAAACGTCCATATGTTTTTATTGATAAGAGATAATAGAAACATTAAAGCGGCAGAAATTAAAAGCGTACAAATTATCTTGTACGCTTTTTTATATTTTAAATTGTTAATATGGACTGTTTATTGAGGTAGTCTCAAAAGTCAGATTTTGTCAACCTGAACTTGTTTCAGGTTCTAATTTCATTTCAAAATCGAAATAATAGATTCCGAAATAAATTCAGAATGACAGTTTTGAGACAGCTTCAATTGATGGGCACAATAATTTTTATAAATTAATTTAATGAATCAACAAGCTAAATATTATATAGAAAAACTAAATCTTATTGCACACCCAGAAGGTGGATACTTTAAAGAAGTTTACCGTTCTAATGAAATTATTCAAGCTGAGCATTTACCAAATAGATATACTTCTGCAAGAAATTTGTCAACATCGATTTATTTTTTGCTTGAGGGAGAGCAAGTTTCAAAATTTCATAGATTAAAATCAGATGAGATATGGCATTTTTATGATGGGAGCCCAATTAAGATTTTTACATTATCTTCCGATGGAAATCTAGAAGAAAGAATTTTAGGGAAGAATTTAGAAACCAATGAAGCACCTCAAATAGTAATTGAAAAAGGGAACTGGTTTGGAGCAAAAGTAAAAGGAAAAAATTCCTTCACATTAATAGGCTGTACCGTTTCTCCAGGCTTTGATTTTGAAGATTTTGAACTTGCGGACAAGAATGAATTGATAAAAAAATATCCCGCTCATAAGAAAATAATTGATGAATTGACAAAATGATATCAAATGAATTAATTACAAAAAATATCCCAATTTTTATGAGTGATAAAAAATTACCTTAATTCAAATAAAATTTAGCTTTAAGTTAAATTTCAAAATTAAATAGAGTTATGGAGTTATTGAAATTAAACCGTTTATTGCCTAATTTTTCCAGTCTTTTTTTACTTCAATATCCCAAAGGAGAATTAAATATAGAATATATTTTTACTGTTTGATTTATAAGTAATAATTCTCATAAAAGGCTCTTTATCAGACAAAAGAAAATAAATTTTATTAGGGAAGGCCTCCGCATCGCTTTAGTTTATTTAGTCGTTTTTTATGCGGCATCCGGCTTAGGGTTTAGTTCTCCGTATAATTCCCAGGTAAATAAAAATTATTGGATTGATGCTTTCTTCAATTACAATAGAGATACTTTAAACAAAACGAACGATTCTGAAAAAATTAAAGTACCTTTGCCGGATAATAATGTTCAATCCGTCAAAGATATTGAACCAACACCTACTAAATATGCTTCTCTTTCGGATATTAATTTTTCAGCGCCGGCACCTCCTGATACTAACGGCCAATGGAGAGATCCTAATGCTTTTGTAAATCCTAATGATACAAGTGCCGGTTCAGGGCTTGTTGGCTATGCCAGCCGTTATGATTCACTATTACACGATCCTATGGCAATGGATTCTACTGCCAGATTAAAATTCTTCAGGCATAGTCGTGTTGATGTTCCTTATACAAGATTATCTAATCCCAGACATTCAAAGTTTTTTATCCCTTTAGGTAATCTTAGAGAAAAGAAAATTGAAATAGACTCAACCGGTAAATACGTTGTAGTAAAAGAATACATTTCTGGGCAACAAACAAAGATTTTGTTAAGGATGCCTATTGATGAATATATTAAAGAGCGTATTGATAATGAAGAGAGAAAATTATGGGAGGACCAGGCATATCAGTACGAATTAAAAAGCAACAAAAAAGATTTATCAAAATTAATTACAGACATAACTAATTTTGAAATTCCTCTACCAAGTGTAGGAGTGTTAAGCATTTTTGGAGAGCCAAAAATTAGTTTAAGAATTGGCGGTGCGGTGGATATTCATGGTGCCTGGCGAAGTGAAACTACAGAGGGTGTAACAGCTTCCTTGCTTGGTAACACTAGAAACGAACCGGATTTTAAGCAGCAAGTTCAAATTAATGTAAATGGTACAATTGGAGACAAACTTAATATTAGTGCAGACTGGAACACTGAAAGAACTTTTGAATATGAAAATCAACTAAAAATAAAATATACCGGATACGAAGATGAAATAGTTCAAAATGTTGAAGCCGGTAATGTTTCACTTCAAACTTCTCCTTTAGTTGGTGGAAGTGAAGCTTTGTTTGGTATAAAAGCTAATTTTAAATTGGGCCCTTTAAGTTTAACTACTATTGCAAGCCAAAAGAAAAGCGAGGTAAAAGAAGTTGCTGTCTCAGGCGGCTCTACTTCTCAAGATTTCGAAATAAGGGCTTATGACTATTCTAGAAACCATTTCTTTGTTGATTCAATTTATGCAGATACTTCTTCAGGTTTAAATATATTTAATAAATATTATGCTAATTCACCCGCTGAAATTGTGACAGAAAATGGAGTCCAAGTACACTACATATCAAAAATTGAAGTTTGGAAATCTACTCAAACTTATGTGCAGGATAAATCAAAGGAAAGGCGGGCTAATGCATCTATTGATCTTCCTCCTCTTAAGGCAGGAGAAAAATACCCTGACAGCGATAGAAAGGAAGATTTTAATTCTACCCCAGGTAGAACTGAAACAGGCAGATTTGTTCTTTTAACCGAAGGAGATGATTATATAATACATAGGGAAACCGGTTATATAACATTTAATACAAATATAAATGATGAAGATGCAATAGCAGTTGCTTATCAAACATTAGGTGGAAAGTTTTATGGGGAATTTTTATCAAGTAAATCACAAAATGATACATCAAAATTAGTTTTGAAATTGGTGAAACCAAAATATTTGCAGCCCAGTTATACCACTGCCTGGCAGCTTATGCTTAAAAATATTTATCCTGTCGGAGGAAGAAATATTAAAAAAGAAGGATTCGAATTTAACATAAAATATGAATTGGAGGCCCAGGAACCCGCAACTGAATTGCCGGGTAAAAATGGTGTTGTTAAGCTGCTGCAAGCTTTTGGTCTTGATAGGATAAACACAAGTGGTTCGCCAAACCCTGATGACATATTTGACTTCCAGCCCGGGTTAACTGTAAATACTGAAACCGGGGAAATTATATTCCCCACCTTACAGCCTTTTGGTTACAACTTGCCTGCTGGTCTTGATACATCAAAATATAAGTATGAAGACATTTATGATACAACACGAACTGCAGCAAGCTATAACAAGATAAAAGATAAGTGGATTTTAACCGGCAAATATTCGGGAGATGTGTCCTCAGTTTATCAATTAGGTTTTAACGTAGTTGAAAATTCAGTTAAAGTTACGTTAAATGGACAGATTTTGACTCAAGGTGTGGATTATGTTGTTGATTATAATATAGGACAATTAACAATCAGAAATGACGCTGCGTTGGTACCTGGCGCAAATTTGAAGATTACTTTTGAACAAAATGATTTATTCCAATTAGCTTCGAAAACTCTTTTGGGGGCACGGGGCATTTTTGATATTTCCAATAAAACAAAGCTGGGATTTTCTATCTTAAATCTCAATCAGCAAACGTTAAGCGATAAAGTTAGGATTGGTGAGGAACCGCTGAGTAACACTATTTATGGTGTAGATTTTCAAACAGGCGGTGAGTTGCCATTTTTAACTAAAGCAATAGACAAACTATCATCAACTAGAGAAATGTCTTCATTTTCTCTTTCCGGTGAAGTTGCTTACATGAATCCTGACCCTAATACAAAGAAAAGCACCATTGTTTCAGATCAAAATCAAAGTATAGCTTATATTGATGATTTTGAAGGAGCAAAAAGAACAATACCAATAGGCATTGCTTATACGGCATGGAAAGATTTAAGTCCCCCTGATAGTTTACCATTGCTTAGAGGTAAAACCCCTCAAGATAAAATGCATTATAAAGGAAGAAGCTGGTGGGTGACAACAAATCCTTCAAATGTGACTGTTACTGACTTATATGGTAAAGACCCTAAAACCGGACTGCCAAGAAAACAAGTAGCTACTTCTGATCAAAATGTTACAGTAATGGATTTTGGATTTGATCCATTATTGCCTGGCTCATATAATCATTTTCGAGATTTGAGTGATCCTAAAAAAAGCTGGGGGGGAATGATGAAACTTTTATCATCAACAGCAAATAATTTAGTTGATGAAAACATTGAATATATAGAATTCTGGATGAATATAGCTCAAGCTCCCCCTGATGATAGTAATTACATATATATTGACTTAGGAAGAGTAAGTGAAGATGTGATTCCTAACGGAAAATTAAATACAGAAGATCTAAATCAAAATACTGCGATTGATCAAGGTGAAGATGTTGGGATTGATACTTTATCTGATGCACAAGAAGCACAATTATACGGAGGAAATGCTGCCGATGATCCTAATAATGATAATTATGGTACCTTTACTTATGGCGACTTTTTGTCTTATATGAAAGTAAACGGTACAGAGGGTAACTCTCAAAATATTGATGCCGGTAGACTTCCAGATACAGAAGATCTAAATAGAAATGGAAATTTGGACAATGTTAATAGCTATTTTAGATATAAAATTCCTTTGGATACCAATTCAACAAAGAACAAGTTTATAGTTAGTCAAGGTGGCAAGGGATGGTATTTATACCGAATTCCTTTAAAGGATATATCGGAAAAAGTTGGTGATCCTTCTTTAACCAATGTTGAAGCTATTCGCCTTTTTGTAACTGGAATAGATACAGCGGGATTAAATCAAAATTATATGAGACTAAGATTTGCAGAATTTAATCTTGTTGGAAGTGAATGGCAAAAACTAATACCTGAAGATACAGCAATGTCTGTATCGGTTATCAGTTATGAAGAAGATCAAAACTATACAATACCCCCTGGTATTACAAGAGAACGTGATAATACAAGGCCTGATCAAAATATATTAAAGAATGAGCAATCTTTAAACTTAATTTTAAATGATTTGCCCGCCGGTCAGTCAAGGCAAGCTGTTAGATATCTGGCGCGTCCTTTAGATGTTTTTAGTTATAAAGAAATGAAATTATTTATTCATGGCGATATGCATACAGGGCCTACATCTGTTTCAACAGAACCGACTGATCCTCCAAATGCTGAAGTATTTCTTAGATTTGGTACTGATACTAATAATTTCTATGAATACCGCCAGCCTGTTAGGCCGGATTGGAATGAAATATCTATTAATTTTAGTGATTTAACAAAAATTAAACAAGCAAATCCAGATAACACAACTTTATTTCAACAGCCGGTTCCAGGAAAAACAGGCCACTATTATGGTGTTAAAGGAAGACCGACACTAACTTCTGTTAAATTTTTGAGTGTTGGAATTTATAACATTAAAGGAACGAAAGTTAAAAATACAACTCTTTATAAACCTGATATTTCTGGACAGGTTTGGGTTAATGAACTGAGAGTTGTTGGGGCAGATGATCATCCAGGCTGGGCATATAGTATTGCATCATCATTAAAAATGGCTGACCTTTTAACTTTAAATTTTAATATGAGCAGAAGGGACCCATATTTTCATAAATTATCTGATAGATTTGGCTCAAGGGTTGAAGCAAGAAATTGGGGTATCTCGTCTGATCTCAATGTATTAAAGTTACTTCCTTTTAATATGCCGGGTAGTAATTTAAAATTAAATTACTCACATACAGAATCTATTGGCAAGCCGCTTTATTTACCGGGCACAGACATAGAAGTGTCAAAGGCTATGGAAGCACAACAAAATCTTCCCGATAGTTTAAAAGAAACCTTGAACTGGAAACTCAAACAGTTAATGTATCTGATTCATGGTCAGCTTCCAATATAAAATTAAAAATACCTTCTTCTTACTGGCTAATCCGTGATACTTGGAATTCCATTAGTTTAGGATTTAATTATAATAAAAGTTTTAGCAGAAGTCCTACAGTATTAAGTAATAAAAGCTGGGTTTGGAATGCAAATTTAGGTTACGGATTAAATCTTAGCCAGGACTATTTTTTCTATCCGGCAGATATTCCAATTTTAGGAAGTGTATTATCTTTATTTTCGGATTATAGGAATACTAAATTTTATTTTACTCCCCAATCTCTTTCTCTTAATGTAAGTGCCAGGAGGAACAGAAATATTAATGTAACCAGAGAACGTGATAATACACCTTCACAAACAACACCTTCGGGTGATTTTACAACCACACGCGGATTTAACTATTCATGGAAACTTACTGAAGGAGGTTTAATAAACGTTAGTACTTCTTATAATATGAATATTTCTTCTTCTCTATCATATTTAGAAAGAGATAAGGATAATAATTTCAGATCTGAAAGTGAAATATGGCATGATATATTTGCTAATAATCTTTTTGGAAGGAACTCTCGATACCAGCAGACTTTTGATATTAGGACTGCACCAAAACTGCCTTCGCTTTGGGATATTAATAAATACTTTACGATTACTGCTGGATATTCAGTCAGTTATCAGTGGAATAATGATTTTAGAAATGAAGAAAGCGGAAGAAGCGCAGGGTACTCCAACAGTTCAAAAGCAGGTTTAACATTAAAATTAAAATCATTAACTGAGCCCTTGTTTGAAACAAGCAAAGAAGAAGAACAGCAAAATAATCAGGGCCAAGCACAAGCATTAAGAGGCAGAGGAGCTAATAGAACTTTTAGTCCTAATAGTGAATCAAACCAACCTGAACAAAATAATATTACGAGAAATCCTCGTTTAGAAAATGATACTACTTCCATTGCGACCGATTCACTTGGCTTAGCAGATTCATTACAAACCCAGAATGTTCATAAAAAAAATGCACTTAAAAATGCTTTATTATTCCTAAGATCGATCACAAAATCTTTATTATTTGATTATGAATCAATCTCATTTAATTTTAGTTCAAGTAATAATCTATCTAAGTCTGGTATTAAAGGTAAAGGGACAGGGTTTAGTAATTTCTGGGGATTTTCATTTGATGAAAATAATGGGCCGTCAAGAGGATTTATGTTTGGATTGAGCCAGGATGTTGGCAGCCGTACTCCAAATAGTACCTTATCCGATAACTTTTCTCAAAAGAATAATTTTGACTTTAGAACGTCGAGGCCATTATGGGAAGGTGCAAAAATTGATCTTACCTGGAATGTTGGCTGGTCATTAAATAAAAGTACTCAAATAAATACTGACGGTTTTGGGAATGTATTTATTGGAAATATATCTTCTACCGGTACTATATCAAGATCATTTTTTACCATGCCGTCATTTTTATTTTTAAGCGTATTTAAAAGTGGAATTAAAAAAGTAAATGAATTATATGATCCAAATTCAGCGAATCCTCATCAAAGCCTTTCTGATGCTTTTATAAAAGGATTTGAAAGTTTTCCATGGCTATCAAAATTAAGTGTTTTGTCCCAAGTTACTAAATATATTCCCAGGCCAAATTGGAGAATAAGCTGGGATGGATTAGAAAAATTCCCGCTCTTTAAATCGTTTGCAAAAAGAGTTACGCTTGATCATGCGTATACTTCAACATATACTGAAGGATGGAGAATTACTCCCGAAGGTGATAAAGAAGTCCAAACACAAAGAATTGAATATGGGTTTTCTCCTTTAGTAGGTTTAAATTTTACTTTTGGAGAAGTGTGGGGCGGAAACTTAATCAGCAGTGTTAAATACTCAACCCGTACCGGTTATGATTTAGGTCTTTCAACTACAAGTATAAATGAAACTTTTTCAAAAGATATAGGCATCACCGCCAGCTATTCTAAATCGGGATTTGAATTACCACTTTTCGGTGTTTCTTTAAAAAATGATATTGAGTTCAGTCTTTCATATACAAGCACAAAAAATTCTACTGTTATATATGATTTTACTGATTTTAGAGAAGCTGGAACTCCGCAGGATGGAACAACAAGAACTACATTAGAACCGCGCATCAAGTATACAATTAGTTCGCGAGTAACATTGTCTTTATTTTACAGAAGGTCTTCAGTACAGCCGGAAGGTGCAGCACGAATTCCTCCCACAACTACAAACGAAGCTGGTTTGGATGTGCATATATCTATTCAGCAATAATTATATTATTTGAAATTGATATATTTGTTTTTTTAGAATACAATAATTGTGATATATAATAGGACGTAATAATATTACTTATCACTAATTTTTTATTTGCTAATAAATAGTATATTCTTTTAAAAGGAAACTTGAATGAAATCAAAAAAAATTTTATGGGTAGATGACGAAATTGAATTATTAAGATCACATATCATTTTTCTAAGTGAAAAAGGTTATGAGGTTGATAGTTCAACAAATGGAGAAGATGCAATAACAAATGTAAAGCAGAATGCTTACGACTTAATATTTCTTGATGAAAATATGGCAGGAATGGGCGGTCTCGAAACTCTTGCGCAAATAAAAGAACTTGATTCAAATATCCCTGTGGTTATGATAACCAAAAGTGAAGAAGAAACTTTAATGAATGAAGCAATCGGCAGTAAAATAAGTGACTACTTAACCAAGCCTGTTAATCCAAGCCAGGTTCTGTTAGTTTGTAAAAAATTTCTTGAAAGTAAAAAAATTACAGGTGAACACGCTGCAAAAGATTATTTACAGGACTTCAATCAAATTTCACAATCATTATTAAACAATCTGGATTTTGAAGAATGGATTGATATCTACTTAAAAATGGTTAACTGGGATATGGAACTTGATCTTCACTCTGAAATCGGCTTACGTCAAACTTTAAATGACCAGAAACGTGAAGCCAACAAAGAGTTTTCAAAATTTGTTGAAAAAAAATATAAAAATTGGATTAATGAGCCAGATGATCCTTACACACCAATGCTTACAACAGAAATAGTAAATAATTTTGTTTTGCCGCATGTTGAAGATGAGAAGTCTTCGGTTTTCTTCTTTGTTCTTGATTGTATGCGTGCTGATCAATGGCTTATTATGGAAAAACTGCTAAACGAATATTTTAAAATTAGCAAAAGCTATTATTATTCAATTTTACCTACTGCTACACCTTATGCACGTAATGCTTTATTTGCAGGGCTATTTCCATCAGAAATTGAAAAACATTATCCAACTCTATGGCAATCCGGCAGCGATGATGAGCGAAGCATGAATAAATATGAAAAAGAATTGCTTCAGCTTTTAATTGATAGAAAGAGAATTAAGCTTCGAAATGAATTAAAGTATATTAAGATAATTGATCCAGAAGTCGGGAGAAATTTTGAACAGAATATTCTTTCATATCAAAACACACATTTAACTGCCGTGGTAGTTAACTTCTTAGATATGATTGCTCATGGAAGATCTGACTCAGATTTGCTAAAAGAAATTGCACCGGATGAACCTGCTTATAGGTCATTGACAAATAGCTGGTTCAAACATTCATCTTTGTTTTCAACATTAATTGCTTTGTCAAAAATTAATAATGTTAAAATAGTTATTACTACAGATCACGGCAGTATTCGTTCATTGCGCGGGGCAAAGGTTTTAGGAGATAAAGAAGCTTCAACTAATTTAAGATTTAAATACGGAAGAAATTTAAAAGTAGATGACAAACATGCTATTTTTGTTAAAAATCCTGTTGACTATAAATTGCCGAAAAGAGGAGTAACTATAAATTATATCATTGCTAAAGAAGATTATTATTTCGTTTATCCGACAGACTATCATAAATTTTTAAGTTATTATAAAGATACATTTCAACATGGCGGTATAAGCATGGAAGAAATGATTTTACCGGTGATTACAATGGAGCCAAGGTAAGTTTGGAATTTCAGAATCCAATTTTAGTTAATTCAGAATATGAAACAACTTCTTTTGCAGAAAGATTTTCTACCGCTTTAAATGGCGGCGAAGTTGTTGTATTAAATGGTAATCTTGGAGCAGGCAAAACTTTTTTTATAAAAAAGCTATTAAATAATTTCGGGATTGAAAATTCAACTAGTCCTTCATTTGCAATAGTAAATGAGTATTTGGGTAAATATAAAATTTATCATTTCGATTTTTACAGGATCGAAAAAATAAATGAATTATATGATATAGGTTTTAATGATTATTTGAATGATCCGGATGCTATAACTTTTATTGAGTGGGGGAATTTATTTCCTCAAATTCTTCCAAACAAAAGAATTGAAATTGAAATTATAATTATTGATGATACAAAAAGAGAGTTCAAAGTAAATTATCATGAGTGAAGTTAAACCTATTCTTTCCATAGAAACTTCCGGGAATTTATGCGGAGCTTGTGTTTATTTTTCAGATGAAAAATATTTTGAAGCCAAGCTTGACTTAAGAAATTCTCATTCGGAGAAACTCTTTGAGCAAATAGATTTTGTGGTTAAATCATCAAATATAGAAATTAAGGATTTGAATTGTATTGCAGTTTCCGCTGGGCCTGGCTCATTTACTGGTTTAAGAATTGGAATGTCTGCTGCAAAGGGGTTAGCATTTGGATCCGGCCTGCCAATAGCTCCTGTGCCAACATTCGAAGCACTTGCTTTTCAAATATCAAATTATACTAATAATGAAAGTATATTTTCTATCGCGAATAAAGTTAATATGGAAGAGTTGTACTTTGCAAAGTTTAAAATTAAAGACGATAATTATATATTTGTAGAAAAATTACAAATTATAAATAAAAAAGATTTAGAATTACATAATAGAGGCAATATAGTTTTCGGGAATTCTTCAGTAGATTCTCAAAATAATTCTCATTATGTTATAAGTTCTCCAAGTCCATTTTATGTAGCAAAATGGTGTAAGCTATTTGGAGAACCAATACTAACTTTTGATTATGATTATTTAGAACCTAATTATTTTAAAAATTTTATTGTTAAAGGAAAGTAAAATGTTTAGAAAGCATTTTTTTATGTAATCATCGTTTCAAGTGTATCTCTTGCCCAGATAGTAGGCCCAAAAATTTCAGTTCAGCCAATGAAATATGATTTCGGAAATATAGTTCAAGGTGAAAAAGTCAGCCATATTTTTACAATTACTAATACAGGCGGTGCAGAATTACTAATAAAAGATGTTCGTGCTTCTTGCGGATGTACTGCTGCAAATCCCGAAAAAAATAAATTAGCACCAAATGAATCAACTGAATTAAAGGTTGAATTTAATTCAGCATATAAATCGGGAAAACAAATTAAATATGTATATATTGAATCAAATGATCCTGAAAATAAACAGTTAAAAATTCAGTTTGATGGTAACGTAATTCTAAAAACTGATACAACAAAAAAAGCTTCTGCTCCCAAAATATATTTCCCCGAAAATGAACACGATTTTGGAAAAGTTAAAGAAGGCAAATCCGTCGATTTTACATTTAAGTTTATGAATAAAGGTAATTCTCTTTTAGAGATTAAAAGTGTTAATACATCATGTGGTTGTACAGCAGCAGTGTTGAGTGATAAAAAAATTAATCCGGGAAAAGAAGGATCAATAAGAGTTGAATTTGATTCTACACATAAATCCGGTGAAGTTACAAGAACTATTGCTGTTACTTCAAATGATCCTGAAGAACCGAATAAAATTCTTATTATCAAAGCTGATGTTCAAAAAAATTAATTAAATTTGAGTTAATTATATGCCGTGGTTTAAAAGAACAAAAGAAAATATTTCTCCTGATACACAGAAAAAAGATTTGCCGGACGGGTTATGGGAAAAATGTCCAAGCTGTAATGAAATAATTCACAAGAAACAATTGGAAGCAAATCTTTGGACGTGTTTGAAATGCGGTTACCATTTCAGGATTGGAAGTTCAGAATACATTTCAATTATTCTTGACGAAGGCAGCTTTAAAGAAATTGAAAAGAAAATGAAATCTGCTGATCCGCTGCAGTTTGTGGATACAAAAAAATATTCATCACGAATTCCGGATACAATTAAAAAAACCGGATTGAATGATGCAGTTAAAACTGGTACTGGAAAAATTAATGGACTTGAAGTTGCATTTGGCTGCATGGATTTTTCATTTATCGGCGGAAGTATGGGCTCAGTTGTTGGGGAGAAAATAGCAAGACTGACTGATAGAGCTTTTAAAAATAAAATCCCCTTAATAATTGTTTCTGCAAGCGGCGGGGCAAGGATGATGGAAGGAGCATTTTCATTAATGCAAATGGCTAAAACTAGTGCCAGATTAGCAAGGTTAGCTGAAGCAAAGATTCCATATATTTCCATACTTACAGATCCGACTACCGGAGGAACAACAGCTAGTTATGCAATGCTTGGTGATATTCATATAGCAGAACCCCAGGCTTTAATTGGTTTTGCCGGGCCGCGTGTTATTAAACAAACAATCGGAAAAGATTTGCCTGCTGGTTTTCAGCGTTCTGAATTTTTGTTAGAACATGGATTTGTGGATATTATTTCTCCTAGAAAAGATTTAAAAGATAATCTGTTCAATATATTGTCCCTGATGAATTGAAAATTCATATTAAGACTGTAGAAACTGTTGAGGAGATGCATAAGCTTTCCTCAAAATTCAAAAAAGAAGGGAAGTTAATCGGATTAGTTCCCACCATGGGTTATTTGCATGAAGGCCATCTATCATTAGTTGAAAAATCGAAATCAATTTGCGATGTAACTGTTGTTTCCATTTTTGTTAATCCAACCCAGTTTGCTCCAAATGAAGATTTAAAATCTTACCCACGAGATTTTGAAAGAGATAAAAAATTATTATCGCAAAAAGGTGTTGATGTAATTTTCAATCCATCAGTTGAAGAAATATATCCATAAAGATTTTCAAACAAATGTTGAAGTTGCAAGTATAGCAAAAATTCTGGAAGGAGAATCACGCCCGACGCATTTCAAAGGAGTAACAACTATAGTTTCTATATTGTTTAATAGTGTTTCTCCTCATTATGCTTTCTTTGGACAGAAAGATGCACAGCAGGTAGCCATAATTCAGCAAATGGTTAATGATTTAAAGTTTGATATAAAAATTATTGTCTGCCCGATTGTTCGAGAAAAGGATGGATTGGCAATGAGTTCAAGAAATGTTTACCTAACTGAACAAGAAAGGGAAGATGCACTAGTCCTTTCAAAATCATTAAAGCTAGCTGAAGAAATGATTAAACAAGGTGAAAGAATCGCAAAAGAAATTATTTCTAATATGAAGAAGTTGATTCAGCAAGTCAAATCTTCAAATTTGGATTATATTCAAATAGTGGAAGCTAGTAAATTTAATTTTGTTGATGATTTAATTGATGGAAAGGAATACTATATTTTAATAGCCTGTAAAATCGGCAAGACAAGATTGATTGACAACATAAAAATAAAAATTTAATTCACTCTACTTTTTATTAATATCCCACACTGCTTTTACTCCCAACAAGACTAACGATTCTTCAAATTTGTATCGAAAATTAATGTGACTTAAAATGTCCTTAGCATTTCCACCAGTAGCATAAATAAAAATATTTTCTCCATGATATTCATTTTTAAGATAATTAATTGTTTTTTCCATTAATCCCAAAGTTGAATTTAAAACCCCGCTGGCAATTGATTGCTTAGTATCTGTGCCAATGAAACTTTCAAAATTATTTATTCCAACCTCCGGAAGCTGAGCTGTATTCTTTTGTAAAGAATTAAACATTGTTTTTATTCCGGGAGCAATTATTCCTCCCAAAAAAACTCCTGGATGCTGAACAAAGTTAATTGTTGTAGCGGTTCCAAAATCAATTGTAATTATAAAATCTTTATCAGAATAATTTATAAAATTATTTGATTGCTTGAATAAAAAGAAAGCTCCTTCAGCAGAACATAATCTATCAATTCCAAGTGTATCTAGGTGATTTATATTCATTCTTTAAATTGAATTTTGAATTTGCCGAAATAATAAATGGTAAGATTTTCAAATACTTATTTAAATGCTCACTTAAAGAGTTAGCAGTTGATGGAACAACCGAAGAAATTGCAATGTCAATAATATCCTTTTTTGAAGAAGAGTAATTAAGTAATGAACCGATATCTGTAAAAGATTTAATTTCACGAATATCATTATCTTCAAATAAAGCAGTTTTAATTCTGGTATTTCCAATGTCGATTGCTAAAAGCATATTTAACTTATTTTAGCCTAAACTGACATCACCAAAATGGATTTTTTCTATCTTATTTCCAACTCTTAGTAGTAGAAATCCATTTTCGTCGATATCATTAAAAATTCCGTATATTGATTTATCTCCATCTGTGATCGATATTTTTTCTCCTAACATTCTACAGCGGGCTTTCCAATCATTTATAATTTCATCTGAATTTTTTTCAACATTGCTTAATGTATCTTCAAAAATATTTAAAAATTCGGAAAGCAGCTTTTCCCTTTCAACAGTTTCATTGGTTTCATGTTTAATTGATGTGGGGGGATAGTTATAAACACCTTGAAATAAAGTTTGATTTACATTCAATCCAACTCCAATAACTAATCTTTCAACTGTACTACCTTGTGAAAGAGATTCCATTAAAATTCCCGCAGTTTTTTTCCCATTAATTAAAATATCATTAGGCCATTTTAATTCAGTTTTTAACTGAAATAAATTTTCAATTGACAGAGCTACTGAAAGTGAAGCTGCAAAGTTTATCATGTTCATATATTTCTTTAGATACTTTTTATCAGTCAATAAAATAGAAAATGTCAAATTTTGATCTTTAGCGCTGTACCAAATTCTATCTTTTCTTCCTTTTCCTTTTATTTGCTTTTCTGCCAGGGCTACTGTTCCGTTAATGCCAAATTTATTTTCTTTATTCAGCAATAAGGTATTTGTCGATTCAACTTCATCACAATAAATAAAATTTCTTCCAATAAAATCTGTATCAAGTTTTATATCAAAGTTTTCTAAATTAAACAATTTTATACCTCGGGAAAATTTTAACTACAAATATAAAATATTTGAAATATTGTCAGAATTGTTATGCAATAAATATTTGGTTATGACATATAGACGCATTGACTGACAAACTTAACATTCATTTATAATCGCCAATAATGTACTGTAACTCATTTATATTATTAGAGTTAAAGGGCTACGACCTAATTGGTACAATGGTTGATAGTGTAACAACATGTTTGAAAATGTATAGATCAACCAATAAATAAACTTTCAAAGGAGCTGAGAAAATGACACTAATTAAATTTGAACCCCTACGGGAATTGGAAAGCTTTAATGATAGAGTCCAAAAATTTTTTAATGGATTTCCAAGTTTTGGTTTAGATATGGAAAGCTCATTTAATCCGAGAATAGATGTTTCTGAAGATGAGAAACACATTTTTATTGAAGCTGAGATACCTGGGGTAAAAAAAGGCGATATTAATATTTCTCTTCAAGATAATATTCTTACTATCAAAGGTGAGAAGAAATCAATAAAAGAAGATGAAGAAAGAAAAGAGCTATTTCAGAAGTGAAAGATCATATGGCTCATTTACAAGAAGCTTTACTTTACCTGCCGAAGTTAATCCTGATAAAGTTGATGCAAAATTTGAAGATGGAATATTAAATGTAACTTTAGCAAAAATTCATCCTCAACCAAAAAAAGAAAAATTAATCGAAATAAAATAGGTTAAACTAAATTTGAAACTAAAAGCGGCAGTAATTGCCGCTATCTTTTAAACTTAAGGAGTGAAATATAATGGGTAAAATAATTGGAATTGACCTGGGAACAACAAACTCGTGTGTAGCTGTGATGGAAGGTAACGATCCGGTGGTTATACCAAATTCTGAAGGAGGAAGGACTACTCCTTCTGTAGTTGCATTTACAAAAAATGGAGAAAGATTAGTCGGCCAGCCAGCTAAAAGACAGGCAATAACTAATCCGAAGAATACAGTTTTTTCTATAAAAAGATTTATGGGCAGATTGATTAATGAAGTAGGAGACGAAAAACAAAAAGTTCCTTACGAAGTCATTTCCGGTGATGGAAGCTCCGCTAGAGTTAAAATTGGCGATAGAGTTTATTCTCCGCCAGAAATTAGCGCAATGATCTTACAGAAGATGAAAAAAACTGCTGAAGAATATTTAGGCCAGGAAGTTACCGAAGCTGTAATTACGGTTCCTGCTTATTTTAATGATTCTCAAAGACAGGCTACAAAAGATGCAGGTGAAATTGCCGGGCTTCAAGTTAGAAGAATAATAAATGAACCTACTGCCGCAGCATTAGCTTATGGGCTGGATAAAAAAGGAAAAGACCACACAGTTGCTGTTTATGATTTAGGCGGAGGTACTTTTGATATTTCAATTCTTCAGTTAGGCGATGGTGTTTTTGAAGTTAAATCTTCAAACGGTGATGGACATCTTGGCGGTGATGATTTTGACCAAAGATTAATAGACTTTTTAGCTGATGAATTTAAGAAACAAGAAAGCATTGATTTACGTAAAGATCCGATGGCATTGCAGAGATTAAAAGAAGCTGCTGAGAAAGCTAAAATCGAGTTGTCTTCTTCAGCTTCTACAGATGTTAATTTGCCATTTATAACTGCTACACAAGATGGCCCAAAACACTTAAACATCAATATATCAAGAGCTAAGTTTGAACAATTGATTGATGATTTGGTTCAGCGTACAAAAGCTCCTTGCGAAAAAGCTTTGAAGGATGCAAATGTATCTGCTTCAAATATTGATGAAGTTATACTTGTCGGTGGTTCTTCAAGAATACCTATGGTTCAAGAATTAGTAAAAAATATTTTTGGCAGAGAACCGCATAAAGGTGTAAACCCGGATGAAGTTGTTGCAATCGGCGCTGGAATTCAAGGCGGTGTTTTAGCTGGTGATGTTAAAGATGTACTTCTTCTTGATGTTACTCCGCTTGCACTTGGAATTGAAACTCTTGGCGGTGTTATGACAAAATTAATTGAATCGAATACTACTATTCCTACAAAGAAAAGTGAAGTGTTTTCAACTGCTTCCGATAGCCAGCCTTCTGTTGAAATTCATGTACTTCAGGGTGAACGTCCGATGGCAGCAGATAATAGAACTTTGGGAAGATTTCATCTTGATGGAATTCCACCTGCTCCAAGAGGTGTTCCCCAGATTGAAGTTACATTTGATATTGATGCAAACGGTATTATGCATGTCAGTGCAAAAGATAAAGCTACCGGCAAAGAACAGAGTATTAGAATTACTTCTTCCAGCGGATTAAGCAAAGATGATATTGAAAAAATGAAAAATGATGCTAAAGAACATGCTGCTGAAGATAAAAAGAAAAAAGAATCTGTTGAAGTTAAGAATCAAGCAGACAGCTTAGTATTCCAGACTAAGAAACAGATTGAAGAAATGAAAGATAAAATTCCTGCTGATTCAAAGTCCAGGCTTGAAGCAGAAATAAAAAAAGTTGAAGATGCAATTGCTTCAAATAATACTGAACAAATGAAATCTGCAACTGAATCTTTGAATAAAGTATGGAGTGAAGTAGCTTCTACTCTTTATTCACAAACCGGTGATGCCGGGCAAGGCGGTCCTCAGGCAGAACAGCAGCAGCAGTCTGCTCCTTCAGATGACGGTGGAAAAGAAAAAGAAGATGTTCAAGATGCATCTTACGAAGTAGTTGATGATGATGAAAAGAAAGATAAAAAATAATTTAAATGTTACGCCGGATTCTATCCGGCAGTTAATTCAAAAATTTGAATTCAATAAATAAAAAATAATCGGAGGATTAAAAAAATGAGCGACAATAAAGATGTGTTAAATGTTGAAAACCAAAAAGAAACCCAGGATTGGGAAACAGTATTAGAAAATGAAAGCACAGTTGCACCTTTTGTAGATATTTATGAAACTGATGACGACTTTGCAATTGTAGCTAATATGCCTGGTGTTACCAAAGAAAATGTAAAACTAAAATTGGAAGAGGAATCTCTTACTATATTTGGAAAGATAAATTACGACGAAGCTGTTAACCGCAAATATATTTTAAATGAAAATGCAGTTGGTAATTACTATAGAAAATTTAGAATTTCCAACAGTATCGATGAAACAAAAATATCTGCTAAATATGAAAATGGACAGCTTGTCGTAAATCTTCCAAAACATGACAGACTGAAACCCAGAACAATCAATATCCAATAATTGGTAACGTACGACAAATAAAAGCCCATCATTTTTGATGGGCTTTTTTATTGTAAAGATGATTTGCTTTAGTGAACCTAAACCATCCTCAAATTTATATTCTAATCTTAAAATATTCATGCCGTATATCATTTTAATTATTATTGAGTAATGATTATCTTTTACTCCAGAAATTTTATTTCATTGAAAGAATTTGACACACAGTTCCAAAAAAAATAGAATCATTTTTATAGATTTAATGAGAGCGTTTGCTGTTCTGCAAATGGTTCAAGGGCATACTACCGATGTGCTTTTAGCAAACAGCTACCGGGATTTGGATAATCCTTTTTTTGCTTTATGGTTTTTTATGCGCGGTATGACAGCACCTATATTTATGTTTACTGCCGGTACCGTTTTTACTTATTTATTTCGGCTTGCCAGGGAACCTTTCGAAGAAAATCCACGTGTTTCAAAAGGCATAAAAAGATTTTTGCTTTTAGTTAGTCTTGGATATCTACTTAGATACCCGGCCGCTACAATTATAAGCTTTAAACCAATATCACAGCAAAGCTGGAATACTTTTTTTGTTGTAGATGTTCTTCAATCCATTGGATTTGGGATTCTCTTTCTGTTGACTTTAGCTTATGTGGCAGAAAAACTAAAAATGAATGACTACTATATATTTGGAATTGGTGGTGCCTTATTTTTTATAGTTGCTCCTTTTTTCGAAAAGATTGATTGGCTGAGTTTTTTGCCGAGGTTTTTAGCAGGATATTTTTATTCAGGGACAGGTTCTTTGTTTCCATTGTTTCCTTGGTGCGGTTATGTTATTATTGGAGGTGTACTAGGCAGCTATCTTGCTAAACATCCAAATGTATTTAAAACAAAGAATTTCAGCTTGAGGCTTTTTGTATCAGGCGTAATAATATTATTATTATCTCTAATTTCTACATTCTTATATGATAATTTTTATCATGAAAGCTTATACTGGTTAAATTCTTACAGCATTATTTTGTTGAGAGTTGGATTTGTATTAATATTGAATTCAATAGTTTCATTTATTTCTCAATCAATTGAGACAATCCCAAGATTTTTAATTTTAGTAGGAAGAAATACTTTACTTATTTATATCGTTCATTTAGTAATATTATATGGCAGTGCATGGAATCCGGGTTTGTCAAATTCATTTGAAAAATCACTTACAGCATGGCAGACTTTTGCAACTGCAATGACTATGATTTTATTAATGTCTTTAATGGTGTGGGTGGTTCATAAATTTAAAATTAGGAATAAACAATTAGTAACTTAAAATTAAATTAGTTTAAATGAGAAAATCCAATTCAACTACTCCGGATGCAATAACAGAAGAAAAAGTGTTTGAGCAGTCTTTGCGTCCAGAATCTATTACTGAGTTTTTTGGCCAATCTAGAATTACCGATAATTTAAAAGTATTTATTTCTGCCGCATTGAAAAGAGGCGAAGCGCTTGATCATGTTTTATTAACAGGACCTCCTGGTTTAGGTAAAACCACGTTAGCTCATATTATTGCAAAAGAAATGGGAGTTAGATTAAAAATTACATCTGGCCCCGTTTTAGAAAAGCCTGGTGACTTAGCTGGCTTGTTAACAACGCTCGAGGAAAATTCAGTCTTATTTATCGATGAGATTCACAGATTAAGTCCCGTTGTAGAAGAATATCTTTATTCCGCTATGGAAGATTACAAGCTGGATATAATGATTGACAGTGGCCCTAATGCAAGAACGGTTCAAATTAAATTACCAAAATATACTTTGATTGGGGCAACTACCCGAGCTGGAATGCTGACTTCACCTTTGCGTGATAGGTTCGGGATAAAATTTAGATTTGATTACTATGATTCTGAAATATTAGATAGAATAATTTATCGTTCATCTGCAATTTTAAAAGTTAAAATTGATAAAGATGCTTCATTAGAAATTGCAAAACGTTCGAGAGGAACACCAAGAATTGCAAATAGATTGTTAAGAAGAACTCGCGATTTTGCAGATTATGAAGATAAAAGAATAATAGATGTAGATATTTCAAAGAAAGCTTTAAAAGCTCTTGAGGTTGATGAATTTGGTTTGGATGAAATGGATAAGGATATTATTCTAACCATAATTGAAAAATATAAAGGTGGCCCTGTCGGTCTTGGAACACTTGCAGTTGCTGTTAATGAAGATCCCGGAACAATTGAAGAAGTTTATGAACCTTTTTTAATCCAGCAAGGATTTATTCACCGAACCCCAAGAGGAAGAGAAGCAACTCATCTTGCATATAAAAGATTTGGAAAAGTAAAATTCGAAAACGACAAAGGGGAATCATTATTTGATAAATAGTGTTTAAAATTAAAGGTGTCAATCATAATGAAAAAACTTTTTTTGCCTCCGCTAAAATTTATAATAGTTTTGTTATTTCCAGCAATGTTGTTTGCCCAATCAAATCTATTCATTCCAATTAACATACAAAAAGCCTATGAAAATGGAACTCGTTCTTTGGATGGAAAACCCGGGAAAAATTATTGGATAAACTCTGCCGATTATAATATTAAAGTCAGTGTTGATCCGCCAACGAGACTTGTTAAGGGAACTGAACATATTATTTATTACAATAACAGTCCCGATACACTTAAAAAAATTGTTTTAAGATTATATCAAAATTTAAATACAATCGGTGCCCAGAGAGATTTTATATTAAATAAAGAGGATATAACTGATGGGATTACTATTGACCAAATAAAAATTAATAATAAAGATTTTAATTTGGATTCATCCTCTGATTTTCAAGTAACTATTCAAATTTTGAGATTAAAAAATTATTTAAATCCTAATAGCAAATTGAACTTTGACATTGATTGGCACTTTACTATCCCTGGAACGGGCAATGCAAGGATGGGAACGTATGATTCAACCTCCTTTTTAATTGGGTATTGGTATCCACAAATTGCTGTTTATGATGATATAGACGGATGGGATGTTTATCCTTATAACGGATTGTATGAGTTTTATAATGACTTTAATAATTTCGATGTTGAAATAATAGTTCCAAATTCTTTTGCAGTTTGGTCAACAGGACAATTACAAAACAGTGAATCTATTTTTACAAAAAAATATCTTGATAGATACAACGAAGCTCATCAATCCAATGAAATCATTCATATAATTGACAGTAATGATGTTAAAGAAGGTCATATTTTTAATTCGGCAACTGAAACAAATACCTGGCATTACATTGCTAAACATGTTCCCGACTTTTGTTTTGCTTTAAGTGACCATTATTTATGGGATGCAACAAGTTTAGTTGTAGACGATAAAACTGACAGAAGAGTTTATATTGCTGCTGCATATAAAAAGCAATCAAAAGATTTTTACGAAGTTGATAAGATTGCTAGAGATGCAATCAATTATCTTTCTAGAGAATTACCCGGTGTTCCATTTCCGTTTCCTTCGCTAACTGTTTTTAATGGAGGTGGGGGAATGGAATATCCAATGATGGTAAATGACGGTTCTTCTTCCAGCTTTGGCGGAGCTGCTCAGGTAACATCTCATGAAATTACACATAGCTATTTCCCGTTTTATATGGGAATAAATGAAAAAAAATATGCATGGATGGATGAAGGCATGGCAGTGTTTCTTCCGCTTGGTTACCAGGAATCAGCTGATCCTAAATATGATCCAAGAGGAAGAAGATTTATTAATTATGAAAAAGCTATGGGCAATGAAACAGAGATGCCTATGATGATTCCATCTGTACTATTAGGTGTTTATCAAGATTATCGAAATGCTTCCTACAACAGATCAGCCTATGCTTATATTACTTTAGAAGACTTGTTGGGCAAAGCAAAGTTTAAAAAAGCATTGCATGAATATATGAATAGATGGAACGGTAAACATCCAATGCCTTACGATTTCTTTTTTACTTTTAATGATGCTGCGGGAGAGGATTTAAGCTGGTTTTGGAAGCCTTGGTTTTTCGATAGGGGAGTAGTTGATCTTAGGAATTAAATCAGCAAGCTACTCAAACGGTAATTTAAAAATTGTTATTGAGAATCTTGGGCAAATACCAGCTGGGGCGCCAATTAAAATTATTACAGCTAAAGATACAATTTATGCAAGCGTATCTGCAGTGAGCTTGGAAGTCAGGTAAAAAAGAATATACCGTCAATAAAAAAGTTGATGCGCCGTATTAAAAATTATTCTTGGGAATGAAGATTATCCTGATATAAATAGAAAAAATAATGTGTTTGATTTTTCTTTTAAATTAAATGTGATATCAATTAAAAATGTTTTAAGATGTGATTGTGTCAACCCAACAATACCTTTATTATTAGTAATATTGAAGTGCAAATCGTATAATTATAATAAAGGAGATAGCATGGATAGATTAGAAATAAAAGGTAATTGGAATGAGTTAAAAGGTAAACTAAAATCAAAATGGGGAGCATTAACTGATGATGACCTTTCATATTCAGAGGGTCAAGAAGATCAATTGGTAGGCCGTATTCAAAAGAAAACCGGGCAAACTAGACAAGCAGTAATTGATTATATCAATAGTATAGGTGAATCTAAATAACCAAAATGAGGTTTAATTTTAAATACAAAGGCATATCATTTATTGTGATATGCCTTTTATTATATACATTAAGAAAAGGATTTTTTATGCCTGGCAAAAAAATGAATAGAATAAAAAATAAGAAACAATATGAAGAACTAAAGAAAACTGGAATGAGCAAAAAGAAAGCTGCACGTATTGCCAATTCACCAACAAAAAAAACAAGTAAAAAAGGCGGCAAAACATCCAAATATGAAGAATGGACAAAAAGCGAACTTTATGAAAAAGCAAAGAAAATAGGAATTAAAGGCAGATCCAAAATGAATAAAGCCCAGCTTATTAATGCTTTGAGAAAAGGGTAAAAATCTTTTATCCATAATTGAGTTTTAAAACAAACTCAATTTCATCTTTTATTAGTAATCCATTGTTTGCTATTTCCGGAATTTCGGGTTTGATTTTTCTCGATTCAGCAACTGCATTGAGGAGTACTTTTACTAATTGAAACCCCAATTTTTGGTAAAAATAAATAGCTTTGATGTTATCATTAGTAGTTACAAGCCAAATTTTTTTACAGCTCAAATCTTTTGCTTGCTTTATAACCAATTCAACAAGCTTTGTCCCAACTCCTTTATTTTCTTTAATGCTATTAAGTGAAACAATTTCGCAAATTTTATTTTTAATTTGATATGTAATTAGTCCAATCTTTTCTTTTGTGATTTCGGCAATGAAACCATTAAGCTCTGAGGGGATATAAATTGTTTTGTGAACTACAACTTGCTTTGATCCCCAATGAGCTTTGATGAATTTGTCAATCCATTTTTTATCAAATTCGTTTTTTTCTCTATAATTAATTTTATTAATCATTCAAATATTATTTCAACAAATTCATTTTTTTTGTAAAGACCAAATCATTAGCTTGAAGTTGATAAAAATATATTCCGCTTGCTAAATTGTAATTATTTGTATTAAAAATGATTTCATGAATACCAGCGCTATATTCATCATCTGCCAATATTGCTACCTGTTCGCCAAGTGAATTAAAAATTGTCAATTTAACTTTCGCAGAATTCTTTAATTGAAATCTTATTGTGGTTGAAGGATTAAATGGATTAGGATAATTTTGATACAACTCAAAATTGTCAGGATGAACAGCATCAGCAACAACAGAAGTAACCGGTTCTCTGTAAATAATTCTAAAAGCATCCGCTGCTACTTTTCCGGTAACATTGTCATCCATTTTAATTGTTATTTTTCCATCTTGATTTAATACAGCTTGTGATAAAAAATTCCATTCTCCGCCGTTTATTTGATGAGTTTTAACTACTTCTTCATCTACACTGGCAGAAATTTTAAATTTTGTGTCATAAGCAAAATTTGCACTTGAAGGCCACCAGCCCCAAACATCATATTTTCCTGGACTAAGCTGTTCGGTTTGATAAGTTATTGAATTACTTCCTCCTCCTCCTTCAGCAGTTACATAATCATCCCCAAAATAAAGTAAGCCGGATTTTTCAGTAGTCCAATTGCCTGTTAGTTGTGCGTCTTTATTATCGAGAATAATATATTTAGGAGTTGAAAGCTGTAAATATTCGGCTATGGAATATACAGTCCTTCTGCCAAGATTCATTAAGTTTTCATTTGTTACCCACTCGCCGTCAGAATATTGGTCGTAAGGTGTTTCATAAGTTAATGCCATAACCGTATCTCCATAGTTATTCCAAAGCCAGCCTTCAGGAAAATAAGGCTGCAAATTAGAAAAACTGTAATCATTCATTACGAAGTAGGGAATATCCGAAACATTAATATTTGCAAATTGATTTTCTCTCGTAAAAAATTCATCCGAAGTTGAACCTGCATAATGAATCCAAAAAGTACAGGACTGGGAAGCCTGGGAATGAAGATTAAGAAAAACCTTAATTACTTTTTCTGAATTTATTTCTGTCATTCTTTGCTTTAACAGAGAGATTTCTTTTGTAGTTTGGGAAGGATCATAGTCCCAATCCCGTTCAAGATCAATCCCGGCATAATTAGTTCTTGATCTTCCGTAATAAACTCCGTCCGGGTTATCAAAAGGGATAAGATGAAAAATAATTTTCTTCCTATAATAATCAATTACTTCATCGTCTTTAAGCAAAGTTTGAACAATTCCATCGAAATGAAATGAACTTGGAGTTTCACCCGGATGAGTTCTGGCGTGAATCCAAACAGCGTATTTTAAGCTGTCGGGGACAGAAAAATCAGTTAAAATAATTTCCTGCATTGGAAGATTGTGAGGAGTAAAACCAAGCGTATCAACTTTTACGTACGGGCTTTGTTTCCAATCAGCAATTCTTTCCATCAAGTATGTAAAAGTATATGGATTATAATAAGCAACGAATACAGTATCTTCTTCAAATGTTTTTTGGAAGACATTTTTAGCTGGGCTTTCTTCAGCGCTAAAGCGGATAAAATTCCTATTATCATAAGAATAGACAGCACGTTTTACATCGCTGTTAGTAACAGTAACTTTTATAAATCTATCTTTTACACCGGTAATTCTAAAATAAAACCAGCGCCCTCCAATGTCTTCTCTTGTTTTAGCTGTATAATTAACTGAATCTGTTGTGGATACGCTGAGTAAATTTCCGCTTTCAAATGCAGAAAAGAATTTAACTTGAGCGAAATTTAGTGTTGAGATAAATGTTATGAGCAGTAAAAGTTTTTTCATATGCAATAATTGAGATTATTTGAGATTAAAATACGCTTTAATTTTTTCCTTTAATTTATCATCTGTTAAAACATATTTGAGAATTATAGGTTTGTTTTTCCCATTAGTAAGTATTGTTCCAAAGTTAATAGAATCACGGTTAATTGTTATACTTGAATCGCTGTCAAATTTTATAGTAATATTTCTGGCAGCTAAGTATTCTAATTTAATATTATTTTGTTTTAGATATTGGACAATTCTGTTTGTGTAATAATAAAAATCATCAATTGCGTCTAAATAATTTTCATTTAAAGTATCCAGTTCAGCAGTTGAAGGGCCGAAGAAATAAACTGCATTTCCATCTTTAATTGTGTCAATTTGTGCTAATGATTGGGTATTAATAAATAATACAAATATAGAAACAATTATTTTCATAATAATTTCCTAAATGAATTGGTTTGAATACTCCGCCTTCTATTTGTGGGAAAGTTGTTATTAATATAATTTGTAAATATTAAATAAATATAATGAGTTATCTAAAATTAAATATAAATATCACCAAATTTAACTTACACATCTCCCCAATAAACTTCTGTTTTATAATTAAATCTAACCATATTATTTGCAGAATATTTTTCAAAAGCCTTGAATAAGACTTTTTCTAATTGTATATAATTATCTGTCCCTTCCAATGGGGCGTAGGAACTGGATAATAATCTTCCAATAACTCCTTCAAAATTAAATTCCTGGAAATTATCAAATTCTACTTTTGTGAAATCTGAAGAGAAGCATTTCATAAAATCATTATCGTTTAAGTTTTGATGATTCACTTTATTGTAATCTGTGGAATAAGTTTTTAAAGCGTCTTCATAAACCTTTAAAAATTCTGTGTTATTTATCCGGCTATTCCATATAAGTATTAATTTCCCATCCGGCTTTAGAATCCTATTAAATTCAAGTTTTGCTTTTGGGATATTAAACCAATGAAATGCCTGTGCGGAAGTAATAAAATCGATTGAGTTGTTTTCTAAAGTTGTATTCTCTGCTGTGCCATGAATTGAAAAACAATTAGAAAAATTGCCCAGTATTCCAAGTGCAGCAGTTCGCATTTCATTATTCGGTTCAACAGCATATATGGTTTTTACTTTGTCAATTAATAACTTTGTAAAAATTCCTGTTCCGGAACCAATATCTGCAACCGTTGAATTTTTATTAAATCCAACAACTTCAAACAAGTAATCTATTAATTCTTTGGGGTAAGAAGGCCTGTACTTAATGTAATTTTCAACTCTGTCAGAAAAGCGTCTGGTTGTGTCTTTCATTTTCTACTTAATATTCATATAAAAGTCTTAGTTTGTAGAAAGCTAATATCATTCTCTCAAAAAAATATACCTTTTTTAGTATTAAAAATCTAAAAATATTTCACATTAAAAAAAATATTTATTTCTAAATAATTGCCTAAAAACTGCAATATCTGTTTAATTTGAAAAACAATAATTTTTTAACATGAAATTATTTGTGTGCAAACCAACTTATTCACATATTTGAAAATTCAAAATTTTATTTGTTATGAAGATTCTTAAATTTTTTTTGTTCACATCACCCCTGCTTTTTTTTGTAATTGTTGCTTCTATCAGAGATTTGAATGAAGGAAAGCTTGGAACCCGTTCCAATCCAATTAAAATATATTTTACTCCTTCAGTCGATGCCAAAAGAATAACAACCAATGCCCGTGATTTGATTAACTTTCTTGAAGAAAAAACAGGCTACTATTTTGTTTCTGCGGTACCAGCAAGCTTTGTCGCTGTTGTGGAAGCATTCGGAACTAAAAAAGCCGATATTGCCGGTCTTAATACTTTTTCTTATTTAATGGCAAATGCTAAGTATGGTGTAGAAGCGAAATTAAGAATTGTTCGTAATGGAGGAGAGACTTCATATCGCGGCCAATTTATTACACGGATTGATTCAGGAATAGACAGCTTAAAAGATATTGAAGGAAGAAGTATGGCTTATGTTGATCCTTCTTCAACTTCCGGCTACATTCTCCCTAAAGCTAAATTGGATGCAATGGGAATTCGTCCCAGTGAAACAGTTTTTGCAATGCGTCATGATAACGTTGTAACTATGGTGTATCAGGGCCAGGCTGCCGCCGGTGCAACATATTATTCACCTCCTGATTCGGCTACCGGTGAAATTTTAGATGCAAGAATGCGGGTTGAAAAACAATTTCCTGATGTTGAAAAGAAAGTGAAAATAATCGGCTTCACAGAACCGATTCCAAATGATCCATGGGTGTTTAGAAAAGATTTGCCGGAAGAAATGAAAAACAAAGTTATTAAAGCATTGATGGATTATGTTAAAACTCCCGCGGGAAAGAAAGCTATGTTTGATATTTATGATATAGTTGGTTTGATACCAACAAAAGACAGCGATTATGATCCACTTCGAAAATTATTAGAAAAACAGCATATTTCATTTGAAGATCTGGTAAAAAAGAAATGATTTTAAAAGTAGACAACCTTCACAAAATTTATCCAAATGGAACTCATGCATTAAAAGGCGTAAGCTTTGAAGTTAATGCCGGAGAGTTTTTAGTCATCATTGGATTATCCGGTTCAGGCAAATCAACTTTGCTGAGATGCATTAATAGGTTGATAGAGCCAACTTCCGGTACGGTAGAATTTTTAGGGAAAAACATTACCCACATTAAAGGTGAAGAATTAAGAAAAATAAAATGTCAAATCGGAATGGTGTTCCAGCAATTCAATTTAATTAAAAGAAGATCAGTTTTAACAAATGTAATAACAGGCAAACTTGGATCATTGGGGACATTCAATTCTATGATTGAAAAATTTTCTAAAGAAACAATTGACGAGGCTTATAAAAGCTTAGAGACGGTAGGGATTTCAGAGAAAGCAAATATTCGTGCTGATTCATTAAGCGGGGGCCAGCAGCAGCGGGTGGCAATTGCCAGGAGCTTAATGCAGAAGCCAAAGCTGCTGTTAGCAGATGAACCGGTGGCATCATTGGATCCCGCAACATCAAATTCGATTATGCAGTATTTTGAAAAAATTAATAAAGAGCTTGGAACCACAGTTATTTGCAATCTTCACTTTTTAAGTCTGGTAAGAAGATATGCTTCTCGCGTTATAGCACTAAAGGCTGGTGAGATTGTTTACCAGGGACTGCCTAAAGATATTGATGAAAACTGGTTTCATACTATTTACGGAGAAGAAGCTGAGGAGGTAGAAATCAGATGACGGTTAAACCCCCTGAAATTGAATTAACTCCTCATCAAATTATTGCGCAAAATAAAAAGCGCGAAGAAAAATTTAATCTACTTAAATCTGCTTTGCTTGATATCTTTTTTGTATTTTATTCTTTGATTGTACTTGAAAGAGCTATCTATTATAAATTCATTATGGAGATGAGAGAACTTCCATTCTCCTGGCATGAAATAGGAATTATATATGTCATCAGTGTTGTAATTGGAGTGCTATGGACATTATCGAGAACCTCGCTTTCATGTAAACTTTTTGGTGTCGCAAAAGATAATAAAGTTACTAAATGGACAGTTGAAATTTTCGGATGGTTTCTTTTTAATATTACTTTTATTGCCGGATGGATTGTTACAAAAATTTCTATTGTGGGTTTGTTCAGCAGTGAAGGAATGCAGGGTGCAGAAAGAATTTTCGGTGCAATGTTTCAGCCAAACATGGGAATTTTTGATGATGCTCTATTTGCTATGATTGAAACCATTTATATTGCTTTGCTTGCAACTCTTATTTCAATTCCAATTACACTGTTTCTTAGTTTCTTTGCTGCAAGAAATTTAATGAAGACAAATAAATTGACATTTGCAATTTACTACGTAATTAGAATATTATTAAATTTTATTCGTTCAATAGAACCTTTAATCTGGGCAATTATTTTCTCGGTTTGGGTTGGTATCGGCCCTTTTGCGGGTATGATTGCATTGCTGGTTCATACCATTGCTTCAAATGCAAAACTCTATTCCGAGGCGATTGAAAGTATAGAAGAAGGTCCGGTTGAAGCTATTACCGCAACCGGAGCAAATAAGTTTCAGGTAGTCTGGTATGCAGTTGTTCCTCAAATTGTATTACCTTTCCTTTCTTTCACAATTTACCGCTGGGATATAAATGTTAGAATGGCAACTATAATTGGTCTTGTTGGCGGCGGCGGAATTGGCACATTACTTATGCAATATCAAGGCCTTGCCCGATGGCACGAAGTAGGCCTCATCGTCTTAATGATTGCTATTGTAGTTTGGATTATGGATTATATTAGCGCCAAAATTAGAGAAGCGATTTATTAAGCTTGGATTTATTTATTTTCTTGTTCATAATGCTTTAAACTTTCTTCGGCGTTGTGTTAGCCTATCATTCAAATTCATTCTATGAATCTCTTTCATTAAATATTTATTAATTATTCTTTTAAAATTAGATTGGCTTGTTTCATTTAAAACTGTCACAATAACTAGTAGAAATTATTATCCCCACTTGTTGTTCTACAGACCATTAAAAACCATACAGAAACTCATTCCTTAACAATTTGTTAATATTTCCTTAACGCTGGCTTAACATGGAAGTGCAAAGTTTACAATAAGTTAGCTACGTCATTTTTAATTAACTATTTAAATAATAATTTTTAGAGATTAAAGTAATATGAAAAGACTAACTTTACTTTTAACCGCAGTTTTACTTTTTGCTGGTGCTACTTTTGCGCAAGATTTACCTAAATTCAGCGGCTTAATGTTTGGTGATTTATTCTATAACGCTAATTCAATAGATTCTTCTATGAAAGATATAAATGGGTTTCAATTTAGAAGAATTTATATCACAACCGACTATTCAATTAATGACCAATTTTCGACTAGATTCAGAATGGAATCTTCTATCACTAACGGATCAAATGTAGGAGTTTTTGTAAAAGATGCCTGGTTAAAATGGAAAGATGTTTTCAAAGGTTCAGATTTGATTGTTGGTATGTCACCAACACCTGCTTTCGACGTTTCAGAAGGTGCCTGGGGATACCGTTCATTAGAAAAAACTATTATGGATTATTTTGGAATTGTTTCCTCAAGAGATATTGGTATTGACTTAAAAGGTAAAATAGATGAATCGGGTACTGCAAAATACTGGTTAAAAATTGGAGATGGTGCTGGTAATAAACCTGAAACAGATAAATACAAAAGATATTATGGCCAATTACAATTTGCTCCAAGTAAAAGTTTACTTATAACTGTTTATGGAGATTATGCATCCAAACCACAGAAAAAAGATCCTTTTGACGGACAGATGAAAAGTAATTCAGCTTTTGTAGCTGCTGGATTTATAAATTATAAATATGAAAAAACATTTGCTTTGGGTGTTGAAGCATTTTTAAAAAGTCAGCAGAATAATTATTCGCCAACCGGAGCTGCTGCATCATTGGGCTCTCAATCAGGTTTCGGACTTTCAGTATGGGCTAAGGCAGCTCTTTCTAATAATGTTGGAATTGTCGGACGTTATGATACTTATGATCCAAATACAGATAGTGCAGCTAAAAATGATAAGCAGGGGTTGATTATCGGTGCTGTTGATTTTAAAGTTGGCCCCAAGGTAAGTGTAATGCCAGGTATAGAGGTTCACACTTTGGAAGGGGCAAAAAACAGCGATGTAACTCCAAGAGTAACTTTCTTTTGGGAATTTTAGTTTAGTAAATATTTTGTGTTAAATCATTTTATATTAAATTTAAGAAAGGTAATAATTATGAAATTTAAGTCAATTTTGTTCGCCGCATTAATGCTTTCAGTTTTGACTGGAATGACAAATGCTCAGCAAAAATTAAATGGCGCTGGCGCTACGTTTCCATATGTAATTTATTCAAAGTGGTTCGATGTTTATCATCAAAAAACCGGAATTGAATTTAACTATCAATCAATTGGTAGCGGCGGCGGAATTAGACAGGTAATTCAAGGAACTGTTGATTTTGGTGCCTCAGATGCCCCAATGTCTGAAAAGCAAATGAAGCAGGTAAAAGATAAACAAGGAACTGAAATATTGCATATTCCAACCGTAATGGGTGCGGTTGTTATTACATATAATCTGCCTGGAGTTGGAAAAGGTTTGAAGATAACCCCTGAAGTTTTGTCTGATATATATTTAGGTAAGATAACAAAGTGGAATGATTCAAGAATTACTTCTGATAATAAAGGCACTAAACTTCCTAATGAAGCTATATTTGTAACCCATCGTTCTGACGGCAGCGGAACAACAAATATTTTTACTGGATATCTTTCAAAAGTAAGTGATACTTGGCAGAAGAAAGTTGGACAGGGAACAGCAGTAAATTGGCCGGTAGGTTTAGGCGGAAAAGGCAATGAAGGGGTAGCAGGATTAGTTAAACAAACAGAAGGTTCAATTGGTTATGTTGAATTAGCCTATGCTGAAAAAAATGCTCTTCCATACGCTGCTTTGAAAAATAAAGCGGGCAATTTTGTAATGCCTACATTTGATGCTGTATCAGCAGCTGCAGCAGGATTTGTTAAGAATATGCCTGAAGATTTAAGAGTTGAAATTACAAATGCAGATGGTAAAGAATCCTATCCCATTGCAGGTTTTACTTGGCTCTTAATTTATAAAAACATGAAAGATAAATCCAAAGCAAAAGCTATAGTTGATTTCTTAAAATGGGCAGTTACAGATGGCGAAAAATATGCAAAAGACTTATATTATGCTCCTCTTCCTAAGGAAGTTGTGAAACTAGATCAAAAGAAGATTGCGCAAATATCTATTAAGTAATGAATTTTATTAAACGGATTTTAAATATTCAACAAGCGGATGGCGACAATGCTGTTCCGCTTGTTTCATCTTATACTGGGTCTAAAATTTCTGGGAAAAATATTGGGGATTTTATTTTTGAAAATATTACCAGGTTTTTTGCTTTTATAATCCTTGCTCTTGTAGTAATTATGGTTATTGAAATGACCAGGCAATCTATTCCTTCAATAAAAAAATTTGGCTGGGGATTTATAACCAGCACAACATGGGATCCTGTTCATGATAATTACGGAGCACTTCCATTTATTTTTGGTACTTTATTTTCTTCTTTAATTGCATTAATAATTGCTTTACCCTTAAGTGTTGGCATTGCAATTTTTCTTTCTGAGTTTTGTCCAAAATGGCTTGAACAGCCTGTATCATTATTAGTTGAATTATTAGCTGCTATTCCAAGTATTGTGTATGGGTTGTTTGGAATGTTCGTTATGGCTCCCTGGCTTCGTAAAACTATCGAGCCATTTCTCGGGGATCATTTTGGTTTTCTTCCTTTATTTACCGGACCGCCTTATGGATTAGGAATGCTTGCTGCAGCTTTGATTTTAACAATTATGATTTTACCAATAATAACATCTATATCACGAGATGTGATGAAATCAATTCCCAATACACAAAGAGAAGCTGCATTTGCTTTAGGCTCTACAAAGTGGGAAGCAGTTAAAGTTGTATTGACCGGAGCTAAGTCTGGAATACTTGGTGCAACTTTATTGGGCTTAGGCAGAGCAATTGGAGAAACAATGGCAGTAACAATGGTTATAGGTAACCGCCCTGATATTTCTGTTTCATTGTTTGACCCCGGTTACACTATGGCAAGTGTTCTTGCAAATGAATTCACAGAAGCTACCACTGATTTATATATAAGTTCATTAATTGAAATTGCATTACTGCTTTTTGCGTTAACCGTAATTTTAAATGCATTTGCACGTTTGATAGTTTGGAGCGTAACAAAAAAATATTACAAGAGTGAATAGTGGCAGGTAATTTTTATTTTAAATGGAGAAAGACAAAAAGCACAATTATGATTGTACTAAGCGTACTTTGTGCTGTTGTTGCAATTATTCCATTATTTATAATTTTGTTTTACACTGTTTCTCAAGGTTTGTCATCAATTAATTGGGCATTCTTTACACAAATGCCAAAGCCTGCCGGAGAGCCTGGTGGAGGTATGGCAAATGCTTTAATGGGAACAGGTATTTTAATTGCTATTGGAAGTATAATAGGCTTACCTGTTGGAATTTTATCCGGTATTTATCTTTCTCAAAACAGATCTTCCTGGTTTGCACAAAGTGTTAGATTTTTAGCAGAAGTTTTGAATGGAATTCCATCAATTGTTATAGGAGTAGTTGCTTATATAATTGTTGTGATTCCGATGAAGCATTTTAGTGCAATAGCCGGTGGATTTGCCCTTGGAATTTTAATGATGCCGCTGGTTACACGAACTACCGAAGAAATGATAAATCTTATTCCTAATTCAGTTCGTGAAGCTGCCCTTGGACTAGGAATACCAAGATGGAAAGCAACATTGTTTGTAATATTACCTGCTGCATTTAAAGGAATTTTTACCGGAGTCCTTTTATCTATTGCGCGTGCTGCCGGAGAAACCGCACCTTTACTTTTTACCGCTTTAGGAAACCGTTTTTGGTCAACTGATTTAGGCCAGCCTATTGCGTCATTGACAGTATTTATTTATGATTACGCCAAAGCGCCTTTTGATGATTGGAACAGGCAGGCCTGGGCGGCAGCGCTTGTGCTTATTTTATTAATTATGTCTATAAATATTTTATTCAGATTAGTTACCCGTAAGAAAAAATATGCTTAACAGTATGCAAAACAGTGAGCAGGAAGTATTGCAGAAAGAAAATATTCAACATCACCATGGATCTTCAAGCCGAATGGAAACAATAAATATGAATGCCTACTTTGGGAAGATACAGGCGTTAAAAAATATTTCTGTTAAAATTCCTGTTAACAAAGTTCTCGCAATCATAGGCCCATCCGGTTGTGGTAAATCAACATTTTTAAGAAGCTTGAACAGAATGCATGAAGAAGTTGGGGGGACGATTAAAGGTCAAATATTGCTTGACGGCGAAAACGTTATGGAATTTGATCCGGTTTTTTTAAGAAAAAAAGTTGGGATGATTTTTCAAAAACCTAATCCATTTCCAACCATGTCAATTGAAGATAATGTTACTGCGGGTTTAAGATTAAATGGATTTCATAATAGGAAAAAACTTAAAGAAATTACTGAAAAATGTTTAAAGCAGGCTGCACTATGGGATGAAGTAAAAGATATTTTAAAACATCCGGGAGCAAATCTTTCAGGTGGACAGCAGCAGCGGCTTTGTATTGCCCGCACCATGGCAGTTGAACCTGAAGTTATTTTAATGGATGAACCTGCAAGTGCTCTTGATCCTATTTCAACAGGGAAAATAGAAGAGTTAATTTTTGAATTGAAAAAGAAATACACAATTATAATTGTGACACATAATTTACAGCAAGCTGCAAGAGTTAGTGACACACTGCATTTTTTTATATGGGAGAATTAGTTGAACATTCTTCTACAAAGCAAATGTTTTTATCTCCGGCAAAAAAACAAACAGAAGATTATGTAACCGGAAGATTTGGTTGATGAAGAAATCAGATTTAACAAATTCAATAGACGAAAGTTGGATTAAATTGAAACTGTATATGGGCTGGGAATAAAATGAAAGATGTTAAAATTTCCGTTAAGGATTTAAATTTATTCTACGGGAAAAAACAAGCACTTGTAAATGTTTCATTAGAAATTCCTGCTCAAAAAGTTACTGCATTTATCGGGCCTTCCGGCTGTGGTAAATCTACTTTCTTAAGAACATTAAATAGAATGAATGATTTGATTGATAATGTTTCTATCACTGGCAATGTCGTAATTGATGATAGAAATATTTATCAAGATAACATTGATGTTGTACAGCTAAGAAGAAGTGTTGGAATGGTTTTTCAGAAATCCAATCTCTTTCCTAAATCAATTTATGATAATATAGTATATGGTCCGAGGTTAAACGGTATTAGAAATAAAAAATCTTTAAACGAAATTGCTGAAAAATCTTTAAAACAAGCAGCAATTTGGGATGAAGTAAAAGACAGATTAGATCACCCGGCTTTAAGCTTATCCGGCGGACAACAGCAGCGGGTTTGTATTGCCCGAACACTTGCTGTTGAACCTGAAATAATTTTAATGGATGAACCGGCGAGTGCATTGGATCCAATTTCTACTGCTAAGGTTGAAGAATTAATTCATGAGCTAAAAACTGAATACACGGTTGTTATTGTTACTCACAATATGCAGCAAGCAGCACGGGTAAGCGATTTCACTGCTTTCTTTTATCTTGGTGAATTAATCGAATATGATAAAACAACAAAAATGTTTACAAGTCCTTCAAAGAAGCAGACTGAAGATTATATAACAGGAAGATTTGGTTAAATTATTTATGTAATTTCATGAATTGTTAAATTAAAGTTAAGGAAGATTAATGGAACGGCAATTTGATCAGCAAATGGAAAAGCTTAAAAAACGAATTCTTAAAATGTGCAGCCTTGTGGATGAGCAGGTAGAAAATGCAATTAAATGTATTGAAGAAGAAAATCATGAGCTTGCAGAATTAGTAATTCAGCGTGATGATAAAGTTGATAAATATGATTTGAAGATTGATAAAATCTGCCAGAAAATTATTGCACTTAATCAGCCTGTTGCCATGGATTTGCGTCTAATAATGTCAGCGCTGACAATTAATAATAATCTTGAAAGAATTGGTGACATAGCAGTAAACATTGCCGAAAACTTTTTAATCCTAAAAAAGAAACCAGATTTTTTAGATAGAACTCACGTCGTTCAAATGTTTAAAGTTGGGAAAGAAATGATTAGGAATTCTATAGATTCATTTGTTAATAATGATCCAAAGCTTGCACAAAAAGTAATTGAAACTGATAATATAATGGATAATTATAATATTGAAAATCATCAAATTTTAATCGGTATAATGAAAGAAAACTCCGATAATATTGAGTCTGCAGTTGCTGTTCTGGTAATTTCAAGAATGCTGGAAAGGATGGGAGACCATGCAACTAACATTGCCGAAGATGTTTTCTTTATTGTTGAAGCACAATTAATAAAGCACAAATATGAGAAATTTTTATTTAGTGAAGATACGGATGAAGATGAAGATGAATAAATAATTAAAAGATTTAAAGATTGAAAAAATAGGTTTGAATGATCTTGAACTTACACTTGAACAGGGCAAGCGTCTACGTCTCGTTTCTCTAATCTAAAATATTTCCAAGTGCTTTCATAAATAATTCGTGAGTCGCATCATCATTTGCTTTTTGTGATATTGCAAAAAGCCTACCACTGAAAAACATTCCCCAACTTTGCATTACTAAAAATGAAGGTAAGGTTTCATTAAAACTTTCTTTTTTATTACTGTAAATAGTAGTTAAAACGTTACAGATTATTTTTTCTTCTTCATTTAGTAATTCTTTTAATATCAATAATTCCTTTTCAAAGCTTTCATCTTTAAGAAGCAAAAGGAACAGTTCGTAAAGTAGTCTAAATTTTTGAACAGTAGTTTCTTTATAAATTATATATTCAAAAAATTTTTGGCTGGCAGAAATTTCTTCATTATTAAATATTACTTTTATTTCATCAATATATTGTGCCGATTCCCATTTAATAGTTTCGTAAAAAAGTTCTTCCTTTGATTCAAAGTAATGGTAGATGGTGGCTTTCCCTATTCTTAAATCGCGTGCAATTTCATCGAGTGTAGTTTTGTTTAAGCCGTGCTTGGCAAATCTTTTAACAGCAGCTTTTAGAATTTGTATTTTTCTTTCTTTATCGGCCAAAGAATTATCCTGTGAAGCAATAAATGTATTTGAAAAATAACAATTATAATTCCTAAAAATAAAGTGGACTGAAAATATTATTTAAATAAAAATTAAAAAGCCTGATTATTTTATAGGTCTGTAATAATTAAAAGTGAGGTTCACCCTTTTAAAAGTAAGGCTCATCCGCCAATTGCCGGATGAACCTCACTTGGAATCGATTAAAAAAATTAATTAGAAACAATTTTTTTTGCTTCATCAATAAGTGTACTTGCTTTTTTCTTGCCGTCTTTAATTATCTCATCTGCTTTTTTCTTTCCATCTTTTAATATTTCATCAGCCTTATCTTTGCCGGTCTCAATATAATCATTTACATCATCAAGTATATCACCAGTTGTTCGTGAAATATTTCTTCTTAATTTTTTACCGGTTACAGGGGTATAGAGCATAGCTAAAACAGCACCGATTACGCTTCCCATTAATACTCCTGTAAAAAACAAACTAACATTATTCGATTCTTTTTCCATTTTATCCTCCGTATAAATTTATTTTAAAATAAATCATTTAATTTCTGAATGCAGTTATTACAACATCAATGTATAAAAAATCGGGGACATATGACTTGTTTTAATATACATATTTTTTTGTCCCGATAGTAAAAAAATTTATTAAAACTAAACCCGCAATAAACCCGCCAATATGCGCTGCATACGCAACTCCACCAACCTGTGCCTCTCCGCTTAGTAATCCGGCACCACTTATCAATTGAAAAACAAACCAAAGTCCTATTGCCAGTATTGCTGGAACATCAGTAATAAAATAAAATATGATAACTTTTACTCTTCTTTTGGGGTAAAGCAGCATATAAGCTCCCAAAACTCCGGAAATAGCACCTGAAGCGCCCAATGTTGGGACTAATAGATTTCCATTTAAAATGGCAGTTGTAAAAACATGAGCTAAAGAGGCAAGCACTCCGCAGACCAGGTAAAAAATTAAATACCTAAAATGCCCGATTCTATTTTCAATGTTATCACCGAAGACTAATAGAAAAATCATATTACCCAAAATGTGGGCTATCCCTCCATGCATAAATAATGAGGTGATTAACGTTTCATATACTATTCCCGGGGTTGGCTGTAAACCAGGCATTTTATAGCGTTCTCCAGTATAAGCATTTTCGTAGATTTTATCATTTGTCACAATATCCTTACCGGATAGTATTTCCGCAGGAACAGTTGAATATGCATAAGTAAATTTAATATTTGAGCCAAAGTCTTGAAGAAAAACAAAAACTAAAACATTAATTAATACAAGTAAATAATTAATAAAAGGCCTAATTCTTCTATCCCTATTATCATCACCTATTGGTAATAACATTTACCACCTGAATTATTATTAAAAGAAAAATAGATTTATTTCTCATGATATTCCAATTTTTAAGTAACCTTTAATCGCTTTATTTGTAAAATACTTAATTCATTAAGTAATTTGATTTTTTTATATTTAATGTGTTTAAAACTAAATAGATAGCAATTAATTTTTTGCACTCAATATTTATAATTAAAAATGGTTGAAATTGATAATTTAAAAATAGGCGGGAATAACCCTTTTGTTTTAATCGCTGGTCCTTGTGTTGTTGAAAATGAATCAATAATATTTGAAACTGCAAAAGGAATTAAGTCGATTTGTTCCGAGTTGAAAATACCTTTTATTTTTAAATCAAGTTACAAGAAAGCAAATAGAACCAGTAAAAATTCATTTGTAGGAATTGGAGATAAAAAAGCTCTTGAAATTTTATCCAATATAAAAAAAGAATTTGGGTTCAATATCTTAACAGATGTTCACACTACAGAGGAAATAAATTTAGCTCAAAAGTATGTTGATGTTTTACAGATACCGGCATTCCTTTGCCGTCAAACAGAACTACTAATTGCTGCAGGTGAATCAGGCAAAGTAGTTAATATTAAAAAAGGTCAATTCCTTGCGCCTGAGGATATGAGTCACGCAGCAGAAAAAGTTGCATCTACAGGGAATAAGAAAATATTATTAACTGAGAGAGGAACAACTTTTGGATATCACAATTTGGTTGTGGATATGCGCTCGCTTGTTATTATGAAAGAATTAGGTTACCCGGTTGTAATGGATGCGACTCATTCTGTGCAGATTCCAAGCCAAGGTCCTTTGAGTGGTGGGCAGCCAAAATTTATAAAACCTTTGGCTAAGGCTGCAGCAGCAGTTGGAATTGATGCTCTGTTTTTAGAAGTTCATCCAAATCCAAAAGAAGCTTTGAGTGATGCTGCAAGTCAGTTGCCATTATCAGATTTGAAAGAACTATTAATTAGCGTAAAAGCAATTGATGAAATTGTTAAAAGGAAAAATTAGTATATGTCATTCCGAATTTATTTCGGAATCTCATGTTAATTTTATTAGAGATGCTGAAATAAATTCAGCATGACATGAATGTGATTTCTATTATTAATATTTAATTTTTAGTATGAATGAAATCCAAAACGATAATTCATTTAATAAATTTCCGAGAAGATTAACAGAAAGAGAACGTGACTTTCTTTTTTCAATCTTACCAGAAAACAAAAAAGGATATAATTTATATAGGGATAAAATAGATTCATCACTGGTAATTGGCTTTGGAAGATTTGGAGATACAAACTTAGTACTTGGTAAAGAAAATAGTCCTGTTGATTTGGATCTACCATCTGCTCCTATTTTTGCAAGCGGTGTTGTAGTCTGTAAAGAAGGAAATGTTGATATACTTATTCATGAAGAGATAGACGATGAAATTGAATTTGATATTTCCTTTCAATATGCCGATAAAGTTCCGGAAAATTTAAATGAAGTTAAAAGATGGAGCTATTCAGAATGGATACCCGGGAATAAAGCTCCGGGTGATAATTCAGAAATAAGAGAAATTATTATTGAACCGCAAAAAAAAATATTAGCTATTGCCCCGGTTCATAAAAAAATATGGCTGCATAATTATAAAGATGAAGTAAACTATCTTTTACCGGTTACCAACTATTATAATTATCTAATGATAATTAAAAATATTAGAGACCCCAAAATAATTTTGAAAAATAAATTGCTCTTTAAAGAATTGGATTCTTATTCTGATGAAGAGCTTATGTTAGCATTCATTTCTTACAATAAATATTTCAGGAGATTTAATATAGATTACAATCCAATTAAATCTTCAAATCAAAAACGAACCCAAAAGTTTAAATTTTTTAAAAGGGATAAAAATTGACTTCAGAAGATTTAATAAAAAAAGGTAAAGAAGTAATTAGAATTGAAGCTGAAGCTGTCAGCGGTTTATTAGATTCTATTAACGATGATTTTGTCAAAGCAGTTGAAATTATTTCCGATTGCAAAGGACGTGTCGTTCTGACTGGTATGGGCAAATCCGGTTTGATAGCTCGAAAAATTGTAGCAACTTTAAATTCAACCGGTACCGCCGCAATCTATCTGCACCCTACAGACGCACTTCATGGTGATCTTGGAATGGTAAGAAAAGAAGATGTTGTAGTTTTAATTTCCAAAAGCGGATATACTGTTGAGATTGCCAATTTACTTCCAATGCTTAAACGACTGAACTTAAAGTTAATTGCAATGTGCGGAGATAAAAACTCAAAGCTTGCAGAACAGTGCGATGTGTTTCTAAATATAAATGTCAAAGAAGAAGCATGCCCACACGATCTCGCCCCAACTTCTTCTACTACTGCCACACTTGTTATGGGCGATGCTTTGTCTGTGGTTCTTTTGGAGAAAAGAGGATTTACTGCCGAAGATTTTGCTTATCTTCATCCCGGCGGAAGCCTTGGTAAACGTCTTTCGCTTGAGATTAAAGAGATTATGATTAAAGGTGAAAGAGTTCCAATTGTTACTGAAGAAGCTTCAATTAAAGATACTATCCTGGAAATTACATCAAAAAGGCTGGGTTCAACTTGTGTTGTTGACGAAAAGGGAATGTTAACAGGTATTATTACTGACGGTGATTTAAGAAGACTACTTGAAAGAACTCTTGATATAAAAAATTTCAAAGCCAAAGATTTAATGACGCATAATCCGAAGGTAATGAAGCAGCATTATCTTGCTTCATTTGCACTTCAGCAGATGGAAAATTTTAAGATCACTTCTTTAGTAATAATTGATGATGATAATCTACCAATCGGGATTATTCATCTGCATGATTTAATCAACCTGGGTTTAAGTCAGAGATGAAATATTTTTTGTTATCAATATCTTTATTGTTTTTGTTAAATAGCTGCGGAGAAAATAAAGTTAAGCCTACTATTGATACATCATTAAAGGTAGAAGAACTTCCGTCACAAGAAAGCTGGAAAGCAACAATTTTCTTTACTGATTCCGGTAAGACCAAAGCAGTATTAAAAGCCGGGCATCTGAGAGTTTTTGAAAATTCACGACAGACATTATTAGATAGCGGATTAAAAGTAGATTTTTATAATGATGATCAAGTTAAAACGACTACACTTACTTCAAAACGGGGAAGAGTGAATGATGCAACGGAAGATTTATTTGCTATGGACAGTGTTGTTGCAGTTAGTGACAGCGGCGTTACTTTAAAGACCGAGGAATTGGAATGGAGGAACAAGGATAGAAAAATTATTTCGGATAAATTTGTAACTATAACTTCTGACAAAGAAATAATCCAAGGTTATGGATTTGAATCAGATCAGCATTTACAGAATTATGTAATTAATAATATTACTTATGTTACCCGCCGGGAAAATCAGAAATGATTAAACTATTCTTGAAAATATTTTTACTTATAATTCTAATTGTTGCTGAATCATTCCCGCAGCAGCAAAGTGAAATAATAACTGTAGTTGGCAAAAAAATGACAGGAAAAATGGTTGATGGTGAAACCATTCGGGAGGTAACAGGAGACGTAGTGATAACTCAAGGAGATGTTAGAATTACATGCAATAAAACAATTCACTATATTTCCCGAAATAATGCAGAATTAATTGGAAATGTTATTGTAAAACAAGACAGCATAACTATTACTACAAACCATGGCTTCTACTACGGCAATGAAAAAAAAGCAGAGTCTGAAACGGGTGTAAAACTGGATGACAAAAAAGTCATTCTAACAGCAAAAGTAGGGGAGTATTACTTTGATGAAAACAAAGCATTCTTTAAAGATAGTGTAAAGCTATTTGATACTACATCAACTCTAACTTCAAATAGGCTTACATATTTTCAAAATGAAGACAGAGCTATTGCAGTTGGAGATGTTAAGATTGAAGATGGTGAAGATTTAATTTATGCCGACAGCCTTGAGCATTTTCGAAATGATAGAATAACTTTTGCTTTTAATAATGTTAAAATAACCAGCACTAAAAATAATTCAGTGATTTATGGTGATCATCTTGAAGACTATGCAAATAAATTTTATACTTTAATTGATAAAAATCCTTTGATGATACAGGTTGATACCAGCTATATTATGGAACCTGATACAGTTGAAGGAAGCACTGATTCTATTGTAGTTCGAAAACTGGACAGTTTAATCATTAAATCAGAAAAGATGGAGTCCTTCAGAGATACTTTAAAGATTTTTAAAGCGGAAGATTCTGTTAAGATTGTTAGAGCAGATTTTGCTTCGGTTAATGATAAGACTATTTATTTAAGAAGTGATGAGAAAATAATTACACAAAAAATAGGAGCATCACGGCAATCAGCCAGTGTTGTGGTTTGGTAATTCACAGTTAACGGGCGATTCTGTCACAATCTTTTTAAAAGAAAATGAAATCAGCAAACTTGATGTTGATGGAGCAGCATTTATACTTTCACAAGATGAAGATTATCCGGAAAGATTTGATCAAATTTCAGGAGACAAAATAATTTTATCTTTTGAAAATAGCGCGATAAATAAAACTGAAATTTTCGGTAATACGTTAAGCATTTATTATCTTTACGATAACGGCAAGCCGAATGGTTTAAATAAATCTTCTTCTAAAAATGCTGTAATTAATTTTGTAGATAAAAAAATTAGTACAATACAATTATATAAATCAGTTGAGGCTGAATATTATCCTGAAAATAAAGTTAAAGGGAAAGAATTATCTTTCACTCTTCCGAGGTATATTTATTATAAAAATCGTCCAACCAGTGAAGAGTTAATTTATAATTTGAAAAAATAGATCTCATGAACAAAACAACTTTAAGAAGTGAAAATTTAATCAAGATATACAAAAAAAGAACTGTTGTTAATAAAGCATCTGTACAAGTTTCAAAAGGAGAGATAGTTGGATTACTTGGGCCAAACGGTGCAGGGAAAACTACAACTTTTTATATGATTACCGGTATGATAAAACCTGATGGCGGCAAAGTTTTTTTAGATGATGAAGATATTACAAAAGTCCCGATGTACAAACGGGCAAGAATGGGAATTGGTTATTTACCTCAGGAAGCTTCCATTTTTCGCAGACTTTCTGTTGAAGATAATTTAAATGCAATTTTAGAAATGACAAAGCTGTCAGCAAAAGATAGAGCCGATAAAAGAGAAAAGCTGCTGGAAGATTTAACTATAGCTCATTTAAGAAAAAGCAAAGGATTTCAACTAAGCGGTGGTGAAAGAAGAAGGACCGAAATTGCACGTGCACTTGCAACTGATCCGGATTTTATCTTGCTTGATGAACCTTTTGCCGGTGTTGATCCAATTGCTGTTGAAGATATCATGTCAATTGTAGCAAATCTTAAAAATAGGGGAATAGGTGTATTGATTACAGACCATAACGTTCACGAGACTTTAAGCATAGTAGATAAAGCTTATATATTAATTAACGGCGTTATCTTCAAGCAAGGTAAGGCAAATGAATTAGCTGAAGATGCAGAGGTTAGAAAATTATATCTTGGTGAAAAGTTTAAATTAGACAGGTACTAATGGTAAATAAAAAAGGGCAACTCATTTTTTGAATTACCCTTTTAATAAATATTAAAGATAATTTTTTTAATTAAAACGAAGAACTAACTTTTTCAAAATCCGGGTAAGCTTCTAATCCATGCTCTCCCATATCCAAACCTTCAAGCTCTTCCGTTTCTGATACTCTTATTCCCATTGTCTTTTTCAGAACTGTCCAGACAACGTAAGATAAACCAAAAGTAAATGCTCCTACTGAAATTACCCCAATAAATTGATGCCATAATAAACTAAATCCACCGCCAAAAAATAAACCATCCCCGGTAGTTCCAGGCATAAAAGCGTCTTGCGCAAATAAGCCAACAGCGAGTGTACCAAAAATTCCATTTACTAAGTGTACTGCTAAAGCACCAACCGGATCATCAATTCTTCTCTTATCAAACCAAATTACTGCAAACACAACTAATACTCCTGCTATCGCACCGATAACTAATGCGCTTCCTACACCTATATAGGCACAAGGTGCTGTGACAGCTACCAATCCGGCAAGGCACCCGTTAATAGTCATGCTTAAATCAGGTTTACCTAATACTAACCAGGCAATTGCTGTTGAAGTTAAAATACCAGCCACTGCTGCACTGTTAGTTGTAATACAAATTCTTGCTATACTTTCCGGATCCGCGGCCATTGTACTGCCTGGATTAAATCCAAACCAGCCAAGCCAGAGAACCAACGCTCCTAAAGTTGCAGAAGTCATATTGTGACCGGGAATAGGAAATACTTTTCCATCTCTAAATTTTCCGATGCGCGGTCCAAGTATAATTGCCCCGGTTAAAGCAGCCCACCCGCCAACGGAATGCACAACTGTTGAACCGGCAAAATCAAAAAAGCCCAATTTAGCTAACCAGCCTCCGCCCCAAATCCAATGGCCGGTAGTCGGATACATAATTGCAACGAGTACAAAAGAGAAAACTATAAAAGATAAATATTTTATTCTTTCAGCAACGGCACCGGAAACTATTGTAGCTGCAGTTCCGGCAAATACTAATTGGAAGAAAAATTTGGCTAGAAGGGGAACAGTCGCCCAGCTTATGGCTGAATAAACACCTGAATAAGCTTCTCCTGCTGCAGGACTGTTATCTGCACCGCCTAATGAAAATAATCCATGCAGCCTAATAATATCGTTTCCATTTCCAAACATTAGTCCCCAGCCAATAAACCAAAATGCGATTGAAGAAATTGCAAATACAATAAAGTTTTTTGAAAGAATGTTAACTGCATTCTTGCTGCGGGCAAAACCCGATTCTACCATTGCAAATCCAAGGTTCATAAAAAAGACCAGCATGGCGGTAAAAAGCACCCAAATAGTATCTAATATTATTTTATATTCCATTTTTATTAAATCCAAAAATTAAATTGACAAAAAAATTTTGTTTAGAATTAAATAGCCCCTTCACCAGATTCTTCTGTTCTAATTCTTATAGCATCAGAGACATCGAGAATGAATATCTTTCCATCTCCAACTTCTCCGGTTTTAGCTTTAGATATGATTATTTCTATAGCTTTTTCTAGCCTGGTATCTGCACAAAATAATTCCATTTTAATTTTGGGTACAAATTCGATTTTGTATTCAGTTCCTCTATATTTTTCTGTATGGCCTTTTTGCCTGCCGTAACCTCTGATTTCGGAAACGGTTAATCCTAGAAATCCTTCTTCTTGAAGTGATGAATGCACCTCTTCCAGCTTGTGGGGGCGTACAATTGCTTCAATCTTTTTCATAAATCTTCTCCCTAAAGTTTTTAATTTTAAAGGTTTATTAGTTAATTTATTTAAAAATTCCGGATAAAATATTAAATAGATAAGGAATTGGATAGCAAATATATAATAATGTAAGGAAACTTCAAAAAGTTTACTTAGAAAAATATTCGAAGGAAAAAATAAGAGCGGTAGAAAATCAAGCCGATAAGATAATCCACCGCTCCTTGAGAGAGAGATTTATGAGACGTAAAACAAATTGTATTTAGAATGTAGCACTTACTTTTTCGAAATCAGGATAAGCTTCCATGCCATGTTCACCGACATCAAGACCTTCAAGTTCTTCTTCTCTGGTTACACGTAATCCAACTGTTTTTTGGATAACTTTGAAAAGCACAAATGCAACAGGGAATACCCATAGAAAAGCTGCTGCAACTCCTAATGCTTGAACACCGACAATACTCCATGAAAAACCGGCAGCATTAAAAATTCCGGCACCTAAAGTACCCCAGGCACCGCATACTCCATGAACTGAAATCGCACCAACAGGGTCATCAATTTTTAATTTTCTTTCAATGAATAAAACACTGAACAGTACAATTACACCGGCAATTAATCCTATTAAAACTGCTCCTAATGGAGTAACATTTGCACAACCTGCAGTAATCGCAACTAAGCCAGCAAGAGCGCCGTTTAGCGTCATACTTGCATCAGGTTTTCCGAGAACTAGCCAAGCTGTTATCATTGCTGATACAGCACCAGCAGCAGCAGCAAGGTTTGTGGTAACGGCAATTCCAGCAATATCGGGAATAGCCGCAGTTGTACTACCCGGATTAAAACCAAACCATCCAAACCATAAGATAAAAGTTCCAAGTGCCGCTAAGGTTAGATTATGTCCGGGGATAGCTAAAGGTTTTCCATCTTTAGTAAATTTTCCAATTCTAGGGCCAAGGATAATTGCGCCAGCTAATGCTGCCCATCCACCAACAGAATGCACAACTGTTGACCCAGCAAAATCTATAAATCCAAGTTTTTCTAACCAGCCTCCGCCATGAAATAAACTGCCCCATGCCCAGCTTCCGAATATTGGATAAATAAATGCTGATATAGCAAAACTATAAATTAAATAAGCTGTGAACTTTGTTCTTTCTGCCATAGCGCCTGAAACAATAGTAGCAGAAGTTGCTGCAAATACTACCTGGAACATCCAGAAAGCATATACCCATGGATCCCCGCTTTTCATAAAATCCGATAAGAAAAACCCATCAGTTCCAAACCAACCTGTTGCAGTAACTCCGAACATTAATCCAAATCCTATAATCCAATAAGCCAAGCTTCCAACCGCAAAGTCCATCAAATTTTTCATCATAATGTTAACAGCATTTTTTGCGCGGGTTAAACCTGTTTCAAGCATGGCGAAACCGGCTTGCATAAAAAATACTAAAAATGCCGCAACTAAAGTCCAGACAAAATTAGCATTTGTTTCTAATGAAGTGATTTTAGTTGCGTTTGATTCGACTGTTGGAGTTGAATCTTGTGCAAAAAGTAATGCCGGCGTTAATATGAGAATTACCAGCAAAAGCATTTTGTATTTTTTCATATTGTTCCTCCAATTGAGTGACTAAGTTTAAAACCTTAATCTAATTATTGTTTATTATTTATTTTTTAATATTTTATAAGCTAAAACCGACGATTAAATAGCTTTGTTCAATATTTGGGTTGACAATTATCGAAGCAGAAATTGGCAAACTAAATTTGTCTGTAATTACAATGTCTTTCGAAAAACTTAATCCAATATTTATTACCTGGAAATTAGTTGGGCCATAGTACATAACTTTATCCCCACCGCCGGTTGCTCCAACTACAATTGAACCTGATACATCTTTAATGGTAAAAGGATATGATACTTCGAAATAAGTAGTATTGTCGTCATCATTAAAAACATTCATATAACCTGAAATGGTAATTGGAAAGCTTTCAGGGCCGCTGTAGCTTAAACCAGCTTCTATCGTATGAGCCCCAGTGCTGTCTTCTTTATAACTAAAATATTTTTTCCCTGCACTTGGGAAAAAATAATCCGTACCAATTAATGTGAAAGTTCCCGCTTTAGGCGTACTAATTGCATAAGAAGCCCATAAGTCATCTTCCGAATAAACTGAACCAATACCAGAGATACTATAAGCACCCCATTCACCAATAGAAAATCCTCCTACAGAGAAAGTTACAGCAGGCTGGAAACTTGGTGAATCTCCAAAATCAAGCCCTCTCCAAACATATCGACTGTAAATATCAGCACCCAGCTCTATTTCTTGAGAAAACGAAAAACTCGAACCTAATATCATAATTAATGAAATAGTATAAATTATTTTTTTCATATTTGTTCCTCTTATAATTATTTAGTGTTTAATTGTTAGATAGCACTATCGCCGGATTCTTCAGTTCTAATTCTTATTGCATCTTGAACTGGAAGAATAAAAATTTTACCATCTCCAACCTCACCGGTTTTTGCTTTTGATATGATGATCTCTAATGCCTTTTCATAATTTTCATCGGTACAGAAAAGCTCTACTTTTAGTTTAGGTACAAACTCTATTTTATATTCTGAACCCCGATAAATTTCGGTATGTCCTTTTTGTCTTCCGTAGCCTTTGATTTCAGATACTGTTAAACCTGTAAAGCCGGAGTCTTGTAGTTCTTTATGTACCTCGTCAAGCTTATGTGGTCGAATTATAGCTTCTATTTTTTTCATGAATCAGCTCCCTAAGTTTTTAATATATTTGAATTAAAATGTTAATAAACTTATTATAATATGTATATAAATTAAATTAGTAAGGAATTAGGGTGCAAATATATAAAAATATTAAGTTATGTCAAGGAACATATCAAAAATATTTTATTAATATTCGATATTACACAAGAAAACCTTATTTATTAATATTAAATAAGGTAATAACCATTATAAATAATAATAAGTGATGATAAATACTAACTTATAAAAATTTATTGCGAGTTTTTATATAATTCAAACTGCGGATTCTAAAATCAAAAGGGGAAAATTATCATTATAAAGTATGTCTCCATAAACTGTGGGTTGTATAGCAATTGAAGATAAATTTTTAAATACCTATTTTATTTTGGACAGCAGTGAATTAAAGTAATAGACTGAGTGCGCAGAAAAAATCAAGGCTATTTGAATATTTTTATTGCCAATAATTAAAATTTTATTTGTAGTGGGGATATTGTGATTAAATGATGAATAGGAAGTATACAGATATTCTATTATTTAGTTTTTAGGAAATAAGAATTCCAAAAACCTCCATGAGCGTTTCCCCCAATAGTATTCTGAGTGTTGAGCATTTTTGTCTTTATAAAACATTAAGTCTTTACCTACTAATAAATTTTTTTGTTTTAATAATTGTATCATTGAATCAATTCCAGGTTGAAGTTTTTGTTCCAAGCCAATACTACCTATATCCATATAAATTTTAATATTTTTTTTAAGTCCATTATAGTCTTTCACGTTGTCTAAGTAATCGATATTCTCAATGTAAAAAGCCGGAGAGATACAGGCTGCTTTCGAAAAAATATTTGGGTATTCCCACACAAGCATAAATGAAATCAATCCTCCTAATGACGACCCGCCGGTCGCAGTATTAATCTTATCTGGTTTTGTTCGATAATTTTTATCAATGAATGGTTTAAGTTTATTCACAATAAACTTCATATATAATCTGCCGGTATCTGTCTCAGCATATTCGGCAGAACGGTTTACAGTATTATAAATTCCAACAATAATAATGTCTTGAATTTTTTTTGCTTTGATTAAGCTATCGGCAGTTTCATCTAAGCCCCAATCAATTCCAAAAGTTGATGTATTGGGATCAAAAATATTTTCGCCGTCATGCATGTATAATACAGGATATCTTTTGGTTTTTTCTTTTTCATAATTAGGTGGAAGCCAAATGACTATATCTCTTGGCTTTATACCTTGGCCGGAAAAATTTCTGTAATATTTTACAGTGCCTGTAATCTGGCCCAGTATTTTACTTTGTTCACTGTGTTTCCATTTTGAAATAGAAAATTCTATTGTGGTATCATTAATGACCTTAAGAGAATAATTTGACGGTGCAGTGCCATCATTATTCAACGCTTCAGTGTTCCATGATCCTAATGTAAATTTATATTCCAATGAAGTTTCTCTTTTGAATGAAAATGTTTTTCCCCAGATTGAATCGTTAATTTTTGTTAGCGGAATTTTAGATGGATTCCAATTCCCAAGTGAAGAATTATTACCTGAGATAAAGACTTGTAATGAATCACTTAAATTTTTTGTATGAACTAAAAAAGTTACATTAAAGTTATTCTGAGAAAAAGTTTTCCAGATTAGAAAAAAAACTAAAACTAAAAGTGAAATTTTTTTTATCATTAATTCAATTTATTCTATTATCTTTTCTCAAAATGCTGATAGTCTTTTGAGCTATTCCACATGCCGCCCCACATCCATCCGTGTTTCAAGAATTCTTTTACAATTAAAGATCTGGTAGTAATTGTCCCTTTTCTTGAAGGTTCATATTTTGAACCACGAGGAAAAGAATGATTTCTTTTAAGTTGAGGATTAAACTTTGGATTGATATCAATCGCACGCCCCGACGAATGAGATGATAAAGCTTTTGTATTTGCAACCATTCTATAATTAAAACCTGAAGTATTATTATCTTTCATTGATTTTTCATCATTCCATCCATATTTAACAACGGGTATAACCTTAGCGATAGGAAATTTTACACTCATTATTGCATTGAAAATTTCTTCTACATCTTTCACAAGATCTTTATGAATCAATAATTGTCCTTGATGAATTTTTCCATCAAAGGAATAATATTTAATCTTAATCAATTTTAAATTCTTTTTTATTTTATTAGGAATATCTATTCCGGCAATTGATTCTTTAAAAGTATAATTACAGTCGATAATTACTTTGCTGGTATCGTTAGGAGGATTTTTGGCGAAAATTAATTCAGAAAAACTTATTGATAAGAAAAGAGCTGCATATGCAAATACTTTAAGCATAAAATCCAATCAGTATAAATTTAAATGACTTATGAATTAACTGTTAAAATAAATATATTTGACCGGTTAAAAAAAAGGAAAATCATGAAATATTTTGTTGTATTAATATTACTTGTCTTTGTTGTTGCCGGATGCAATAAACAACCTAAAGTTGTATCAATGGATAATGGAATAAAGTACTCTATTGATTCAGTAGGAAATGGTAAAGTTGCCAAAATGGGAGACCTTGTATCTATTCATTTTGACGGCTGGTATTTAACTGATAAAGATAAAAATAACTTATTTGCTGATTGGTCAAAAGATTCGTCTAAAGAGAGTCCAAAGCCTTGGGAGTTCAAGGAAATATCATCCATTGGATATTAAATTAGCTCCAGGCCAATTTATTAAAGGTTCTGAATTAGGGATGGTTGGTATGAAAGTAGGTGAAAAAAGGACTATAATCATTCCGGATAGTTTAGCATATGGCAAAAAGGGACTTGGCCCGGTTCCACCTAACTCGGATATCAAAGTAGTTGTGGATTTACTTGGTATCAAAGTTCCGGTTAAAAGATGGGATGTAGATACATCAAAAACCGTAATTACTCCTAGCGGATTAAAATATATTCCGGTTAAAGAAGGAACAGGAGCGAAAGCTGATTCCGGTAAGTTAGTAAAAGTTGATTATTCAGGTTATTTCCTTGACGGGAAAAAATTTGACAGCTCAGTTGATAGAGGTCAGCCATTTCAATTTGTCCTAGGAACTAAAAGTGTAATTCCTGGATGGGAAGAAGGAATTGCTTTAATGAAAGAAGGCGGAAGGGCCGAATTAATAATTCCTCCAGACTTGGCATATGGAAAAAACGGCAGAGGGATTATTCCCCCGAATTCAACTTTAGTCTTTGATGTTGAGCTATTAGAAGTGAAATAAAATAATTAAAAGAAAAATTTTTAAGGCGCTTTGTTAAGCGCCTTTTTTATTGGGATATAATTTGAAGAAGAATTATTTGTAACTTTTTATCAAACTTATTGCCTGCGGATAATATCCCATTCCAAATAAATTTAAATGATTTAGAACATGATAAAGCTTATAAATATTCTCGCGGTATTCATAACCAACTTTTAGCTGCCACTCTTCATTATACGAAATATAAAATTGAGGATTAAAGCCCCCGAATATTTTGGTCATTGCAAGATCGGCTTCTCTATGTCCATAATAAACCGCTGGATCAATTATACATGCATTGCCATTATCATCTACCATAAAATTACCTGACCATAAATCACCGTGAAGAAGTGAAGGAGGTTCTTCACTTCCACTTAAAATTTTAGAGATAGTAGATTCAATAAAATTAATCCCCGAATTCAATTCATCAGAAGCATATCCATTTTTCTCTGCTAGTTTGTATTGAAATAAAATTCTATTATTAAAATAAAAATCGGTCCAATTAAAATTATTTTTAGTATTTTTCTGAGGATTAGAGCCAATATAATTGTCCTCGTAGAAACCGAAATTATCATTTGAAAAACGGTGCATTTTTGCAAAGCTTTTGCCGAAATCTTCCCAGAAAGAATTATTCTTTGAATTACTTTTAATCATTTCCAAAAGAATAAATTCTTTTTCTACTAACTTCACTTCAGGAACTCGAACTTCATTTGCTTTTCTTAATTCCTTTAAACCGTTTGCTTCTTTTATGAACATATCATCTAAAGAAGAATTAATTTTTAAGAAAAGACTATTACTCGAATCTAAAATAATTTCATAAGCATTGCTTATACATCCTCCTGAAAGAGAATTTACTTTTGTAATCTTGGATTGGACAGCAGTTTCAATTTTATTTTTTATTTTCTGGTTCAGCATCTTCTTTTATTTTTTCCAATAAGTTGCTGCACGAGTCTTCAAGAATATCTAAAACAGTTTCAAATCCTTTTGAACCGCCATAATAAGGATCAGGGACTTCAGTTACATCGGGCTCACTTGAAAATTCTACCATCTTATGAAGCTTATCTATAAATTTGCTTTCAGGATCAAGAGCTAAAATATTAAAATAATTTTCATCATCCATTGTCACTATATAATCAAATTTTTCAAAATCTATTTCCGGATTAAATTTTCTGGCAACACTTGTTAAATCGTAACCGCGATTAGCAGCGTGTTTCTTCATTCTGGGATCAGCACCTTCACCTTCATGATAAGCAATCGTTCCTGCGGAATCTACTTCGATGGATTTTTCCAAATTATTTTTTTTAACTAAAGAAGTCATTATACCTTCAGCAGCAGGCGATCTGCAAATATTGCCCATGCACACAAATAGAATTTTTTTATTCGTCATTTTTTTTTGTTACTTATTTTATTTTTTATTTTTCAAATATATTTTGATTTTTTTAAAAAACAATACTCCAATGATGAAATTACTTATAAATTTAGTTGTCATTCTTTTTTTAGTGATTGAAATTCATTCTCAATCCAGTTATCCCAAAAGGGAATTAAGAGGGGCCTGGATAGCAACCGTAAAAAATATTGATTGGCCAACATCAAATTTAGAATCATCTGATGATCAAAAAAAAGAATTAATTGATTTACTTGATAAATTAAAAAGTGCTGGAATAAATGCCGTATATTTTCAAGTACGAACTGAATGTGATGCATTATATAAATCAAACATAGAGCCCTGGTCATATTGGATAACCGGAAAACAAGGCAAAGCACCGGAGCCATTTTATGATCCACTTGCTTTTGCAATTAAAGAGTCGCACAAAAGAGGAATTGAATTTCATGCCTGGTTTAATCCATACAGAGCAGTTAGGCAAGTTGGCGATTATCAAATTTCACCTGAGCATGTTTCAAAAAAACATCCTGAATGGATTTTAGATTTTAAAGAATATGAGATGTTAAATCCTGGAATTCCAGAAGTAAGAAATTATATTTCTACAATAATTGCAGATGTAGTAAGAAGATATGATGTAGATGGAATTCACTTTGATGATTACTTTTATCCGTACGTTCCAATTATCTCAAATGAAGATTCTATTACTTTTACAAATTACAATAATGGTATTGATAATATTGATGATTGGAGGAGAAATAATATTAATTCGATGATTGCGCAATGCTATGACAGTATACTTGCCATTAAACCAAACATTAAATTTGGCGTTAGCCCGTTTGGAGTTGTGGAAAATAAATATGCCGGAACAAACAGTTTTAACTCTTACGATAAAATTTATTGTGATCCATTGAATTGGATAAAAAATAAAACTGTTGATTACGTTATTCCACAAGTATACTGGAAGATTGGTGATGAAAAATCTGATTACAAATTATTAGTTCCATGGTGGGCTTCTGTGGTAAATGATAGACAATTATATATCGGGCAATTTTCAAGCAGGTTTGCAAGTGATGATTATGACAGTTCAAATGTTGAAATTGAAAATCAAATAAAGTTAAATCGGGAAACACCCAATGTTTTAGGTTCTGTATTCTTTAGTGCAAAATCCATAACACAGAATTACAGTGGAATTGCAGATTCGCTTAAAAATAATTTCTATAAGTATCCTGCTTTACTTCCCATTATGCCTTGGAAAGATCTCACCCCACCGGCGCCTCCATTTGATTTAAACGTTGAAGGGAATATTGAAAGTAGAATTTTGACCTGGAAATGTTATTTTGTAAATACATCAAATAGTTTTTATAACACTCCAACTGGGATTGTTATTTATAAGTTTGTAAAAGGGGAAAGGATAGATCTAAATGATGCTTCAAAAATATTAACAATAGTTTACTCTCATGATAATTCTTATCTAGATGAGTCCCCTATTAATGATTCTGATTCCGTTACATATATCATTACTTCAATTAATAGATTAAATATTGAAAGCGGTCCAAGTAATAAAGTTGTATTTCGTACTTTAAATCTAAGATAAGATTCTTTTCAAACTTATTTATTACAAAATAAATTTAATAGATTAAAAATAAGGGTTGATAATTATATTATTATCATTTACTTTATTACGTCTTTCCACTAAATAATAATTGAATTAAAAGGAGATTGTATGGCTTATATAATAACGAAGTTATGCTTGGATTGTAAGGATATTGCATGTACACAAGTTTGTCCTGTCGATTGTATTTATGAATATTCTGGTGATGATGCGGAAATTCCTAAAAATCAATTATTAATTGATCCGGATGAATGTATTGACTGCAATGCATGCGTTCCCGAATGCCCGTGGGAAGCAATTTTTGCAGAAGATGAAACCCCGGATATTTTTAATGAAGATATAGAAATAAATGCAAAGATAGTCGGCCAAAAAAGATTTGTTCCTCAAAGAGAAGAAGGAAAACCATTACCTACACCGGAAGAAATTCAGGCTAATAAAGAAAAATGGGGATATACCGGATAACTGAGTTTTTGATTTAATGCTGCCTAATAATTATGTACAATTAATTTTATAGCTACGTCTTGCTTATTGTACACTTTCATAATTATTCACTTCATTTAATACCAAAATACATTTCAAAGATTAGTAATCCTTGGCATTTAAGTTGACCTTGCTAGGTTTTGTATAACAATGCAAAGGTTTAAGCGATGAAAAAAATATTATTATTTATTTTAATTCTAATCTGTTATTCAAGCTCATTTGCGCAGCATGGTTCAGCTGCAATAAAATTGGGGGAATTCTTTCCTTCATCATCAGGAAGCGGATTTATTATTGGTTATGAAGGTGCTCATTTTATGGATGAGAATTTAACCCTGGGTTGGAGTATTGACTGGTATCATGAAAGTTATGTGGATAAACAACTTGTTGCACAGTTTAATGATTTATACGGAATTTCAGGCGGTCAAATAAATGAGCTGCGTGCGAAAACAAACCTTCATGACTTTCCTTTGATGGGTGTGTTGACTGCAAAAGTTTTAGTTGCTCCTTTTACGAAAATTTATTTTACCGGTGCACTTGGAGGTGAGGTGCTTTTTATTAGCTACAGTAATTTTGAAAATCCAAGTCAAGATGATTTTCTAACCGCATTTGATTTTAATTGGCGTGTGGGATTTGGGACTCTGTATCAAATAGGAAGAAGGTCTGATATCTTTGCTGAAGTTAATTATCATCATTCGGCACCAAGCTGGGAGTATGATGGTAAAGATCCTATGACAGGAATGAAGAGAACTTTTGAAAGAGAAATTGATATGAGCGGTTTTATGCTTAGAGTAGGATTTAGATTTTATTACTAGTGATTGCTGCTCAATTTTAAAAACCATCTCACATAGTGATGCCTTTGGCAGAGGGAAGGGGAGGCTCGATGGTTTTTACATTTAACTGTTTTTATTTCCATAAACCGTAATTAAGATTTTTCTTGAACCCCCATAATTTCTATGTTCACATAAATAAATTCCCTGCCAGGTTCCCAAATTAAAATCACCATTTGTAATTGGAACAGTAACACTGCTTCCTAATATTGATGCTTTTAAATGTGCCGGCATGTCATCAGAGCCCTCTGTATCGTGCTGATAATACGGAGCGTTTTCAGGAATCATTTTGTTAAAATGAGTTTCAAAATCTTTTCTAACAGTCGGATCAGCATTTTCATTTATTGTTAAAGAAGCACTGGTGTGTTTGATAAATATGTGTGCTATCCCAATTTCAAAATTTCTTATTTCCGGAATTTCATGAAATATTTCATTTGTTATTAAATGATATCCTCTTTTTTTACCGGATATTTTAATTTCTTTTTGAAAGATATCCATAATGATGATTTAATTATTTGAATAAATGCTGACAATAAATAATAATGTTTTTTAAGTAAAATTTTAACAACATATAAATTTGTTAATGTAAAATTTAATTAAATAAATTAAAAATTATTCCGGCACATGGACGAGGAAATACTCTTTTGAACTTTCCCCAATCGACTTGGCTTCACTGATTGACATGTGCATATCATCAGGAGTATCATCATCATGGCCGGCTTCAATAATTGCTAAGTCAGAACCCTTTGCTTGGCGAACTAGTTCATTACAATAAGCTGTATCACCGCCATAACAGATTTTTAATTTTTCGAAAGTGAATTTGTATCCTAAAGCTGGAACCTGCCGTGTAGCATTTCCATCTGAGATATATTCCTTATGAATAACTGGGAAAGGACGTATAGTAACTTTTTTACTTTTAAAACTTTTATACTCTTTTATTTCAACCAGATTAATTTTATATGATAAGCTGTTTGAATATACTTTCATAAATGCTTTATAAATGCTTTCAATTTCAATGCAGCCTTTAGGATAGTAAATTGAAATGGGTGTTTTTTTTCTCATTACTCTTAAATAAGTCAAAAGAGACCAAACTCCACCAACATGGTCGTGATGTCCGTGAGTGATAAACACATCAGAAATACTTAAAATCGATTTTGTACCAATTTCTGTATTTAAATCTCTTAAAATTCCATCTCCGGGATCGACGATAAAGTTTTTTTCACCTGCGCGTATAAGAATTCCTGTTGCAATGTTTGGTATTGAACAAAATATCTTTATTGAAAAATTATTTTTTTGCCAGGTTAAAGGATATTTGGTTTGTAACATAAAACTTAAATTTAAAACTTTTGATTATTTGTTTTGTTCTTTATAGAATTCACAATTCTTTTTGTCCTTGCAGCGGGCAAAAATATTAAATGAATAGCTTTCAACATTAAACCCTAATTCACTGCTAACTTCTTCAGGAAACTCTCTTATTTTTGGATTTGAAAACTCAACTATTCTGCCGCAATCCATACATATCAAATGATCATGAGTTTGTTTTTTAAAGCTTCCTTCATAACGTGTAAGATTGTCACCAAAATTTCTTTTACTTAAAAGATCGCATTGTACAAGAAGCTCAAGTGTTTTATATACTGTTGCTCTTGAGACCCTTGATTTATTATTCTTCATAATAATATATAAGTCATCTGCACCAAAGTGGCCTTCATAATCAAGTGCTGCATCCAGCACTTCAAAACGTTCAGGAGTAATTCTGTTTTTTCCGCTTTTTAAGAAATTCCTAAAAACTTCAGAAGCTTTTTCGTGTTTCAAAATTTTTAAACTTTTATTGTTAATTGTAAAGTAAAAATATTACCACAAAATAATAATAGCAAATGCTTAATGGTATTGCTAATAATTAGTTTACGTTGAAGATAATATAAATAAAGTTATAAATGTATTAGCTGATTCCCAGAGCCCGTAAACCATGGACAGTTAAAAAAGTTAAAAAGTAAGCAGTTGAAGTAAAAATTAATATTTGAAGAATCGGTATTCGCCAGCCCCCGGTTTCTTTTCTTGAGACGGCAATAGTAGAAATGCATTGAAGTGCAAAAATAAAGTAGATGATTAATCCAATTATGGTTGAAGTAGTAAATAACTTTTGTCCTGTTCCTTCAATCTTTGCATTTCGCATAGCATTTAGAATTGAAGCTTGTAAATTTTCATCATTGCTGGTTACTTTAAATATTAACGCCATCGAACTAACAAAGACTTCTCTGGCTGCAAATGCAGACATTAAAGCAACTCCAACCCTCCAATCCATTCTAATTGGAGTCATAACCGGTTGAATTATTTTTCCGATATTTGCAGCGTAAGAGTGTTGAAGTCTTTCAGCTTTTTGAGCCTGGACTACTTCTTCTTGGGTTAAACCAGTTGTGTTGATTTGTGGATTAGAATTTGGGAAGTAAGTTAAGAACCAAAGGATGATTGAGAATGCAAGTATAATCGGTCCGGCTTTTTTTACATATACTTTTGAACTATTATAAGTATTATTTAGAACCACACTTAATTTTGGTTTTCTATATGCCGGAAGTTCCAAAATAAAGGAAGAACTATCTTCTTCAGTAATAATTTTATTTTTAAACTTATTTACAATGCCTGCTACTATCAATGAACTTGAAGTGCTGAAAATATAAATTGCTGCTAATAAAAGTCCACCCATCCAAAGCTTATCGGCAGGCAAAAGAAATGCAATCAGCAAAGCGTAAACTGGAATTCTTGCGCTGCAGCTCATCAAGGGAATTATAAAAATAGTCAAAAGTCGTTCACGCTTATTTGGAATTGTTCTGGTTGCAAGCATAGCCGGAATAGCACAAGCAAAACCGGAAAGCATAGGGACAAATGATTTTCCATTTAGTCCAATTTTTGACAGTGGCTTATCAATTAACATTGCACCTCTTGCCAAATATCCGGTATCTTCAAGAAATCCAAGAATCAGAAACAAGATCATTATTTGGGGGACAAAAACCATTACAGCTCCGGTACCGCTAATAACTCCATTCGCAAGAAAATCACCAAGCCAAGTATATCCAAATGTGTTTATAGCGAGTGATGATAATAATCCGAATAAATCATCAACTAATTTCATCAAAGGGTCAGCTAACCAAAAGATAGAAGTAAATGTTAATGACATAATAATGAAGAATGAAATTATTCCCCATGTTTTATGAAGAAGAAATCGATCAATTTTTAAAGTAGATTCATCCGGCTTATGAGTTATTTTCTTAATGGATAAATCATTTAAGACTACAAGTTTTTCATTTGCAGCATCAATATTAATCCCGTTGCCATTTCCTGAATATGGAAATAAAACATTCTGTTCAATTTGTTCTATACTTTTGTATGAATTAATTAATTTTTCTAATCCAACCGAAGTATCAAAAAATGAAGGGATAATTTTATTTTCATCGTTCTGTGTTTCTTCTAATTCTTCTTTTACAGCAAATATTAAATCATTAACACCATTGCCGTTTCTTCCATCTATCTTAATTACTTTACATCCCAATTCTTCCGATAAAGATTTTATTGATAATTTATAACCTTTTCTTTCAAGAATATCATGCATAGTTATAGCAACTACTACCTTAAATCCACATTCAATTAATTGATTAATTAAAAGTAAATGACGGGAAAGCTGGCTTGCATCAGCAGTAGCAACTACTACGTCTGGAATGCCATATTGAGGATGGGAGTAAAGTGAATCAACAGCTACTTTCTCATCTGGTGAATTTGGGACAAGACTTACTATGCCGGGGGAGTCAAGAAGATTAGCGTCTATTTTATATTTATCTAATAATCTACTGATTGAAAACTCAACTGTAGCACCAGGGTAGTTTACAGTTTTAAAGTTTTTTCCACTTAGATAATTAAATAAAGTAGTCTTACCAGAGTTAGGTGGCCCAACTAAAGTTATTAAAGGAATTCTTTCGGATACTTGAATTGTCATGAAACAATGATACACTCAGCTTCATTTTTACGTATTGCTATAATTGTACCTCTAACAGAAAATGCAAGAGGATCATTAAACAGTGATTTATTAACTAATTCAATTTCCTGGCCTGGTGTAAATCCAATTTCTAAAATTCTTCTGCATGAAGGATGTTTCGTATTCAAAGTATCTATTCTTAACCTTTTCTCCGTATTTTAATTCAGAAGCATTTCTCATCATTTTTCCCTTTATTGTACAATAAACAGACATATTATTTAGATTTAGTCTACATAAAAATAAGGTTAGTTTCTTATATAGTCAAGTAAGATATTATTAATCACAAATAAATTTATATTTTATAATTGAACTTATTCAAATATTTTATTTTCAAACACTTATAGTTATATTGTATAATAATTTTAACTCGTGATCTGATAAATTTGAAATAATTTTAATGCTAAATGGAAAAGACTGTTTTAGAAGATAAATCTATCCATAATTTAATCGAAGTATTTATAAGTGGCGATGATAATAACTTGAATATAAGTAATAATTATAAAAAGGTAATTTATAGTTATGATCATATAAACAAAAAGTATACTTTTTTTAGTGAGGGATTAAAAGACTTAATCGGTTATAGTCTTGATGAGTTAAATAAAATCGGTTTTTCAAGCATAGTACAAAAGGTTGTTAAACCGAAATACAACCAATTGAACAACATCCCAAATAAAAATCCAAATGAGCTTTTTGAAGACTTTTCTGCGCAATACTTGATAAAAACTAAAAGCGGTGATTTGAAATGGCTGGAAGACATTTCAATTTTTACAGAAGACAGTAAAGGTGTTCCGAAATCAAGCATAGGAATATTGAGTGATATAACGGATATCCAATCTTTGATAGAAGAGCTTAAAGAAGAGAAAAATAGGCTCAACGAAGTCTTGGACCTTGCTAACATTATTTTTATGGTTATTGATGGTAATAATACAATTAAACTTATTAATCAATATGGATGTAAGGTTTTAGGTTATTCAAAAGATGAATTGCTTAATTCTTCAATTGAAAAATTATTTAGCAAAAATGAATATAAAGAAGCTTCATTAAGGACCAAAAAGATTTTTTCAAAAGAAAGTGAAGCTGAATATGAAAATGTTTCTGTAGTTATTACCAAAAACAATACAGAAAAAATTATTAGATGGAATAATAATGTGGTTAAAAATGAAGACGGTTCTGTAAAATATATTATTAGCTCCGGGGAAGAAATAACCGATAGAATCAAAGATGAAAGAGTCCAGCGAATTATTTCCGATATTTTGGATAAATCGAATTCCGAAGTTAACCTTGACGATTTATTTAATTTTATACATCAATCCATAAGCGAATTGATGCCTGTTAATAATTTTTATATTGCATTGAATGATGTAGAAAACGGTTTAATAAGCTTTCCTTATTTTGTAGATGAAGTTGATGAAGAAGCTCCTCCGCAAAAACTTGCTAAAGGATTAACTGAATATATTTTAAGACAGGGTAAATCAGCTTTAATAGATAAAAAGCTCGATGCTGAATTGGTAAAAAAAGGCGAGGTTGAAATTATTGGTACACAGGCTGAAATTTGGCTTGGGAGTTCCTTTGAAAATTCAGGATAAAACTATAGGTGCACTTGTTGTCCAGGATTATAAAAACGAATCTGCTTATGGTGAAAAAGAAAAAGAAATATTAGAATTTATATCTTATCCCATATCCAGGGCAATTGAACGTAAAATAGTTGAAGAAGAAAAAAGTGGTTTTATTGATAGATTAAAAGAATTAAATGAATCTAAAGATAAATTATTTTCAATCATTTCGCATGATCTCCGAAGCCCGTTTAATTCTTTGCTTGGATTTTCCGAAATTCTAAATACCGAATTTAATACATTAACTCATGAAGAAGTTAAGCAGTATTTAAAAGTTATTTATGATACAGCAAAAAATTTATTTGGTATGACGAATAATTTGCTGCATTATTCCCGTTTTCAAATGGGAAAGATAGAATTCAAACCAACTATTTTGAATTTGAGGAAGGTGATAAATAATTCTTTAAAATTATTGCACGGAAATTTAGTTAAGAAAAATATAACAGTTATTCATAATGTGGATAAAACTATAAATGTTGTTGCTGATGAAGAATTGCTGAATTCTGTTCTGCAAAATATAATTTCAAACTCAATTAAGTTTACTGAGAACTCCGGGGAAATTACCATCACTGCCATGGTAACTAAATTTTTTGATAAACCTAACGATGTTGAAATCAATATTAAAGATACTGGGATTGGAATGAGTAAAAAAGATATAGACAACGTATATAATAATATCATGTTTACAACGCCTGGAACAGAAAGGGAATACGGAACGGGATTGGGGCTTCTGTTGGTAAAACAATTTGTAGAGCAGATTGGTGGAAATATACGAATTCAAAGTAAAGTTAATTTAGGGACTACTTTTACTTTTACTTTACCCGTTCACTCAAAAAATATTTTATAATTTCAGAATATCTCTAAATTTCTGATATAATAAAATACACTGCTAAAAAATATGAAAACTATGGATTCGAAAACTAAAATATTAGTTGTTGAAGATGAAAGCATTGTAGGGATAGATCTAAAAAGAACACTGGAAAGATTGGGCTATTCTGTTGTTGGTATTGTACTCACCGGTGAAGAAGCGATTTTAAAAACCATTGAAACCAAACCTGATTTAGTGTTAATGGATATAATGCTGGCTGGGAAAATGAATGGTATAGAAGCTGCGGAAGTAATTAAAAACAAAACTAATATCCCTGTTATTTATCTTACTGCTTATACTGACTTCTCTACAATTGAAGGAGCAAAAAACACTGAGCCGTATGGTTATATTGTAAAGCCATATGATGAGAGAGTTCTGCTTTCTACCATTGAAATGGCTTTGTATAAAAATCAGATCACAAAAAAATTAAAAGAGAGTGAAGAGCGGTATAGACAATTAGTTGAATTATCCCCAATCGCGATTGGAATCCAATGTGAAGATAAAATTGAATTTGTCAATTCTGGAGCAATTAAATTGTTTAGGGCAAATAATGACACTCAAATCCTTGGAATGTCATTAATCGATTTTGTTCATCCCGATATTAGAGACATTACAAAAGATAGATTACAAATCGCTTTAAATAAAAAAATTAAATTGGATGTAATTGATGAAAGAATTATTACTCTTGATGGAAAGGTAAGAGACGTTGAAATAGTCATGATTCCATCAGAACATTTGGGAAAACCTGCTGTACAAATAGTATTAAGGGATATAACAGAAGAAAGAATGAGGGAAAAAGTTCAGCAGACAGCACTAAAGATTTTACAATTTGCTAATACATCTGAAACACTAACTGATCTATTTATAAATCTTCATAAAACTCTTTGTGAATTTATTCCAATGAATAATTTCTTTGTTGCTTTATATGATGAAGAGAATAAAAAAATTGATTTCCCGTTTTATATTGATGAATATAATTCTAAGCAAGCTTCACGTGAGTCTAAAAATGGTTTGTCGGAATATGTGATTAAAAAAGGAGAATCCCAGCTCCTCACAAAACAAGCTATTGATGATTTAATTTTAAAAGGTGAAGTTAGCACAGATGCTTCAACGGTAAAAAAATGGCTTGGAGTTCCAATCCAGATAAAAGATAATATTGTTGGTGTTTTAGGGGTAAAAGAATATTATGCGGAAAATTATTTAGGAGAACGTGAAAAAGAATTGCTTGAGCTTGTTTCTTTCCCCATATCCAGAGCTATTGAAAGGAAAATGGTTGAAGAAGAAAAAACAAAATACACTAACAATCTAAAAGAGCTTAACAAAACTAAAGATGAATTTTTCTCTATAATCTCGCATGATCTTACGCAGCCCTTTCAATTCAATTTTAGGTTATACAGAAATTCTAAAAAATGAACTACATGATTTATCCAAAGAAGAACTTGAATTTTTTATTGATTCACTTTTCCAATCAACAAGAAATATTTATAATCTTCTAAATAATTTATTACAATTCTCAAAGTTCCAGATGGGAAGGATAGAAGTTTCTCCTGAGGAGTTAAATATAAAAGAGTTAATTGAAAGTAATATTGAACTGCTTAATGGAAACATTCTTAAAAAGGAAATTGAATTGGTTAACAATGTAACTGCTGATTTAAAAGTTTGGGCAGAAGAAGATATGATGAATTCAGCAATTCAAAATTTACTTTCAAATGCAATAAAGTTTACAAATAGAAATGGGAAAATAATTATTAGTGCTGAATCAAATGGTAAGTTTGCGGAAATTTCTCTTCATCGATAATGGAATTGGAATGGATGAAGAAACTAAATCATCTTTATTTAATTTAAAAAGCAAAAACTCAAAAATGGGGACAGAAGAGGAAATAGGAACAGGCTTAGGATTATTGCTTACAAAAGAATACATTGAAAAGAATGGGGGAGTTATAAAAGTTGAAAGTGAACTTGGGGCAGGCAGTAAATTTAGTTTTACTGTCCCTTTGTTTAACGACCAATTTCAAAAAAATTAAAGTATTATATACCGGTTTTCATAATTTTGTTTTATTAAAGTTCAAGTAAATAATTACTTGGTTATACCTTTCACATCTCTTCGTATATGATTTTTATTATCTTTTTCTTTTTTATGATCATCTTTTGGTTTTCTTTTATACAATTTTTCTCCTCGCTCGCTTAACCTATCTTTTTTTCGTTGATCTCTTTCTACTGAATCCATAATATATTTTACTCCTATAATTTTTTATTAAAGTATTTCATTTTATGTTTATTTTCAATGCGAGTTTTTAATTCATATATTTTTTGTGAGCAGGAGCAATTCTAATTAAAATATTTTTTAAATTTCATGTAGTAAAAACAAAAATTCTATTCAAATGAACAAAACCAAATTTATTTTTCCGATTTTCTTTTTAGTTGTATTTTCTTTTCTGTTAGGTTGCAGCGGAAGCAGTACTGTAAATGAAAATAATTTTACATCACTTCAAAATAAAATTCAGCAACAATTTAATGATCCTCGTTTTCAAGATGCTCACTGGGGAGTTTTAATAAAATCTTTAGAAACAGGAAAGATTTGGTACGAGCAAAATTCAGATAAACTTTTTATGCCGGCGTCAAATGAAAAAATTATAACTGGTGCTTCTGCATTATGCAAATTAGGTCCGGATTTTAATTTTGATACTTATCTGACTTATAATGGCAATATTAATGATTCAGTGCTTAATGGAGATATAGTTGTTTTTGGAAATGGAGATCCGACTTTATATAGTAAATTTTATTCTGATCCGTGCGAAGTTTTCAATCAATGGGCTGATACTCTAATATCAAAAGGAATAAAAGTTATAACTGGAGATATAATTGGTGATGATAATGCGTTCGATAATGATCCTCTTGGATACGGCTGGAGCTTTGATGGATTGGATGTTTGGTATTCGGCAGAAGTAGGGGCGCTTCAGTTAAATGAAAATTATGTTGATCTTGGAAATTATTCCGCCGCAAACCAAAGAATGATACTTTAAAAATAATTCCAAACTTACTAAGCAGCTATTATAAAATATTTAATGAAACAATTGTTGTTGATACTGGTAAGAAATGATATCACACATTCAACGCCCTTATGGGAGTAATGATATTTATGTAAGCGGTTTTGTTGTTCAAGGCTCACATCAATTTGAATATTCCCCTTCAATTCATAATCCGACTTTGTTTTATGTTACCGTTTTAAAAGAAGTATTTGAAAAACATGGAATAAAAGTTTTAGGCACTCCAACTGATTGTGATGATATCCCTTTATGGTATCATAAGCCTGATGATTTTAAATTATTGATTCTTCATAAATCTCCTCCTTTAAAAGATATTTTAACAGGAATGATGAAACGAAGTCAAAATTTATATGCTGAAACTTTTGCCAGAGTACTTGGCTGGAAAGAATTTGGCTTAGGTTCATTTAAAAATGGGAAAAAAATAGTTGAAGAAGTATTAGCAAAATAATTTTGGAATTCAACCTAAAACTTATGCTTATATGGATGGCTCAGGGCTTTCAAGATATGATTATGTTAGTCCCGGATGAAATTGTAAAAATTTTGGAAGGCATGACAAAGAATGAATATTGGGATGTTTGGTATAATTCTTTACCTATTGCTGGAGTTGATGGTACCTTAAAAAATAGAATGAAAGGAACATTAGCAGAAGGCAACGCTCGCGCTAAAACTGGAACAATTTCAAATGTAAGAGGGCTTTCAGGTTACGTTACAACTCTTGATGGAGAAAAATTAGTTTTTTCTTTTTTAGTAAATGGACATTTGCGTACAAGTAAAGAAACGGAAGAAATAACTGATCCGGTTCTTGAATTGCTTGCATCTTTTAAACGATAAATTATTACCATACTTAACATTAATAAATTTTAATTCTGATATTTAACAAAAAGAATTAAAAACATTACAAAATTGCTTTAATAACTTTGAGATTTAACCACACTCTCTTTATATTTGACAATCATTTTTTAAAAATAATACCGGTAAATGCAGAAAGTTTTAATAAAAGATTTATCAAATCATGTCGGTGAAGAAGTTACCTTAAGCGGGTGGCTTTACAATAAAAGATCAAGCGGAAAAATAAAATTTTTAATTCTCAGAGACGGAACTGGTTTACTTCAGTGTGTTTATTTCAAAGGCAATGTTTCTGAAGAAGTTTTTGAGTTAGCTGATAAAATCGGGCAGGAATCTTCCATTGAAGTAACCGGAAAAGTTAAAGAAGAAAAAAGATCTCCCGGTGGTTATGAATTGGATGCAGTTGGATTAAAAATAATTTCCGAAGCACATGATTATCCCATTACTCCCAAAGATCATGGAATTGAATTCTTGATGGATCACCGCCATTTGTGGCTTCGTTCAAGCCGGCAGGTTGCTATATTAAGAATTAGACACAGAATTGTAAAAGCAATCCGTGATTTTTTTGACGGCAAAGGATTCACGTTAATGGATCCGCCAATTTTAACTCCAAATGCTGTTGAAGGAACTTCAACTCTTTTTGAAACTCCTTACTTTGATTTAGGAAATGCTTATTTGACTCAATCTGGGCAGCTTTATGCTGAAGCCGGTGCTTTAGCTTTCGGAAAAGTTTATACTTTCGGCCCAACTTTCCGTGCAGAAAAATCTAAAACAAGAAGGCATCTTAACAGAATTTTGGATGGTTGAACCTGAAGTTGCTTTTGCTGATTTGAATGACGATATGGATTTAGCAGAAGAATTTTTGGAATATATAGTGCAAACGGTATTAAAAGAAAAAGAAGAAGAGCTTAAAGTTTTAGAAAGAGATATTACAAAACTTCAAAATGTAAAAAGGCCGTTGCCGCGTATTAGCTATGATGAAGCAGTTGAAATATTAAAAAAGCATTCAATTGATTTTGAATGGGGCAATGACCTTGGCGGAACTGATGAAACAGTAATTTCAGAACAGTTTGATAGGCCTGTAATGGTTCATCGATATCCTGCCGAAGTAAAAGCTTTTTATATGAAAAGAGATCCTGAAAATGAAAAATTAGCTTTAGCAGTTGATGTTTTAGCTCCTGAAGGTTACGGTGAAATTATCGGCGGAAGTCAAAGAGAAGATAGTTATGAAGCATTGTTAGCAAGAATAAAAGAACATAATCTTCCGCAAGAAGCGTTTGAATGGTATTTGGATTTAAGAAGATACGGTTCTGTTCCTCATTCTGGTTTTGGACTTGGTTTGGAAAGAACAGTTGGCTGGATTTGCGGCCTCGACCATGTTAGAGAAACGATTCCTTTTCCGAGAATGATTTATAGGAATACACCGTAGAAAAGTTCAAGAGTAAGTTTAAGTGTAAGATTGAACAGTAACCATTTTAGTTCGATTTTTATTTAATTGATTTTTAACTAAAAATTAAGTCTTAGAGATAATCTGACCATTAACTTGAACTTATTTGAACATGAACTTACAATGAACTTGAACTTAAATAGAACTTACACATGAACTTGAACTTATAAAAAAATATGTCTTTAGAAATTATCCTATTTATTTTATTTGCTGCTGTTTGTTCGATATCATCTATTTTGATGATAACCCGAAGAAATCCGGTAATTAGTGCTTTATTTTTAGTCCTAAATTTTGGTGGACTATCCGGTTTATATCTATTACTTAATGCCCAGTTTATAGCAGTTGCACAAGTGATTGTATATGCCGGTGCAATAATGGTTTTATTTTTATTCGTTATAATGTTATTAAGGCCTGGACAAGAAAGAAAAATATTCAGTGCAAATCCTGTTATAAAAATATGGCTTATGTTATTGCAGGATTAGTTTTTCTTCAATTAGGTTATATGATATTTTTTTCAGGGCCTTCATTTGCTGTTGGAAGTAATGTAGCTGCAAGTGTTAAAGCAGGAACTGTAGAATCAATAGGACTTAACTTTATTTACAAATTATGTTTTACCTTTTGAAGCAGCAGGATTTTTATTATTAGCTGCTGCAATTGGCGCATTAGTTTTAGCTAAAAAGAAATTCGAGTAAAGTTTATGAGTGTTCCAATAGATTATTATCTCATTTTAAGTGCATTCATGTTTGTAGTTGGTGTTGCTGGAGTTTTAACCAGGCGTAATGCAATAGTTGTATTCATGAGCGTTGAGTTGATGTTGAATTCAGCTAATCTTACAATGGTGGCTTTCTCATCATTTCTCGGAAGTTCTGTTGGACAATTGTTTGTATTCTTTGTTATGGCTGTTGCCGCAGCAGAAGCTGCTATCGGGCTTGCAATAATAATAGCTTTGTTCCGAAATAAGCTTACAGTAAATATTGATGAGATAAATATTCTTAAGTGGTAATTATCTAATATAATCCGATTTTATTATTAAGAAATTTCTATGATTAATTTAATATACTTAACAGTTCTTCTTCCTTTATTAGGATTTTTATTTAATGGTCTGTTTGGAAGAAAAATAAAAAATGAAAAGATTGTTGGTATAATTGGAAGCGGAACAGTTGGCATTTCTTTTTTAATTGCTTTAGGTGCTTTTTTTCAAACCTTAGGCCTTCCAGTTGAACAAAGACAAAATATTGTTACTTTATTTACCTGGCTTAAAGTTTCAGGATTAAATGTAAGTTTTGCTTATCAAGTTGATCAGCTTTCATTAATAATGGCAATGATTGTAACCGGAGTTGGATTTGTTATTCATGTTTACTCAATCGGCTACATGCATGGTGATAAAGGATTCTGGAGATTTTTTGCATATTTGAATCTTTTCATCTTCGCAATGATGAACTTAATTCTTGGTGATAATTTTGTTCTCCTATTCTTAGGATGGGAAGGTGTTGGTTTATGTTCTTATCTTTTAATTGGATTTTGGTATGATAGAAAATTTGAAAAAAGTACTGTCCCCGATGCGGCTAAAAAAGCTTTCATTGTGAATAGAATTGGTGACTTCGGATTTTTACTTGGAATGTTTCTAATATACATGACATTCGGAAGCTTAAATTTTAATGATGTTTTTTCAAGAGCAGCTTCATTTAATGTTGACCAATCCACTATTTAATTTTATTGCTTTGTTTTTATTTATTGGTGCTACAGGTAAGTCTGCTCAAATTCCATTATTTGTTTGGCTGCCGGATGCAATGGCCGGCCCAACACCGGTTTCAGCTTTGATACATGCCGCTACAATGGTTACTGCCGGTGTTTATATGGTTGCAAGATGTTCAATTCTTTATGCTTCTGCTCCGGCAATTATGACAGTTGTTGCAGTTATTGGAGTTCTAACTGCTCTATTTGCAGCTACAATTGGAATAGTTCAAAATGATATTAAAAAAGTTTTGGCTTATTCAACTGTCAGTCAGCTTGGTTATATGTTTTTAGCACTTGGCGTTGGTGCTTTTTCTGCAGGAATTTTTCATGTAATGACTCATGCTTTCTTCAAAGCACTTTTATTCCTAGGTGCCGGTTCTGTTATCCACTCAATGCATGATGACCAGGATATTCAAAATTACGGCGGCTTAAAAAAATATATGCCTAAAACATATATTACATTTTTAATTGCTGCACTTGCGATTTCCGGAATTCCGCCTTTATCAGGATTATTTTAGTAAAGATGAAATTCTCTGGAAATCATTTGCCAATGGAAATATTATTTTATTGGATAATCGGTGCGTTCACAGCATTGTTAACTGCATTTTATATGTTCAGATTACATTTCTTAACTTTTGAAGGCAAAGAAAGATTTAAACATGATAAACATCCTCATGAATCTCCGAAAGTAATGACAATTCCATTAATGATTTTAGCTGTACTTATCTGCTATCGGAGGATTTATCGGAATACCAGAATTATTTTCAGGAGAAGGCGGAAATAAATTTGAAAATTGGTTAGCACCAATATTTGAAGATGCGGATAAAGAAATTAGCAATGTATGGAACTCATACACACACTGAAGAAATTGTGTTAATGACAATTACAATAGTTGGAGTGGTTGGAGCAATTTGGTTAGCCCGTTATATTTATCTTCAAAAACCAAGTATTGCTAATAACACAGCTAAGAAATTCAAAGGCGTATATAATTTACTGCTGAATAAATATTTTGTTGACGAAGCTTATGATGCTGTAGTTGTTAATCCCATTAAAAAAACTTCCGAATCATTTTTATGGAAGATTGCTGATAATAAAATTATCGATGGAACAGTTAACGGTGTCGCTTCTATCATCGGAACTATTTCTGCCAATATTAGAAAAATTCAAACCGGCGTTGCACAATCGTATGCAGTGATGATGATGCTGGGAATTGTAATCGCTTTATTCTGGATAATACTAAGTTTATAAAATATGGAAAATAGTTATTTAGTTTCTTTATTATTACTTGTGCCTTTAGTTGGAGCATTTCTTCTTTTATTCTTAAATAAAGAAAAAACTTCTCTGATAAAATATTTTGGATTAGCAATTTCATTAATAGTATTTGTTATTTCACTAATCATGTATTTTAAGTTTGATTTATCAAATTCAGATTTTCAATTTAATGATAAGATTCAATGGATAGATAATTTAAATATCAGTTATCATGTTGGTGTTGACGGCTTATCTTTACTGCTTGTTTTATTAACTACTTTTATAACTCCGCTTACTTTAATTTCAAGCTGGTCAAGCATTCAAAAGAAAGTAAAAGAATTTACTTTCTTCATGCTGATTCTTGAAGTTGGAATGCTTGGCGTTTTTGTTTCTGTTGATTTATTTTTGTTCTACATTTTTTGGGAAGCGATGCTTATCCCAATGTATTTTATAATTGGAATCTGGGGTGGTGAACAAAGAATTTATGCTTCAGTAAAATTCTTTCTTTATACAATGTTTGGAAGCTTGTTAATGCTGGTTGCAATTATCTGGCTGGCAGTTTATGCTTCTGCTTCTTTAGGACATTTTTCAACCGATTTAGTTGAGCTTATATTCTGTTGGACCAACCATCCAGCACACAATTCAAAAATATATGTTTCTTGCATTTGCTTTCAGCTTTGCAATTAAAGTTCCTTTGTTTCCGTTACATACCTGGCTTCCTGATGCACACGTTCAAGCGCCAACTGCCGGTAGTATTATTCTTGCAGCAGTTTTATTGAAGATGGGAACTTATGGTTTGTTAAGATTCTGCTTGCCGTTATTTCCGCAAGCCGCAATTACTTTTGCTCCATATATTTCTGTTCTTGCAATCATTGGAATTATTTATGGCGCTTTAGTAGCAATGGTTCAAAAGGATATGAAGAAACTTGTAGCTTATTCTTCCGTTGCTCACTTAGGTTTTGTGGTGCTCGGTATTTTTGCATTGAATCAAATTTCGATTCAAGGTGCAGTTATACAAATGGTAAATCATGGACTTTCAACCGGCGCTTTATTCTTTTTAGTTGGTGTTATTTATGAAAGAACTCACACAAGAGAGATTTCATATTATGGCGGAATAGCAAAATTAGTTCCGGTTTATGCTACTGCATTATTAATTGCATCACTTTCTTCAGTCGGACTGCCGGGATTAAATGGATTTGTTGGTGAGTTTTTAATTTTACTTGGTTCATTTAAATCAACTGTTTTAAATAGCTGGTGGTACACAGTATTTGCTGCATCAGGAGTGATATTCGCAGCAGTTTACTTATTATGGATGTATCAGAGAGTTGTCTTCGGTGAAATTAAAAATGAAAAAGTTAGAACACTTACAGATATGAACAAACGTGAATTATTGGTGTTCGTATCTTTATTAATATTTATTGTATGGATTGGAATTTATCCTTCAACATTTTTGAAAGTTTCTGAAAAGTCTACGCAAAAAACTATTGAACGTGTGTTTACTCCTCAAAAAGTTAGTTTGTTAGGACATTAATTGATTGAAAAAAATTTAAAATATTTTTTCTGTTCTTATTTCATTTTTTGTGTTTTTATAAGCAGTGAAGCATCATTTGCATCTTCTAATTCTCAAAGTGTTTCAAGTGATACTTTAAGCGTTCAAAAAGTTGAAGAAGCAACTGAGTTTGAACATAATCTGCCTAATCCGGTAATGGTTGTTCCGTTTGCACTTTTGCTTTTAATGATTGCAACAGGGCCATTATTTTATAAGCATTTTTGGGAACATCATTATCCCAAAGTTGCAATTGCATTGGCAGTATTTCAGTAGTTTATTATTTAGCAATACTGCAAAATTCTCATGTTTTGCTTCATACTTTAGCTGAGTATCTTGCATTCATTGCATTATTGAGTTCTTTATTTGTTGCTTCGGGTGGAATTCTTATCAAGGTTGATAGAAAATCTACTCCGATTGCAAATGTTCTTTTTTTATTGTTTGGAGCAGTGATTTCAAATATCATTGGAACAACCGGCGCTTCGATGCTGCTGATTCGCCCTTTCATTAAAATGAACAGAAATAGAATTTCTCCTTATCATATTATTTTTTTCATTTTTATTGTAAGTAATATTGGAGGTGCTTTAACACCGATTGGTGATCCGCCATTGTTTTTAGGATTTTTAAGAGGCGTTCCGTTTTTCTGGGTAGCAGCAAATGTTTGGTATATCTGGATTCCTACTTTGTTATTAATCCTGTTAGTCTTTTTTGTAATTGATACTTTAAATAAAAAAGATTCAGACCCGGAAGCACAATATTCAGGAAAGTTTGAATTCAAAGGCGGCAAAAATTTAATTTATCTTTTGATAATTATTATTTCTGTTTTTATCGACCCGGCTGTAATGTCATGGGTTCCAAGCTTATATCCGCTGCCGTTTGGAATTAGAGAAATAATAATGTTCAGTGTTGTTTATTTATCTTATAAAACTGCTGATACAGAAATCCTTAAAGCAAATGAATTTGATTTCGAGCCGATAAAAGAAGTTGCTTATTTATTCATTGGAATTTTTGCAACTATGATTCCTGCTTTGCAATTAATTGCTCACGAAGCAAATGTAATGGGCGATAAATTAAATGCAGGCGTGTTTTTCTGGGCAACAGGACTTTTATCAGGTGTGCTTGATAATGCTCCAACTTATTTGAATTTTTTAAGTGCAGCAATGGGCAAATACATGCTTGATGTAAGCATTAAAGAACAAGTACAGGAATTTGTCCTTCATGATGAAATTTATTTGCAGGCAATTTCAGTTGCCGCAGTGTTCTTTGGCGCATTCACTTATATCGGTAATGGCCCAAATTTTATGGTGAAATCAATTTGTGAAAGAGCAGGCATTCCAATGCCGAGTTTCTTCACTTATATATTTAAATATTCTTTGATAATATTGATTCCTATTTTTGCTTTGGTTTGGATTGTTTTCTTTTTAGGGAAAGGCTAACAAATGAACTCCATTGAAGAAATAATTAGTAGTAAAAAGAACGGACTTCATTACAGCAATAGAATAATTCTTCCGTTCAAGTGTCATTTTTTAAAAGTGATTTTCAATGATGATATAATTACTGATTTTTCTCCAGGCGCAAAAGGAATTTTTATTAGGGAAGAAGAAGAGTTTACAGATGTTTATTTTCATGACCATGATAATTTGAAAGAAGAGCTCTCAAAATATGAAAATATTAAAATGGTTATAGTAGAAAAAGGTAAAGATATTTTTGACCAAAACAATCATTTAAAAATAGCTCTTTATCTTGAAGATAAACACATTGTTAAAATAGAAAAAACTGACGCAGACATTTTATTTATAGAGTAATTATGCTGAATAATATTCAAGAATTTTATAACATTTTACCTTTTGTAATTCTCGGTGCGGGAATTTTAATTTCACTTTTAATTGAAATGTATTCAAAGAAAAGTGAAAATATTCTTCCATGGTTTTCGATAATTGTTTTTCTTGCTGCCGGGTTTCATGCTCTTTATCATGTAAATCAAGTTTCAGAAGTTTTTCAAAATATGCTTGCTACAGGCGGGAACGCAAACATATTTTATTTTATTTTTACTTTCGGAGCCGCTTTAGTCTGCCTGCTTTCAATAGACTACATTAAAAAATATGGAACATATTTTGGAGAATATTATATCCTAATTCAATCTTCTGTTCTGGGAATGATGTTCATGGCTGGTGCAAAAGACTTATTTATGATATTTCTTGGTTTGGAATTAATGTCTATTTGCTTCTATGCTTTAGCCGGATTGAATAGAAAAAGATTAAACGCCAACGAAGCTTCATTAAAATATTTTTTGCTTGGAGCTTTTGCTACTGGATTTATTGTTTATGGAATCGCTTTAATATACGGTACAGCACAAACCACAAATATTGATTCAATAGTTTCACAATTCAAAAATCTTTCAAGCAGCATATTATTTTTAACCGGGTTGCTTTTATTCTTAATTGGATTTTCATTTAAGATTGCTGCATTCCCATTCCACATGTGGGTTCCTGATGTTTATCAAGGTGCACCAACAACTATCAGCGGATTATTTTCGACTGGTGGGAAAGCCGCTGCTTTCAGCGCAATTATTGTAACGCTCGGTTCAATATTTATTAATTCAACTGGAAATATATTTGAACCGTATCTTGCTGTTATTGCAGTTGCATCAATGTTATTTGGAAGTATCGTGGCAATCTCTCAAACTAATATTAAAAGAATGCTTGCTTATTCTTCAATCGCACATGCGGGCTACATGATAATAGGATTAGCAGCAGGAAATTACGAAGGGCTCGCAGGAATAATTTTCTACTTAGCTGCTTACACATTTATGAATTTAGGTGCATTTGGTATTGTAGCTTTGATTGAAGGAAAAGATGAAGCAAATCTTGACATAAAATCTTATGCCGGATTAGGCTCAAGAAATCCAATGCTGGCAGCAATACTTGCTATCTTTATGTTTTCGCTTGCCGGTATTCCGCCTTTTGCCGGATTCTTTGGTAAGTACTATGTATTTATTGCAGCAATTAAAGCTCATCTAACATGGCTTGCCATTGTAGGTGTTATATCGAGTGTAATTAGTGTTTATTTCTATTTGCGAATTGTGGTGCTGATGTACTTCAAAGAGCCTGAATCAGATTTCAAAATTGAGTTTAGTAATACAGGCTTGCTTGCTGTAGTACTCTCAGTATTATTTGTAATAATGTTAGGATTGGCCCCCGGTTCATTAATAGATTTAATTTCTTCCTACTTATAATTATTTTATCATTAAGTAATTTAGTTTTTTCCACAAAAGGAATTTATTTTATGGCATTGTTACTGCAATGCAATTTTTCAATTTAAATTGAACCAATTTTTATGATTCCATTATATTCAACAAAGCAGGTGAGAGAAGTAGATGGTTATGCAATTAATCATCTCGGTATGCCCGGCATTATGTTGATGGAGAATGCTTCATTAGAAATTTATAATGCTGCGAAAGAAAAGATTATATCAAATCTGTTTGGACAAAATCTTGGTTTTATTTGTGGCAAAGGTAATAACGGTGGAGATGGATTTGCGACGGCAAGGCATTTTGCAAATGATGGATTTAAAATTTTTGTTATTCATATTGGTAATGAAAATGAAATGTCAGATGACTGCAAAACGAATTATAAAATTTTAAAAGGCTTTGCTAAGGAGAATAAAAATATTTTAATTAGAAAATATTCTTCAAACAAAGATTTAAATATTTTTAAAAATTGTGATGTGATTTTTGATTCTTTACTTGGAACCGGAATTAAAGGGGATTTAAAAGAACCATACAACTCCATAATTAAATACTTGAATAAACTTAATGCATATAAAGTTGCAATTGATATTCCAACCGGGCTTGATGCTGATACCGGTTCAACTGCTTTGTGCTTTAATGCAGATTTGACTGTTACCCTTGGAGAATTAAAAAAAGGATTATTCTTTCAAGATGGATATTCTTTTGCTGGAGAAATTGTTAAAGGAAATATTGGAATAAGCCCATCTTATTTTAATAGATTTGAAGTTGAAGATTATTTAATCGAACCTGAAGATGCAAATTATTCGTTACCAAAAAAATCAAAATCTATTCATAAATATTCTGCTGGAAAAGTATTAACTATTGCCGGTTCAGGCAAATTACCCGGTGCGGCAGTTTTAACTTCAACAGCAGCATTAAAGTCCGGTGCTGGTGCATCAATTCTTTGTTTCCCAAATTCTGTGAAAAATCTTGCTCATAAAAATTTGGATGAAGTAGTTATTCAACCATATGAAGATGTAACTAACGAATATCTTTCTTCAAAAGATATAAATGGTATAAGAGAAAGGTTATATTGGGCAGATGTATTAGCTATAGGACCCGGATTAGGGAGGGAAGAGGAAACTCAAGAAGCTATTATAGAAATAATAAAAAATAAAGTTCCTAAGAATATTGTTATTGACGCTGATGCAATTTATGCTTTGAGTAAAAACAATCATAAAAAATTAGATTTAAAAAACTTAGTTCTTACTCCTCATCACGGCGAATTTGCGAACCTGTTTGGGATTGATATTAAAACATTACAAAACGACTTGTTGAAGTATGGGAAAAAATTTGTTAAAGAAACAAAATCATATTTAGTTCTAAAAGGTTCACCGACAATTATTTTTACTCCTAATGGCGATGCTTTAATCAATACAACCGGAAATGCAGGGATGGCAAAATTTGGAACTGGTGACACTCTTACCGGAATCATTGCAGGATTCCTTTCTCAGAATCCAAATGAAATAGAAAAAAGTTTAATTGCTGCTGTTTATATTCATAGCCTATCAGCAGATTTATTATTAAAAGACTTCACTGAATTTAGTTATACTGCCACTGATATCATCAATAATTTACCTGCTGCAATTAATTTTATAAGGAAATCAATTGTTTAAGTTTATTGAAAAATATAAAGTTAAAGCTTTATATATACCGTTTGCTATTTATTGGATGATCCTATTTACTTTAACTACTCTGCCTGGCAAAGATTTACCCAAAGTTGGATGGAGTGATAAACTAAGTCATTTCACTGCTTATTGTGTACTTGCTGTTTTCTTAAATATATTTTTATTAGTTCAAAACAAAAAAAAATTGCTCAAAGAAAAAGCATGGATGTTTACTTTATTCTTTGGCGCTGCTTATGCCATGTTAGATGAATTTCATCAATTAGTAATTCCCGGTAGAAGCTGTGACATTAAAGATTGGATTGCTGATGTAATAGGTATCTCTTTAGGACTGATAGTTGTAAAAATTCTGATGATTTTTGATAAATATAAACCAAATTTAGCAGATAAATAAAAATTATTAAAAAGTCGGGAACTTAAAATTTTTGATAAAGTACAAAACTTGGATGTTAAAAACGTGTTGACAAAGGAGACATCATTTAGTAATTTTCCACTCACAATATTGATTTTAGGAGGTGCTTTTTAGATGCCAAGTATTAAAACCGATAAGGCAGATTTAATTGGAAAATATAAGAAAGTGTTATGAGATTAGTTTAATTGCTTCTCTTGCATTTCTTATTTTAGCCTTTAAATTTTTTCCTCATATTTCAACTCAGGCAGTTAAAACAGAAGGTCCTCAAGAACTTTTTAAAGTTGAAGATATAAAACCTACCCAGCAGGAAAATAGGCCTCCTCCGCCTCCCAAACCGCCAATTCCTATTGAAGCTCCTTCTGAAGATGTTTTGGAAGATATTGAAATTAGTAGTACTGAATTAGATGTAAATGCAGAAGTTTCTGCTCCACCTCCGCCTCCAGAAGAGAAGAAAGTAGAAGAAGAACCAACTTACTTTGTTGCAGTTGAAGAGATGCCGGAACCAATTGGCGGTATTGCAGCTATTCAAAGTAAGATCGTTTATCCCGAAATTGCTAAAAGAGCTGGTGTTGAAGGAAAAGTATATGTTAAAGCTTTTGTTGATGAGAAGGGAAATGTAACAAAGACTGAAGTAGTAAAAGGATTAGGTGCTGGTCTGGATGAAGCCGCCGTTAAAGCTGTGCAAGCGACTAAATTTAAACCCGGTAAGCAAAGAGGAAAAGCTGTTAAAGTGCAGGTGATGATACCAATTCAATTTAAGCTTCAGTAAAAATTTAAATTGATTTTTTAGCCGTTCATAATTTTCAAATTGTGAACGGCTTTATCTTTTTAAACTTTACCGTTTATCTAATCGAATTGACTTTTCATGTTTTGTTTATTCTTATCTAAAATTCCAATTCTATAATATTTTTCCTAAATATAAAACTTCTTTTTCATTACTTAGAAATAGAACTTCTGGTTTTCTTTTATAATAAATTAAATGCTGATTTTAATATTCTTTTAGCAGAAATTTAGTTAAAATTGTTTTTGCAAAATGGCACGAATTATGGAAAAATTAAAGTCTGTTGGAATTTTTAGGTAAATCTTATGAGTTTTGATGATAAAAGTTCGAAGTTAATATAAGGGTGAATAAATGACACATCTTTACTCCAATCCATATAATCTATTACAGCTGAAATTAAATCAAATTATTATTTATAAAATTTAAATTTATTAGGAAAGAAGAAATGCATACCAATATTGAAGAAGCACTTGAATATCACAGTGAAGGAAGAAAAGGGAAAATTGAAGTTACGCCAACAAAACCATGTTTAACTTCAAGAGATCTTTCCTTAGCATATACACCCGGTGTTGCCGAACCCTGCCGTGCTATTCATAAGAATAAAGAAGATGTTTATCAGTATACTGCAAAAGGAAATTTAGTTGCAGTTGTTTCAAATGGCACAGCAGTTTTAGGATTAGGAAACATTGGCCCGGAAGCAGGTAAACCGGTAATGGAAGGGAAAGGAGTATTATTTAAGAGATTTGCAGACATTGATGTTTTTGATATTGAATTGAATTCAAATGATCCTAAAGAAATTATTCGCGCTGTTGAATTGTTGGAGCCGACTTTTGGAGGAATTAATCTTGAAGACATAAAAGCCCCCGAGTGTTTTGAGATTGAAGAAACATTAAAAAAGACTATGAACATTCCTGTATTTCATGATGACCAGCATGGAACAGCAATTATTTCTTGTGCTGCTTTAATAAATGCAGTTGAATTAGTTGGGAAAAAAATGGATGAAATAAAAATTGTTGTTAGCGGCGCAGGTGCCGCAGCTATCTCTTGCTGTAAACTTTATATGCGAGCCGGCGTAAAAAAAGAAAACATAATGATGTATGATTCAAAGGGATGCATTACTACAAGCAGGACTGACTTAAATAAATATAAATTGGAATTTGCAACTGATAAAAAATGTTCCGGTTTAGCTGAAGGAATGGAAGGGGCAGATGTCTTCATTGGTTTATCAATTGGCGGAATGGTTACTAAAGATATGGTAAAAAGTATGGCTCCTGACCCCATTGTATTTGCCATGGCAAATCCTGATCCGGAAATCATGTATGATGAAGCAGTTTCGGTTAGAAAAGATATTATTATGGCTACCGGCAGAAGTGACTATCCAAATCAAGTAAATAATGTTTTAGGATTTCCATTTATTTTCCGCGGTGCATTGGATGTTCGAGCTACAGCAATTAATGAAGAAATGAAAATGGCAGCAGTAAAAGCATTGGCCTTACTTGCAAAGCAAAAAGTTCCTGAAATGGTTCTAAATGCGTATGGCGGTGAAGACTTTTCTTTTGGAAGAGAATATATAATTCCAAAACCTTTTGACCCAAGGGTGTTGTGGTATGTTGCTCCTGCTGTTGCAAAAGCAGCAATTGAAACCGGAGTTGCAAAATATGTTATCACTGACTGGGAAAAATATAAAGATGAATTAAAGGAAAGATTAGGGCTTTCTAAAGAAGTAATCAGAGTGATGATCCATAAAGCAAAGAAGAATCCTAAAAAAGTTGTTTATCCCGAAGGTGAAGAAGAAAAAATAATAAGAGCTGCTCATGTAGCTTTTAGTGAGGGAATTGCAAAGCCGGTTTTACTTGGGAATCATTTAAAAGTAAAAACTATGATAGAAAATCTCGGTTATAATGAAAGTGAATTTGAAGTAATTGATCCGGAAGCAAGTGATAAAACTTCAAAATTAGCACATGAATATTTATAATAAAAGACAACGCAAAGGGGCAACTCTAAATGAAGCAAATAGGTTAATGAATTTCCCGATCTATTTTGGTTCTATGCTAATTGAAACTGGAGAAGCTGATGCATTGATTAGTGGGCTTACAACTCATTATCCTCAAACAATAAAACCCGCACTTCAATGTGTTGGGGTTAAAGAAGGATTTAAAGTTGTTTCAGGCCTTTATATAGTAGTTGCAAAAAAAGAAGTTTACTTTTTTGCAGATGCAACCGTAAATGTTAATCCAAATTCAGAGGTATTAGCCGAAATTGCTATTTCTGCTGCAGATACCGTTAGAGCATTTGATATAATTCCAAGAGTGGCAATGTTGTCTTTCAGTAATTTTGGAAGCACTGTTTATCCTGAATCGGTTAAAGTGAAAGAAGCTGTGAAGATAGTGAAAGGTTTAAGGCCTGATATAACTATTGATGGAGAAATGCAAGCTGATACAGCAGTTGTTCCGCATATAATTGAAAAAGATTTTCCTTTCAGTGAATTAAAAGGCGGAGCTAATGTTTTAATTTTTCCTGACCTTAATTCAGGTAATATCGCATACAAATTAATGGCAAGAATTGGACAGGCAACTGTAATTGGCCCTGTACTAATGGGTATGAAGAAATCAATTCATGTACTGCAAAGAGGTGCAACAGTTGATGATATTGTGAATATGACAGCAATAGCAGTTGTTGATGCAGAGAATTTAAAGCATGTAAAATAAATATTTTTTGTAAAGATAACTTTGATTTTTTAGTAAATGTAACTGTAACCATTACAAATTAAGAATAAAGGAGAGGATATTGTTAGATTATATGTGATGTTAATAAAGTAATAAGTGGAAATTATCTATGTAAGTTATTTGCAGAAAATTATATTTCGTTTCGAAGAGTATTTAACTTTAAAAAGTATAATAATAGAATTATTCAGTCACTTTCTCGTATTAAAATTCACCAAAACCTTTTCCATTTATTTTGAATTAATCTTAAAATTATCTCAACAGTCACAAGTTTACCGATCCATTTATACTGTCGTTCAGCACACAACCTTTTTAAAAATTTTGATGAGATATAATTTCTGATATTTGAATTTTGAGAAAAAATCAAATTATCAACTTGACTTCTCACATCATAGTTTATCCAATGATTCCAATTTTCAAGATAGGTATGATTATAAGAATAAAGAGTTTTTTCTATTTTAAAATATATCCTTCTATAGATTGAATACATATTATATACAGTGTTATTTTGTAAAACTATATTTGGTTTTGTTAACCTGATGGGTATTTGTGCAAACTTTGGCGATAGCTTATTAATTACATAAGCTTGTAACAGCATGCTTTCTTTACTCCCAAATTTCTTGCTTGTGTACTGTGAATAGGAAAGCTTAGATTCCTTAATTGAATAGGCAATCTTAGTTATCTCATTATCCCATGCAGGAACTCTAATTGTAATAAAGTTACTTGCTATTTTCCATTCGCCCCCAAAATAGCCTGGGCCACTATTATAAACTTCACTGTGAAGATGATGGTCAGTTGAATTAAAATCTCCATACTTTTCTTTGAACGAATTTAATGTACTTAAAATTTCATTTTTAAAAGTTGGGATTTTCTTTCAAATATGTCTTCCCAAATATTTCTGAATTGAAAAAATCCATTCTTAAATAAATCATGTAATTCTTCAGGAATTATACCGGGATAACCACCATTACCTCTAAATAGGCCATCTAATAAAATTCCGCTTAAGGCTAAATTAAATCCATATTTATTTGAAAGTGTTTTATAAACATGAATTAAAGTTGATCTTAAGATACTCTGAGAGCCGGAAGAGAGGTAGACAGCTTCAAATATTTCATGTTGCAGTCTTTCTATATAATCTTCATCGAAATAAATTTCCTTATGTGAAATATTTAATGAATTGGCTGTTTTTTTTGCACCTATAATATCCTTGCAGCCAGGCCCTCCATAAGTATATGCTGATACATTGTGGTAACCTGGAGCTAAAGCTAATACAGTTCTACTATCCCAGCCATTTGTAAGTGCACATGCAATTTGTGACGATTCCGAATAATATTTTGGAATCTGTTTAGCAAAAATATCTTTTGCATACTCAAAAGCATCAATGCCCTTATACAGAGGCTCTTTAATCTGAAATAGCGGTGCATATTCAAATATTTGAATTTTGTTTTCATTGTAATCATATTTTAATATTGAAGCTGGCGGCATTTTATAAACGTTTTTTAAAAATGTTGTTTGCTCAACATTAAAACTGAAGAATAAATAATGGATACAACCATTTTTCTTCAAACTCAGGAGAATTTAAAAGTCTAATAAATGCTGAGAGTTCAGTTGAATAAAGTAATTCATCTTCATTTTTAAAATAATAAGCCGGATGTTGAGATCTTCTATCACTAACTAAATAATAGCATTGTTTAAGTTTGTCAAAAAGGGATATTGCAAATACACCATTCAATTCCGAGAATTTCCCCCATTTTTTATTCTCTGCACAATTAATTAAAAAAGAAAAAGGGATTGATTCATAGTCAATTAAATCCCCTGCAAATAATACTATCCATCTATCATTTTTAAAAAATCTTTGTCCCCTTTAACGGTGCTGATGTCAAATGTGCAGTTCCATAAATATTGCCATCTTCCTGGAATAGATTCACAGAAAAATTTCCTGCCAGGTTCAATGCGTTTTCTATTTCACTTTTATTAGCCTGCTTTGTTAATTTGTTTCTATACAAAAGAAAATTTGACATAAAGTTTTGCTGTTTAAAAAATGAAAAATATCATTGAAACTTAAAAATTGAGTAAATAATGTGAATTAAAAATGAAGTACATTGAATATGTTGTTAAATCTATATTCAGTCTTAAGTATTTGATTTTATTTGATTAAATATTTGCACGGAAATTCAATTAGCTTCGTTTAAATTTCTTCAAATAAATCAATTAAGTTACAGGTAACTGAACATTTATAGTTTCGCTTTCAACTACAATTAGCGACACCAAATTTATTATTTATTTAGAGTTTAGAATATTAAGTGTAGCCAATATTACCAGTAGCCAGAATAAGAATTGTTAAGAAACTACAAATATATTGCCATAAAATTAATATTATATTTTGATGCTAATTTGCACTATATATAATCAGATTTATGTTTTTAGACTTTTTATTTGTAAACAATTTAAACGCTTTTATCAATTTTTAATAGTTCAGAAACCACTTATATCAAGGATTAAATGTTTTGGATATCCATTTATGATTACTTATAATTTATGTTTTCTACCAGCTTTAACTTACTGTTTTGTAGTTAAGTCCGGAAATCTAATTATTTATTTTCATAATTGATTCTCATAAATAAATTTTTTAATATCGTTTTTAGTAGTTTGAACTTTTATTAAATCACATCACAATATTTAATTCATAATAATTAAACTCTAGATTGAGTTCCTAATATTATTTTAAATTCGATTTTTAAACATTTGGAATTGATTTAAATGGATTGACTAAATCCAAGACTGAAATAAATCTTGAACTAGAAAAAAGTCTTAAAGAATTTCCGATTATAAATTTGCTTTAGATCAATCCAGTATTGTAGCAATAACAGATCAAAAGGGAATTATAAATTATGTGAATGAAAACTTTTGTAAAATATCAAAATATTCACAAGAGGAACTGCTTGGGCAGGATCATCGCATAATAAATTCAGGTTATCATCCAAAAGAATTATATTCGTGAACTATGGGTTACAATTGCCAATGGTAAAATATGGAGAGGTGAGCTAAAAAATAAAGCTAAGGATGGTTCGTATTATTGGGTTGATACTACAATTATTCCATTCCTAAATGAACAAGAAAAACCATATCAATATGTTGCTATTCGTGCAGACATAACACCTAGAAAAGTTAGTAGAACAAGAATTACTATTGCTAAATGAAGAACTTGAAATGCGTGTCAAACATCGTACCGAAGAATTGGAATCATTTACTTATTCAGTCTCTCATGATTTACGTGCGCCTTTAAGAGCAATAAATGGATATGCAAAAATGTTTGAAGAAGATTACATTGATAATATTAGATGATGAAGCAAAAAGGTTGTTAGGAGTAATTCAGGATAATGCAAAAAAAATGGGAACCTTAATTGATGAGCTTCTTGCATTTTCAAGATTGGGAAGAAAAGAATTAAATAAAACAAAGTAAATATTAAAGATCTTACTGAGAATATAATATACCGAATTATTACAAATCACATTGGATAATGTTGAAATAAAAATTGATGATTTGCCTAAAATAATTGCTGATTATTCTTTGATGCATCAAGTACTTCAGAATTTAATTTCAAATGCATTTAAATATTCTGTAAATGTTGAAAAACCATATATTGAAATTAGCTGTAAAGAAGAAGGAAAGATAATAATTTATTTTATAAAAGATAATGGAGCCGGATTCAATATGCAGTATTCCGATAAATTATTTGGTGTATTTCAACGTCTTCATACCTCTCAGGAATTTGATGGAACCGGTGTTGGATTAGCGATTGTCAAACGAATAATTACCACGGCATGGCGGAAAAGTTTGGGCTGAAGGCGAAGTAGGAAAAGGAGCAACTTTTTATTTTAGTCTTCCCAAAAATTAAAATTAATAAATAAGATGAGGAAAATATGACTGATACTGAAGTTGAAATTTTATTGATTGAAGATAATCCAAATGATGCCGAATTAGCTATAAGAGCATTAACAAAAAATAAGATTAAAAATAAATTAATTCATTTAAATGATGGTGAGATTGCACTTGAATTTCTTTTTGGTACCGGCAGGTATGAAGGGAGAGATGTACTTAAAAAACCGAAAGTAATTTTACTTGATTTAAAAATGCCTAAAGTTGGCGGTATTGAACTATTAAAAAAAATTAAAGCAAATGATAATACTAAAAATATCCCGGTTGTGGTTCTTACTTCATCAAAAGAGAATCCGGATATTAAGCAGAGCTATGCATTAGGTGCAAATAGTTATATCGTCAAACCTGTGGACTTTGATAATTTTATTAAAGCTGTATCAGATATTGGTTTTTATTGGATGATACTAAATGAACCTCCTATCTAAAATGAAGGAGAGAAAGATGATCTATGAACAATTATAAAAATTTTGTATCTAGAAGATCTTCCAACAGATGTTGAATTAGTTAAAAGGGAATTAACGAAAAATAAAATAGATTTTGAAATTCGAGTAGTTGAAAATAGAAACGACTTCACAAAATCTCTAATTGAATTTACTCCTGATATTGTACTATCCGATCATTCATTGCCTGATCTAAATTCTCTTGATGCATTAAAGCTTTCAAAAAAAAATAATTCTTTTACTCCTGTTATTTTAATTACCTCAACAATTCCCGAAGAGTATGCGATTGAAATTATGAAAGAGGGAGCAAGTGATTATATTTTAAAGGATAGGTTGCAAAGGCTTCCTTCAGCTATTCTAAATGCTATTGAAACAAAACAAATTGAAAGAGAAAGGCAGAAATATCTTGATGAAGTAATTGAAAGTGAAGCGTTGATGAAAGAGATTGAATATCTAGCAAATGTAGGAAGCTGGGAAAGCAATCTTAAAAACGGGACAACTAAATGGTCAGATGAAATTTACTTAATACTTGGTGTTAAACCCGGTGATTTTGAAGCTTCATTTGAAAATTATTTTAATTTTCTTCATCCGGATGATAGAATCATATATTGAAAAAACAATTAAAAATGCAATTGAAAATTTAAATGCCATTGAATTGAATTATAGAATAGTAGATAAAAATAATAATGTGAAATATATTTGGTCGGAATTCATGATCGATCGGGATGAAGAGAACAAACCGATTTTAGTAACAGGATTTATACAGGATGTATCGGAACGCAAAAAGTATGAAGATTCATTAAAAGAAAGTGAATTGCGCTTTCGCGAATTTTTTGAATAATGCTCCTGAAGCAATATTTAATTATTAACATTGACAGCGAATTAATAAATGATTTTAACAGAAGTGCTTTGAAATTATTTGAATTCAGCAGGGAGGATTTCTTGAATATAAATCTTGAGAAATTAAACATGAGTTTTAATCATATCGGTAATAATAAGGAAAGAAAATCCTGGAATGAAATTGCAGATACCATTGAAGAAGATGGTCATTTTGAATGCACCTGTGTGGATGCAAAAGGAGACAACATTTATTGTGAAGTTAGATTTGCTAAATTAAACAACTCAAAAGAAAATTTGATTAGAGCTAGTTTTATAGATATTACAAAAAGAAAAGTAGCCGAGTTTGAACGTGATATGATGACATCAAATTTAATTCAGAGGAATAAAGAACTAGTACAGCTTAATGATCTAATATCCGGCAAACTATTTACACCGGTTTCAAATATTAAGGATATTAGTAATAGATTAAATGGTTTAAATGTTAATTCCGGTTCAAAAGAAATAATTCAAGAATTGGCAGTATCAATTAAAAACCTTGATAACGTAATGTTGGAATTAAATAAGCTAATTAAGG
>CAVZQU010000016.1:0-93869 GCA_963777515.1 uncultured Bacteroidota bacterium
ACCTATGAGGTATGTAACCAGAGTTTGTATTATTGTAACATTCTTTAGAAAAAATTGATAATAGATGTTTTGGAAGAAGATTTTTTTACCAGATTAAGATGATATTAGATTTATAGTTCACTTGGCGGGATACCGAATTCTTCCTTAAAACATTTAGTAAAGTATGCAGGACTTGAGAATCCTACAGAATATGCAATTTCTGAAATATTCCCCTGTCTTTCTTCTATCATCTTCTTGGCTTTTAATAGCCGGAAAGACCGCACATATAAACTAGTCGATTTGCCTGTTAATGCTTTCAGCTTTCTGTGCAGCTGCATTCTGCTCATATACACTTCATTTGCAAATTGTTCGATACTAAAGTCTTCGTTTGAAATATGATTTTCAATAACATCAATGACCTTCTTCATGAACTGTTCATCAAGTTTACTTAGTCTTTTATCTTTTGTTTTTGGTATTAATTCTCCGCTACTGTATTTCTCCTGCAGTTTTTTCCTAATATTTAAAAGGTTATTGATTCTTATCTGAAGTTCTTTTGTATCAAATGGTTTTGTAAGATAATCATCTGCCCCGGTTTCCAAACCTTCAAGTTTGCTTTCCTGCTCGGCTTTCGCTGTTAATAATATTATTGGGATGTGACTCGTCTTTTCATCATTTTTAAGAATTCTGGTAAGTTCATTTCCATCCATCTTCGGCATCATCACATCGCTAATAATAAGATCCGGGATAATCTGCTCTGCTTTGCTTACTCCCATTTCTCCATCTGTCGCTTCTTCTATTTGGAAATCATTGCCCAACGAATCTTTAATAAATTCTCTTACATCTGCATTATCTTCTACTACTAATACAATTTCTTTTTCTTCATCAATATTTTCCACTAACTCATTAGTTACAAGTTCATCATCAGCTGAATATTCTGCTTGCGATAGATTTTTTTCTGTTTGCAGAAAGACATCTTTCTTCAGTCGTCTTTTCTTCAACGATTTCATTGTCGATTAAATGTTCTTTCCCTAACGGCAGCTCAACTGTGAATTCCGTCCATCCATTTACTGCATGGCCGGAGTCGCTTTGTTTACTTTCAACACTAATTTTGCCGTGATGCAATTCTACCAATTCTTTTGTTAATGCTAATCCTATTCCTGTTCCTTCATATTCTCTTGTTTGCGAACTGTCCACCTGGTAGAATCTGTCAAAGAGTTTTGGAATTTCATCTGCCGGTATACCGATTCCTGAATCCTTTACTCTTATTTTCACAATATTGTCATTCCGAACTTGGTTCGGAATCTTATGTCCCTCAGGTGATGCTGAAACAAGTTCAGCATGACTGAGAGTTACTTTTATTTGCCCACCATCCGGCGTAAACTTAAAAGCATTTGATAACAGATTAGACAATATCTTTATCATTTTATCTTTATCAAAATAAATCTGTAAGTCATTTCTCTCTGATTTTACAGCGAGAGAAATATTTTTCCGTTCTGCAATAGATTCAAAAGACATGACAACTCCCTTTACGAACGCGACTATATTCCCTTTAGAAGCATTAAGTTTTAATTTCCCTGCCTCTAGTTTTGATAGATCTAAAAGTTGATTAACAAGACCTAGCAGCCTTTTTGCACTTCTTTTGATAAGGCTTATTTGTTTTTGAGTTTCTTCACTTGAAATATTAGGTTTAATTTTTTCTGCCGGCCCTAAAATTAAAGTGAGCGGAGTCCTAAATTCGTGTGAAATGTTTGCAAAGAAACGGGATTTCATTTTATCAATTTCAGCTCTTTCTTCCAGCTTAACTTCATCCAATTTAAACTGGTTTTTCCAATTTAACCTATTAATCTCATATTTTCTTATTCCATACAGTATCGAAGCGAAAACAATAAAATAGAATCCATATGCCCACCAAGTCGCCCAAAAAGGTGGGGGGATGATTATTTTCAATGACGCGCCTTGTTCATTCCAAATACCATCACAGTTACAGGCTGTAACTCTGAAAACATATTCTCCGGCATCGAGATTAGTATAAGTTGCATTTCTCTGAGTACCTGCATCAATCCAGTCTTTGTCAAATCCTTCAAGCTTGTACTTGTACTTGTTCTTCTTGGGTTCACCAAAATGTAATCCCACATAATCAAAACGAAGATCATTCTCATCGTATGAAAGTTTTAACTCTTGTAGCTCAGATATAAAACCATCACTATTTAATTTCTCTCCCGGTCTGTTGAAAAGAGAAACTTTATTTATCACTACCTGCGGCGGTACCGGATCATCTTTAATGCTATCTGGATTAAAGATTATAAATCCATCATGAGTGCCAAAAAGCATTTCGCCGGTAGAGGTTTTACAGGCACTATTCATATTATAGCTGTTTTCTTTAAAAGAGGTGGAAGTGAAAAAATTTTTAATGCTGTGAGTTTCAAGATTAAATCTTGATAATCCATTAGCAGTCCCAAGCCATAAATTACCGGCATTATCTTCTAATATTGAGGTAATTAAATCATTAGCTAATCCATCCTTTACTGTAATTTTAGAAACTGGAATTCCTCTTTCTCCGTCAAATAAATAGAGCCCATCGTTGTATGTACTAATCCAAAAACTTCCTTTGCTGTCTTCGAAAATTGTAAAAATAGTAGATCCTATTAAAGTTTTTTGTTTGTTCTTTTGGTTTTCTCGCAGAGGAATTAATTTGAAAGTTTTATTGGCCAGATCAAAGAGGTTGAGTCCTCCCATAAAATTGGTGCCTACCCATAATTGACCTTTTAGATCTTTATAAATACAGTTCACATAATTCTGACTTAGGGAATTGTAGTTTTGGGGATCGTTCACATAAGTGATAAAGTTCCCATTTTTCTTATCAAATCTGTCTAAGCCGTTCTGAGTCCCAATCCACAATACATTATTATTCTCCGGGGAAATACATCTAATATAATTGTGGCTAATAGAAGAAGAATCTTTTGGATCATTTGAGTAAAAGTGAAATGAACCGGTTACGGGATTAAATTTCCCTAAACCTTTAGTGACAGTACCGAACCAGATAATACCTGCATTATCTAGATAAATACTTGTGACTGTATTGTTTTTGGTCTTGGTGGTGTATTTGTAATTTTGAAATACATTTGTAAACCGATTGAAGCTATAGAGACCCCGCTCAGTACCGAACCAAATGATTCCGTCTGGATTTTCGGTTAGTGAATAAACATTGTTGAAGTGCTTCTCCTTTGGATCCGCCGGATCGTAAGTAAAATGTTTAAATTTATTTTTATATTTATCCCACTTATTTAATCCGCCCCCCAAAGTACCGACCCAAAGAATACCTGAATTATCTTTATAAACATAGGAGACATTGTTCCGGCTGAGACTGTTTGGATTATCAGGAACAGAATTATAAATTTTGAATTGTTTATTTGCCGGATTGAAACAAACTAATCCGTGAGGATAAAAGTCTATAGGTCCGGCGCCCCAAATGAAACCATTTTCATCCTCAGTCAATTGCCCAATATTATTTTCTATTTTATAATCAAGCGAGGGAACCGGTTGATAATTTTTGATAGTATTGGTTATAGAATTGAACAAAGCCAAACCTCGAGAATGCCCAATCCAAATGTTTCCATTAGCCGATTGAAGAAAGGAATTTATTGTCCCAAGATTTAAGTCAGATCCTTTAAAATTACTATTTGTAAGAATTTTTTTTCGAGCATCATAAATCATGATTGTATTGTTAACAGCTACATAAAAGTTTCGTGTCAAACGATCTTTAATAATAGCACTAACCCCTATTGAAGAAACTGAATCCCTGTAATAAATGTATTTGAAAGTTTTAGTTCCTTTATTAAATAAGTTTAACCCTGTGGCAGTGCCAATCAATAGGTTCCCGTCCTTAGTGCCAGATATATTTGTAATATAATTTGCATATTTTCTCGTGGAATCACCCGGATCGTATACATATCTGGTGAATGTTTCAGTGGTCCGATCAAAAGAATTTAGCCCAATATTGGGTACCAATCCATATAGTTCCTGATTTATCTTCATAAATTGTTTGTATATGCCGCTCGCTTATGCTGAGAGAATCATTAGAGTCTGGTTGAAAGATCTTCATACTATAGCCATCGTATCTTACTAATCCATTTTGCGTACCAAACCACATATAGCCAAGATGATCCTGCAATATACACGATACACTGTTTTCCGGTAAGCCGTCTGCAATGGTAAGATGTTCAAACTCTGGTTCAGGAAATGTACTGGAATAAATAGTATTGTCTTGTGCCTGACCTTTAATTTGATAAACAACTATAATTGAAAGGCAAATGGATAATAAGAATGTAATAAAAAATTTCATTTAACTTAACCAAGTCATGTAAATCGCGGGCTGTCTTGAAAAATTGAAAATAATGTTTTTAGAGTTTTCTTTCTTTACAAAAACTCTGCAAAAGTATGAATGCTGAAATGAAGATTTGAAAAATTGTAATAGTAATCAATATCTATTAAAAATATTTTCTAAAGAATTTTTGCATATGCCCTAACCGGGAATGTTCCAACGCCTTTGAATTTTGGAGGCACAGCATAAAACTTAAATCCACTTTGAGGAAGTTGGTTTAAATTTGCTAAATGCTCAACAATCAATATTTCGTTTTTTAATAGAATAGAATGAACCGGCCTTCTGTTTGTTCTTGTATCGTCGATATTATATGAATCAATTCCAACAAGCTTTACTTTTTTTTCTTTTAAAAAATTAGCTGCTTCTTCAGTTATGAATGGATGATTTTCATAATAAGCATTTGTATTCCAATGTTTGCTCCAATCGTATTTACAAGTACTGCTTTGTTCTCTAATTCAATGCCCGTTCAAAATATTTTTTTTCTATTGCTAATCCATTTTTCTCGTAATTAAATTTAATGAACTATTGAATCTAGCTCAGCAAATTTATCAAGGTTTGTTTCACTTAAATCTTTTCCATTTTCATAACGATGAAACGGGCAATCAACATATGTCCCGGTATTAGAAACAAGTTCAATTTTACCAATTTGAAATTCAGTTCCTTCTTCATAAAATTCACGTGATTTTTCTCTTGATAAATAATCGCAGATTACCGGTGCTGGTAATCCTTTGTATGTTATTAATCCATCTTCAATCGTATGGCTTAAATCTATTAGTTTCATATTATTTATTTTACTGCTTATAAAATCAATTTAAAATATACAAAATGCTTAATTCAATTAAACCTGCGGTTGAGCACCAAACTGCTGCCATTCTTCATATGAAGGGCCGTAAATACCCGGGACTTTTAAACCCGCAGCACGCATGATAACTGTCATTTGAGCACGATGATGAATTTGATGTTTTATTAATGATGATAAGATTTTTTCTTTTGTCCAGGTTTGATGATAAATATTTACTTCTTCTTTTAAGTTTTCATCTGTCCAATGTTTTGATAAACTTTCAATCAAAATATCTGAAACAGATTTATATTTTTCAACAATTACTTTTGCGTGAGCCGGATAATTCTCATCATCATTAACAGTTTCAAAATTAACTCCCATACTATTAAGTGCTTCACCAATTTGTGCCGTTATATGCCAGGCTAATCTTCCGAGTGTTCTGCCTTTTGCAGATAATTTATGATTTAAAGTTTCATCTGTTAAATTGGATAATATCTTTATAGTTGAATCGCTTTCATATTTCCAATCATCTAAAAATTCTTTTAAAGTATGATACATAATAGCCCCCGGTTTAATTATTAAAAAATTGTCGTTTCAAAATTACTTAAAACTATATTAAACCATAAGACACTAAAAATAATTATAGTTATATTTTCCACAGCCATTTCAAAACTATTTTAAATTACTTAGAATCATTAAAAGAAGATTTCAAAATTGAATAATATTCCCAATTCAAATTTAGAACGCGGTTTAGGGTTAAAAGAAGCAACTGCCTTGAATATGATTGACATGGTGGGCATTGGGCCATTTATAGTTTTGCCGATAGTCATCCAGGAAATGAATGGGCCGCAATGTATGCTTGCCTGGATTTTGGGAGCGGTTTTGTCATTAATGGATGGAGCAGTTTGGGCGGAGCTTGGAGCTGCAATGCCTGCAGCAGGCGGAAGCTATGTTTTCTTAAAAGAAATTTACGGGCCTAAAAGCTGGGGAAAATTATTTTCGTTTCTTTTAATATGGCAGACAATATTTCAAGCTCCATTGGTAATTGCTTCCGGTTCAATTGGTTTTTCGCAATACTTTACTTTTTTATTGCCTCTCGGTCCCTTTGGACAGAAAATAATTTCAGGTCTATTAGTTATTGTCATAGTCATTCTTCTTTACAGGAAGATAGAAACTATCGGTAAGATTTCTTTATTTCTCTGGATTGGTGTTATAGCAACAATCTTATGGTTGATATTCGGAGGAGTAACTCATTTCGATCCAAAACTTGCTTTTGATTTTCCGCCTAATGCTTTTGATTTTTCTTTTATCTTTTTTGTCGGACTTGGCAGCGCATCGGTTCAAACAATCTATACTTATCTTGGATATTATAACATCAGCAATCTTGGTTCGGAATTAAGAGAACCGGAAAAAAATATTCCTAAAAGCATTTTTATTTCTATTATAGGGATAGCAATACTTTATCTTGCAATGCAATTAAGTGTGCTTGGAGTTATTCCATGGCGTGAAGCAATTGGTTCGAATTTTTTAATCAGCACTTTCGTACTAAATATTTATGGAGGCGCAGCAGCTGTAATTATAACCTTATTAATTCTATGGATAGCTTTTTCATCTTTATTTTCTTCAATGCTTGGTTATTCAAGGATTCCATACGCAGCGGCAGTTGATGGAGCGTTCTTTAAGCTATTTTCCCATACTCATCCTAAAAAGCATTTCCCGGATTATTCATTATTAATTCTTGGAGCAATTGCATTTATTTTTAGTTTGTTATTTAAATTGAAAGAAGTAATAAGTGCAATTTTAGCGATGAGAATTTTGGTCCAGTTTATTGGTCAGGCTGCAGGCATATTAATTTTAAGAAAGAAAAAGCCTGAATCATTTTTTCCATTTAAAATGTGGTTATACCCTTTGCCAGCTTTAATTGCAATAGTGATGTGGGTTGGATTATTCCTCTCAACAGGAACATACTTTGCTGTTGGCGGAGTTGCAGTAATGTTAATCGGAGCAATTGCATTTTTGATTAGAGCAAATATTAAAAAAGATTGGCCATTTGTTAAGCAGGACTAATCATTCCAAACTCTTCAAATTAGCTTTTAACTTTTCCAGATTCGATTCCCAATCCTTTTTCTTTGTTCTTTCCTTTTCAACTACTTCCGGGGCAGCGTTGTTTACGAATTTTTCATTCGATAATTTTTTATTAATTCCGGCTAAAGAACCTTCTAATCTTGTAATTTCTTTTTGAAGCCTGGCTTTCTCAACGTCTAAATCAATTAATCCGGCAAGCGGGACAAATATCTCAACATCTTTAACAACTGCCGAAGCACAAGCTTTGGGTTTTGATAAATTTTTATCAACAGTAATTTTATCAACCTTAGCGAGCTTCTTTATGTAATCTATTTGATGTTCAGCTACATCGGAAGATTTAAATAAAACATCAACGGTTTTTGAAGGAGGAATATTCATTTCACCACGAATATTTCTAATTCCGGTAATTATATCCTGAACAAATTCCATTTCTTTTTCTGCTTCAGGATTAATTTTATTTTCATCAACCACAGGATACTCTGAGGTTGAAATACTTTCTCCTTCTTTTCTTTCTTCAATCAAATGCCAGAGTTCTTCTGTTAAAAACGGCATAAATGGATGAACAATTTTTAGCAGACTTTCAAATAAACTTAATGCGCGGGTAAGTACAGCAGATTTTATTTCTTCATTATCGGAGTATAATTTATTTTTAGATAGTTCGATATACCAATCGCAGAAGTCATTCCACACATAAGTGTAAATAATTTTTGATGCATTATTTATCTCAAACTTTTCCATCGCTTGATTCAACTGAAGCAATGCTTGATTGAATCGTGAGATTATCCATTTATCTGCAAAGTCCAAATGTTTGTTTGCAAGTTCTTTTTTAATTGGAATGTTTTCAGCGTTCATTAAAAGATATCTTCCGGCATTCCAAATTTTATTGGCAAAGTTTCTTCCAAACTCACATTTCTCTGAGCTAAACAAAACATCCTGCCCAAGCGGCGCAAGATAAATTACTGTAAACCGCAATGCATCGGCACCGTAATCTTTAATTACTTCAAGCGGATCGGGAGAATTGCCGAGAGACTTGCTCATCTTTCTTCCCTGCATATCACGAATGATGCTTGTGAAATAAACATGCTTAAAAGGAATATCATTTTTGAAATGCATTCCTGCCATAATCATTCGTGCAACCCAGAAGAAAATTATATCAGGCGCTGTTACAAGTGTATCCGTCGGATAATAATAATTTTGTTCCTCTTCGGTTTTAAAAACATCGTAAGCCCAAAGCCAGCTTGAAGCCCAGGTATCAAGTACGTCTTCATCCTGCCTTAAGTTTGTTGAACCGCAGTGCGGGCATTTTTCAGGAGGAGTAACAGAAACAATTGGATTTTTACATTCTATGGTACAATGGTCATCACCAACACAATACCAAACCGGAATTTGATGTCCCCACCAAAGCTGACGTGAAATACACCAGTCAGTTATATTATTCATCCAGTGGTCATAAGTTTTAACCCAATGGTCGGGATAAAATTTTATTTTTCCTTCATTGACAACTTGTAATGCCGGCTTGGATAAATCATCCATCTTCATAAACCATTGTTCGGAAAGATATGGCTCAATAGGAACGCCGCCTCTTTCAGAATAGCCAACTTTATTTTGATAGTCTTCAACTTTTTCAAGCAAGCCATATTCTTCAAAACTTGCGACTACTTTTTTTCTTACTTCATATCTATCCAGTCCTCTAAAATCTTCGGGAACATTGTTGTTAGTTGATGCATCATCATTAAAAATATTTATTGTCTCAAGATTATGCCGCTTGCCCATTTCATAATCATTAACATCATGCGCTGGCGTTACTTTTACTGCACCTGTTCCAAATTCTTTTTCAACATATTCATCAGCAAAAATTGGAATTTCTCTTTCAACAATAGGAAGCAGAACTTTTTTGCCGATTAAATCTTTATATCTTTCATCATCAGGATTAACAGCAACTCCGGTATCGCCAAGCATTGTTTCAGGCCGGGTTGTAGCAACTGTAATAAATTTATCCGAACCCATAACAGGATATTTAAAATACCAAAGTTTCCCGTTTACAACTTTATAATTTACTTCTTCATCGGAAATGGCAGATTTGGAAGCCGGATCCCAATTTACCATTCTGTATCCGCGATAAATTTTTCCTTCATTATAAAGAGCAACAAAAGTTTCAATTACTTTTTTGTAGTAATCATCATCCATTGTAAAACGCTCACGTTCCCAGTCGCAGCTGACACCTAAGCTTTTTAAGCTGCTGAATTATTATTCCGCCGTACTTTTCTTTCCATTCCCAGCAGTGCTTTAAAAATTCTTCTCTGCCGATTTTATATTTATCAATTCCTTTTTCCTTTAAGAAGTTTAAAACTTTTGTTTCGGTAGCAATTGATGCATGGTCGGTTCCGGGAACCCAGCAGGCATTAAAACCTTGCATTCTTTTAGTTCGAATAAAAATATCCTGAAGTGAATTATTTAAAATATGTCCCATTGTTAAACTGCCGGTGATATTCGGCGGAGGAATTACAATCGTGTAAGGAGTTTTTGATTCATCAATTTCAGAATGAAAAATTTTATGCTTCAGCCAATATGAATACCATTTATCTTCTACTGAAGAAGGATTATATGCTTTGGGAATCTCTTTATTTTGAATGTCAGACATCTTTTCTCTTTATCGTTTTAAATTTTGAAGTGTAAATATAAAGAAATTTTGAAAGAGGTGTGGGTGATTGATTAGTACTTAATTCAATCAATTTTATAAATATAATTTGGAATTTTTATCTGCACTTTGCCGTTATAAATTCCTTCCAAATCACTTTGCTGGTCACCTATTGTTGCTTGAATTTGATATCCTTTTTTTTCAAGCTCCTGCCTAACTTTAGATTTATATTTTAATGCTGTTAAATCATATTCATCAGGGTTTCGAGTAATTAAAGTATCATAATTTAGAAATCCTTCTGCTCTCAAATTTATAGCTGTTGCTTCCTGCTGTGTGTCTCTTCTTCCTGTTAGAAAAACTATTTTTCCTTTTTTAGCTAAAACAAATTTATAAAGTGAAAGCATATGCGGAACTGCTTTGCATCTTATTTCAGAAATCCAATTATCCCACTCCTCTTTGTCATAACAGAAATTATCTTTTTTCATTACTTCGAAATTTGAAAGCACAGTTTCATCAACATCAAAAACTATGGTTGTATTTTTATTAAATTTTATTCCGCTTAATTCTGATTTAGCGCTTTCAACAACAGAACTCATTTCATCTGCATAGCCTCCGTTTTCATAATAATTAATAATTTCTTGTTTGACACTTACAAGATTTGGAGGGCCATAACACGAAGATAGTAATAATAGCAGTACAATAAAAATTTTGGAAGTTAACGAAAAATTAAATTTCATTTTTTAATTCCAAATAAAAATAATAGAGGCCGCTCCAGTCTTTCCGCCCATGCATTTTCGGTATGTTCTGCTCCAGGTGCATAAAAATAATCAATATCAGTACCTATAATAAAACCTTTTTCACTTAAAGCACAAAACATTTTTTGTCCCCTTGGCAGCCCGTCTTCTCCATGGTCGATATAAATTTTTATTTTCTTTTTCTCGCTTTTATAATCTTTAACCATCTTAATTGCTTTTTCATCATCGTAATAAAAAGAGCTTGACAAGCATGCAGCTTTTCCAAAAACATCAGGAAACTTCCATACAGCTAAGAAAGAAATTAACCCTCCCATAGATGACCCCATAATCCCGGTATTTTTTTTATCAGTTTTAGTTTTATAATTTGAATTGATAAACGGCATTAATTCTTCAATTATAAATTTTAAATAATTATTTCCTTTTATGGAATCGCTGTATTCCTCTAGCCTGTCAGGAGTATTATAAATTCCAACTATAATTATTTCTTCAAGTTTATTTCCCTTTATTAACTTTGTTGCCGTTTCATCTACACGCCAATCCATTCCGGCAAAAGAAGTTTTTGGATTTAAAATATTCTGTCCATCATGCATATAAAGCACTGGAAATTTTCTTTCAGCATCATTGTTATAACCTGGTGGAAGCCAAACTATTATATCTCTTTCGTTTTGAAGGAATTCCGATTTGAAATTTTTATGATAACGGATTTCCCCAACTATTTTAATTTTGCCAATTCTTTTTTTTCTCATTGTTCCATTTTTAATTTTATCTACAATAACTTCGTCCAAAGATTTATCCATTCATTCCCAAATAAAGTTTTAGATTTTTTTTAAATTTTAACTTAAAGCTAATGTTATTTTAACATTCAAATCAAGTTAAGTCCAGTGCTGTTGCTTAGAGATTATTTTGTTTAGCTTTCCACAACAATATTTAATAAATAAATCATGAAAAAATATTTTGATGCAAACAAAAAACTTTGGGATAAAGCAACATCAATTAATGCAAATTCCAAATTTTATTCAGTCAAAAAATTCAAGCAAGGAAAATCTTCTTTAAATTATGTTGAGCTTGAAGCCCTTGGAAACGTAAAAGGAAAATCAATTTTACATCTTCAATGCCATTTCGGACAGGACACTCTTTCACTTGCCAGGATGGGAGCCAACATTACCGGTGTTGACTTTTCTTCCGAAGCGATATTGCTTGCAAATAAATTAAAAATAGAACTGAAGCTGAACGCCGATTTTATTTGCTGCAATATATATGACTTAAAAAAATATTTAAACAAAAAATTTGATATCGTATATACATCTTACGGAGTAATTGGCTGGCTGCCGGATTTAAGTAAATGGGCGGATATTATTTCATCATTCCTAAAACCAAGTGGAATGTTTTTTATGGTTGAATTTCATCCATTCATTTGGATGTTTGATAATAAAATTGAAAAAATAAAATATCCTTATTTCAATTCGGGTGTCATTAAAGAAAAAATAAAAGGAATCTATTCCGATCGTAATGCTAACATTGAAGCTGTTGAATACGGCTGGAACCATGCTTTAAGTGAAGTATTTTCTTCATTAACAGGTAACGGACTTCAAATTAATGAATTCAACGAATTCCCATTTTCATTTTACAATTGTTTCCCAAACATGATTAAAGGAAAAGACGGCTATTTTAGAATTAAACATTTGAAAAACTATTTCCCTCTAATGTACTCAATAAAAGCGGTGAAATAATCCTAAGAAGTTGTAATAAGAATGGATTATTGTTCATATTTTTTTGATTTTAGATGTGCGATTTTTTTTCATTTTTCCAGAGAAATAATATGGCAATAATTAAACCTTTCAAAGCATTAAGGCCTGCCAAAGAATCTGCACAATTGGTAGCAAGTGTTCCTTATGATGTCGTTAATAGAAATGAAGCAAAAGAATTAGCCGGGGAAAATAATTTAAGTTTTTTGAAAGTATCCCGGGCAGAAATTGATTTTGATGAATCCATTAGTCCGTATTCAAAAGAGATATATAATAAGGCAAAAGAGAATTTAGATATTCTAAAAAAAGAAGCTCCTTTGTTAATTGATGATTCATCCCATTTTTATCTTTATAGATTAATTATGGATGGACGTTCTCAAATAGGTTTAGCAGCAACTTTTTCTGTAGATGATTATGATAATGATGTTATCTTAAAGCATGAGAAAACTCGTAAAGAAAAAGAAGACGACAGAACAAATCATATTGTAACCACTGAAGCACAGACAGGCCCGGTTTTCTTAACCTACAAAGGCATTGATGCCGTAAATAAAATTGTAAATCAAACAATAGGAAACGAAAATCCTATTTATGATTTTACTTCTGAAGATGGAATTCAACATACAATTTGGATTGTGCCTGATGAGCATAACAAAACTATTATTGATGAAATAGCAAAAACAAAAAACTTATATATCGCTGATGGGCATCACCGTGCTGCAAGTGCAAGCAGAGCAAGAAAAGTAAAACAGAATTCTAATCCAAAACATAACGGGACAGAAGAATATAATTTCTTTTTAGCGGTTTTGTTCCCGGCAGAGCAGCTAAAGATTCTTCCTTATAATCGGGTTGTTTTCAGTTTAAATGAAAATAGCAAAGATGATTTTCTTGATAAAGTCAGCGAAAAATTTTCAATAGAAAAAAGTTCAATCAAAGAACCAAAAGAAAGAAAAACCTTCTGCATGTTTTTGGATGGCGAATGGTATTTATTGAAAGCACGAGATTCAATTTCAGCAAGCAATAGCTTATCAAAATCCGTGTCTGAAACTTTGGATGTAAGCATTCTACAGGATTTTTTACTCAATCCAATTTTAGGAATTGACGATCCGAGAACAAATAAGAATATTGATTTTGTAGGAGGAATAAGAGGAACAAAAGAATTAGAGAAACTTGTAAACAATGGGAAAGCTGCTGTTGGATTTTCACTATTTCCTGTTTCGGTTCAAGACCTGATGAACATTTCGGATGCCGGTGAAATTATGCCGCCAAAATCAACCTGGTTTGAGCCAAAGTTACGTGATGGATTACTTATTCATTTAATATAAGTGGTGAAAAAATAAATTTTACCACTTAGACACTAAGAACACAAAAATTCTCTAAGTAGAAAACAAAAATAATTTTAACTAAATAAGAATAAGGGTTATTAATATGGAAAAAAGAATATATAATTTTAGTGCAGGCCCGGCAATATTACCGGAAGATGTTTTAAAAGAAGCTCAAGAAAATTTATTTGTATTGCCAGGCGTCGGAATGTCAATATTGGAAATTAGCCATCGTTCAAAAGCTTTTGATAAAATTATTGCGGATGCAAAAGAAGGTATAAAAACTCTTTTAGATATAAATGACGATTATGAAATTTTATTTCTGCAGGGCGGTGCAAGCTTACAGTTTGCTATGGCCCCTTTAAATTTAATGCCTCCTAAGAATAAAGCCGATTATATCATTACAGGAAGCTGGTCTAAAAAAGCTTTAAAAGAAGCAAAGCGTGTTGGGACAGTCAACATTGCAGCTTCAACTGAAGAAGCTAAATTTAACTTTGTTCCAAAACAAAGTGAGTTAAAGCTTGACCCAGATGCTTCCTATGTGCATTTCACTTCAAATAACACAATTTACGGAACGCAATTTAAAACTGAACCGGAAGCTGGAAATGTGCCTTTGGTCTGCGATGCTTCTTCGGATATACTTCATAAAAAAATTGATGTGAGTAAATACGGAGTTATTTATGCCGGAGCGCAAAAAAATATGGGTCCATCAGGTGTGACTTTAGTTATAATTAGAAAAGATTTGGTTGAAAGAAGCTCTGATAGTCTTCATACCATGTTAAGTTACAAAACTCACGTTGAAGGTAAGTCGTTATTCAACACGCCAAACACATTTGGAATTTATATTATAAGTCTTGTTACAAAATGGCTTAAGAAGAACGGCGGACTGGATGCAATGTATAAAACAAATAAGGAGAAGGCCGAACTGCTTTACAAGTGTATTGATGAAAGCAACGGATTTTACAAAGGCCACGCTGAGAAAGAAAGCCGTTCTTTAATGAATGTAACTTTCAATCTTGCAACTGAAGAATTGGAGAAGAAATTAATTGCAGAAGCTACTGCAGCAGGATTTGATGGAGTAAAAGGACACCGTTCAGTAGGTGGTTTGAGAGCATCTATTTACAATGCTTTTCCTAAAAAAGGCGTTGAAGATTTAGTTTCATTCATGAAAGATTTTCAATCGAAAAATTCATAAACTCATTTCAAGAGGAAGCTATGAAATATTTATTAATTTCTTCTTTTATATTTTTATTTGTGTTTTCTTCCTGCTCAAAAAAAGAAGAAACAAAATTAGAAGCCTTCAGCCCGGAAGCATTTGCCTATGATGTAGGTAATCAATTTGAAGTGAATGCTTCAACAAGAGTCAAAGGTTTCCAGCAAAAAGAAGAGAATAAAAAGTTCAAAGCTTCCTTGTCTTATGATATTGATATTGTGAAACCCGACGGTGATACAATTAAATCAATGATTACAAGAGTTGAAGATAAAATTAATGATGAGAAGATGACTGACGTTCCCTTGGAAATTCAATTCAATCTTGATTCAACTTATACTTTGGGTAAGTACAAATTAATTTTTGAAATTAAAGATGTAAATTCGGATGCAAGAGCATCAACTTCGGCAAGTTTTGATTTGAGTGAATAAAAAAAGCCGCCATTAAATTATTGGCGGCTTTAAAATTTTCTTAGAAAAAAGTATTAATAATATTTTTCAGGTATAGATTTTCTGCTACTGTAGCCTTCATCCATTCCATGGTAAAATCTAATTTCTTCTTCGTCTGTTCTCCAGCATAAATAAACTTCTTTGCCGTCAATGAAAGAGGGAAAATCAACCAGGCCAATTGTAAAATTCCAGTCCTTATAAAAGCAGCCGATTTCTTCAAGTTCATTCATAAAATGGTTAACATCTTCAGCCATTTTTTTCACAACCGGATTCTCTTCTACTTTGCCTTCATAATCTTCTGCAATTAGTCTCATTTCCCTTGTTGTATCAAGGATATCTTTAACTATTTTTTTTACCAACGGTAAAGTTTTATTTGCTTCAACAGGAGTAAAAAATTTGGTTTCTGTAGTCATTTATTTTTTCTTTCAAATTATTGAAACTTAAATTCGTAATATGAATTTACCTCAATATTTTTCTCTTTACTATAAATTTAATTCTACTCTGGTTAAGATATAAATATAATTTTGACTATTCAACTCACTAATAATAAATAGAATAATCTGTTATTATTAAATATATAATGCAAATATTATATCTAAAAGAATTTGGCAAAAAATTGAATATTTACTATAATTTATAAGAAACTATTTATAACATTAACAGTCTAAAATGTGCAAAAAATATCTTAATTCTTGAATTATGACAAAGAAAAAAAGATTTAAACTGATAATCGCCATTTTTTTACTGTTTACTCTTATTTTGGTGCTGGACCTTTTTATTAATAATCGGAATAATTTTTTAATAAACTACAAGGAGCCTCAAACTTCCAGTATTTTAACTAGTAAACATTCACTTGTAATAGTTGGGGACTTACAAAGAACTTCATTCTTTGAGCGTATAATTGGCAGAGAACAAAATGATATTGAGAGAAAAAAAATCATTTCTGCAATTGCAGAAGAAAATCCAGCGGCAGTGGTTATTCTTGGCGATATGGTTTTTGATGGTTCAAGTAAAAATGAATGGAAAGACTTTGACAGCTTAATTAATCCAATAAGAGAAAATAAAATACCAATCTTTCCTGTAATTGGTAATCATGAATATTGGGGAAATAATAATACTGCAATGAAAAATCTTGTTAAGCAATTTCCAAATTTTTATTCAAGCCATTGGTATACAGTAAATTTATGACAGCCTGGCATTAATATTTTTAGATTCAAATGAATCTGATTTAACGGATAAGGGTTGGAAAATTGAACGTGATTGGTTAAACAAAACCGTTGCTAAATTTGATACTTCAAAATTAATAAAAGGAATTATAATATTTGACCATCATCCGCCCTTTACAAACAGCACTGTTACTGGTGATGAGGAAAATGTTCAGAAAAACTTTTTGCCCGCATATTACAGTTCGAAAAAAGCATTGCTATTTATAAGCGGGCATGCACATACTTATGAGCATTTTTTTATTAAAGGAAAAACTTTTATTGTGTCGGGAGGAGGGGGAGGTCCACGTGTAAAGTTGAAATCCGGTAAAGATGCTCATAAAGATTTATATAATGGGGAATCTCCGCGTCCATTTAATTATCTTTTAATTAAGAAAGGAAATAATGGAATAAAAATAACCGTAAAAGGATTAAAAAGGGGGGATTCAAAATTTTTTAGAATGGAAGAATTTAAAATCAATTTTAATTAGAGAAAATAAGAATCCTTTTTAATGTTTATGAATCTAACCGGCGTTAATAAACTAATATTGTAATCCTTCGAAAACAAAGGGGATAAATTGAAAACGGAAATTAAAAATGAAATTCAGAATAACAGTTTAACTTACAAACAGTATATTGATTTAACGAATAAAGAAATTGAAAATACTGATGTAAATTCATTGAACGATGCAGAAAAAACTCTTTTTGAATACAAAAAATTAAATCTTCAGAGAAGCAGCAGGATAGAAAAACATTATTCAGTTAATGATGAGTTAAAATCTTTAATTCAAAACACTAAACAAATTCAGACCTGGGTGATAATTACTGAAAACTGGTGCGGTGACTCTGCACAAAACTTGCCTTATATTAAAGCATTTACCGAAATAAACCCGTTAATTAATCTTAAAATAATTTTAAGAGACTCCAACCTTGATATCATGGATCGATACTTAACAAATGGGACAAGAAGCATTCCAAAATTAATTGCATTTGATGATAACTGGAATGAGATTTTTAATTGGGGACCAAGACCGCAAGCCGCCAAAGAATTAATGGAAAAATTTAAAAAAGAAGGCTTATCCAAAACAGAAAAATATGAAAAGCTGCATCTTTGGTATGGCAGAAACCGTGGAAAAGATATTGAGCGAGAGTTTAGAGACTTCTTTATTAAATTAGCAGCTATTCAAGAAGAGATGTATAATTAATTTTTTATTAATAACCTCTTTCTAATTTTGTTATAAATTCCTCAATGCTTTCATTTCCTTTGACTTCTATGCGTGGAAGCTCCAATAATTTAGAGTCATGTTTTGCTATTGCCGAATTACATGTTAAGCCAAAGTTAAAGCCGCAGGCTCCAATAATATGTGAAGTTACCTGGTCAAAGTTGCCATAAGGAAATGCCAATGAATCTATGCTTATATTCAATTTCTTTTGAATAATAATTTTGGATTTAAGTGCTTCTTTTACAATTTCATCCGGACTCAATGAAGTTAAAGGAGGGTGAGAACAAGTATGGGAACCAAACTCTATTCCGTTACTTTTCAATTCTAAAATTTCATTCCAATTCATTAATTCTATACACTCATTAAATTCTTTATCCCATCTATTAGCTTCGCCAACGTAATCTGTAACCAGATAAACAATTGCGCTGAAGCCATATTTTTGTAACAAGGGAAAAGCATGTTCTTTGAAATCTTTATAGCCATCATCGAATGTTAGTAAGATAGGTTTTCCTTTTAAAGGATAATTTGTTTTGACGGCATTCCGCCATTCATTTATGCTGACACTATAGTAATCATTATCTTTCAAGTATGATAACTGCTCTTCAAATAATTCAGGCGAAACCCTATATCTTGATAAATTATTTTTTCCTTTAGGGCTTACTCTATGATACATCAAGATTGGTAAGTTAAAGGTGGATTTATTTGAATCATGGTTATTCTGCCTTTTCCATTTTGAATCCGAAATAGCAATATCACCCGGATATTTTATCAGACCAGGGATGTGTAAAATATTTTTAACCGGTTCTTCATTAAATTCAATTGGGGAGTTAGTTAATTTAGAATATTCTTTTAAATCACCCTGAGCGTTTAAGGGGAAGGCGGCAAAACGGTATGCTGAATCATTATTATAGGAATCATTTGCTCTTCCGACAAACATTGTGTTTTTTAATATTGAAGATTCATTTAACCTATTCAAATAATCTTTTAGAATATCCGGACTTTTTTTAGTTTCTTTATAAAGTTTATTAAATCTATTATATATTGAAAAATCCGAATCAAAAGATTTGCCGATTAAGACTTCTCTAACGCATACGTTCAGAAGCTCTAAAGATAATTCTGAAGTAATTTGGGAGATAATTTCATCCGCACGTAAAATTCCCTTTTTCTTTTTTGATTGAATTACGGTTACAGGCACACCACCCATGCTGAAAGAAATATTAATTACCTCGCCGTTTAATTTTATATTTGGAATTTTTTCAGTTAGTTCGATATGGATAAAATTATTTCCTGAAACAACTTTTTTACTAATAATAGCAGGTTTCTTTTGTGGTTTATAAAATAAATTTCCGGTCCAATATTTTTTATTCCATAACTCTTGAAGGAAAATTGTCCACCCCATTTTTTCATGCAAAAGGCTAAAATCTTTTTTGATTGATTTATAATTTTCTTTTTTAGTTTTTTTTACCAGTTCAATTATACGGGCTGAATTAAGTTTTTTGTAGATAGACTTTGAGAAAAACTCACCTAAAATAAACCATGCAAATTTATGCGCTATTGAATCTTTAATTACTAAAGATGAAACCATACCGTCTATAACAGGCAGTTCAAATGAGCCAATAAATTTCTCCCCGATAAAAATTTTACAGATTAAATGCTCCAAATTGGATGCTGCCTTTACATCAGAAATTGGATAAGTTATATCAATGTTTGTAGATATAAACCTGCCGGTTGAAATGGTTTCTTTCGATTTAGAATTGACTAAAAACTTTCTTTCTAAAATATCCTGGGTACTTCGTGATAATCCTTTAACTTTTGACTGAGATTCGAGTTCATCTAAAAATTTTATAAATAAATCTTTATGCTTAACCCAAAGCACATTCCATTGTCTAGATGTTTTAGCTGTTGGTAAAATAGAAGATTCTAAAAGCGTATGTGCAACTGCTTCTGGATATAAATCAAGGCATATTCCATAATCTATTGATTCAAATAAACAGACAGCATCCTTGCCGGCTCCTATTGCAAGTCCTGCTGTCCAGCAAAGCAAATAATATTTCGTTAGAATTTGATCAGTTGCTTTAACTCCATTCTTGTATAGCGGGCTTGGTTTTAATACTCTTGGATCATTAGAATAACCACGGTCAATAACTTGTTGAGCATCTAAAAGCATCCTTTGCGGATCCATAGATGCAGAGGCCGGCCTCATTCTATATAAAGCCATCGGTTTATTTACTGCTTTAAATTTGGTTCCAGTTCTTGCAGCCCTTTGCCATAAATCCCAATCTTCGCAGGTAGTTAAAGAAGTATCAAAACCGTTTAGAGATTTAATTAATTCTCTTTTAATAATACATGAGTGAATTGTTAGAATACAGTCTTTAACCAATAAAGGAAAAATATCCCCGGAAACAACTGCCTCATTTCCTTTTACTATTTCACCTTCCAATGAAAGTCTATTCCAGGAACAATATGCGGCACCATATTCAGGTTCGGCAGTTATTGCATCAGTTAATGTTTTTAAATGTTCGGGTAGAATTAAATCATCTGCGTCAAGAAATAAAACATATTCATATTTCGCTAACCCCATTCCCTTATTTCTTGCGGAACTAACACCCGACTTTTTCTGACTGAAGACTTTAATTCTATTATCTTTTTTAGATAATTCATTCGCTATTTTTAAAGTGCTGTCTGTTGAACCATCATTAATTAGTATCGCTTCCCACGAAGTATAGGTTTGATTAAATAAAGATTCGATGGTTTCTAAAATTGTGTCTTTGGCGTTATAACATGGAATTATTACAGAAACACTCATTATCTAAAGTATCTTTCTTTCATCAATTTACATTAATTAAAATAGGATATGATCTATTATTTTAAGAATTAATTTTTAACAATTTATCTGCTAATTAAAGTAATAGTCCATTAAGCTTCTACCACATTAGGCACTTCAATATTTTCTTTTTTGTTGACCTTTTTTTTATGAAGAAAATGTTCCCATGTTCCATAAAATATTGCATAGTGGATTAGAATTAATGATGTAGCAAATAGAATAATTGCAAGAGAGTATAAATCCTCGAAATTAATTATTTTATAAATTATTCCGGCAGTAAGAATTAATATAGCTGTACTCTGTGGAATAATTAATTCTAGGAAATCTCTTGAGGACTTATCTTTGGGGGTTGCAATAAATGGAATTTTAATTCCAAACAATGCAGATAGAAAAGCAACAGTATAGACAGGCCATGTTCCAAGAACAAGCATGTAACCGCTAATATGAAATCCTTTTTTCTTTTCTTTTATGTAATAAAATATTTTGATATAAACCTGAATAACAAGAAATAAAAATAAAAATGGAATAGCATGAGTAATGTATTGTGAGAATTCCAAATTAAATTCTCTGGAATATAGCGCTACTATTGTAAGTATAATATGAAGCAACACTACAGGCCCGGCAAGATAGTAAGTCATTCTGGTAACATAACATACTATCTGACTAATTGTTAATGATTTTAGAAGCGAAGGAAAATGGCGAAACAGAACTTCAAAGACGCCATTTGCCCATTTGAATTGTTGTTTGAAAAATGCTGGAATGTCAGCAGGCACTAATCCTCTAGCAAGAATTTTGGCTACATAGGCCGACTTCCATCTTGCAGCATGAAGCTTAACAGATGTATGAAGATCTTCAGCTAAACCGGGCTGATAACCTCCTATTGATAACAATGCTTCTCTTCTAAATACTGAATTGCTTCCAAAAATTACTGTTGAATCCATGCCGTTCATTCCAAGCATTGTTGCTGCAAAAAAATCATCACTCATTATACAACATGCATTTGCTACATAACTATCTGTGCAGTTATAATGATCTAATGCAACTTGAACGACACCTATTTGGGGATCATTAAAATGGTTTACCACATGATCCAAATAATGTTTTTGCGGTACATGATCAATATCAAAAATAGCAATAATTTCTCCGTTTGAATATCGAAGCACATTATTAATGTTGCCGGCTTTATAATCTTTAGTGTTATTTCTTGCTATATATTTTACAGAATATCTCTCAGCTAATTCTTTATATTCTTCTTTGTTTCCATCATCAATTAAATACGTTGTATGGGGATAGCTCATTTCCACAACAGCTTTTAAGGTTTTTTCAACAAGGTTAACCGGTTCATTGTAAGTAGGTAAAAAAACGTCTACTTTATAATCTTTATTCCCGTTTGCTTTAGCAGGGTATTTTGCATTAAGATATATTATCCACAGAAAATAAACCTGTGCTACCATATAAAAGAGAACTATAGCGAAGAGAAAAATATAGATTGGATTAGAATGTATTGACTTATCAACCCACCACTTTAAATAATAAAATGAGCTAAAAAATCCTAAAACAATCAGCAATAAAAGAATTTTTTTCTTTTTTTGTTTTAAATCTACAGCCATACTAATATTAAAGATAATAGGTTATCATTTTCATTCTGCATAAATTATATTTACTGATACGTATGTGAAAATTTATACAGACATTTCTTAAAATCTAATTATTCAAACAATATACCAATTAAATTTTGTGATAAGTCTAAAATATACATGTATTAATAATATGATTATGTCCCTATTTGAACCCTTTTATCTTAATGGGAATATCCCTTTATTTCCTATCTTGTTTAAATATCTGCCTTTTCAGACAAATTTCTTAATTTTTTCACTCTTTTCTTTGATTTTACCAAAGAAAAAGGACCAACTAAATGTCCGTAAATTTCTAAAAAAATAAATTTTATTGGATAGCTGCTTTTTAACCTTAACCTTTTGTAAATACGCGAAATATGATAGTAAGGAAGCTCTACGAGAATTCTAAAAAAACAGCGTAAGTCATGATCGTTGAGATAGGTTGTTAGATGATAAGCAACATGTCCTTTACTATAATTATATAGTTGTTTTTTAAATGCTTTAATATCTTTTCTGTGTTTATGCCAAACAAACGCATCTGGCTGATACACAATTGAAAATTCTGATTTTAAAATTTTATAAAATAAATAAGTATCTTCGCCAACCCCAGTAGGTGTACCGGGACCAAGGGATTCATCCATCAAACCGATTTCAGGATGTTTAAAAATTGATGTTCTAAATGCTGCATTTGCTGTAGCCCCTATTTCCCAAGTTGCTGCTGCATAGTAACCGGTATTGTAAAACCAATTATAATCAAAATACTTTTTCTTATTGCCTCTTCCTAAACCACCGTAAATTTCGAATAAATTTTGTGCAGAGGTTTTTAATTCATAAGGAATAACGTTTCCTGTAACGCACATAACATTTTCATCTTTAAATGGGGCAATTAAATACCAAAGCCAATTTTTAGAGAAAATAACATCATCATCTGTTGCAACTGCAAACTTACCTTTACATTCTATAAACCCACGATTTCTTGCATAGGATAATCCCTTTCTGCTTTCGGTGATAAAATGAATATTTGAAAATTCTGAAATAACAGGCTGGGTCAGTCCCGAAGACGGATTATTATCGACAACAACAATCTCAAAATCAAAATCAGTTTTTAATTCTAATAATGATTTTAAGCATTCACGTAAATCATTTGGCCGATCATACGTAGCGATAACTATGGAAATTAATGGGTCTCCGTTTTTGTAAAAATCATTCTTTAACTTTTTACCGATTGAGTTTGAAATAATCTGTACATAAAAATTTTTAGATGTAAATGTATTATGCAGTAATTTACGGGTTAATATTTTAATATTAGTTTGATTAATTAATTCATCAAATAATCTTTCCCGTGAGATTTCTCCAAAATTATTTCGAATCTTGATCTTGCCTAAGAATTTATTTTTATAATTAATTATAAAATAGTTTTCGGCATAGCTTTTAGAATTTTGAAGCGTAAAATTACTTCCAATATCAATAATAGAAGTTTGAGCTTCAAAATAATGATTGTTTCCCGGCTCTTGTGTATGTTTAGCCAGGTAATCATAAAATAAATTTGAATCAATCTTCAATGCCTTTCTTTTGGCTTTGCTATATCTAAATAATCCTTTAATTGAGCCTATCAATTCCTTGAGAATTAAATTCCGTGGAAATCTATGCGGGGCGGGAAAACTCATTAGAAACCTTTTGACATTCCCAACAAAGAACCACCAAATGGCAAGTTTCGCAATTCCGATCCTTTCCTTTGGGTAATCCCAAAAGCTTTTTGTGAAATAAGAATAAAGACCGATACCGTTGTTTGCTAGCTGAATTTCGAGCTCTTTCATTTCTCTCCTATGACGATGCCAAACAATTGCCCGAGGTTCATAAACTAAACAGTATCCTTCTTTCAAAACTCTAAAAAACATTTCCAAATCGCCGCCCCCATTAGTAACAGTTCCCACATCAAGTGCCGGGTCAAAATAACCTATCCAATTAAAAACCTCTTTCCGATAAGCCATATTTGCACCCGTTCCAAATATACCGGCTCCGGCAAATTCTCTTGCTGATTTGTAGTTAGCACTCTTTGACTTATACCACCTTCTGTCGAATCCTCTATTAAATCCTCCATACTTTTCAAAAAGGAATTGTGCTTCTGTTTCTATTTCATATGGCAATACTAATCCTGTGACTGCCATTACTTCCTTTTCACTTTCAAAAATATCTGCCAAAGCATTTACCCAGTTTTCATCAACAACAACATCATCATCTGTGTAAGCAATTATTTCCCCTTTTGCTTCTTTTGCGGCTTTGTTTCTTGCCCAATCCAATCCCTGATAAGATTCAAGAACATATTTTACATTAGTAAATTTTTCTACTACTTTTTTTGTTGAATCATCTGTAGGTGCGTTATCAACAACTAATACTTCAAGATTGGGATAATGAATTTTTGAGATAGCACTTAAGCAAATTTCTAAATCATTGCTTCGGTTTCTTGTACAAACCGCTATCGAAATTGAAATAGTATGATTTTTTGTATGCGATTTTTTTTTTAATAAGTCCTGAGTGTTAACTTTTTTTTGAGAATCAAAAAGATAAAAATTTTCTTGCATAGCAGTTGATAAAATTTTTTTACCAAACTTTCTTACTGCTTTTGTGATAAGTGAATAGGAAGATATTTTTCCATCTATAACAGGCATTCTGACATATCCCAGAGGAACATTCAAATATTTAATAAATGCCCAAACAGATTTATAATTTTCTAAGTTTATGAAATCATTTATATTTTCAGACAACTCAATGCTTAATATTTTAATAGGTTTAAACATAATTTTTAATCATCATCCAGATCTTCATTGTACATTTCTAAAATTTCTTCGGTTGCACCATCTGCTTTAATAGTTCCTTCCTCTAGCCAGATTACTCTATCACAGACTCTAAGTACATCGGCTTCATTATGTGAAACAAAAATTAAAGTAATACCTTTTTTACATAATTTATCTATTTCATCGTAACATTTCTTTTGGAATTCTGCATCACCCACAGCAAGTATTTCATCAATAATTAATAAATCTGGATCCGCATTTACAGCAATTGAAAATCCTAATCGTGCAGTCATTCCTGATGAATAATATTTTAAGGGTGTATCAATAAATTTTTCTACATCGGCAAATTCAACAATATTATCAAATTTTTCTTTAAGTTCTTTTTTCGGCAGTCCGTTAAACACCCAATTTAATTTTATGTTTTCTCTACCGGTTAAGTCGGGATAAAATCCGACTCCAAGTTCAATTAAAGCTAATCTTCTTTTACTGTTTATTTTTACTGAACCAGAATTTGGTGTGTAGATATTTGAAAATAATTTTAACAAAGTTGTTTTGCCGGAACCGTTCCTGCCGATTAAACCAACTCGCTCACCAGCTTTAATCTTTAAATCAATATCTTTTAGAACATACCATTCCCACTTTTCAACCGGCTTTTTAAACAGCCTTGCGAAACTTTCCTTAACTGAAATACTTCGCTCATACCAGCGAAATTTTTTACCTACATTATTACATTCTATTTTGTATTCAGTCATAAATGAATTTATGATAACTCGGCAAATGATGCTTTAAATTTATTAAAGATGGCTAAGCCTATGAAAAAGATAATTATTGAAAAAGTAAAAGTACTCAATAGATAAATTAGGTTCGGTATTTTATCATAATAAAATATGTCATGGTAATAAGTAATTATTTGTGCCATGGGGTTTAACATTAATATTGCTTGAAATTTTTCTGGTACATAAGTAATTGGGTAAAAAATTGGGGTTAAAAAAAACATTACTGTCCCGCCAACTTGAACCAACTTTGGTACATCTCTAAAGTATACTGAAATACATGCTACGATTAGTGCAAAGCCAACGGTAATTATTATTTGGATAAAGAGGATTATTGGTAATAAAAATATTGCATATGAAAAAGTGAATGCACCAGGTATAATTATGATTGCAGTAAAATATAGAATAAGTGATATTAAATAATCCAGCAAAGAAATACCAACACTGGTAAACGGTAGAATCTCATTGGGAAAAGAAATCTTGGTAATTAAATATGTGCTTTGAATAATTGAATCGCTGGAATTAATTATTGCAGTTAGTGTAAAATTCCAGGCTAAAAATCCCGGGATTAAAAAAAGTGGATATCTTTCCATTCCCATTTTTACGAACAATGTAAACACTACCCAATAAGTTGCTATGTAAAGAATTGGGTTCAGTAATGTCCATAGATATCCTAAAACGGAACCGACATGCTGAAGCTTAAGCATGGCCTTAAACAGCTCGTACAGCAATTCGCGGCGATGCCATAATTCAATAAATTGTTTTTTAAAAGCGAAGATGTTTTTTACCTTTTATTATTTTGTAATCAATTTGGGTTTGTAGTTAGTGCTGATTTTCTAAACCAAAATTTCTTCTCGGTCAATAATATAAGTTCATATAGCGAAAACATTATAATGAACCCCTCAATTGGCAAACGAAATCTAATATCTTCACTTACAAATCCCGCAGGAATTATAAAATACAAGATGAATATTAATATGCTAAATAAATAAAAATACTTTTTCAAAATAAGAAGCCTTATAATTAATGAACCAAACAAAAGATAAACCATAAAGTAAATCAGAGCAAAGATTAGTGTTAAAGTAAAAATAAAATTTGATTTCTTGAGCTTTGCCTGAAATTCTGGATTTTTTTCTCTCCAATTGTATCCCCAAAAGTTTGAAAAAACGGTTATATGATTTTTAATCAGCATTTTGGCGATGTTAATAGTAAACAATTTTAATGCTAAAAATGGATATTCCTTATATACCTCAATTGCACTATTTACTTTGGAATTCAGCTCTTTATTTAAGTCTTTTGTTGTATCTATTTGAGAATATAATTCATTAATAGTACTGTCCTGATCTTCTTCCATTAAAATCTTAGTTGCGTGTGATTGAAATAAATTATTTTGAAGAACAGTGGCTGGAGTTATTACCCCATAATTAGTATAATTTCTTAATGTGGGTAAGTTGCAAATCAATAATACAAGTATTGAAGAACTTAAAATAAGAAGCCTCACTCTCTTATTGTTTAATTCATTATGCTTCTTTGCAATTGCAATTAATACAAAAAGATTAGGTATAGCGTATAAAAAAAGTATAGGCCGAATCTGACCTGCAAAACCAATAAATAAAACATGAAATAAAAAATATACCCAGTTCTTTTTTATGATTGCTTCCATCCCGAAATAAATGCCTATCGTTAAAAGAACTGCAAAAATTGTATCTGTTAAGATCACAGTAACGTAGCTAAAATAAACGCCGGAAAGTAATAGAAATAGAAACGTCCAGATTGTTAGTTTTCTATTGTCCCCAAATATTAGCTGAATAATCTTAGTGAATGCTGGGTAAATAAATGCAAACAAAACTGCCTGAAAAAAGAAACAGGTAATCAACCAATTCTTTCCAAGCAATTTTATTATTAACGCCAGGTATATCGGATAACCAACGGTTCTATTGCTTGCCGGAGTTTCCTCCTCTCCAACAACACCATATTGAAGATAGTTTCTTGCCAATTTTACATAAGAATAAGTATCTGACCCCTTCCATATATTATCCTTGTATCGGCCTTCCGGGATTTGCAAATTGTTATATGTTACATTTGAGCTTAATAGAAATGCAACAACTAAAAGATTAACAAATAATCCAATAAAATATTGGACAAAGGGGACTCAAGCCGAAGATATCTGATCATTTTTTACTCAAAAGAGAAAAATATTATGTTGTAGATAAATTAATATTTGAGGGGATGTAAACCAAGTGGTTTTTACTTAAAGATAATCCCTAATGGGAGTAATTTGATAAGGTAATAAAAAAGCCCGGCATTTGCCGGGCTAAATTTTTTTGATATTTATTTGTTATTAATTTAATGTAATTACCGGGAAATTTACTCCTTCTAAGCTAACCTGCTCAACCTGGACTTTTTGAACACCTCTTTGATAAAGTCCTATTTGTAGAGCTGCGGCTTTTGATAGATCCAATTGTCTACCTCTTATATAAGGACCACGATCATTGATTCTAACAATTACGGACTTCTGATTTTTAGGGTTCGTAATTTTTAGTAAAGTCCCAAATTTTAAGCTTTTATGGGCAGCCGTAAATGCCATTTGATCGTAAATTTCGCCGTTTGCGGTTAATTTTCCATGGAATCTTGGACCGTACCATGATGCGGTCCATTTACCTTGATCTGTATAATTAATTATCGAATTATTTAGTGTAACATTTTCCTCATTAACCGATGTTGTTATATCCTCACTTTTGGCTGCCTCTGCAGTATTTCTATCTTCTTTAATTATCGTGAACCCAACTAATGCAACCATCACAAGGATGTATAATGCCCTCGTTAATGCCCTCAATATATTTCCTCTTAGTTTGTTAGTGTAAAATGACACTATAAAATTATAACCCTTCCGGGTTTGAAGCAACAAATTATCTCACATCTGAAGCCTAATACGTCATGGAGCAAATAATCGACTATAATGGTGTTTAAGTCGGGAACTTTACTTAATGTTAAGTTTAAATTAAATTTTTCAAAGAATATTTTGGCAAATTTTATATAAATTAAGTTAGTCTTAAAGATAAAAATTTTTTCGGGCACTTTTTCTTATCTCTACCGTATAACTCCACAAAATATTCGGAGCTTTCATGAAATATAATTCGTCTACTTTTCGCAGGGTAATTTTATTTTTATCCTTTGTCATCCCCTTCCTATTGGGAAGTGCCATTCAAAATCAAGCTGAAGATAATTATAGATTTTACTTATCTAACTATTCAACCTACACGCCAGGTGGCGATGTAACTGTAAATATATATTTATATAATACAAACTGGGGCAAAAGGGATTTTGAATTAAAACTGCTTAAAATAGATGACCCAATTAACTTTTTCAGTAAATTAAATAAATCAAATTTTAGATACCAGTTTGATATTTGGGGAAAAAATAAAGAGATCTTATTAAAATATACATCTGTTGTAAGAGATTGGAATCAAAGGATTTATACCTCTTCAAAATATCGAGGCAATGAAAATGTTAAGGTTGGTAAAATTAAAGAACCAGGAATATATATTCTTCAAGCGATTTCTGAAAATCAAGTTGCGTACTGCGGCATTGTTGTTTCTGATTTGACTATGATATATAAATCAAGTCGAAATCAAGTACTTGCATTTGTAGCAGATTCAAAGTCAGGCGAGTTTCAGGATGATGCAGATTTCATGCTTTACAATGACGGCAACTTGATTGAAAAGAAAAAAGTAAATAAAGATGGTATCGCAGTCTTTAATATCAATAAAACTGGTAAAATAAATAACAATTCAAATCTAATAATCGCCAAAACCGATGACGAAATAATCGTCAATAATCCTTACTTTTATTTTAATAATGGCGATCAAACTAATTACTCTGTTTACGTATATACAAACCAACCGGTTTATAGGCCGTCCCAGCAAGTTTTCTTCAAAGCTATAATTCGCAAAAAAAATAGTAATGATTTAATTAATGTCCCTTATGAAAAATTCAACGTTTCCATCAAGTCTCCTAAAAACAATGAGGTCTTCTCAAAAGAGCTAAAAACAGATGAATTTGGGACAATTTCAAGTAGTTTTACTTTGGATGAGGATGCTGACCTTGGTGATTATTCAATCCAGATATCTCAAAGTAATAGAACTTATTACGGTTCTTTCAGTGTTGAAGAATATAAAAAGCCGGAATACCTTGTAAGTGTTAAAACAGAAAAGAACCAGTATGCAGCTGGTGATAAACTGACCGGGAAGGTTTCGGCTAATTATTATTTCGGATCACCTGTAACAACTGGAACCGTAAATGTTAGAATTTACAAGCAGGCTTACTGGAGGCCTTGGTGGTATTGGTCGGATTATTCATGGTTCTACAGGTCATTCTATAAAGGATACAATTGGGGCTATGGAAACCAGCAGCAGATTTATCAAACCGACGGAAAGTTAAATAGTAAAGGAGAATTTGAATTCGATTATGCTATTGAAGACAAAATGGATGGCGATTTTACCTACACAATAACTGCTGAAGTTACTGATAATTCTAGAAGGGCTATTTCCGGTTCGGCACAAACTTATATTACACGCGGCAGTTTTACAATTTCAACTTCCCCGGAAAAATATTTTTATGAGAAAGGAAATAAAGTAAAATTAAGAGTTAATGCTTCCGACTTTTCAGATAAACCGGTTAAAACTCCATTTGAAATAGAAATAAAATATCCCGATACAAAGAATGGAAGAGATTATTATAACCATGGAAAAACTGAAACAATCCATGGCTTAACTGATAAATTTGGAAAGGCTGTAGTGGAATTCATCCCGGAGTATTCTTATTCAGGATATTTTAATTATAAAGTTACTGCAATTGATGAAAAAGGAAGAAAAATTAACGCAAACGGTTCTTTCTTTGTTGGTGATAAAGAACGTTATTATTACTGGAGAAACAGCAGCGGTTTGGAAATTGTAACCGATAAAGATTCTTATGAAAAAGGGGATACAATGACTGCTTACATTTTCGGGCCGAAAGAAAAAACAGATATTCTTTTAACTTACGAAACAGATGTCATTCTAAAGTATAAAAAGTATAAAGTTGGCAGCAGCGGAGTTGAAATAAAAGAAATTCTAACCGATAAATTTTCTCCGAGCTTCAATATTACTATTAATTATGTAAATGATAGGCAATTTTATTCTACAAATAAATTAATTGGAGTTTTAGCAAAGGATAAGTTTTTAAATATTTCACTTACTCCAGATAAAAAGGAATACAAACCGGGGGAGAATGCGAACTACAACATTTTTGTAAAAGATTTTAAAGGTAATCCTGTTCCAAATACAGAACTTTCCTTAGGAATAATTGATGAAAGCATTTATGCCATTAAAGATGAAAGTGTTAAAGATATAACAAATTTCTTTTATTCACCGAATTACTCTTACATCCCGACTTATAACTCAATGAATCAAAACAGTTACAGCGCAACAAGCCGTTATGCTACTTTCATTGATAGAAATTATTTCTCAAATGAAGAGGGAGATAAAAAGGGTAACGGCAATTTGTATGGTAAAGTGAAGTTTAAAAACGGCAATACAAACTTCATAGATTTTTATATAATCTTAAATAAAGATAATAGATTTTACAAAACTACTGTAGATGAAAATGGTAATTATGAATTTAAAAAAATTGCCAAAGGCAAATACGATATACTCGTTCAATATGATCAGTCTGATTTATTTTTTGTTGAAAGCGTTAATGTTGGAGAAAACACGAAACATAATATAGAAATAGATAGAACAATAAATCAATTAAAACAAGAAGAGGGGGATTTACCAGGCGGTGTTGCTGATGAAGTTTCATTAAGTACAGGGAGAAGTAATTTTGCTGCCGCTAAAGTTGTCTCCGAATCTATGTTGCCAATGCCAGGTTTGGCTTTAGAAAAAGATAAAAAAGGCGATTATCAAAAAGCAGAACTTCGTTCCAATTTTGTTGATGCATTAAATCTGGAAAGCAAACATTATAACTGATGTAAATGGAAAAGCGGTTGTCAATTTCAAAATGCCGGATAATCTAACTACTTGGAGAGCAACAGCAAGAGGAATAACAAAAAATTCTGATGTTGGGCAACAAGTTGATAAAGTTATAACACGGAAAAATCTATTGGTAAGAATGGAAACCCCTCGCTTTTTTAGAGAAGGCGATGAACTTGTTATCTCAACAATAGTCCATAATTATTTAAGTGAAGATAAAACCACAAAAGTTTCTTTTAATATTGAAAATTTGAAATTAGTTTCATCCGAAATTAATACTTCAGGGTTATAATGGAAGATCGGAACAAATTTCCGATTCAACTTATGAATTAACAATTAAAAAAGATTCTGAAGTTAGAATTGATTGGCGTGTAAAAGTTAATGTCCCGGCAGGAGAAGCTAAACTTAAAGCAGAAGCTTTAACCAATGAAGAATCTGATGCAATGGAATTGAAAGTTCCAATTCTTCCAAAAGGATTTAAAATAATTAACGGACTTGCAACAGATTTTTCTGATGAGAATAAAACTGAAACTTTGAGTTTCGATATTCCAAATGATGTTGATTTGAGAACAGCTAATTTTTCTTTTTCCGTTAACCCTTCGCTCGCCGGAACAATATTAAAAGCTCTTGATGATTTGGTCGGTTATCCTTACGGCTGTGTTGAGCAAACTATGAGCCGTTTTCTTCCTACTATTATTGTTGCAAATACATTTAGACAAATCGATGCACCTTTAAAAGCCAAAACAATTGAAGAGCTCCCGGATATGGCAGAAAAAGGATTGAAGCGACTTTACAACTTCCAGCATTCCGATGGCGGATGGGGCTGGTGGGAAAATGACAAAACTCATCCCTATATGACGGCTTATGTTATTTACGGAATGTCTCTTGCGAAACAAGCCGATTTTGAAATTGATGAAAATGTTTATCAAAAAGGAATAAATAGCCTTCGAAATCAAATTCAAAATTTTAAAGGCGAAGGAAATAACGTTGATAATACAACTCTTTCTTTTATGATTTACTCTTTATCAACCGCAGAAAGAATTAATGGCAATGATAAAGAATTTTTGAATGATATGATTTCTGTTCTTTTGAAGAAAGACTTGAATCCATATTCACTTTCATTATTAATAATAAGCCTGGACAATTTAAATAATCATTCTCTTGCAATTAAGGAAGCAGAACAATTAATAAAGATGGCCGAAGTAGAAAATAATTTTGCGCATTGGGGAGGAAAGCAATGGCATTATAACTGGCAGGATGATAAAGTCCAGGGAACTGCTTTTGCATTAAAAGCTTTATTAAAAACAAAACCAAATGATGAATTAATTTCAAAAGCAGTAAGATTTTTATTAATGCAGAAACATGGGTTCTCATGGCGCTCAACTCAGGAAACAGCAACGGTAGTTTTTGCTTTAACAGACTATTTAAAATCAACAAACGAATTAAATCCAAATTACTCTGTTGAGGTTTTCGTTAATGATAAAAAAGCATTTGAAAAATCTTTTACTAAAGATGATGTTTTTTCTAATTCTTCAACTATAAAATTAAGCGGATTGAATGATAAGATTTTGAAGAATGGTAATAATAAAATTAAAATCATAAAGAATGGAGCAGGCAGATTGTATTTCTCCGGCTTAAATGAATACTTCACTCAAGACGAAAAACAATTATCCAGCCAAAATGGATTTAAAATAAGAAGAGAATACTATATTCTTAAACCTGAAGAGAGCAGCGGTAGAATTCTTTACTTGAAACAAAAGTTTAACGGAGAAGTAACTTCCGGACAAGATATTTTTGTTAAAACATTTGTCGAATCAGCCGGCGGTGATTATCAATATTTCATGCTGGAAGATATGCTTCCCTCTGGTTTCGAAATAGTGAAAGATATTGATAAATATGAAATTGAAGGAGAGAATAATTACAAATTTTATGGTGATTACTATTACCGTCCTTGGCGATGGTTTTATGCTGATCGAGAATACCGTGATGAAAAAGTTTCCTTCTTCGTTACAAATGCAAATAACAATATGGAATTCTCATACATAATGAAAGCGCAAATTCCGGGTAAGTATACTGTAATGCCTGCACAAGGCAGCTTAATGTATTATCCAGAAATTAACGGCAACAGTAAAATGATTGATGTTATCGTGAATGATGTTAAATAAAATAAATGAAGGATCATTTTCTTGTATCAAAAAGATGATTCTAATAAAATAAAAATAGCGCTTATATATTTTTTAAAGCAAAGCCTCCATAGTAACTATTGGAGGTTTTAGCTTTTATTATATTGATATAAAATTATTAGATGCTGATTTTTGATTTGATAAATCTGCCTGTCGGCAAATTTCTAAGAAGTATTTTTTTCTTTATTAGATAAAGCATTAAGAAATCCCCCAACAGCTAAAGTTGCAAGTACACCTACAATTGTAAACCAAGTCCATGCAACTAATTTAAGCGAGATTACTGTAATCATAATAAATATTCCGCCAACAAATCCGGCGAGGGCATCTTCCTGCCTTGCCTTCTTCATTAAAATTCCGAGTAAGAAATGTTCCAAGCAATCCACCGTAAGTAAATGAAGCAATGCTTAATGCAAGTTCTACTACCGCTCTTGATGAATTCATGAAAAAGATTGCGGAAACAACTAACAATGCTGCCCACATTATTGTAAACATCCTGGAAATTTTTAATTGCTTTGCATCATCATTTCCTTTACCAAAGAAAGGATTATAAAGGTCCATCATTGTTGAAGAAGAAAGAGAACTCATTGAGCCGGCAAGAGTTGACATTGCCGCAGCAAACAATCCAGCTATTATTAAACCAGTAATTCCAGGTGGAAGAACTTTAATGATAAACATTGGAAATATCTCATCAGACTTAACATCAATCTTTCCATAATAAGCAAATAACATTACACCTAAAACCAAAAATATTGCAAACTGAATTATTACAATTATTCCGCTTCCAATAATTGCTTTCTGACTGTCTTTCAAAGTCTTAGTGGTTAATAATCTTTGCACAATTAATTGATCCGTACCGTGAGAAGCCATAGATAAAAATGCTCCGCCAAGAACTCCACCGATTAAAGTATAAGGCTGGCTGAAGAATCCTGAAATACCTCCTTCAAATCCCCAATTGAATATTTGAAATTTATTTGAACTTGATGCCGCAGTTACAACAGTGGTCCATCCATCCGGGAGAAGTTTCAAAAGAAAAAAGATTGCTATTATAGCTCCGCCAAGATAAATGAACATTAAAATAACATCCACCCAAATTACTCCTTTTACTCCGCCTGTATAAGTATAAACAAGTGTAAGTATAGCAATGATAATTATTGCCGTCGGATAATTAATATTTAGCATCAATTTTAACGGGATTGCTGTAGCAAACAATCTAACTCCATCTGCAGCTGTTCTGGTAAATAAAAATATGATAGAAGCAAATGACCTTGTTTTTCCCCCAAATCTATTTTCAAGAAATGAGTATGCAGTTTTTAAATCTCCTTTACTGTAAGCTGGAAGAAAAACGGTAGCAACAATAATTCTTCCAACTAAATAACCGAATGTTACTTGAAGAAAATTTAAATTAGTTAAGATATGCTAATCCGGGAATCGAAATGAATGTAAGTGTACTTGTTTCTGCTGCAACAATTGAAAAGCAAACAGCCCACCAGGGAACATTTTTGGAGCCAAGGAAATAATCTTTAACTGATTTTTGTTTGCCGCCTGAAAAAATTCCAACGGCAGCAGTACCAATAAGGAAAGCAATGATTATAATATAATCGAGGCTTCTTCCTTCCAATAATTTAAACCTTTTTGCCTTTTAAATCATCAAAAGCTTCCTGAACAGATTCAAATACAGGGAGGACACGGTCGATTTGTGTTATACGGATTAACGAATGAACCTTCGCCGAAGGCGCTGCTATTCTTATACTGCCCCCGAGCGTATTTATTAATCGATTAGCAACAAGAATTGCACTTAAGCCGGAACTATCACATGATTCAACTTGACTTAAATCTATAATAAGTTTTGAGACTTCCTGAATTTTTAAAAGCATAGTAAATTCGCCTTTAACAAGTCCAGAAATGCTGGTATCAAGCCTTTTTTCATTTAGCTTGAAAATAGTAACATCATCTATTTTCTTTGTTTCAAAGTTCATTTAATTTTGCTTAAGAAATATTTATTAAAAATTCGAACTTAAACTTGCAATTAAATTAACTATCAGTCAAACATTAATAAGAAATTTAAGAAGTTTTTATAAGAAATTTCTGCATTACTAGCATTATCAACTAATTGTACATTATAAAATCTATCTGCATTCTGTTTAGAAAAACCAACACGTATAGGAACATCAATTAAGCTGGCAACATAGCTGTAAAAAGTATTTTGTTCACGGTTTAAATCTAAAACTACTTGGAAGTTATAATCAGATAATTTAGAGACCAATTTTTTGCTTGGGAGATTAATACTGTTAACATCACTCACTCCATGATCAATTACCTGCGGACGGAACTTTAAGGGAATTAAACTAACTTTAAAATCGTAGGTAAATATTGTTGCTTTCTTTTTAGCTTCGGAAAGTCCTTCCAGCACTTTTAGGGAATGGTGAAAATCGGATTCATTTTTAGGCATAAGTACCAGGAATGCAAATGATTTTCGGAAAAAGCCTTCAAATGATCTTGGGCTGTACCTTCGATCTTTAAGCTGCCACTGAACTACAGCGTTTGATATTTTTTGTTTTATTGTATTGATCATTTTTCGGCTTTATTTAAAAGACTTAAAAATTCATCTTCATTAATAATACTTACATTAAGAGATTTAGCCTTTTCTAATTTGGATCCGGCGTTTTCACCTGCAAGCACATAGTTAGTGTTTTTACTAACACTTGAAGTAACTTTGCCGCCGAAGCCAACAATTTTATCGGAAGCTTCTTCTCGCGTAAACTTAGAAAGAGTTCCTGTTAAAACAAAAGTTTTTCCTGAAAAAGCAGTATCCTGTTTTTCTTCTTGTGAGATTGAACTCTTATTGCCTTTGAAAAATTGAGCCCATGTTTTTTTAATCTCTCAATTATTTTTTTATTGGTATCCTTTTCAAAAAAGTTAATTATACTTTTAGCTATGCTCGGCCCGATTTCATGAATTGAAGTAATTCTTTCTTCAGTAGCATTCATCATTTCATCAATCGAAGAAAAATCCGCTGTCAATTTATTTGCTGCACCGGAACCAACATATCTTATTCCTAAAGCAAACAATACTTTTGCAAATGGTTTTGATTTACTTTCTTCAATTGAAGAAAGAAGATTATCAACGCTTTTCTCACCAAGTCTTTCAATTGCAATTAGCTCATCTCTTTTATTTTTTAAATCATAGATATCGTCATAAGTAGTTAAAAATTTACTGTCGACAAAGAGATTAATTAATGCTTCTCCTAAACCCTCAATATCCATAGCGCCTCTTGCAGCAAAGTGGGCGAGCCTACCTTTAATTTGTGCAGGGCATTGAGTGTTCTCGCAGTAATACGCTACTTCTCCTTCCGGTTTGAACAGTTTGGTTCCGCAAACGGGACACTTTTCAGGCGGTTTTATTTTTCTGCTGTTTTTATTTCTTTCATTCAGAACAACAGAAACTACTTTTGGAATTACATCTCCGCCTTTTTCTATTACAACTTTATCTCCTTCTCTTATATCCTTACGCATAATTTCATCGTAGTTATGAAGCGTTGCGCGGCTGATGGTTGAACCAGAAAGAAAAACTGGCTCAAACTCTGCTACGGGTGTAAGTGTCCCGGTTCTTCCAACCTGCCAGTTAATTTTATTTACTTTTGTGAAAGCTTGTTTTGCTTTAAATTTAAATGCCACCGCCCATCGAGGAGATTTAGCTATGTTTCCCAAAATATTTTGTTGTCGGATAGAATTAACTTTAATTACTGCGCCATCGATTTCATATTCAAGCTTTTCTCTTTTTTCTTCCATCTTATGGCAAACCTCAAGTGCCTCTTTTATATTCTTACATAGCTTTGTTTCAGGATTTACTTTGAAACCAAGCTTTTTGAGTATCTGTAAATTATCCAACTGAGATTCCAGTTCCTGGTCAGGGCTCACAAGAGTGTAAACAAAAATATTGAGCGGACGCTTTGCAACAATTTTGGGGTCTTGCATTTTCAAAGTTCCGGCAGAAGAGTTACGCGGATTTGCAAAAAGCTTTTCCCCTTTTTCTTCACGTTCTTTATTCAACTTTAGAAAGTCATCAACATTCATAAAGATTTCGCCGCGAACTTCGATATCTTTTAAGTCATATTTGAAATCTTTATAATTCTTAAGCTTTAAAGGAACAGCGCGAATTGTTTTAACATTCGTCGTAATTTCTTCACCAATGAATCCATCTCCACGTGTTGCGGCAGTTTGCAAAGAACCATCCACATAATGAAGGCTTACTGAAGCACCGTCAATTTTTAATTCGACTGTATATTCAATTTTTTCATTTTCCGGCAATCCTTCTCTAACTCTTCTATCAAAATCAAAAAGCTCGTCTTCATTATAGGTATTTGCAAGGCTAAGCATCGGGATTTTATGAGTAACCGCATTTAAATTCCTTGGTAAGATCTTTTCCAACCCTTTGAGTAGGAGAATCAGGAGTAATAAGTTCGGGATTTTCAGTTTCAAGTTTTTCAAGCTCTTTAACCAAATCATCGTATTCCTTATCACTTACAGTTGGTTCAGCTAATACGAAATAATTATAGTCATGTTCGTTTATCTGATGTCGCAGCTTTTCTATTCTTTTTTTAACATTTGACGGCATATTAATTACTACCCATGTATTCAGATCTTGTTAAATATTGTAATCCGTTTTTATCAATTAAAACATAGGAGACTTCCGTCCTTGGACTAAATTTTAAAGGCTTCTTATTTATTTGAAGCTCTATAGCCTTAGCCCTGCCGAAAGCAATTTTATAATTTACTCCGGCTCTAATATTTTTTTGCGATTGAGGAAATAAAATAAATTCTTCTTCAAGTGTATCATCAATTACAATTCTTACCCATGAAGTATCTGAAGCTTTTATGTTAAGCAATAAACTATCTGCAGAAAGAATTGTATTTTTAGTATTACTAATAATTGAATCCGTTTTGATAGTTTCTAAAGGACGGGGTTTTACTTCAACATATCTTTGCTTATTTGGATTATCATTCTGAACTTCTTCTTTAGCAGGTTTATCATTTACAATTATTTCAGCAGACTTATTGAAAAATATCAAATAAGCAAGAGCGGCTAGTATTAGAATTGACACACCAAGAAGGATTGCCATTACTTTATTTTTAGAACTACTATTAGATTTTGTTGTAAGCTGTTCAACTTCAGAAGTGCTATCAAATGAAGTTGTTGCCGGTATTGGTGGTGATTTTTCAATTGGAGGCTGTTCAACAGCAGGTTTCGGTTCAGGTTCATTATTTTCAACCGGAGGTTCCGATATATTTTTATTCTCTTCTGCTTCTTCAGAATATATCTCCCCTTGCCTTGCAGCGTTATACTTTTTTAACATGATAACCGGATCAAGGCCAACAATCTTAGCGTAATCTTTTACAAAAGCTTTAACATAAAGCTCCGGAAGGAATGAAAAATCTCCAATCTCCATCGCCTCTAAAAATTTTATATCAATACGGGATTTAGCAGCAACTTGCTGAATTGTCAATCCGTTTTTTTCTCTCGCTGCTTTTAACTCTTCTGCAAATTTATCAAACATAATTCAGTGTTTTATTTTTGAATAAATTTATAAAATTATTAAAAAGTCAAAAACCCTACCAGTTCACCATATAGATTGGCGTCAAAATTTAAAAAAATAATTATTCGATTCTAATCAGCTTTGCTGCAAAAGCTCCATCCATTTGATGAACATGCTGTAAAGTTTGAATGCATCCGTTTTCATCAACTATTTCTTTTGGAAATTCTTCAGCAGCATTTTTTAAAATGAAATGCGGGTTATCGTTTAAAAACTTTTTAACAATTTCAAAATTTTCCTCGGGTTCTATTGAGCAAGTGCTGTAAACCACCACACCATCTTTTTTTACTAGACTAGAAGCTTTAACAAGTAAGTTATATTGAAGATCATTCATTCTTCTAATATCAAGCATATCTTTTTTCCATTTTATGTCTGGCTTTTTTGAGAGAGTCCCTGTGCCTGAACAAGGCACATCTGCCAACACTCTATCATAGCTTGCCGGACGAAAGTTCGGATGATCTGGTGATAGTTCCAAAGCATCGGCGGTAAATGTTTTAATAGATTTAAATCCTAATCTTTTAACATTCTTTTCAAAAAGTTTCTGACGGCTTTCATATTTGTCAACTGAAAATATCAAACCTTCATCATGCATAAGTCCTGCCAAATAAATAGATTTGCCTCCGGGAGCAGCACATAAATCCAAAACTTTGTGGCCTGGCTGAGCCTTCAAATATCTACAAGCTAAACCGGCGCTTTCATCCTGGATATTAAAATAACCCTGACCGTAATATTCCCATGCAGTGATGTTAGTCAAATTTTGAAGCTTAAAAAATTCAGGCAAGTATTTTCCCTGAGAATATTTTAAGTTAACTGAATTTAGTAATTTTTTGAATTCTTCAGGATTGGTTTTTAAAGTATTAATCTTTAAAGTTAAATATGGTTTTTCGTTATTTGCATTTAATAATTTTTCTGTTTCCTCTCTTCCAAATCTTGTAAGATATCTTTTCACCATCCAAGAAGGATGCGAATAGTAAGCAGTAATAAATCCAACTATATCCTCATCAGGATCGGGATAACGGATAGCATTTTTGCTTCGGATAATATTTCTAAGAATAGCATTTGTTAAGTCGGCTGGTTTTTGCCCTTGAAGTTTTTTAACAAATTCAACTGCTTCATTAACAGAAGCATGATCAGGGACTCTATCTAAAAATAAAATTTGGTAAAGTGCAACTCTTAAACCATTCTTTAAATTCGGGATAGCTTTTCCAAACTGCCCTTTATAAAATCCATTCAAACCCAATCAAGCCTTCCCATCCATCTAATTACTCCATGCACTATTTCGTAAAGCAAAGCTTTATCCGCTCCGCTTAACTCATGGTTTCTCATTTCATTATCTAATAGCTTTTCCAGGTAAGCATCGGATCTTTCAACTCTATTCAAGATTTTAACAGCTAAACCTCTAACCCCTTCATATAAATCTCTTACTTTATGCTCATCAAATTGAGTGGACATTAATACGGATAACCTCTCTTTCGCCTTTCCTTTTTGGTTAAATCGAAAATTTTTCTAAACAGCTTTTCTTCTGCATCTGACATTTCTTTGCTTCTTCTTGCCATAACTCTTTTGCCGGTTTCTATACTTTTATCAATATCGTAAGTTGTTACAGCATCACTTCCTCCCCATGAAAATGAGGGAATATATTTAGGATGGAAACCCTGCGCCAAAAATATTACATGATACTCCTACAATAGTACCGGTATTAAACATTGTGTTGATCGCGGTCTTAGTATGATCGCCCATAATAACACCAAGAAATTGAGAACCGCTGTCAACAATTTCTCCATTCACATAAACTTTAACATGGCCGTAATTATTTTTTAAATCACTGCAATTTGTATCAGCACCTATATTAACCCAACTGCCGAGATATGCATGGCCTAAAAATCCGCTGTGCTGCTTGTTTGAATAAGGAAGAAAAATTGTATCTTCAATTTCTCCACCAACCTTACAAATCTGGCCAATACTTACATTCTCATATATCCGTGCACAACTTTTTACTTGAGTTCCTTCACCGATATAAACTGCTCCTTCAATAACAGAATTTGAAAATATTTTTGCTTTCTTATCAATATAAACCGGGCCGGCAGAACCATCGATTACAGCCCCTGGTTTTACAACTGCTTCTTCATCAATAAATATATTATCTTTTTCAACAAGGTTAACTCCGTCATAAACATTTCCAAGAATATTATTTTTATTGTTAATTTTTTTTGAAATCATTAATTGTTCATAATCGCTAATCAGTTCAGTAGCATTATAATGAGTAATATTCCATATATAATCAATGCTTTTAATATCAACCTGTTCTCTTGAAAGCCCATCGAAATTTGACTCGCTTAAAAGGTCGTTTAAGTTTGATTGAATCTCTTTGAACTTTTTGCCTGATACTCTCGCCGCAATTATGGTTTCATTATTTACATATAGAGTATCTTTACCGGTTAAAGGAATAATTTTAGCCATGTTTGGTGGAGCCAAAATTCTTCCGTTTACAAAAAGGCATTTTTCATCATTCACAACATTAATATCATGCCCTGGGTTTTTATTTTGAACAAAATGTTCTAAGTATGGCCTGCAGTGTAATGAGTATTTTACGTCAGGATAAGCCCTGAGAATTTTTTTCCTCAAACTATTAATCCCGCAAACAAGGTCATAAGTTGGCCTCGAATAAATTAATGGTTCAAGCCTGTCGTGGTAAATATCCTCAAAAATGCAAAGCTGCATAGATGTGAATTCCTTTAAAATTTGGATTTTAATTTAATATTTTTTGAGGTAAGAAACTTGAACCAATTGTGATTTCTTTTGTTTAATCGCTTTCGTATTCATCTTTTAATTTAAATTAATAATCTTTAATAAGCTGTCCACTGATTCTTAATAATTCTGTTTCAGCATTTTTAGCTTCGTATTGCGCTGCGACTAACCTGCTTTTAGCATTAATTAATTGTCTTTGAGTTTCTCTAAATTCTAACGGTGTTGTACTGCCGAGTTTTAATCTTTCCAATCCAATAGCAACATTTTCTTCGGCGACTTTATAATTTTCCGATTCAAGAGTTACGAGTTTAATACTATTTTTATATTGTTCAAATGAATTTGAAAGCTGGGCATCCACAGAATTTTGAACCTGACTTAAATTTAATTCATTAATTTTTTTAGAAATTTCTGCATTCTCAATTGCAGTTTTTGTATTTAATCCATTGAATAGATTTATTGATGCGGTAGCGCCATAATAAAATCCAAAACTTTTACTGCTCTGAACAAATCCCGCTTCGGAAGTAGATTTTGAAAAATCGTAACCTGCATTTAAGCTGATTACCGGGAATAAATCCGAACGGGCTATTTTTAATTCTGAATCAGAAATATTTTTATTTTGCCTGGCAATAATTAAATCACTGTTGTGTTCATTAGTTAGAGGTTTTAAATCGTCTAATGAGAGATTTTCATTTATTAAAATTGTATCTGCCACATTATAATCTGCATTAACATCTTGCCCCATTAATTGATTTAATAAAATTTTCGCCTGTCTCAATTTTAATTCTTCTGTAAGCAAAGATGATTTATCTTCATTTAAATCTACCTGCGCTTGAAGCAAGTCAAACTTAGAGGCAGAACCAAGCTGCTTTTTATCCTGAGCGATTCTTAATCTTTCTTCAGAAATTTTTATACTTTGCCCTAATACTTCAAGCACCTGCTGTTCACGGACAATATCGTAATATGTTGAAATAATTTTTAAAATATTATTTTCTACTTCCGCTTTTAAATTCGTTTCTCCAACTTTTTTTAATTCTTTTAAGCGGTTGAAATTGGCAAACATCTTAAGGCCGTTAAAAATTGTCCAATTCAATCCAATTCCCGCGGTATAGTTAGTTGATTTGGCCCCTGTTCTATCAACGATTGTCCCGTTTAAATAATTCTGCTTTGTACTGTTTGTAGTTTTTTTGTATGAACCATCTGCATCAAGAGAAGGTAAAAATCCGGCATTTCCAATAGAAAAGTTATTATCAGCTATTTCATTTTCATTCTTTGCGATATTAATTGAATAATTTTTTTCCAACGCTATTTTTATAGCATCTTCAATTGTCAGCAACGTTTGTGCAAAAACAGTTGAAGAAATAATAAAAAATAAAATAAATGAGGGAAGGAAAAATTTTGTTTTATATATCATCTTTTTTATCAATAATTAATCCGGACTTACCGGACAAAATATAACGAAAGAATTAAATGTTAATTTTTTATAAATGATTTATTTACCCGCAAGTTGAATTTCTTTTTCTTCTATAGAAATTTCTTGTTCTGTTACATTTGAAACAGTAGCTTCTTTCCTTGAAAGATAAGTATATATCGCGGGGATAACCATCAAAGTTAAAAAGGTTGAAAATATCAAACCGCCTATTACTGCAATACCCATTGATACCCTGCTTTCGGAACCTGCACCTAAAGCTAAAGCAATAGGAAGTATTCCAAGTATTGTTGACAAGCTTGTCATTAAAATTGGTCTCAGCCTTGCAACAGCAGCATATTGGATAGCTTCTTTTCTATCCATTCCCATTGCTTTTCTTTGATTAGCAAATTCGACTATCAAAATTCCATTTTTAGTTACAAGTCCGATTAGCATGATAATGCCAATTTCACTGAATATATTCAGTGTTTGATTGAAAAACCAAAGCGAAAATAATGCCCCGGCTAGAGCCAAAGGAACGGTTAATAGAATTATAAAAGGATCCCTGAAGCTTTCAAATTGTGCAGCCAAAACCAAATATATTAATCCAAGAGCAAGGATAAACGCAAATGCCAAACTTGAAGAACTTTCTGCATAATCTTTTGACGGGCCATCCAACGCAGTTGAAAAAGATTCGTCTAAAGTTTTAGATGCAACGTTATCCATAGCTTTTATACCGTCACCGATGGTTTTTCCCGGTGCAAGTCCTGCGGAAACCGTTGCCGAGACGTATCTGTTAAATCTATATAATTGAGGCGGTGTACTTTGTTCCGTTAAAGAAATTACATTATCAAGCTGAACTAATTCTCCCCGGTTGTTTTTTACATATAATGATCTTAAATCAATTGGCGCATCCCTTTTATCACGCGAAAACTGTCCTATCACCTGATATTGTTTACCATCTTTAATAAAATACCCAAACCGCTGCCCGCTAAAAGCTGATTGTATAGTTTGAGCAATATCCATAGTTGAAACCCCGATATCTCTTGCCCGCTGCCTGTTTATAGTAAGTTTTAATTCGGGTTTATTAAATTTTAAATTGACATCAACAATAGAGAAAGTAGGATTTGCCCTTGCTGCATCTAAAAATTTTGGAAGAACTTCCCGGAGCTTATTAAAATTGGGGGCTTGTATTACATACTGAACAGGCAATCCTCCTCTTCTTCCACCGATGGTTTGTGGCTGTGTAACGTAAACACGTGCCCCGGTTAATTTTGAAATATCTCTATTTACATCATCTGCTATTTGCTGCTGCGACTCTTTTCTTTTATCCGGATCAGTTAATATGATAGCCCCGAAACCTGTGTTAACTGAACTTGAAGCACCAAATCCCGGAGAAGTTACTGAAATGATAGCTTCTTTTTCATTACTTAAAGAATCATTTAAAACCTGGATAAGATTATCCATAAAATTATTCATATAATCAAAAGAAGCTCCTTCAGGAGCAGTTGCAGAAAGAGATAATCTGCTTCTATCTTCCAGGGGAGCTAATTCAGTCGGAATTAATTCAAAGAAAAGAACAATAATAATTAATGAACCAACCATTACTAAAAGGGCAGCCCACCTTATCTTTAAAAATTTATCAAGAGAATTTTTATATGTACTGTTCATCTTTACAAAAAATGGTTCTGTTTTATTGTAGAACCAATTATGCTTTTCTCTTCTTTTTAAAATTTTTGCACTTAACATGGGCGTAAGAGTTAGTGCTACAAAAGATGAAATTATTACAGAACCTGCTATAACAATTCCGAATTCTCTAAACAACCTTCCCGTAAGTCCCTGGAGAAAAATCACCGGCATAAACACAGCAACAAGTGCTACAGTAGTTGAAACAACAGCAAAAAAGATTTCTGCCGAACCCCTCTTGGCTGCTTCCATGGGGTACATTTTATTTTCAATTTTTACGTAAATATTTTCAAGAACGACAATAGCATCATCCACCACAATTCCTATAGCGAGCACAATACCAAGTAAGGTCAAAACATTTATAGAGAAGTCAGCGACGTACATTATAAAAAAAGAGCCAATTAGAGAAATGGGTATAGCAATAACAGGAATTATCGTTGTGCGCCAATCGCGCAGAAAGAGAAATATTATTATAACTACAAGAGAAAATGCCAAAAATATTGTCTGCTCTACTTCATTAATAGAATCTTTTATATAAGTAGTAACATCAAAACCAATTCCTGTTTTAATATCCGATGGTAAATCTTTTTTAATTTGTTCAACTCTTTTATAAAACTCGTCCGTAATTGCTATATTATTTGCTCCCGGTTGTGCAACTAATACAACTCCAACCATCGGAATGCCATCTCTTTTTAATATAGTACGGAGATTTTCAGCCCCAAGCTCTGCATGTCCAATATCTTTGAATCTCACAATACTGCCATTTGCAGATGAAATTATAAGATCATTAAATTCATCTTCGGTTTGTAAACGTCCGATGGTACGAATTGAAAGCTCGGTATTATTTCCTTCAATTGAGCCTGTAGGCAATTCAACATTTTCACGGTTTAATGCATTCTTAACATCAAGCGGAGTTAAATTATATGCAGCAAGTTTTGCAGGATCCATCCATAAACGCATTGCATATTTTTTTTCACCCCAAACCCTTACTTCACTCACACCGGGAATTGTCTGAAGCCTTTCTTTGAAAACATTATTTGCAATTTCAGTAAGCTGAAGAAGATTTCTCGTATCGCTTTGTATATTCAGAAATACAATTGGTGTAGCATCTGCATCAGCTTTAGATACGATAGGTGGTTCAATGTCAGGTGGTAAACTTCGAATTGCACGGGATACTCTGTCTCTTACATCATTAGCTGCATTTTCAAGATCAACATTAATATCAAATTCAACTGTAATGGTACTTCTTCCGTCCCTGCTTGTAGATGTAAGTGAACGAATTCCGGCAATACCGTTAATTGATTCTTCAAGCGGTTCGGTTATTTGAGATTCGATTACATCTGCATTTGCCCCGACATAGTTTGTGCTCACAGTAATGATAGGCGGATCAACGGAAGGATACTCACGAACACCAAGGAAAGTATATCCTAAAATTCCAAATATTAGAATTGCAATAGACATTACAATTGCTAAAACAGGACGCCTTACGCTTAGTGAAGATAAACTCATAAAATTTTATTTAATTAAATTCTGAAATTGAAACATCAGAGCCGGGTTTTATTTGTAGGATACCGGAAATGATTAAAGTATCATTTGGATTAAGTCCGCTTGTTATTTGAACATATTCGTCTGTTCTAATTCCCATTTCAACATTCTGCTGTGCAACTTTTCCTGATTTATAAATGTAGACTTTCTGTCCTTTTAATTCCGGCACTATTGCTTGAGTGGGAACCAACAATGCGTTATCAATTTTATCTAATATTAGCTTTACATCGGCAAAAGAACCGGGTAAAATTCTTCCAGCCTGATTTGAATAAATTGCTCTTATTTTTAAAGTTCTTGTAACAGGGTCAATTTTGGGTTCAATTGCATAAACTTTTGCATTATAATTTTCTTCATCACCAACTACTTTAAAATTTATCTGATCGCCAACTTTTACTGAGCCGGAATATTTTTCAGGAATTGAAAAATCAATTTTAATGGGATTGATATTTTGTAAGCTTGCTATTACTGTTGATGGAGTTATATAGCTTCCTTCACTCACATTTTTTAAGCCAACGATTCCATTAAACGGGGCTCTAATTTCTGTTTTGTCAATCTGAGCTTTTATCAAATCAACTTCCGCTTTACTTACATTGAACTGATTAAGTGCATCGTCATATTCTTCCTGGCTGATGGCTTCTTTTTCAAATAATTTTTTCTGCCGGTATTCTTTATCTTTCAATAATTCGAAGGTATATTTTTCTCTCATCAATTGTGCTTGAAGTTCGGCATCATTTATTTTAACTAAAAGGTCTCCCTTTTTAACACGGCCTCCTTCTCTAAAAGCGATTCTAACAATCTTGCCTGATACTTCACTTTTTAAATCAACTTCTTCATTTGCTAAGACCGTCCCGGTGGTTATTACGTTATTGCCAAGCTCTTGAGGTTTTACTATATGTGCTTTAACCGGAATAGCCTGATTTGTAACATTTTTTGTTTGGGGATTTAGAGTTTTAGGAGAGCTGTTTTTTTTTATTGCCAGAAAAACAATGAGAAGGACAACAACTGTAGAAATGATAACTATTATATTTTTCTTGTTCATGTAATTTTAAAATTAAAATAAAGGAAAAATTGAAAATTTAAATTAATGAAGCAACTGAAAAAAAATAACTTAACTAATAATAAAAAAGCCGGATAATACCGGCTCAATCTAAAAGCAAATATTATTATAAAACTAAATCAAACTAATTCTTCTTTGCATATTTTCTCTTGAACTTCTCGACTCTACCTGCAGTATCAAGTAATTTTTGTTTACCTGTAAAAAACGGGTGAGACGCACTTGAGATTTCAAGCTTAACCAATGGATATGTATTTCCATCTTCCCACTTAATTGAATCTTCGGTTTGAATGGTTGACTTTGTTAGTATCGTAAAATCAGCAGAAGAATCCTGAAAAACAACGGGACGATAATTTGGATGAATTCCTTTTTTCATTTAATTAACACCTAAATATTAATCTTTCTCAAAAAATGTAGCAACAAATATAGCCAAGTAATTATTTAAATCAAATGATTTTTGAAAGTGAAAACTTCTTTTTTTACTGTTTTTGATAGGAATTTATCAGCTTTTCTTTCAATTCATGTACAATCTGCTTCTCTTCCTTACTTAAATTTACTTGCCTAAAATTTAACCCGCTTTTATTTATTGCAAATGACGCCCGTACAGCAGGGGCAATTGAATTTCCTTGAGGCTTTGTTTTTGTAAGACTTTGTGACGCATTCGAGTTGTCCTTCATCCTTAAAGATTTTCCAGCAAGGCCTTGGGCTCTTTCTTTATCTGAATCCTTACGGTCAATTTGATCACTTCCGATTTCGTCTTCTTTAAGATTTTCAGAAGCTTCTCGTTTTTCCTTTATAAAATTCTCTAATGAAATATCGTTACTTGAAATCAAATCTGTTCTTTCTCGCGGTGCAGCCAACAAAGGATCATTAGACATATTCGGTTTATTATTGATCATGAATAGCATAGCAATCATTACCGCAGCCAAAGCTCCAATTGGAATTAACCTGGCAGGGGAAATAAATCTATCCCAAAATCCAGTTTTAGTTTTTTCTTTACTAAAATCTTCCGAATTAATTTTTCTCATTAAATCAGCTTCAAAATTTTTAGGAGCTTTAACCTCCTGAAGCTGATTAAGATCCTTCATCAAATCTTTATACTGTAAATCATCTTTTTCCTGTTCCATTTTACACCTTCATTCCTTATAGATATCCTTAAGCAATTTCTGTAATTGAGCTCTTCCTCTATTAATTCTTGATTTAACAGTTCCAACTGTTATTCCTGTTATTTCTGCAATTTCTTCATAAGACATATCTTGAATGTCTCTTAAAATTACAACCTCTCTATAAACCGGTGAAACTTTCTGCAATGCGTTTTGAATAATTTCATCTTTAATTCCGCTGTCAGTCATTACATCCGGACGATAGCTTTCATCGGGTATATCAAAATGTTCGTCTTTGTTTTCCCCGAATGCATTTATTGAAAAGAACTTTCTTCTTTTTCTTTTTTGATATTCTGTTCGTGCTAAATTACCGGCGATAGTGTAAATCCAGGTTGAGAATTTTGCAACCGAATTATAAGAATCTTTGTATCTGTACACCTTAATAAAAGTTTCCTGAACGACATCCGTACAAGCTTCATAATCACCTAAAAATCTAAACACAAAATTGGTTAACGGATTTTTAAATCTTTCAACCAAAATCTCAAAAGCACGAATTGTGTTATTTTTTTGAAATTCGAGTATAAGTTCTTCGTCTGTCAATTCCGCCAGAGATTTTTCCACCAAGTTTTTTTTATACTTTCCTTAAAATGAAATGTTTCCTTAATTGGACAATAAATTAAATAAAAATTTTTTTAATTTGAATATCTTTCAAAACTAACTAAAATCAAACTTTGTGACCGTACTTTTTTATATACAGATTTTTTATGTCCCCCTTTCAGGGGTTAATATTTTTCCATGGTGTCTATTTCTATAATTATTTCATCCCTTCGTGGTTCTAATCTCTTTAAGTCCGAAGGACTGATATTATTATAATTTAAGAGAAACACTAATGCTCAAAAGTCCGAAGGAGTGACATTACATAACTTTTAATAATTAACTCATGTCAAGCAAAAGTAACGTTTATTGAGGCTGTCTCAAAACTGTCATTCCGAATTTATTTCGGAATCTATTATTTCGATTTTGAAATGAAATTAGAACCTGAAACAAGTTCAGGTTGACAAAATCTGACTTTTGAGACAGCCCCTTATCTATGCGTAAAATAACAAATTAAAATGCTTTTAAAACCTAACTCAAAATTTCTTCCATCAAAATTGTAATTAAAACTTTTGGTTCTACTGTCGTAGTTTTAATTGAAAGATCAGCTTTTAGCAAAGCTTTAACTACATTTAATAAATTATCATCAGTATATCTTGAACGGGCTTTATAATAATCTTTTAAATAAAACGGATGAGTTCCAATTTTTCTGGCAATTTCATATTCCGAACTTCCTTTTGCTTTAAGTTCATTTAGTCTTGCAAGCTGCGTAAAATATCTTGTAAGCATATAAACAATTTGAATCGGTTCGCTTCCTTTTTCCAAAAGATTGTACGAAATTTTTAATGCTTTTGTTTTATCTTTTTCTGCAAGTGCATTCTGAAGATCAAAGATATTAAACTCTTTAAGTGAAGTTGAAAGAGATTTGATTGCTTCCAGCGTTATTTCTTTTTCTTCTCCCAAATAAATAAAAATTTTTTCGAGCTGTGCTTCAAGCAGACTTCTATTTTCTCCAACAATATCAACTAACATCAGCGCATTTTCGGAAGATAAGCTTCTTTTATTTTTTAACGAATATTCAATAAGCCAATTTATTAAGCTGTTTCCTTTAAGCTCTTTTGCTTCAAAAATAAAATTATTTGTAAGAAGTGATTTATATGGTTCAGATTCTAAACTTGAAATTTTTCCTTCATGAGTAATAACAAGCGTAGTAAAATCTACAGGAGATTTTAAGTAGGATGTAAGATTTTTTTTATCTCTTACTTTCTCAAACTCTTTGAAAGATGATTAACTTTTTTTCAGAGCTGAATGGAAAAGTGGAAGCAAAATCTAAAACTTCATTTAGGCTTTTATTTTCTCCATAAAAAGTTTCTTTATCAAAATCAGATGTAATTAATGGCTGAAATGCTTCTTGAATATATTTAACGGTATTATCAATACTAAAACTGTCTTCTCCGAAAAAATAATAAACCGGGAGAAAATTATTCTTCTTTAAACTTTTAACTGCTTCTGAGATTTGCGGAGCCGTTTTTCTACTCTTTGCCATTTTTAGATTTCAATTTTTCATATTTAATTGCACGACTTAGGAAATAAATTAATCCTCCCCAGACAATTCCAATAACCAATACAAGCGTTATGATGGTAGAAGTAGTTCATTTTACATTTTAATTTTATCAGAATAATGATAAACGTTAAAACGGTAAATTAAAAATTAGGTCAAACTGAGCTTGTCGAAGTTGATATCCTGCTAAATTACCTCGTCACTTAGATAAATTCAGATGTTTCAAGTTAATTTTTCAGAATTATTATTTATTCATTCTTTGTCAAAAGTATATTTAACCATAATTTTATTTAATGATGCAAAGATAATTAAAGCAACCGCCCATTGAAACAAAACTGTACCTGCATTTTCTGCATGAAAAGGATTCCACCATTCTGCATCCCATGAAACAGATGAAATCAGCCACCACAAAATTAAAACTACAACTTGAATTGGAATTAATATTCCAATAACAAAATTATACCATTTCCCGATTTTAACATCACTTCCAAATCCATTAATAATTTCCGTTCTGAATTTATCCACACCATATTTAATAATTGAAAATGAAATGAATGCACCGCTTAAAATTAAACCAACCCCCCAAACCCAATCCTGGTTTGTAAAGAAATCCGTATTTAATGCAGAAGGAATTCCAAATATAAATCCTGTAACAGCCACAATAATTATTGCTTTTCTTCTTTTGAATCCAAAATCAATTAATGTACGAGTAGAAAGCTCAACCATAGAAATTAATGAAGTAGTAGCAGCAAAAAATAAAGCAATAAAAAATATGGTAGCAAAGAAAGCATTTACAAAATAGCTTGAAGACATTTTTGAAAATAATAACGGCAAATAAATAAATGTTAATCCCGTGTTAGCAGGCCCTGATTGTGAAACTTGTGTCATTGCATCAACAGAGCTTAAAGCAAATACGGTTGAAAAAATTGTTATTCCCGCAAGAATTGAAACACTGTTATTTCCAAATCCAATTAAGGCTGCATTTAAGGAAATATCTTCATTCTTTTTCATATAGATTGCATAAGTTAATATTAAACCCCAGCCGGCACCGGTATCCCAGGCATTTTGTGTTAATGCATTAAGCCAAACTTTATAATCAAGCATTACATCAAGTTTGGGAGTGAAGAAATATTTTATTCCTTCAATTGCATTTGGAAGAGTTACAGCACGCACAAATAAAATTATAAGAATTAATAATAAAGCCGGAACCATAAATTTTGTAACCCGTTCAATCCCTTTTGCAACTCCCCTGTAAATAATAAAAGCAACAAATGCCATTGATAAAAAATGAAAAATTACCGGTTGATAACTTGAAGAAAAGCTTTTCCAATAAGCAAGGTGATTTGCAGTGTTAAAAAGATCTCCTGATATAGCTGATAAGAAATATCTTAGGCACCATCCGGTAACAACTGAATAGTAAAACATAATTGCCGTGGAGACAAAAACAATATAAGCACCCATCCAGGCAAATTTTTTGCCTGCAGTTTTTGCAATTGCACCAACAGGGCCAAAACGGCTGGATTTGCCAATTGCAAACTCAGCAATAATTAAAGGGACAGACCAAATTAAAAGAAAAATAACCCAGGGAATTAAAAATGAGCCTCCTCCATTTTGAGCAACAATTCTTGAGAAGCGCCAGATATTTCCGGTACCAACTGCAATACCGATTGTGGCAATTATTAAAGTCCATCTAGATGAAAAGAATTCTTGTTGTTTCATGATATAAAAAGTTAAATATCTCCCAAAGGGATTCCTTTGGAAAAAAATCAAAGGTCAAAATAAAAAAAGTAAGAGGATTAAAAAAGTAAGAAGATTTTAGGCTATGAGTAAATAAAAAACGCCCCTAAAAAATTCGAGGCGCTTTATCAAATAATATTTTAATGAAAATTTTATTACGGCCTTTTTTCTATGGTTACTTCTTCCATTACCATATCTTTAAGCGGCTTGTCACCTGGACCAGTCTTTGTTTTGCCAATTGCTTGTACAACATCCATTCCTTTTATAACTTTTCCGAAAATTGAATAATGCCCATCCAGCCATGCAGTTTTTGCAAGAGTAATAAAAAATTGACTGCCGTTTGTATTAGGCCCTGCATTTGCCATGGCTGCTATTCCAGGGCCATCGAATGTAAGCGAAGGAACAATTTCATCATCGAATTTACCACCCCATAAACTTTCACCACCCCGTCCTGTTCCGGTTGGGTCACCACCTTGAATCATGAAGCCATCGATTACCCTATGAAATGTTACCCCGTTATAGTAGCCCTTTTCAGCAAGGCCCACAAAATTTTCTACAGTTTTAGGAGCTAATTTATCAAATAACTCCAATTCAATTGTACCCATATTGGTTTTAATAATTGCAACAGTTGTTGTATCGTTTGTTTTAGTTGAATCATCCATTACTTTTTTCTCCGGTTCGTTTGAAATTTTATTTGCTTCACTTGATTTATTATTTGAAGCACATCCTAAAAAAAATAAAGTTACAAAAAAATATGCGAATATGTATTTCATCTTTACTCCTAAGGTTGAATTACTTTAAAAAATAATAATGCTAAAATAAAAGCTCCCGCGGCAATGCGGTAATAAACAAATGCAAACGTAGTATTCTTTCTCAAATATTTTAATAGAAAATCGATTGCCAGGTAACCACTAATTGCAGCTGCTACAGTAGCGACAATCATGTCAATGACCATCGATTTATCAATGAATGCCAAAGACTCATAAAGCTCAAGCAATCCGCTGGCAAGCACTGCAGGAATACTTAACAAAAAAGAAAATCTTGCCGCAGCTTCTCTTTTTAATCCCAAAAATAATCCGCCGGTAATTGTAGTACCGGAACGTGATGAGCCTGGAATTAAAGCAAAGCACTGTGCAATGCCTATTAATATTGCATCTTTCAACGATATATCTTCAACTTCTTTTTAAATTTTGCTGTCTTTTCAGCTATTGCTAAAATTATAGCAAGTACAATTAAGCTTCCTGAAATAACAAAAAGATTTTTAGTAAATGCTCCTTCAATTATATGTTTAAATGATAATCCAATTATTACAACCGGGATTGTACCTAATATAATTAACCATCCAAGCCTTGAAAAGAAAGTCTGGTTTTGGAATTTTACTCTCTTAGAAACGTTTTCATTCAAAAATGAAAAAAATATTTGCCATATATCTTTCCAGAAATAAATAAGAACAGCAGCCAAAGTTCCAAGTTGAATAACAGCTATAAATGCCGTCCAATGTTCCGGGTGCTCACCGGAAATTAATCCCATTAATTTTCCTGCAACCGTTAAATGTCCTGTGCTGCTGATTGGTAAGAATTCGGTAAGCCCCTGGATAATTCCAAGTACAATGGCTTCAAGTATGTTCAACAAAACCTCCTAAAATCTATATGTGACACCTAATCTTACGCCTAAAGACAGTGTGTTTAAATTTACGTTTTCATTTGTAATTAAGTTGGGTTTACCATTCAAATCATATCTAATATCGCCACCTATATTAGCATAAACATTATCACTCAAAGCGGTATTTCCATCTACACGCACCAAAAACCCTAAACCAAAAGCCGAATAAGAATAAGCAGTGGTTGATGTTTGAAGTGTTTCCTTTACATTTGAAATCCTAACGCCGACACCGCCGCCGAATTTAAAATTGTAACCCTGCCCTTGTATAACATAATAGCTGGTGACACTTGGCATTATTATGTTATAACTAAAATCATAACTTCCTGATATGCTGGGATAGGAGTACGAATTTATTAAATAAGCGACTTCTAATCCCATTTGAAAATTATTTTTAAGATAATAATCTCCCTCTACAGAAAAGTTTACAGCGGAGTTAAAGCTTGACAATTGCTGTCCAACTACGGTTTGAATATAGTCTGTTAAAGATGGATTGCTTAAGAAACTAATTCCCATGCTTCCTCTAACTTCAACCTGGGCAAATGAACTGAATGATAAAACGAATAATAAAATAATTGTGGAAATAAATTTCATAAATCATCAACCTTTGTTTCAATTACCTTAAATAAATTTTCGTGCTGCTTATTAAGAACAAAAAAGAAAATCAAGCCTGAACCTATAAATAAAATGTAAGAAATAATATGCGTTAAAAACGCATAAGAAAGACTGATAATTTCACCGAAACCAAAAAGCATAAGTGTAGATTTTGCTAAAGTATGATAGGAACCTGTTCCGCCAGGTGTGGGAATTACAACACCAATTCCGGCAATGCTCATCAAAACCCAGCCCATTGCAAATGTAATATGCGGAGATGATATATGCTGCATACCAACTGTATAAAATCCTACATAAGCGCTTAAGGCATATAGCAAGTTAATTACTATGCTGAGGTAAATTGTAGTGAAGTAATTTTTTGCACCTTTTAAACTCGTAAAACCAGTGAGTAACATTTCAAATATATGTGCAGCTTCTTTAGCAATTCTATCGGAAAATTTTGATAAAAATCTTATAATAATTCCATAAAATTTTTCTTTAAACCTAACAAGCAAATAAAGAAATAAGATCAAACAACAAATCAAAAATATAGATATATATAAAGTTGACTTTAGCCAGGGGAAACTAATAGTAAGGTCGGCACTAGCAATATATATGGAGATTGTAACTGATATACCCAAAAAGATTAAATCAATAACTCTTTCTAAAATTACTGTCCCAAACATTGAAGAACGTGAAAGCCCTTCCCATTTACCTACTAAAACTGCACGTGAAATTTCTCCCAGCCGCGGGACTGCACAGTTAACTCCATATCCCACCATCAAAGCGCCAAATAAATTTTTAATTGATGCATTAGGTTTAACAGAATTCAAAATCACTTTCCATCTAATTGCACGAACATAATGGGAAGCCATCATCACAATCATCAATACAATGATCCAAAATATAGATGCTTGGGAAGTTCGTTTAAGAACATCTTCAAAATTAACATCTCTGAATGCGATGTATAAAAACCCTATTGTTAGGACGAAAGATAGCGTTATATTTAACGCTCTTTTTAGGTTATGTGATTTTTTTAATTCAGCGGAGGTCAATAATCTTGCTTCCTTCAGGTGGAGTGAATGTAAATTTAGAATCAGGAATATTTTGATTCAATTTATAATTTGATAAACTGATTTCAAAAGTACCGTAACTTGGATAATCAATCCGGATTTTTTCTATTAGATTACTTTTATTTACCCAAATTTCTGCCTTAGTAAAATCAAGATCGGAGTTTTCTTTCGGTGTTAATATGATAACCCCGTTCTCTTCTTTTTGTATACATTTTTTAGGGTATTCATTTAATATTGTTTTAATTGAAAATGAAGATGGGTCATTGGGGTCAAAATTATTAATAATGATTTTGTTTTCTTTTTCTTTGAAATTCCAGAAAGTTTTGCCGTCACAAACAACTATGTTTTTATCAAGTTCAACTCTAAATTTATTTCCTTCCCCTAAATATATTTTGCCCCTTGCAGAAGTTTTTTCAGCCATTTGATTCGATGCTTTGTGCAAATTAAAAATAAAATCAGCAGTTAAAGATTTATTAGTGTTATATTTTTCCTGAACTTTAGCTAAAAGATTGTTATTGTTATAACCGAAAGCATTAGTGCTTAAAGACAAAACTGCTATTGATAATAGTAAATATAATCGGTGGTTTTTCATTTATTCCATTTATAAAAATTCAATATTAGACTTCCAAAGTTAGAATAAGGTTTCAAATATTAAAAGAGATAATATTTTATTTATAAATATATTGAAATTCAAATTATGCATTAGACAAAGAATTAAATGCTAAATATCATATTGGGCTAGTCAAAATATAAACTTAACAAATAACTTCAGTCTTCGACAAGCTCAGCCTGACAAAATTGTCTAATGAATAATTTGAGTCAAACTGTCCTGGAATATTTTGCTGTATCTTCTTTTCGTTCAATATAACCATCAAAATTCATCGCAATGTTGCGGATAAGCAAACGTCCCATATTAGTTACTTCGATTTTATTATCCGTGACATTAACCAGCTCATCTTGCTGCATTTCTTTCAAATTATTTAAGCCAGAAGAAAAATACTCTTTAAAATTGATATTATATTTTTTTTCAATTGAAGAAAATGTTAATTCGAAATCACACATTAATTTCATAATCACATCTCTTCGAAGCAAATCATCGTCAGTTAATTTGTAGCCTTTTGTAGTTGGAATAGTCTCATTATCAAGCGCTGTATAATACTCTTTTTCAGTTTTATAATTTTGCGCATAAACTCTTTGAAGCTGACTAATGCCCGTTATTCCCATGGCATAAAGGTCAGAATCTGCATGAGTGCTGTAGCCTTGAAAATTTCTGTAAAGCTTCTTTTCCTGTAGTGCAACTGCAAGCTCATCTCCCGGTTTAGCAAAATGATCCATGCCGATAAATACATATCCGGCATCAGTCAATTTTTCGATAGTCATTTTTAATATATTCAATTTCACTTCCGCCAATGGAATATCTTCTTTATGAATTAAAGCCATGTGCTTTTTCATCCATGGAACATGGGCATAATTAAAAACTGCAATTCTATCAGGAGAAATATCAATTATTTTATCAACTGTATCTGCAAATGATTCAACTGTTTGAAATGGAAGTCCGTAAATTAAATCTAAGTTGATACTGTGAAAACCAAGTTCTCGAACCCAGGTTACAGTTTGTCTTGTTATATCTTCAGGCTGAATTCTATTAACGGCTTTTTGAACTTTCTCATTAAAATCCTGTACTCCCATACTTATTCTGTTAAAGCCGTTATCACGTAAAGCGGCAAGATGTTCTTTTGTTAATCCACGCGGATCAATTTCGCAGCTATTCTCTGAATTCTCTTTAAAGTTAAATGACTGCTGAATGTAAGAAGCAAGATCAGCAATTTCTTTTGGATTTAAATGGGTTGGAGTTCCGCCGCCCCAATGCAACTGAGAAACTTTTCTATCGGTTAACAAATAGCTCCTTATCAAATCCATTTCTTTTTTCACATACTTGATATATTCGTTGACCCTATCTCTATTACGTGTAATAATCATGTTACATCCGCAGAAATAACAGAGCGTATCACAATAAGGAAGATGATAATAAAGAGAAAGGTCGGGAAGGTTTTCTCCGTAATTAGTTTTTACTATTTCATCAAGATATTCTTCGGCAGTAAATTTTTCATTAAACTGCGGGGCAGTTGGATAACTTGTGTAACGCGGTCCGGGTTTATCGTATTTCTTAAACTTCGTTAAATCTATTTCAAACATTTTTTCTACTCCTTCTCTTTATTCAAAACTTTGCGTCTCTGCGCCATTGCGGTGAAATTGTCTGCTTTCTTCCTTTACAAATTGAACTAATGCTTTTGCATTTTCAGGGTCAATGTTAGGAAGAATTCCATGTCCGAGATTAAATATATGCCCGCTTCCTTCACCATAAGAAGCTAAAACTTTTTTAACCTCTTCTCTAATTTTTTCTTTACTGCCATAAAGGACTGTTGGGTCTAAATTTCCTTGTAACGCCACTTTACCGCCAACTTCATTTCTAACTTTTCCGATATCCATTGTCCAATCAAGCCCAATTACATCAGCTCCAGCATCTACAATTTTATCTAATTTATAATGAACGCCTTTTGCAAAAACAATTACAGGTTCATTATCTCTTTTAATTTTTGAAATTACCTGTTCAATATAATTAAGAGAAAATTCCTGGAAATCATTTTGTGAAAGCATTCCGCCCCAGGTATCAAATATTTGAACAGCATCAACACCAGCTTCAATCTTTGCAGAAAGATAATCTGCAACTGCATTAGATATTTTATTTAAAAGCTTATGTGCAAGCTCAGGATTATTATAAATCAGTTTTTTAACTTCTGCAAAATTTTTTGAGCCTTTTCCTTCAACCATGTATGTTAAAAGTGTCCAGGGCGAACCGGCAAAGCCAATTAAAGGAACTCTTCCATTCAATTCTTTCTTTGTTAGTGAAACAGCATCAAGAACATATTTCAAATCTTTCAATGGGTCAATTTCATTTAACGAATTATAATCACTTTCATTTCTTATCGGGTTATGAAATACCGGCCCATGGCTTTCAATTAATTCGAGATTCATTCCCATAGATTCTGGAATAACAAGAATATCAGAAAAAATAATTGCTGCGTCAACACCAATTAAATCTACTGGCTGAATTGTGACTTCGGAAGCAAGTTCAGGGGTTTTACACATTGTTAAGAAATCTGCTTTTGCGCGAACTGCTCTATATTCTGGAAGGTACCTGCCTGCCTGCCTCATTATCCAAATTGGCGTACGCTCAATTTCTTCTTTTCGGCATGCTCTTAAAAATAAATCATTTTTTAAAATCAAATTTTAAAACTCCTTATTTCTTTATCATATTTAACTGTCATGCTGAATTTATTTCAGCACCTTTTTAGAACACCAAGATTCCGAAACAAGTTCGGAATGACTAACAGTTACTTTTTATAGTATTCTACAATTGCATTTGCCAGGCCTTCGATTGTGTATTCTTCAGGCACGATTGTAACTTTTAAATTATTTTTTTCTAATTCTGTTTTTGTTGTTGGCCCGATAGCCGCCACATCATAACCATCAAAATATTCAACCGGATTATTAATTTTCACAACCTCTAAAAAGTTCTTAAATGTTGATGGGCTTGTAAATATGAATAAATCCGGATGACTTTCTTTAAGTTTTTCGATGTAAGATTTTATTTTTTCATCAGAAGGAATAGATACATTGTAAACCGGTGCTGCCTTAATAATTGCTCCGAGCTTTTCAAGTTCATTTGGTAATTCTTCTCTTCCAATTGCACTTCGTGGAATAAAAATTACTTTGCCGTCTAGATCATAGCTCGACAACTCAATTATTACTCCTTCGCCACTGAATTTCTTTGGGATTATTTGAACCGGAATTTTTAATTTCTCACAAGCATTTGCTGTCTTTGTTCCAACAGCAACAACTTTCACTTTTTTGAAATTCAACTCAACATTTAATTCGGAACATCTTTTAACAAACATTTTAACTGCATGAGTTGAAGTAAAAATCACAAAATCAATATTATCTTTTTTAGAAATGATTTTATCAAACTGTTGCCAACTGTCCGGCGGAACAATATCCAGAGTTGGAATAATTATTACTCTCGCCCCAAGCTGACTAAAAATTTCACTGGATTCTTTAGACTGCTCAACTGTTCTTGTAATAACAATCGTTTTATCTTTTAATGGAAACATTTTATTATCTGCTTCTAAAAATATTCCGTGCAAAATAAAATCATAAATATTTTCACGCTCTTCTAAAAATTTAGTTTCTTCATAACGCATCTCAATTCCGCGTGAAACTCCGCCGTAAATACATCCTAAAATCAAATCGACAGCAAAACTTTCTTCAATTTCTTTTAAATAAATTTTCTGCCTTACCATTACGGATTATTCCAACCAATATATTTTTCAACTCATGGTCTAAATTTGAAACTTCTGCACATAATTCATTTTCAGCTTTAAGAGATTCTTTTTGATATATTAAAAAGAAATCTTGATACTTCATCATAAACATATAAATATGAATTACAAAAGAATGTAAAGCATCAATACTGTTTGACTCGGTTTTAATCTTTTCTTTTAAAGATGAAATTAATTTCTCAAGACGTTGTCCAATTATAGAGAAATATAAATCTTCTTTTGAAGTGAAATAATTATAAACTGTTCCTTTAGCAATTTTAGCAAGCCTGGCAACATCATCAACCATCACTTCGTGATAATTCTTCTGTGAAAAAAGTAAAGCTGCAGAATCAAGGATCTTTTTGCGCTTTAAATTTTTAACTTCTTGTTTTGATTTCGTTGCAATCATAGTTGCCATAAATCCTATCTCACATGCCAGCTATTTGATTCTAAAATTTTCCCATTATTTGCATCAATAATCATTTCGTTTCCACTGCCTCTATAACCATTTGAACCTTGTGATTCCGATGAAGTTGAAATAATTTCCCACACATAATTCTCATACTTATCATTCCAAACAAAATCGGATTTCCAATTTTTAATCCCTTTTTCAAGTCCTTGCTCATCGGCAATTTGTTTTGCCTTTGTTTCATCGACAGAATAATCGCAAGCATTATTTACACAGTTTGGAATTCCGCTTAACTTTTGTCCGTCAGCTAAATTCCCTAATGAATCAACTACAAAAGAAATTTCCTTATCAACAAATGGTTTTCCATCAATCTTAAAATTGTATTTCATTAAATATTTACTATCAACTTCTTTACTGTCAGCTATGTTCAATGAAAAATAATTATGAAAAAAATCTTCTCCGGTTTTTGAGATTATTTGTTGATTGGATTTCTTAACAATATTAGCGGGAATGTTTGTCTCTTGTTCAACTCCGCATCTACAGCCGATAATGAATACTGGAAAAATTAATAACAATAAAATAAATAAAGCGAAGTGAATCCCTGATAAAATATTTAATGAATATCGATTTGTCATTTCGACCGAAGGGAGAAATCTCACCTTGAATGAATTAAAAGATTTCTCTCTCGAAGACCCGCTCGAAATTACATATATATTTTTAATTTTTCTCACTTCAATCTAACAGTTGAATAAATTTCATTTAAAATTTCTTTTGCGCCGGCTTTCATTAAATCTTTTGCAAGAGACTTACCAATTTTTTCCGCGTCGGATTTTGAACCCCTAATTTTTTTCCTAAAAGTTAAAGCACCGTCAATTGAACCGACTATAGCATCAAGGTAAAGTCCGTTTGATTTAACTTCTGCATGTGCTCCAATTGGAACCTGGCAGCCGCCTTCTAAAGTTCTTAACAAAGATCTTTCTGCTAATACAGCTTGATATGTTGATTCATCATGCAAGGATTGAACAACTTCATCAACTAATTTATTATCTGAATGAATTTCAATTCCAAGAGCACCTTGTCCGACAGCAGGCAGCATTTCATCCGAACTTATAATTGATGAAATATATTTTTTAAGTTTTAATCTTTCTACTCCTGCACGTGCTAAAATAATCGCATCCCATTTTGATTTTAAAAAAGTTTGAATTCGTGTTGGTACATTTCCGCGAAGCTCTTCTGTTTTTATGTCGGGACGAAGATGAAGCAACTGAGATTTTCTTCTTAAAGAACCGGTACCTACTACAGCATTATCGGGAAGTGAATTAATTGTTACTCCTTTTTTACGTGCAATCAAAACATCTTCAACCGGGTGGCGTTTTGAAACGGCTGCTAATTTAAGTCCGTCAGGAATTTGAGTTTGCAAATCTTTTAAGCTATGCACAGCCAAATCAACATTTTTATTAAGCAGTTCATACTCAAGCTCTTTTGTGAACAAACTTTTATCACCAATCTTTGATAGAGCAACATCAAGAATTTTATCTCCCTTGGTTTTGATAATTTTTATTTCTACAGAAACACTTTTATTTTTCTTCTCAAGTTCTCTCTTAACAAAGTTTGCCTGCCATAAGGCTAAATCACTCCCGCGGGAACCTATAATTATTTTTTCTTTCAATTAACTTTCCTCTTCAGGTTTTTTATCTATACCGAAAAAATCTCGAATAATACTTAACTTAATAGCTGCACTTTCCGAGTTGCCGCTTGCTTCATTTATTTTTTTCAACTCAACTGTTGGATGATGAAGAATTTTATTTATAATTCTCTTCGTGACAATCTCTAATTTTTCCTGGTCTTCAGGGTTAAATCTATTTTTATTTTTTTCAACTTCTTCGGCACGAATATTTTCAAAAAAGTCTCTTAAATTTTTTATTGTAGGGGCTACATCAAGAGAATTATACCAGGTTAAAAAGTTTGCAACTTCTTCCTTTATAATTGCTTTAACTTTTGGAATTTCTTCTTTTCGTTTTACTAAATTTTGTTCAACTATAATGTTTAAGGAATCAATATCATTATAAAACACATAATCAAGTTTTTTGACTTGTGGGTCAATATCGCGGGGAATAGCAATGTCCATCAGCACCATTGAGTCATAATTTCGCTTTTTCATGGCTGATTTAATATCATCATAATTAAGAATTAAATCAGGTGAACTTGTAGCACTTAAAACAATGTCATATTCAAATAGAGATTCTTTGAAACTATTGAAAGGTAAAATTTTGGCATTCAATCCTTCAGCTAATTTTTCCGCTTTCTCTATGGTTCTATTTGTAATGGCAAGCTTGCCTATCCCTCTATCCCGTAAGTGTTTAGCTGCAATTTCACCGGTTTCACCCGCACCAATAACAATTGCAGATTTTTTTGAAAGATTGGAAAAAATCTTTTCAATTAATTGAACCGCTGCATAGCTTACAGTAACGGCGCCCTCACTAATTTCAGTTTCATTTATTGCTCTTTTACCAGCTTTGACTGCTGAGTCAAAAAGTCTTTTCATCAGAAAACCGGAAAAGTTCATCTCATCTGCAAGTTGAAATGAATCTTTTACTTGATGATAAATTTGGTTGTCCCCAATCAGCATTGAATCAATTCCGGATATAACAGAAAATAAATGCTCAATTGCAGAATCAGAAAAAAAGTTTCTAAAATTTTCTTCAGTAACGGTTCCATTCGGTTTGTATTGGAGAAGCATTTTTTGAAGGTCTACATGAGTTAACTTAGGGTTAATAGGAATTCCAAAAATTTCTGTACGGTTGCAGGTTGATATAACCAAACCTTCGTTAAAAATTTTACCTTTGGAATTTTGTATAAAATTTCTAACCTCTTCATCACTTAAATGAAGAGCTTCCCTCAATTCTACCGAGGCAGTTTTATGATTTATTGATATTCCTAAGAGATTCATCTTCTAATAAAATGAATGAAAACTTTGTGCTAAAAAATTAGTGAGCATGGTAGATAAAATTGCAATAATAAAACCAAGTATCGAAAACGTAACTACCTTTTTCCCGCGCCACTTTGCAAATATTTTACTTAAAATTCCTATCCCATAAAGAACCCAAACCAAAAGGCTTCCGGCAAGTTTTGGATCGGTGTATGAAAATTTCGGGAAAGCTTTCGGGAGCCATATCATGCCTATTATAATTGCAATTGTTAAAAGCGAAAAGCCTATTACAGCAGAATAAAAACTCATCTTCTCCAGAACTTCCAGACTTGGAAGGCGGTTAAAGATTAAGCCAAATTTATTTAGCTTAATTTCCTTATAAAGGATCAAATAAAGAACACCATAAACAGCAGAAATTGTCATCCCGGCATAACCTAAAAGTGCGGTGATGACATGTGAGCCTAAAAGATGACTCCTTAAAACTTCTTTAACTTCTGTTAAATCTTTTATAAAAAATGTTGAGATGATCTGAAAAACAACCGACAAAATTATGATAAAAGGACCGGTGCCTCTAATGTCTGTAACTAATTCTAAAATGAAATATGAAAAACTTATTGCGAAAGCTAAGATTGTAAAAATTTCAAAAACGTTTGTAATAGGCGGATGATCAAAAGCTATTGACCTTAAAATTAAATATGCTGTGTGTATAAGAAGAGTTAAAAATAGAAATAATCTTTTTGAATGAGAAAAATTTTTCCCGCCCTTCATAAAGTCATATGAATAAAAAACAAAAGTAATTATATAAAGAAAAGGCAGCAGAATATTAAAAAAATCGATAGTTTGTTTCATTCTCGTCCTTAAACTGACTAACTGGTGCAAAAATAATCAAATATTTTAACTCAAACAAAAGAAAATTTGGTGACCCATAAGTCATGCAACTAAAATTTAATTATATTATAATTAAAAATGGCTACTTTAATTGAAATTTTATTTCGATATTAGGGAACATTCTTTGATATATATTTGACTAAACTTTATTAAAAGCATATATTCTCTGAATTTTTTATAAGAAAAAGAAGTAATGATAAATAAATTAAAAGAATACAACAGGCTAAATATAACAATTTTACTTTTTGCATTAAGTTTAGTCAGCTTTGGGCTGTCGATTTTAAGAGTGATAATTAGTCATTCAGGCCAATACTTATCTTTAAATTGGAATTTATTTTTAGCCTTTATACCTTGGGCTATTAGCACGATTATAATACTTAATAACTTACAAAATAAAAAAAGACTTTTAATAGTTTTAATTTTATCATGGGTTGTCTTTTTTCCAAACTCCCCTTATATATTAACAGACCTTTTTCATTTAACGCAGAGAAGCGGAGCTCCTTTGTGGTTTGACCTCGTGCTGATTTTATCTTTTGCCTGGACAGGATTACTGTTCGGTATTTCAAGTCTTATGGATATTGAGCAAGTTCTTCAGAACTACATGAGTAAAAGTAAAACCATGATCGCTACAATTATCTTTTTATTTGTAAGCGGATATGGAATTTATATAGGAAGATATTTAAGATGGAATTCATGGGATGTAATAACAAACCCATTTGCTCTTTCACATGATATTTTTGTTAATTTAGTTCACCCGGAATATCATTTGCGGGCCTGGGGAACAACATTATTCATTGGCCTGCTACTTAATCTTATTTATTTTTCTTTCAAATTAATAACTGCTAAGCAGCATACCAGTTAAAAATTAATTAAAATTTTTTTTCTCATTACCTCTAAATTAATTTTAATATTATTTTTTAATAATTGTTCCCTGGTGAAAAATAATTTTCCAATCATCACCAAACAATTTCCAGATTGAACTCCTTAGTGCATCAGTTTCATCATGATGAGATTTATAAGTTAGAAATGCGGTATCATCAGACAGTCTATTTAATTTAAAGTTCGAAACATTAATTTTTTTCGGCGGCGCATTTTTTAATCCATCAATTATTGACTGTTTCGACCAGATCGTGCCTGATGAACCAAGTTCTAAAAACTCATCTGCAATCATCTCATCAAGTTTTTCCGGATTGCTTCTGGTTTAATTCAGTAAAAGATTGCATTCAAGTTTTTGAAAATGATTTAGTAATTTTGAATCGGATATCATAAAAACTTAAATTAAAAATATTATAAAGATTATTATCCTTAGTCACTCCCCAATATTAAAGGCAGCCCATCTTTGCCCGATCCAATTACAACAACTTTTGTATTGTTTGAACCGGCAAGTTTTTCGGTTGCTTCGATACCTTTCCATTTTAAAAGCTGTTCGCTAATTCCTTTGGAAACAATTTCCTGGAAATCTGCAATACCTTTGGCTTCTATTCTTTTTCTTTCAGCTTCCTGCGTTTCTCTTTGTAAAATAAATTGCATTCTTTGACTTTCCTGTTCGGCTTTTAATTTCTCTTCTATTGATTCTGTCAATCTCGCCGGTAATGTTAACTGTCGCATTGGCGCAGCTTCGATAGTTATTCCTCGTGGTTTAACAAGAGCTGATAATTCTTCTTCAATTTTCTTAGCAAGCTGCTCTCTTTCAGCAGTATACAAAGCCCTTGCATCATAGCTTGCCGTTACTCCTCTTACAACTGATCTAAATTGAGGAACCAAAATTTTTTCCACATAATCTTCTCCAACACTCTTATAAATCTTATTAGCATTTTCAAAACTTAAACTGTATAAAAGACTGATTTCAAGATCAATAGTTAGTCCTTCTTTTGAAGGCACTGTCATTACTTCTTTTATTTCTTGTGTACGGGCGTCAAACTTTACAACATTAGCTAAAGGATTTACTATATTTACACCTGGCTTTAAAGTATAATCACTTACGTTTCCGAAGAAATCAATTACGCCAACATGGCCCGCAGGAATAATTGTCCAGCACTGCATAACAGCAATTAATAATGCTATAGCAAAACCGATTAATGCATATGCCGACTCAGCTTTGTTTGCTCTTTTCTTTGCATTGAAGTAGACGAACGCAGCAACAATTGCGGCAAGTATTGCGATGATAAATAACATTTTACCCTCCCTTTATTATTTGAAGTTATAAAAAATATTTAAATGAAGAACTAAACGATATGAACGCTAAAGGTACTAAATTATTTATATTTATTGAAAAATATTTAAAGTTATTTAATAATAACAAATTAAAAAGGAGAATTAAACTTAATCAAAAGAAGCGCTTTTTAATGTACGGCATACTTTTCTTTATTTATTTTGATTAACTTTATTTTTGAAATTTTTACCACATTAAATTCTACAACGATATTTTAATTTAAATGTCTATTGAGGAACCTGTGAAATCAATAATCATCTTGTTTTTATTCAGCCTAATTATTTGGGGAGGATGCAGTAAAAAAGAAAATAACGAGCAGGAAAATCCTAATCAAGAAAATGTAAATAATGAAGATACAGATACCACTGCTCAAATTTTTGATGGGATTTATTTTTCCGGTCCGCAGTTGCGTAAGCTTCATCTTTGCAGCAGTAATGAAGACTTATGGGTAGCTGATAGTACCGGGGGCGATCTCGACAAGCAATATTATAATTTGAAATTGGGACCTCATCAGCCGGCTTATGTTGAACTGGAAGGTGAAATTGTGTCAACAAAAGATTCCTTACTTGCTAAAAAATATAAAAAAACATTTTATGTTTATTGGGTTGATAAAGTTGAAAAATTTAAAAATCAAATTGATTGTCCGGGATATGAATTAATCTTTAGGGGACAAGGGCAAGAGCCTCCATGGAAAATCACAATTAGTAAAAATGAAATTGTATTTATTCTTGGATACGGTAAAGACAAAACGATTTATCCTTACCATGATCCTGTTGTAGATAAAGAGACAAAAACATTCAAATCATCTTTAACAGATGTTTTGGGTGAGAGTTCAATAACAATTATTATTACTGCTTCACAATGCTTTGATGTAATGACCGGTGATAAATATAACTATTCTGTACAGGTTGTTAATGATGAGAAAATTTATTTCGGCTGCGGGGAAGATATGACATTAATGAAGAAATAGTTTTTGAAAAAATTATTAATTTTATATCACTTTTAAAATAATAGAAGAAATTTCTCAAAATAATTCTTACCTTAATATTAAAATAATTAATGATATCCCAATAATTTTTCACTATAAATTTATGATTAAAATCTACTTCAAAGTTTTATTTATTTTTTCCATTTTATCTTTGACCTTTATAAATGCCAAAGGGTTGGGTAAAGTTAATGAACCGGTTTATCTTCCCGGATTTAATACCAGTCCTTATTATGATGAACAAGTTATAACTTTTTATTACTCTCCCGATATAAGAATTCAAATAAATGCCCCAGCACCAAATGACTTTAATCCAAACTTGCCGGTCGGACTTGCATTATTTGCGCTCCCAAACGGAAATACAATTGAACAGACAGTTGGAAAAGTTTTGGAAACAGGAGATGATTGGCATTATGATATTCAGCATATAGGTGCGCAAACAAGATTTTTACGGCAGACAGTAACTGAATATAATTTAGTAACTGTTTATCTTGAAACATGCACAAAAAAGCTGGCCAGCCTGGAATAGTCAGTATCCGAATCATGCAGAGATAATTAAAAACTTAGTTGAATATTTAAAATCTCTTTTTAACAATTATAATCCGTTTGTAGTTGTTACCGGGCACAGCGGCGGTGGACGTTTTGACTTCAGCTTTATGGATGCCTTTAGTGAAATCCCGGATTATGTAAAACGAATTTCTTTTCTCGATAGCGATTATGGGTATGAAACAGTTTATGGAAGCAAACTCGTTCAATGGTTAAATGCTTCTAATGAAAATTACTTGAGTGTTATTGCATACAATGACAGCGTTGCTTTATACAACGGCAGTCCAATTGTTTCTGCAACCGGCGGAACATGGTATAGAAGCAAATTAATGAAATCTTATTTAGCAAACTATTTCACTTTTACTGATGAAGAGGATAGTTCGTTTATAAGATATACTGCTCTTAACGGCAGAATAAAGTTCATTTTGAAAAAGAACCCGTTGAGAGAAATTCTACATACTGTTCAAGTTGAAAGAAACGGATTTATTCAAGGGATGGTTTCGGGAACATCTCATGAAGGCGAGGGATACGAATATTACGGCGCAAGAGCATATTCACAATGGATACAGATAAATGTTGATTATCCCCAGCCGTTAACAATTCCTCCGCGCTCGCCAAATGCTAAATCCGGCTCAGAGTTTATGCAGTATGTTATGAATATGAGCTTTGAAGATAGAGAGACACAAATTTATAATGAAGTTTCTACCGGTAATATCCCAAGCTTTTTAAGAAAGTTGAAACAAGTCGAAGCTACTTTTAATGATGCGAACGGAGCTTCACATACAGTTAAATATGAAGTAATGCCGGACTATCTTGCAATTGGCTCCGATAGTAATTTCTGCAGAATACCAACAGGGCCAATTACTGCACAAAGGATTGCCGACTTGTTTGGTGCAGCAATGCCTACTCGAAAACTGGTTGATAATATTTATTCCAACTGTGAAGTAAAACTTGAACCGGTTACTTATGCTCCTGTTGGAAATCAAAATGAATTAGTTTCAAAATTTATTGAACATAATAATGCTATACAGCAGCAGTTTGAAGTTGCCGGGGGAGTGTTGGGACAACTAACAGGCGGAACAAAAAAAGACGTTGTGTTAAGCAATTTAATTATTGATCCAACCCGACCGGATCATGTAGTAATTTATGGATGGCATCAACTAAATGGACAGCCAATTCAGCCGCTTACAAATATTCATATCAATACTTACACTGATTACAGCCATGGAATTAGATTTTTAAATTCAGAAATAACGATTGATAATAATATCAAAAAAGTTCAGGACATTTTAAAAGAACCAACTCTTTACAAAATTTTAAGTGATGAAAATGGAGTGATGACTCAACCTACTTATATTACTTCAAATACTTTTGCGCCCTCACAGCCAAAATCATTCGGAATAAAAACCGAAGGTTCAACTAAAATCAGAGTTATTATAAAACCGGTTCCAGATGTATCAAAATACCAGGTTTCATTAAGCAAAAACGGAATAGATTTTTATCCCCCCGTTACTTACAACACAAATAATTTTGTAATAAGCGGACTTCCAGCCGATTCAATTGTTTATGTCAAATTTTCTGCTGTTAATTCTTACGGTACTTCACCAGAATCGGAAGTTCTTGCCGGAGTGCCTGGCGAAAATTCTCCTCAAGTTTTAGTTGTAAATGGATTTGATAGAGGCTCAACGGGAAACACTTATAATTTTATTAGGCAGCATGGCGGTGCATTTGTGAAGAATGGTGTTTCATTTGAGTCGGCAACTAATGATGCAATTATTGACAGCACATTTAAATTAAATGATTATGAAACTGTAGATTATATTTTAGGTGATGAAAGCACGGCTGATGAAACATTTAATTCACAAGAACAAACAATAGTAAAGAATTATTTAAAAGCCGGAGGAAATCTATTTGTATCGGGAAGCGAAATTGCATGGGACTTAGATTACAAAGGCTCAACCAGCGATAAAGATTTTATCTGGAATTATTTAAAGATGAAATATATTGATGACGCTCCCGGCAATGCTTCCGGGACTCATTACCAGGCAGAGCCGCAGCCAAATTCTATCTTCGATGGAATAAATTCATTCTACTTTGATAATGGCACTCACGGAACAATAAACGTAAAATATCCTGATGTAATAAAAGGAGTAAACGGCAGTAACGCCTGTTTATTGTACACAGGGTTTGATTCTACTTATGGTGACGCCGGAGTTTACTTCCAAGGAATGTTTAGCGGAGGGACAAAGGAAGGGAAGTTAATTTCTCTTGGATTTCCATTTGAAACTATTTATCCAGAACAGGTTAGAAATGATTTGATGAAAAAAATCATCTTTTTTTTTGGCATAACCACTCAAGTAATTAATAACGAATCAAGCTCTTTACCTAAAGAATTTAAACTTTATCAGAATTATCCAAATCCATTCAACCCTACAACTAAAATCAGATATTCGATTCCTTCCGTAGGAACTTCAGTAATGAAGTTCCTACAGTTAAAAATTTATGACATACTTGGAAGAGAAGTTGCAACACTTGTTAACGAAACAAAATCTGCTGGCAATTATGAAGTAACATTTGATGCACGCAATCTTGCAAGCGGAATATATTTCTACATGCTTAAAGCAGGTAATTTTATTCAAACAAAAAAGATGATATTGCTTCGTTAGAAAAAACAAAATGGAAAACCTTCAAGGTTAAAGCTATAAGTGCATTGACAATTTATAACTAAAATTCAAATTGAAATGTTTTTAAAATGATAAAACCTTGAAGGTTGTAATTAGGAATGTCAGATCGACGTTATTCTAAACAGTTTCAGTTCTTCATTGTCGTTGGGCATCTTAAATATTTTTACAAAATTAAATCCAAGCTTTTCAAGAAGATTTATTGAGTTGGTGTTATTTAAAGAAGTAATAGCAAGCAAGGTGTTCAATCCAAAAGTATCTTTTGCATATTTTATAACTGCAAAAGCCGACTCATAAGCATACCCCTTTTTCCTATAATTAGGCAGAAAAGCAAAACCTAAATCAACTTCTTCCAGGAAATCTCTTTTAATTAATCCGCATAATCCTATTGATGAATTTGATTCCTTCTCTTTAACAAGATAGAATCCAAATCCGAATTTCTCAAAACTTGTTAGTAATCTATTAGAAATATAATTACGTGCATCTTCATTATTGTTGATATTTCTGTTACCGATGTATTTTATCCAATCCGGATCATTCAATAATTCAAAAATGAATTTTGAATCTTCAAGTGACAGCTTAAGTAAATTTAATCTTTCAGTTTCGATTATACTCAAATAAATATTCCTTTAACATTCCATTTTTTAAGTAAAATAAAAGAGATGATTTATTGGTTTAAAATAGTCAATAAAATTTTATAAATTAAAAATCATTTTTCGGGGCTCCTATTTCGATTCAAAGCTTACATTATAACAGTGTCTGAATTTCATCTTAAAAAAGAGGGTGTAATGAAAAAGCTTTTTGTGTTATTCCTTTTCTCAATAAGTTTTAGTACCATTTTACCTCAGACAATTTTCAATTCAAATCAAACAGCTAAAAAGCAGCAGTTAATAGAACAAAAACAAGGACACTTTTATTATTCAATTCAGACAAAAGATGATTCAATTAAAAATTATGATTTGGATTTATTAAAGACTGAGAATGTAATCGTTGAATTCACAACCCAGCCAATGTTCAAAGCCAATAAAAACAATCTGCAAAAAAGATCAGTATCTGATTATCAAAATTTATTTGATAGATTTTCAAATGATCTTTCAGCATTATCCAATAGCCTATAATAAAAATACAAAACTTTTAAAATCTGCACCGGTTATAAAAAAAGAATTTTACAAGCTATTTACCGGGGTTAATGTTGAAGTTCCCAAAGGATTATTAGCATCAATTTCTTCTTTAAGCTATGTCAAAAATATTTATAAGAATAACAGAGTTTATCCTTTGGAAAATGATGTTCTGTCCAAATATAATTATTCAAAAATTGACAGCAATTTTTCAAACTTAAAAGGAGATAGTATTGTAGTTGGAGAAATTGATACCGGGATTGATTACATGAATCCTGAATTAGGAGGAGGATTTGGCCCCGGATATAAGGTTATTGGAGGATACGATATAATAAATGACGATGACGATCCAATGGATGATATTGGGCATGGAACTCATGTAGCTGGAATAATTGCAGCTGATGGAGATAGTTTAGAAGGAGTAGCCCCTCATGCAAAGCTAATGGCTTTCAAAATATTCAGCCCAACAAAGGGAACTTATGATGCAGAGGTTATTGCGGGAATTGAAAGAGCGGCAGACCCAAATAATGACGGAAATTTTGATGATAAAGTAGATGTTGTAAATATGAGTCTTGGAGGATCTGGCGATCCGGATGATCCTGTATCAACAGCACTTGACAATGCCACTAGTTTGGGAATAGTTTTTTGTGTTGCCGTAGGTAACTCAGGAAACTTTTTTACAATTGGCAGTCCGGGAAACGCTCGTTCGGCAATTGGGGTTGGTGCATCTGATTATGCAAACAATATAGCTTATTTCAGTTCCAAGGGGCCTACAAAAAAAACGTATGCAATAAAACCCGATGTACTTGCGCCGGGTGTTGATGTATATTCAACCTATTTAAATAATACTTTCGTAAAAATGAGCGGGACATCAATGGCTACGCCTTATATTGCAGGCGTATGTGTATTATTAAAGCAGCTTCATAAAAACTGGACGCCGGAAAAAATTAAATCTGTTATTATGACTACCGCTACATCTCTTCCAAATGATATAATGGAACAAGGAGCGGGAATTGTAAATCCTGATAAAGCCCTTAACGAACAAACCATAATTACTCCTTCGTCTTTAAGCTATGGATTTTGCAACACTCAAGTTGATGTTTGGACTAAAACTGATACTTTACTTATAAAAAATAATTCTGGTAATTCAAAAGATTATTCAATTAATATTTCAAATCCGATGTTAGAAGTTTCTCCTTCAAATTTAACTATTGCCCAGAATGATTCTGCATATATATATGTAACTCTTACGGTCGATAATAACAAAGTTAATTTTCTCCAATCAGGTTCTTATTCATATAACGGAAACTTAAATATTTCGGATGGGTCAGAACAAATACATATTCCCTGGGGCTTTGTAAAAACCACAAGGATATTTCTTTCATTTGATAAACCTCCAGCGTATTTTACTATTTCCAATAATGATAGTACATACTCTCCCATTGATGCAGATTGGAATGATGACTATACTCAAGCTGAATTCATTTTACCTAGCAGCACTTATAATATTACATCCATTTTTATTCAGTTTAGTAATGATACACTTTATAATATTCAGAGCATTAAAATAGTAAATAATGAAAATGTAACAGTAGAAAACAGCAGCAGCTATTATTATAAGCTCTGAAATGCAAAAAATGAATTATATTTTGAAGCAACAGATGAAATGGGGACAGAGCTTTCAAAAAAAACGAACTGGTCGGGAAATTTATCTTTGATCTATCCTGATTCTTTGCAGATAAAATCATTTAGTTTTTATATAGATTCAGGTTCTACTTTAAGATTATCAGATTTGACCACGAAATTTTCATTATTGCCCGGAGAGTTTGAAAAAGATTATAGTTCAAATAAGATATATTTATATCATCATGATATAGTTAAAGGAATTAATTCAGATATTCATTTAATAGACAATCCGGATAAGAAGTATATTACAGCAAATCTGGATATATATCATTCACCTTTTACAGATATTCACAAATTATACTTTGGAAATAGTGTAGACCTGGAATATCTTTATGATTTTCCCGGATATTATGCAAGCTATATAAACCCGGTTGAACTAAATAATAATCATTGGAAAGGGAAATTATATATCTCGCCCAATAAAAGTAATATAGAAGGATTTTCGATTAATATATATGAACCGTTAACTGAAGATAATTTCCCTGATTTTTCATGGTTAGCTACCGGTATGATTGCAGTCAGAAATGACAGCATCGGGTTTCATTCGTTATTTGACTCAACCAATATAAAATATATGGTTCCCAATGGTGGTGAAATTATTATAGGGAAAGGAATATCGGTCCCCAATTCAAATTTATTTTATCCATGGAGCTCTGTAGATTATCCATTTTATGTATGCCTTGGATACATAGGGCAATTCGGAGAATATAGATATTCAGATTTTGTAAATACAACATATAATCTTTTTAATATTAATAATGATATCATTCGCCAAGGAAGTTTTGATAATTCAAGTATAAACTTTGATGCATTGAGCGTAGGTAATTACAGGCTGGAAATGAAACACAGTAATTATACAATTGAAAAAGAACGTGGAACTCTGTCGATGAATTTTAGTTTTTATAAAGCCGAACAACAGGATACTGTATCTCCTCCAATAACTCAGTCACTTCAAATTCTTAATTCGAAAAATATTCCTTCAACATTACTAGAAAAAAATGAGAAGGCAAGTATTTTATTTTCTGTTGCCAATATTTCATTAGGCGATAGTGTTAATATGTTCGTAAAAGAGCAAAACAGTAATGATTGGAATTCTCTTAATGTAAAGTATTCACATTATGATCCGCGTTATGGATTTCTATATTCCGCTGATCTTTCAAATTATACTAACTTCGATTCAGCGGCACTTGATCTCAAGTTAGATTTAGTGAGTGAACCAAACTACAAAAGCGAAATAACCTGGGAACCTGCAGTAGGTATAGGAAAATTTGTGGGAAGTCTTGAACCGGTATCTGTTAAAGATCCAAAAAATGAATTACCCGTTGAATATAAATTATTTAATAATTATCCAAACCCGTTTAACCCTTCAACAAAAATTAAATATTCTATCCCCGCAGGGACACAGCGCACGGTATCCGTACAATTAAAAGTATATGACATACTAGGAAGAGAAGTTGCAACACTTGTTAACGAAACAAAATCTGCCGGCAATTATGAGATAACATTTGATGCACGCAATATTGCAAGCGGAGTGTATTTCTACCGGCTTAAAGCTGGTAATTTTGTTCAAACAAAAAAGATGATATTGCTTCGTTAGAAAAAACAAAATGGAAAACCTTCAAGGTTAAAGCTATAAATGCATTGACAATTTATAAATGAAATTCAAATTGAAATGTTTTTAAAATGATAAAACCTTGAAGGTTGTAATTAGGAATGTCAGACCTACGTTTTTCTAAACAGTTTCAGTTTTTCATTGTCGTTGGGAATCTTAATTATTTTTTCAAATTTAAATCCAAGCTTCTCAAGCAGATTTATTGAGTTGGTTTTATTTAAAGAAGTAATTGCAAGTAGCGTGTTCAATCCAAAAGTATCTTTTGCTAGTTTTATAACTGTGGAAGCAGATTCATATGCAAAACCTTTTTTTAGTATTGATGTAATAAAGCGAAACCCCAACCAGCTTTTTCAAGGGGCTTCTTTAAGGTTTGGTTGTTGCTTTTTAATCAATTGAAACTAATATTGATAAATAAATGGTTGAATTACTATGCATTTAATTGAGTAGATTATGTGTACATTCAATAGTATCCTAAATTAAAAATTTTGGGGATAATTATTTTTAAGATATTAAGCTTAAATAATTAATAAAATTTTCTACCCTCTTTCCTATAAATCAATTATTAATTCTATTTAAGATTCAGAAGGTTAATTTTATAACCTATAGTAATTAATTCGTATGTCGTATTAATATTTTATATTCCTATGATATATGGAGTATCAGAAAGAAATATATTATGTTGATATTAGGCAGGAAAGATGGCGAAGAAATAAATATTGGGAATGATATTACCATAAAAGTAATATCAATATCACAGGGGCAGGTAAAATTAGGGCTGATTGCGCCAAAAGATGTTCAAATACTGCGAAGTGAAATCGACAATATGTTTGATAAGACACTTTCAGTGACATTAGCAAAAGAAAAACCTAAGAGTACGAATCAAATAATTGACTTTTTTTTACTGCTGAAAGAAGAATTTAACGAAACCATCAATAAGCGAAAAAAAGTTTCGGAATTAATTAAAGCCTCGGAAGCAAGATTCAAAAAGCTTTTCTATAAAAACCCAATCCCGATTATAATTACTTTATATACAGACGGCACCATAATAGATGTAAATGATAAATTTTGTGAGCTTATTAATCTCGATAAAAATTTTATAATAGGAAATACTACTCTAGATTTAAATATTTATCCTAATAAAACCTTTAGAGAAAATATGCTGAGATCCATTTCTGAAGATCGCGGCTTAAAAAATATTACTCTAAAATTTATTAATAATTCCGGTGTACAGTTGGAAACTATTGTTGCATATGAAATGATAGAACTTGATGGAATAAAATATATTCTTGATATGTTTTTAGATGTTACATATTTACATAAAGCAGAAGAACAAAATAAACTTCATGCTAAAATGCTGAATTCTATCGGCCAGGCAGTTATTGCTGTTGATTTAAAACACAATATTATTTTTTGGAACCAGGCTGCCGAAAAACTATATCAATGGACTGCTTCCGAAGTATTAGGAAAAAATCTTAAGTCCATTGCCCCGACAAATTCAACATTAATTGAGGATGAAGATATAATAAAAACTTTAGAAAATGCTAAAACCTGGTCTGGAGAGTTTTTAATTAAGAGAAAAGATGGTTCGGCAATTCCCGCTTTAATTACTCTCAACACTATTAATAATTCTTCAGGCATTTTAACCAGTATAGTTAGTATTTCTTATGATATTTCCGATATCAAAAATAGGGAGCTAGAATTAAGTGAAACCGGAAGCAAAGCTGAAGATATGAGCATGTTAAAATCTCATTTCTTATCAAGCATTAGCCACGAGCTTCGCACGCCATTAACAGGTATTCTTGGATTCTCTGATATTCTTGAAGATGAAATTTCCAATCCTGAACACAGTAAAATGATAAAAGACATTAAGAAGGGCGGGGAGAGGTTGCTGGAGTCAATAAATTCTATTTTGGAACTCTCAAGCCTTGAAGCCAATAAATATGATATTAAAGTCACATTGATTAACATAACTAAAATTTTAAGGGAAGTAGTAAAATCATTTGAGACTTCTATTTCGATAAAAAATATTTATTTGCGATTGAGTATTCCCGATAATGACGTCATGATCAATTCGGATGAAAGAATTGTTAAAACAATTATTTCTAATCTAATAAATAATGCTGTAACGTTTACCCAAGAAGGTGGAATTACAGTTAGTCTTGAAGCAACAGAAAATGATTTTGTAAAAATAACCGTTAAGGATACAGGTATTGGTATATCGGATGAGAATAAAAAAATAATTTTTGATGCGTTTAGGCAGGGCAGCGAAGGTTATGGCCGCATAGCTGAAGGTTTTGGTCTAGGCCTTACGCTTGTTAAAAACTTTTTAAATCTGATTAATGGCGAGATTACCCTTAATAGTAAGGTTGATGAAGGCTCACAATTTACTGTTACTTTGCCTATAACCGAAAAGAGAATATTTTATCCAAAGGTCTCAAATAATCCGGGCCTAATGCTTAATGATACTCAAAAAAGTCCTAATGAGAAATTAAAAGTCATGCTTGTAGAAAATGATGTATCAAATGCTGCTGTGGTTAAACTTATTCTTCAGAACAAATATTTTGTTGAAATTGCCCAGACCGGTGAGTCAGCTCTTAAACTTATTAAAATTAAAGACTATGATATATTTTTAATGGATATAAATTTGGGTGAAGGAATGGATGGCTTGATGTTAACTAAAATGATAAGAAATATGCCAAAGTATTCTCAAACTCCGATAATAGCAATTACTGCTTATGCTATGCAGAGTGATAAGGACGAATGTATTAATGCCGGCTGCTCGGATTATATTACAAAACCTTTTACAAAAGAAATACTTTTAAATATAATTTCTCAATTTATTTCTTAACCATTCACCCTTTCCGTTTTTATTTTAAATTCCATTTGCCGCTGCTTTTTGCGGCGTCAATTAATTTATGTCCTTGTTCTATCATTAACACTTCTTCAATCATCTTTACGGCTCTTTCCATACTTCACTTGCCCCAACTGCTTTTAAGTTTCCTTGTAGTAAGTTTAAAATACAGCATTTTATAATTTAATTTTAAATAATATATTATTATTAAAACAAACCAATACTTTCATTAATGTCTTCAGAAAGGACGCCTTTTGTTTGCAGTCATCAACCATCTTAACTTAACAACATCAGCGGATGAAATTGGAAACCTTGTAAAAGATGAGGGACTATCCATTTTATCAAAGAATAAAGGATTTAAGGATTTTTATTTTGTAAAGGAAGCAGACAATAAAGGCTGTGTTATTATACTTTGGGAAACTGCCGAAGATGCTGTAAATGGTGCAAAGCAGTTTGGCCCAACCTGGTTCGCCGCTAATATAAAACCTTTTTTATCGGGCGAAGAAGGTAGAAGCGTTGGGCCGGTTATAGTTAATTATAATGAATGATTGAAATAATTTTTGAATAAGCAAAATAAAAATATTTAAAACCTTCGCATTAATTAGAAGGCTTTATTATTCTCAACCATAATAAATATAATCTCGTTTACATTTCAATCCCAACGGCTAAACCTAAATTCTGCCCCGTATATTTTTTTGTTAGAGAATATCCGGGTTCACCCACTTCTAATCCGGAATATTGATAGGATATATTAAAAGAAAGACATTGGTATTTATATGATGCTCCAACATTTATAGAATACGGGGTTGTTCTTGTATCTCTTTCATAACTTGTAAAAAAAGGATTTTTATATTCAACGTATTTTGAAAAAAGAAATCCTATTTGAAGGCTTCTGTTGGTTGGTAATTTATTCCGGTAATAATTCTTGAATTAAATATATTTTCTTCATTTTTTGAAAATGCATAATTTGAATTTACCTGGTATTTTGTATAACTATTAAAGTCATGGTAAGTTTCTAATGATATTCCCAAACAATTAAAAATTGAATATCTAATTCCTAATCCGAATATTCCGTTATAATAAAAATAAGGTTTACTGAAATAACGCATTTCAGATTCATTCTCCGACTGTGATTCTTCCTGAGAATCCGCGCTTCTAAAAACTATATAAGATTTTAACTGGTTACTAAATGCATAATTCATTCTAAAGACAATTGAATATTGTCAAAAAGGTTTTGATAAAATCTAATGTTTCCTTGATCCATTAAATTAAATTTCAAGTCCGTTTTATTTGTTAATATTCCAACACCAATAGTAAAAATTTTCGAAGTTTTAAATACAGATGAAATTTGAAACAGGGCATTCATTGTTTGAACGGACACATCATTAACATTGTTAAGATTAAAATTATATGAAAAATCTCCACGTTCATTTTCGTATGAAGAGATTAAATTGTTTATATAACTTATTTGTATTGCATAAAAACTGTGTTGATATTGAAAAATAAAATTTGGCAAGAATTTAGTTTTGCCGTTAAATGTTGTGACTCCATCCTCAGAAATGGATTGTTTTAAATTTGAAAGCAAACTTGCCTCCGCGTAAAGCTTTGAATGAGAATTAATAAATTGAGGATTGTATGGATTTAACTTTGTATCAAATCCCAAATTTCCGTTCGGGAAATAATTTATGGTATTAACAGAATAATCAAAATCAAAATTGTAAACCGAACTTATAAATTGGGCATTACCTGAAATAGAAAAAATTACAACAAAGAGTAATATTATAAATTCCATTGAGTATCCGTTATTTATTTTGAGCTTTATAGATTTTTTCATTTATGCCTCCCCGTATAAAATAGGTTAAAGAAAAGTTGTCATTAACATTTTTAAATTAATTCATTAGTATTAAATCCACAATATTAACTTCAAATATTAAATGAACAATCACGCCGTGCTGCCGTTGACATTGCGTTACTTGTTTTTATGTTATTTTTGTTTTCATTCAAGTCTTGGTGACAGGTTATCATGTGGTTATCTACATGAGAAAATCCCGAGAAACATAATGAGACTTAACCTACTTTAAATTAATAGTCAACTTGAGTTAAATAAATTATTTTTAGGAAGTGAAGATGAAAATTTTTTTAGTTTCCCATAAAGTTCAGGTTATTTTAATGGTTTTTGCTTTTCTAGTTGTTAACAATAAATCTTACCCGCAAAATAAAGACAGTTGTAATAATCATCACATGAATGATTCAACCTTGATGCAAAGACAGCATATGATACATTCCGAAAGTCACATGGTTATGCCTTTTGATATGAATAAAGTTACTCACTATTTTATAAAAAACAATCAAGGCGGTGTTTTAATGATAAAGACAAAGAATAAAAAAGATACCGCACAGGCAGCATTGATACAAAGTCATTTGAAAAAAGAAGGCAAATTATTTTCAAATGCTGATTTCAGAGATCCCAAAACTCTTCATGGGATGAATATGCCGGGTTTAAAAGTTTTATCCGGATCAAAAGGTAAGTTTAAGGTAAAGTATAAAAATTTATCTGACGGCGGACAGCTCACTTTTAATTCAAAGAATTCAGAAGTAATAAATGCCATTCACAAATGGTTTGACGCTCAATTGAAAGATCACGGCAGCGATGCAAAAAGCAGTTTGGATTAAAAAGTAATTACTCAAAATAACACAACTGTTTATATTAAAAATTTATATCGTCAATAGATTGTGTCGCAATTGAATAAATAAATTTTCTTACATTCCATCCAAAATAAACAACGTACAATCCGCTTTTTTTTGACGCATTGGTTTTACCGGTGCGTATTCTTCCGAATCAACAAATGTTTGTGCACTCTTAATATCAGGGAGTTCAATGATAACAACCTGGGTAGATTGAGTTGCTATTTATTTATATTTGAGATAAATTCTGATATAATTATATAATAATTATAATATCATTTATGAACGACATTCAATTTCAATGGGATCAAAATAAGAACCATGAGAATATTAAAAAACATAAAGTTCCTTTTGAAGAGGCTAAAACTGTTTTCTTTGATGAAAATGCAAGGCTTATTACAGATCCTGAACATTCATTTAATGAAGAACGATTTATTATTTTGGGTATATCTAACAAGTTAAGACTACTTGTTGTAGTTCATACTTATAAAGAAAATGATGAAGTTATTCGTATAATCTCTGCAAGAAAAGCAACTAAATTTGAAACAAAATATTATAATGAGGTAAATTAAAATGAAGAAAGAATATAATTTTTCAAAATCTATAAAGAATCCCTATACTAAAAAGCTTAAAAAGCAAATATCAATTCGTATTGAAAAGGAAACAATAGAATATTTTAAGAGATTAGCCTTGGATATAGATATTCCTTATCAAAATTTAATGAATCTGTATTTAAGAGAATGCGCTGAAACCAAAAAGAAACCTAATGTACATTGGCAATAATCTTTGCATATATGAACTTGAGATGATGCTATGCATTAAGAACTTGATTTACATTCCATCCAAAATAAACAACGTACAATCCGCATTTTTTTGACGCATTGGTTTTACCGGTGCGTATTCTTCCGAATCAACAAATGCCTGTGCGCTTTTAACATCGGGGAATTCAATGATAACAATCCTGGTTGGTGTCCAAAGGTCTGTTTCCCTAATATCCATTGCTCCGCCTCTTGCTATGTAAACACCGCCGTATTTTTCGGCAATTGGTTTGGCGAGCTTTTTATACTCTTCATACGCTTCTGCGTTTTTAATTTTTGTATCGACTACAAGAAATGCGCTCATAGTTACTCCTAAATTTTATCAGTTTATAATATTATCTTACTTCTTGTCTGGAAAAAGTTGAGTTGTTCTTTTTTCCATTTCTGCAGATATTATTTTTCCGTCTTCATTTTGTTGTTTTAATTTCTCTTTTATATTATGATAGCTTTCAGCATCGCGGTCTTGGCTTAATTTAAAAACATTATCCATTTCAATAATCTCGATTTCAAATCCAACTATTGCGGGCATAACTTTTTGTTTAAACTCCAGAGGAAGATTATCAAAAATAGTTGTTGATTTATGATTATAATTTTCAAAATGAAGCGTGGTTTTTCTAAGTATATCTTCTAATCCTGCATTGTCAAGAAAACGAATTATACCTTTAACGTGCACGCTCATATAATTCCATGTTGATGCGATATAAGGATTGCTGTACCAGGTTCCGCTTACATACGTATGATTGCCTGTAAAAACAACAAGCACATTATTGTTATGCATGAATGCTTTGTGATGATCAGTATTTTTCATTATATGTCCACGCAATATATTTTTGCCGTTTTGCTCTTCAATAAAAACGGGACTTGTGTGGCAACTGGTTTATTCTCCGAATTACATCCGGTTAAAAATGCAAATGGATGCTGATCTATAAATTCTTTAATTACATTGGGATCTTTTTCTTTATAGTATGGCAGGTTATACATGTTGGCAAAGTTTGTTTAGTTATTAAATAAATCTTTTGAATGACTATTAGTTGCATTTTCAATTCGGAATTAAGACAACAAGTGAAACACAAATTTAGCTAATAAAACATTAGCTTCATTGTCATACGGTAAATTAGCAATTATTTAATTTTATATTTTGAGTATATAAAAAATTTTCGGTTTATAATTCTGCTAATAAAAATATTTCTCTGCTGGCTGGTACAAGATCATCGTCTCTATTCTTAAAATAATTTTTTATCATATCTTTTGTTGAAATTGTTTTTGCTTCTTTAAAACCAGCACCATTTGTTAGATCAATAATCCAATTTCATCTTCAATTATATGGGGCTTTGCATCAACTTGAACATGCAATGCACGCCCTAATGCTGTTCGTACTGCAGTGCTGTCCGGTTCTGATATTTTTTTATTCAATTCCATTTTGTTCTTCTAATAAAATTAATAACATAAATAAATTAATTATCCTTTAAAAGTAAACTGCGTAAATGCATCAAGTCTTCTTTTTTTGGTAAAATTCTGCATTGCAATTCTTTTTTCATAGCCCAATCAGCGAAAACAAATGAACCCAAAGCAATAAGCAGCGTCCACAACGGCCTGGTGTCATAAGTGTAGGCTAAATTTATTAAGACTGCGCTAACCATGGGCAAAATGAGCCATAGTCTAAAATATTTATGCCGTTTACCGTGATATTCAAGGCTTCGTATTGACTGTTCAAGGTCATCTAAAATTGAGAGATTTGATTGGCCTTCATATTTTATCCTGTCCAAACGGCTCTTATAAAAATACCCGGCCGCTAAAAGAAAGATAAAAGCATCAGCGAATTTAAAAAAATGATGGCGTTGTATTCCTACAATAATTGCGAATAAACTTAACGCAATCATGGCAGCAAGGTAGGTCAACTCAAATTTATTTACCATACGTTTGACTCTATTTTTATTTTTAATAACCCGCCGGTGCAATTCCGATTCATTGATTGCGTAAATGTTTTCGTTGTTTTGTTCATCCCAAATTTTTTTCATGTCTTCAAACTCCATTTTAAAAAACCTCCTCTGACTTTTGTATTAGATTTTTTTTAATTCGGTTAATTTTTACTCCTACATTACTTTCGGAAATACCAAGTATATTTGACATCTCTTTGTAACTGAAGCCATCCAGTAAAAGGAGGGTAATTGAACGATCTATTTCATTTAATTTAGATATTTGTTTATATAACCATTCTACTCGGCTGTCTTTAAAGCTTGATATTTCAGTCAGCATGTGGCTGATTCCATCTAGTGGTTGTTTGCCGTTAGTATGCTTCTTTTCTTTTTTTGACCAGGAAATAGCGGAGTACAATGAAACGCGGTAAACCCAGGTTGAAGCTGATGAATCTCCTTTAAAATTGGGTATCGAATTCCAAATTTGAATGGTTATCTCCTGGAACAAATCCTCCTGGTCGTTTAAGTTAAAAGCATAAGAACGAATAATTTTAAATAGCAGGCCTTTATATTTTTTCAGCCAATCATTAAAAATTTTTGTTTGTTCGTTTTCGCTCATTTCTTTACATCTATGATAAACACAATTGAATTTAATATAATAGTATCAAATCAGGCAGGATTTCTTACAAGATTTAAAAAATAAATTTTCAAGATAGTAAATTATGTTTGCTGCTATTTTCATTTTCCCTAAAATATTAGAGAATTTTTATTGACAAATACTTTTGGATTAATTATATTTTCTGATACCGATAGGTATCATTTAGGTAGTCATAGGTTTCATAATGAAACTTAAGAGTTATAAACATTAATGAGGAAATAATTATGAGTAACATGAAAAAAATGTCAGGTGCAGAACATGCTGATATACAGCGTCGTCTCCTTTTGCTTTCTATGCTATTTTTATCTTCTGTCTTCGCAGTAAAAATAGCAGCTTATTTTGCCGATGAATATGTATTGAATTACTTAAAGATTGCGGCCGTAATTCTTTTTGTGCTTTTTGCACTAACGCTGGTAATCACTGTTTTTTGGAAAATAAAATTTATACCCCGCAACGAACGGTATCAACTTTTGAATACAGGCGATAGTTATGTAAACCAGATGATGAATAAGGCATTTAAAATATCTTGGCTTCTTAGTCTTATCTTGCTTTTTTTCATTAGAAGTATTTCAAAGGAAAATACTTCAGAGATACCGGCAAAATTTTATTTAGACCTTTCGGTTTTTCTTTTACTTGCATCATTCAGTATAAGTTCTCTTATACTTTTTCGTGCGGGTAATAAAGAAGAAAATGAGAAGGCAGGAATATGAATGAAAAGCTGGAAAACCGCATACGCGTATTTCGAGCGGAACACCAACTTAGCCAAAGTGATTTAGCAAATCAAATTGGTGTATCGCGAAAAACTATCAGCACTATTGAGGTGGGCAGATTTATTCCATCAACAATAATAGCGTTGAAAATTTCCCGATATTTTAAAGTGCCCGTAGAGGAAATATTTTATCTGAAAGATGAATCTGATTAGTTTGATTTAACCACTTATCTTCAAATTGCTTTATAATCTCAGGAAAATCTATTAACTCTTGATGGTCATATTTTATATCCATTTGCTGGTTACAATTATATTGCTGACTCATTTAACTTTCCTAACAAATAAATTATTTATAATTTTATTTTTTATTGAGTGATGCTGCTGCAGATAAAATCTATTAAAAGCTGCGGGCGTAATCATGTTTTAAAGTATTTGTTTTTCTGCTTCAAATTTTCCGTTCTTGAAATAATAATCTATCATTATCCCATCTTTAAGTAAAGCACCTGCTGCATCACTTTGCTGTGGAATTGCTATAGTAAAAATTGCTGTTCCGTTTTCTTTATTTTGCCGGTTAGCCCGCATATAATAATTTAAACCGTATTCTTTTTTGCCGTCATTATAATTTTCAATTTCCGAAGGATGATATAACGGATGTTCATCAATTAATAAAACATTATAGTTTTCGCCTTTCGACAAAATACATATCAGTAAAGCTTTCGTGCTATCATGACCGTCAATGATAACATCAAGCTTTCCGTTTTTATTAACATCAACTACTAATGCGAATGGCGCACTGCTGGCGCCGCTGTCTTTCTTTAAATTCGTTAGAATTTTAGGAGTGTAATCTTTTGTATTCCAATGAACAAATGAAGCATTGTATTTGCTTAAAGCAGATTTCATTTTGGATGGCAGATTTAAAATGTACTTGCCTTCTTTATATTTAATGGAGGGCTGATTTTCTAGTTTATTGTTTTGAGCTAAGCAGCTTGAAGCAATAAGTAATAGATATATCAATGTTGAATGCATTGCAAGCAGTTTCATTTTAATTGCCAATTGTATTTTCCAATTAACACTATTTTAGCAATATCATTTTTTTAATCGCTGAATGGCTGCCGGTTTCTAGTTTATAAAAATATACTCCGCTCGATAGACCTGATGCATTAAATATAACAGAATGAAAACCCCGATTAAGTTCTTTGTTAATCAGTATAGCTACTTCACGTCCAAGTATATCATAAACCTTTATATTTACTTTTCCGTTCTTTGCAAGACTAAAACTAATATTGGTAGATGGATTGAAAGGATTAGGATAGTTTTGCTCAAGATTGAAAGAAACAGGCGAGAATAGATTTTCCTCAACACCGGTGACACTACCGGGATATTTTAACCTTAGGTTATCCACATAAATTGTTCCTGAGGTTGTTGTTCCCTGAGATTTAACGGGAGCAAGTTCAATCTCTATTCTTTTAAGTGTTAAAGGATAAGTTAAATCAGAATTACCTGACAATTGTGTCAATCCTGTCATAGGTGCATATACATTATCAAATGCTAAGCTATCATTGAGATACTTTTTTCCAAATGCTCTGAAGATAGCCGAATTAGTATCCCAAAAGCGGTAATATAGTTTATGTTTTCTGCCGTCTGATTTTACATCAAGAAATATTGAATCCGGAATACCATATACAGGTATGTCTTTATTAAGATATACCATATAATAAAGATTCTTAGGATCATAGGTGCACTTATAATCTATTTTAAATGACGCATCACCGGCAGACTTCTGATCTGTTACAAGAGTTACTGAAAGCGAATCTAAATTTTCTCCTGTAAATGTCCATCCGTTTAAACTCTCAAGCAAATCGAAGCTGACAATACCACTTGCGTTTTCGACTTTAACAATTGATGTATCGCTGTATCCGTTAAATGCAGCAATTATATATGTTGTACCATTCACCTTCCCGGTAAAATTACCCAATGAATCAATAGTCCCTACAGACGGATTGGTTGAGGTCAAATTAAACTTCGTTATCGGAAGATCGTGCTTTACCGAATCGGCGTCATAAGTATCAATACTGATTTTAAGAGTATTTAATGTATCAGTAACAGCTAATCTTGGCTTGATAATAAAATATTTGAAATCATAAGTTTTGATAAAACATGAGTCTGTAGTATTATTGAACTCTGCGTAAACATATCCGCTATCGGGTTTGTCACCAGGGGTGAAAACCCCGTATGATTTTATCGATCCAATCCTGCTGTCGCAAGAATATTGTATCATTGATGAAGGTAAAATTATCCTGTTGCCAAATTTATCAATAGCAGTTGTGTTGAAAGTATAGTTGTCATAGCGGAAAATCTTTAATGAATCTTCAGAGAGTTTCATGGATGTAAAATCCTGCGGAGTAGAAGAAGAAAGAACCATTAATGAATAAAGGAAATTTGAACTGAAAGCAGGTAAAAGCCCTGCATTTCCGCCGTGTCCGGTTTCGGGGAATAAAGACTGGTTATATATTCCTAGTTGTGTTGCTATTCTGGATATTGCTACACCGCCATATAATTGTATGTCAAAGTCGTTAGATATACCGCTATCTGCAGGAACAACTACATCCAGTAAGCCATTAAAATTAGCAACCGGCAAATCTCCAGGCTCAATCCATGTTGGATCAACGATTGCCCCGTAAAAATTTATTATCCCTTTAATTTCAGATGAAAATCCCGGGTTTCCGCTTGTCCCTTCTATATCTCCCCACTTTGCCTGATCTACATCAGGAGGAATTTCATCCTCGTCCCAATATGCGTAATGTACTGCAATCATAGCTCCTGCCGAAGAACCTTCAAGATATATTTGTGAAGTATCTATCCCGTAAGCTGCTGCATGCGAACGGAAAAAACGAACTGCAGCTTTAGTATCCTGAACACCCCGCAAAAGTTCTTCTAATATCGTTGTAACTCCTTTGGGGGATTCAATACCCAGTCTGTAATCTATAGTAGCCGCAACAAACCCGCGTTTTGCAAAGTCAATACAGGATGAAGCCATGTCGCTCCTGAGCCCGGTTGTTAAACTGCCGCCATGAATACATATAACCAGCGGCCTTGCTGTTAAAGTATCATTGGCTGGTTCATATAAATCCAAATATAAATTAGAGCTAGAACCGGAAATTTTAACACTGCTGCCGAATTGAATTTTATTTGTATTTGTTACATTAGAAAAAACGATATCTTTATAACGGGTCTGTGCATTGTTAACCTGTATTATAAGTACAACTAATATGATGGTAAGTGTTTTAGAAAGGGAGTTATAAAAAGAGTTCATAATATTATCTCCTATATCCAAAAGTTAACTATTGTTTACAACCATGATAAGCTTTACCTGGAAATCAGCAAGAAAATAATAAAATCGGAATGAACTTCATAAACTTAATAATTTTTATGGTATTAAAATCATAAAGCTGCCTTTTGAAACTTCTTCCTTCAGCCATTCATTTTCTAAATTGACAAACGAATTTAAGTCTAAACTCAATTTATAATAATAACTTGCATCATTGAATTTAGTGCTTTACTGCCATGATTTAAATAAATTGTCGGCGGAAGCTTTTTATTTTTTCAGTTCTCGTTCTTTGCGAATTTCACCAATATGATAGTATGAAATGATTTCATAAATCAAATTGTCTTTTATGTAATACCACTCGCTTACATTCAGTTCAAAATCCTTCCCTTGTTTGGCAGTGTATCGCACACAGGCTTTGTCATTTTCATAAATGCCGCTTTTTATTTCAAAAGCATAGCCCAAGAACTTATCTTGATTTTTCTTAACAAGATCTATATATGCTTTTTTGCCGTCAATTGTACCAAAAGGACTTGTATGTTTGAAGTCATCTGAAATTGGTAAATCGAGAAAATCGCCTTTCTCCCATTTATCAAACCATTCTTTAACTAAACTTTCTGTCCCTTTAGCCATATTGGTATGACACATTATATTCACAGTTACACCATTCGGATCCTTAACAAAGAATCTTTTAACTCCCCATTCTTCAATTTTTAAGGGGTAAGTAACTTCTCTCTTTTCGGAAAGTGCTTTTTTATACAATCCCTCAACATCTGAAGATTCAATGCTTAACATAACATTTGAGTTGTCAATATTTTGCTTGTCGGAATACAATAAGTTGATTTGAGCTTTTGGATTTGATTCAGAAATAAAAGTTAATATCCAGCCCATATCCATTGCCAGCTTTAACCCAACAAAAGCGGTATAGAAATTTTTGCTTTCTGCAATTTTATTTGATGTTATATCCGGAACAATTCTTCTAAATTCCATCTCATTACCTTTCTATAAAATCTTTAAATTGACTAATTTAATTTTCAATCTGCATCTGAAGAGAGCAGCTTGAAGCAATAAGTAATAGATATATCAATGTTGAATGAAATGCAAGCAATTTCATTTTATTTGACGATTGTGTTTTAAATTATCTGATTGCTAAAGTAATCTATTCAAACATATCTGTCCAAAATGAATTTTCCAAATAAAGAAAAAAGAGGTTCGGTTTGTAAATTAGATAAGGCCATAAGGTTCATTTATTGTAAACAGAATTGTTTTACTAAGGTCATAACAAGCAAGAAGGTTTTAAAGAACTATAGATCTATACTAATCAAAAATAATTAAACATTGGAGGGAAACCTTATTAAATATACAAACTTTAGTAACAACCATCAGCTCCGGAAAACAATAAGCTTATTACCTTATTTTTCTTTGTATACAAGGGAAAATAAAAACATGTTTAAAACAGCAGTCTATTCAAAAATGATCATCCCGGTTATGATGGTATTTTTATTAAATTGTTTGTAAATTAAAACAGATTTTTTAATAAATGAAAACAAGGATTATATGCTTGGAATATTGTTAGCAAAACGCGGGAATAAAAAAACTACTTTGCTTTTATTATCTCTTTCGATTACAATTATTTTATTGGGCTTAGGGATCGCATTATAATTTAGGTTCTTTGTGCCTGCAATATTTTGGCAGACACTTCTGCCGGACAAATCTTTCAAATCGCTGCACAGGATTATGTTGATCTAAAAACAAAGAAAGTAAACAAAGAACTTCGCGCTAAAAGATTATTTCAAAAACGAAGACAAAAAACAAAAGCCACCCTTTATTCCTATTTTCTTTTTTGTGTTTGACAAATTAATTACAAAAATGCTATAGATAAATCCATGGTGTAGTTAACTTTATTCTATTAAGCTTTTCTCAACATAATCATAATATTTATCTATTTCATTCTGTAGTTCAATCGTTTTGAAAATGCAGTTACAATTTTGCAGTAGGTTTGAATTTCATCAAGCGAAAGTTCTCTTCCTTTTCTGTCCTTCAGCCATTTTTCACAGACTTGGTATCCGCCGATTTGGTATTGCCAAACTTCTTCTGAAATGCCATCAAAATATTGCGTTTTGTTAATGTACACTTTTCCTGATTTGTCATGATGACGTTTCGGCATGCTCTGTGAGCTCGACAGTTGAATCATCGGCTTTTCTACTTTGTTGCTGCCTTCGATAGGAAACTGTGAAATTGTTTTATCTAATTCTTTCGACTTTAATAAATGCAAATCCGCAAGCTGCTTGCCGAGTTTACCGAGTTGAATAAAAAGTTTGTAATCATTTGTGAAAGGAACACGCGGAAAATCTATTTTAAGAAACTCTGCATATTTTGTGCGGTAAGTGTTGCTGTAAAGAACAGCATAGATGTAATAAAAAATTTCTTCCGGGTACGTTACTTCTTTTTTAGTAGAAATTTCAGTTTTTATTTACTCTCAAACAATTCCGGTTTTATATTTGGCTTTTTCTCTCCGCTTTCATGTTCGCTGAATAAATCTTTTTTATCGGTTTCAGGATAAATATAAAGTGGGAAATACATAATTCTCCACCTTTTCTGTATAGAGATTATAATCTAATAATTGTCACTGATACAAAACAATATTGCCAATAATTATCCGAACCATACAGATACTGCCGACCCAAAAATAGCAATATTTTCTTTAACATATGGCGCATAATTGCCTCTTGGGGTCATGTAAAATCCCCTCGATTTTCCAGTATAATAAGTATATCGAATATCAAATGGACGGTATAAGAATATTAGCTAAATGACTTTTGCTTAATCCACTTTCTTCTAAATCTTTTTGTGCAAATTCGATTTTCCAATCTCTTGAATCCTTACCGAGATTATAAGTTTGTCTTGCTAATTCAGTTTCAAGCCTTGCAAAATTTTGAACTCGTTTCCAAATTTCATCTTCAGTCCAACCAATTGTTAATGCATCTCTACCTGTCACAATACCAACACTATTCACTGGAAATATTTCTGTAATTTTTAAATAGGCTTGATAATTTTTCTGTAGTCTCTGATCTTGAGGAATAAATAAATAGAACTCACTATTCGGTACTAGTTTATTCCATTTAACATTATTAATGTAGTGCTTGTTAAGCCAATCATATTTGTTTTCTCTTAAACCATAAATTTCGTAATGAAATATTGATTTTGCTTTCTATTTTTATTCTTGATAAAGAATGCAATCGCAACACCCTGCTGAATATCAAAAACATTTTCATCTTTACTTCCGTCAAGTGCTTTTTCTTTTTTTAAACTATTTCCGTGCAAATCAAGAATATAAATTTCATCAAAGCTGTTCATCAAAGACTGACGCATTCCCCGGAAAGTAGGATTATCGAGATAGCTGTGGTTAGTAATAAATCCTAATACGCCTTCACCGGCTTCATCAATTTTCCATTGTGAAAAGCGGATAAACTTAACATAATCATCTTGCAATCCTTTTGGGTTTTTTTCGCCAAGAGGTTTCCCATCAACTTGATAGTATTCTTTAATTACGTCAGAAATCCATTCTCCCTTATTTGAAGAATCATAGGAATAAGGCGGATTGCCAAGAACAACAAGAATAGGAACTTGCTTTTTAACTTTTCCGGCTTCGTGGCTTTCGTGGGAGAGTGACGACATCCCGGGAAATTTAGATTCATCTAAGTTCTTTCATTTCGAGTGTATTGGTCAAATAATATTTTACACGCTCATCGTCTTCCATTCTGTAGCCAAGTTCTTCTAAAAGAAATGACATTTTCATATGCCCGATTGCATAAGGAGCCATCATCAATTCAAATGCATAATAGTTTTGTAGGATTTGATCTTTAAGAAATGATTTAACAGCGCCTTTGCCGTATTTGCTTTCAAATTCTTCAACTGCTGTTTCTATTGCTTTTGCTAAAAAGCCGAGTGTTCCTCCGGCGGGATCGAGCAAAGTTACATTCTTGGAGGCAAGGCCGTCAGAGATATTAAACTTGTCTTTAAGTATTTGATGAAGCGAACGGACAATAAAAGATACAACCGGTTCGGGTGTATAATAAACGCCTCGCTTTTCTCTTGTCTTTGGATCATAAACCGAAAGGAATGTTTCGTAAAAATGCAAAACCGGGTCACTTCCTTTGCCTTCGTGATAATATTGATCGAGAATCTTTTTTGCATCTGCCGCATTTAGAACTTCCGCAATATCATCAATTATAACTTCCATCTGCTGAGGTAAGTCTTCCAAAGAAATAAATTTGAAAACGTCTCTTAAAATTCCGATTGATTTAGGTATAAAATTATAAGCAAGCTTTCTGCTGAATTCTTTTCCGGCACGTAAACGGGCGGCAAACAAACCGTAAGTAATAGTCTGCGAATATAAATCTGCAAATTCATCTTCATTAATTCCGGCAATTAAAAACTCTTTAAAGGCTGAATAAAAACCTTGAATAGATTCAGTGCCGGATTTTAATTCCTCACTTACAATTTCATCTTTTAAAAACTTAGTTCTTTTAGCAAGCTCAACAGCAAGTGTCTTGGCTGTGTAAGTTTTGGGAAGGGAGAAATCTAAAAATCTTGAAAGCAGTTCAAATAATTTATCTTCATTTTCAAGCGGCGGAACAGTTGAGAGCTTTTTAATTACAAACGGACGTGCAATTGAAACTTTATCAAAAAGTTCACCTTCTCTATAAAATCGAAATTCAGTGAAGTTTGTTAGAATAACATTCGGGAAGGTGGATAAATATCGTTTCAAGCTGTTCGCTGTCTTCAATTCTGTCAAGGTCAACGCCTAAATCTTTTGCTTCAATGTAACCAATTATTTTTTGTCTGCCGTCCCAAACTCTAAAATCCGGGTTGCCTGCTTCTGTTTTTTTAGGAAGAATAGTTATATCAATTTTCTTTTTTCTCTTGGATTGCGAAAACTCTCTTAAAAATTCTGCAAGATATTCATAGTAAGATTCCTCTCTTGCATCGCCTTTTTGATAGGCCTTAAAAAGATTTGATAAATATTTTTTTGTCATAGGATTATAAGAAAAAGAAAAACATTCAAGACAACCCTCATCTTGAGAGAAGATTTTTAATTGCGAAGGTTATTATACAAAAATCAGTAAAATAATAGAAAAAGT